>JBAXYM010000001.1:0-114662 GCA_041670805.1 Patescibacteria group bacterium
TGTTTCTTTTAACAGGTATTTCGAAATGAGGTACTCCGATTGAGAAATCTGTGAATAATACTATACAAATATAATCTTACTGTAAAAACAATACCAACAAAGTTTTCGTGCATTTCCCAGATCCCTCAGTTGAGTACTCCTTCGAGATGACAATTAATGAATAGGATATTTATTTAGTTTACAAACCTCTTAGTCTAAATTCGGCTTTCGAGGTGACAAAATAAAGTAAATCCATGCAGAAGGAATATCATTTTTATGTTTATATATTAACCAATTATCCCAAGAACGTTTTTTATGTTGGTTTTACTAATGATATTCTTAGAAGGATAATTGAGCATAAAAACGGTTTTGGTTGCAAATTTACGGCGAAATATAAACTGAAATATCTTATATATTTTGAACAGTCTGATAATGTATATAGCACTCTTGAGAGAGAAAAAGTAATCAAAAAATGGAGCAGGAAAAAGAAAACTGAATTGATAAAAAGCGTAAATCCCGGTTTAAAGGATTTGAGCGTTGGATTGTTTGAGGATTTAGGAATCGGGGAGACTGAAATTCGGGGAATTGTTGAGGAGTTGAAGGCGAAATATAAAGGGCGGTGAGATAAATAAAGTTTATAGATCTCTCAAGCCGAGTACGGCTTTCGAGATGACAAAGAAAAGCGTTTCGGTACCGTTGAGAGTCGACTCAAGCCAGGTACGGTTTTCGAGACAAAATCGGGAGAGTATCTTAAATAATAAACCATATGCAAGAAAGACAGGTAAAAATCAAAGGGCTTTTTATAAACTACAAAATAGTCGGAGACGGGAAGACCCCGGTGGTTTTGTTGCATGGCTGGGGCGTTTCTTCGGACAGATATGTGGCGACGGCGGAGGCGATTCTGAAAGGCGACAGTAATTATAAATTCTATATTCCCGACTTGCCCGGGTTCGGGAAGAGCGAGGAACCGCAAGGGGATTGGAAAATCGACGATTACGTTGATTTTACAAAGGAATTTGTGAAGTGCGTTGCGCAGAGGGAAACGGGGTTTGAGTTGGTGAAGAATATTATCGAGGGTGCCGTCCAAAATAATGGCAAGGCGTTTAGTAAGAATAACAAAAAAGTGATTTTGCTTGGACACTCTTTTGGCGGCAGAATCGCCATTAAGTATGCGGTGGAGTATCCGAATGATCTTAAAAAGCTGGTACTGACCGGGGCGGCGGGCATCAAGCATCCACTCACACAAAGGCAGCAGTTTTTTTTCTTTCTATCGAAGGTCGGAAAAGCGATTTTCAGCCTGCCTTTTTTATCAAGCCTGAAGAAATATGCCGAGAAATTTTTATATAAAATCGTGCGGGAAAAGGATTATGTCAGCGCCAGTCCGCGCATGAAAGGGGTTATGAAAAATGCGCTTGCCGAAGATCTGACTCCCCTGCTTGACGAGATTAAAGTGCCGACGCTTTTGATTTGGGGAGAGAACGACCATTCCACGCCGCTATCGGATAGGGAGCTGATACACAATATGATTGAAGGTTCGAGTTTGTTTATCATTAAAGAGGCGAATCATTCCGCGGTGTATAATAATGTTGAAGAGTTTGCGCGAATGTTTTTGGAGAACGGTGCGGGTAATAAATAATAGGTACTCCAGACGACGTGGCAATTCCGATACCGAAACTTGACTAATTTTATTTGTCATCTCGAAGGAGTACTCGACTGAGAGATCTGGGAAATGTACGAAACTGTGCCGATGTTATTTTTACAGTAAGATTATATTTGCATAGTATTATTCACAGATTTCTCAATCGGAGTACCTTATTTCGAAATGACAGATATTGATTGTGTATTTTAACGGGTACGATTTTCGGAACAAATCAAGGGTAGTGCATTTGGTTTCATAATGCAGTGCGCGACAGAAAATTATTAAATCTCAGATAAGAAAATGACTAAAATCCAAATCTTAATTCTTATAACATTTATCCTTTTCGGAGTAAAATTTTTGAAAGATACGTTGTCTTTCTTGTGGTTTTTTCAGATAAAGGAATATCGTTTGGACAGGATGAAGTCGCACATGCGAGAGAATTCGAGATTGAATTTTTCCGACCTTGGCGTGGTGTTGGCGGTTTTTATCTTGCTCGGCTTGCTTTTTCCGGCTACAGCCCGCGTGGTTGCGGTCTTTTTCGTCCTGCTACTGGGTGGAATTGCCCCCTTGGTTTTTCTTTATTCTTTTTTTCGGCTCCTGATCGGTATCAAAAATCGCGCTTTCCTGAGACCTAAGCCGACAGTCAAAATAGCTCTGGTTTTGGTTCTGTACTTTTTGCTTTTTTCGATTTTTATATATTTCGTGACGAATCATTTATTGCAGTCTATTGAAATAGTCTATAGCTTGGATTTCCTTGTCCTGTTCGCTTTTTACCTTTTGTCGCTGGTAATCCTCATTCCCATCTTCTTGCTTTTAGCGATACTCATAGTTACTCCTATTTCTGATTATCAAAAGAAAAAGATTCTCAATAGGGCCCGTCTCAAAATGGCGGGGATGAAAAAAGTGAAGACAATCGGAATCGCGGGCAGCTTCGGCAAGACGAGTACGAAAGAATTTTTGGACGCGATACTGTCGCAAAAATATAAAGTCGTGAAAACGCAGGGAAACAATAATTCCAATATGGGTGTGGCGAACACGATTTTGAAAGACGTGAATGACGACTTTGATTATTTCATCTGCGAGATGGGGGCGTATCGAATCGGTGAAATCAAGGAAATTTGCGGTTTGGCTCGACCTTTCGCCGGCATTATTACCGGGCTTAACGAACAGCATCTTGATCTTTTCGGTTCAATCGAGAACACCAAGCGGGCGAAGTTCGAACTGGTTAGAAGTCTGCCCGAAGACGGATTTGCGGTTATCAACGAACAGGCGGACAAGATGAAGCCCCGAACCGGATACAAGGTGAAAGATGTGGAGATTTTTTCCAAGAGTCTGACGGAAAATATCAGGGTCAGTCCGGATTTTGTCGAGTTTGAATATAAGGGTGCGGCGTTTCGGGTCAATATATTGGGCAAGCACTATATCGAGAATCTGCTTTCCGCCATTATCGTCGCGGAGAAACTGGGAATGACTCTTCCGGAAATACAAGAGGCGGTTTCCAGCCTTGATCCCCGGAGCAAATATCTGATGCGAAAACAGGAGGGGGTGAAGGGCGCTGTCTTTATCGATGACAGCTACAGTGCCAACCCTACTGGCGTGATTGCGGCGTTGGAATATATGGAAGACGCTTATCCCGAATACAAAAAAATTCTGGTTTTCCCGGGCATCGATGAGCTGGGCAAGAATTCGAAAGAGGTTCATCGTAAAATCTGGAAGAAAGCCGACGACGTGTGCCATTTTGCTTTCATTTTGCAGCAGGAAGATAAAGAAATAAGGAATAAATACCAAAAATGCAATTTTATTTTTGAAAAAGATTTTGATAAAATGAAAAAAGAGGTTAAAAAAAGATTGGGAGCGGACTCCGTCGTGCTTTTTGAGAGCCGCGGCGCGGGGGTCGTGATGAAGAAACTTTTAGAAGATAAGAAAAAAGAAGATGCCTAAATCATTTATGCCGATAGCCGCCGCCTTTGCTCCCAACTATACGCTCGGGGATGTTTTGATCGCTTGTAGATACTTTTTCTGGGGAGACGGAAAGAGCTTGCAGGACGGGAAAAATATAGGAAAGTTGGAAAGGGCTTTTGAAAAATATATGGGCGCGGAAAAGGCGGTAAGTTTTGATCAGGCAAGGTCCGGATTTTGCGCCATTTTACAGGCGATGGAAATCGGTGAAGAGGATGAGGTTATTTTACAAGCTTTTACTACGGTGGCTCTGTCCAACACTATCCGGCTTTTGGGCGCGAAGCCGGTTTATGTCGATATCGAGGAAAGGACTTTCAATATGAATCCGGACAAGCTGGAAGAAAAGATAACCGGCAAAACCAAGGCAATTATCATTCAACATACTTTCGGCAATCCCGCCTCTGTTGCGGAAATTTTATCAATTGCGAAAAAGTACAATCTCAAAACCATTGAGGACTGCGCGCATTCTTTGGGAGCGGAATATCGAGGAGAGAAAACCGGCAAGTTCGCCGATGCGGCTTTTTTCAGTTTCGGGCGGGACAAGGTGATCTCCGCGGTGGCGGGCGGAATGGTGATTGCGAAAGATGCCGGCTTGATGAAAAAAGTGGAGGATATCCGCGACGGCTTGCCGTTTCCTTCCGTAAAGGCTGTAAGGAAGAGCCTGCTTCATCCGATTATAACTTTCAAGGCGCTGCACACTTACAATTTATTTTCGTGGGGAAAAGCGATGATGTTCCTTGCTTTCAAACTGAAACTTCTCGACAAAGCTTATACGGCGGAGGAGAAAAAAGGCGAACCGCAAAAGGATTTTGCCAAAAAGATGCCCAACGCGCTGGCGGCAATCGCGCTGCATCAACTGGGAAAAGTGGATGAATTCAACTCGCATCGCATAAAGATTGCAAAGATATATGGAAAAAACATTTCGGTCAAAGGTGTGGGGCTTCCGGAAACGCTTCCGAATTGCAAAAATATCTTTCTTTGGTATACGATAACGGCGGCGGACAAGAAAAATATTATCGCTGCCGCCGCCAAGAAAAATATTATTCTCGGCGACTGGTTTCCGCAAGCGGTCGGACCGATCGAGGTTGATTTGAACAAGTCCGGCTATCAAAAAGGCAGTTGCCCGGTAGCGGAAAAAGTAAGCGCGCATTGTGTAAATTTGCCGACACATCACAATATACACGAGGAGGAAGCAAAGAAAGTCGCAGATTTTATAAACGGGTTTGAGGGGTGATAATAAAAAAATGACAGAACAGATGTGTAAGTTCTGGGATTAACAAAAAATATTTTCATGATGTCATTTCGAAATGAGGTACTCCGATTGAGAAATCTGTGAATAATATTATGCAAATATAATCTTACTGTAAAAAAACAATATCAACAAAGTCTTCGTGCATTTCCCAGATCTCTCAGTCGAGTACTCCTTCGAGATGACAAATAAGAAGCTTGTAAAAAACAAGAATATAATAAGTTTGAGCCAAAAACAATTGGCAGGAAGTGCGGGTCGTGCTTTATCAATCAGTAATCTTTTTCTTTATGAATATTTCCGAAATAAACAGCAAAACCGAGTGGGATGATTTTGTCACAAAAGCCAACCCCGATTCTTTTTTGCATTCCTGGAATTGGGGGGAGTTTAATAAAAATACCGGGGAAAAAATTTGGCGGTTGGGCTTTTTCAGTGGAGAAAAAATCGAAGCGGCGGCTTTGATCATCAAAGTAAAGGCACGGCGCGGAACTTTTCTTTTTGTGCCGCACGGACCGATTGTCGCAGACGAGAAAAACATGATAAATATTATTGAAGAATTAAAAACTTATTTGATAAGGTTGGGCAAAAAAGAGAAAGCGGCGTTTGTCAGAATCAGTCCTCTTTTCCTCAAAAACGAAGAAAATTTGCAAATATTCCGCGGCTTGAAATTCAGAGATGCGCCGATTCACATGATGCATCCCGAGAAGACTTGGATTTTGGACATCGGCAAGGATGAGGAAGTTCTTATGCGGGAGATGAAGAAAAATCATCGCAATCTGATTCGCCGGGCGGAAAAAGACGGCGTGACGATTGAAATGAGCGACTCGGAGGAGTCTTTGAAAGCTTTTTACGATATTCATATGGAAACCGTGGAGAGGCATCATTTCGTCCCTTTTTCCTACGAATATATCAAATCGGAAATGGAGGCCTTTCGACAGGACGATCGGATTAAGATTTTTAATGCCAAATACGAGGGCAAAATCATTTCCAGCGCCATTGTCGTTTTTTATGGCGATGAAGCTTTTTATCATCACGGCGCTTCTTCGTCGGAATATGCAAGAGTGCCGTCTTCCTACCTTGTACTTTGGGAGGCGATATGCGAGGCGAGGCGCAGGGGAATCGGGAAATTCAATTTTTACGGCATCGTGGACGATAATCCGAAACATCCGTGGTTCGGACTTTCCAGATTCAAAAAAGGTTTCGGAGGGTATGAGGTCAATTTGGTGCACTGCCAAGATTTGCCGCTGAATTGGAAATATTATATTACATACTTTATAGAATTAATCCGAAAAATTAAGAGGGGATATTGATGAAACAGCTAAAAAATAAAAGAGCCGCAAGGTCGTGGCAGAAAAAGAAAAAAAGAGCGAAATTTTCTCTGAAGCTTAAGTTTCACAGGGATAAAAGCAAAAACAAAAGAAGAAAAGCGATAAGCAAGCGCGCGGTTGTTTTGCTTGGCGGCGTTTTGCTGCTGTTGGCGTCTCTTTATGTCGTGATATTTTCCGCGGCGCTGCGCATAAAGACCGTCCGCACGATTGGAAATGAAAATACTGCTGCGGAAAAGCTGGAGGAGGTCGCGAGAAATGAGATGTCAGGAAAAGTGTACGGTTTTATTCCCGGGGACAACTATTTGTTTGTGGACAAGAAGAAAATCAAGTCCAAACTTGCGGAAAATTTTTCCGAGATTGAAAATGTCGAGGTCGGGCTGAAGTTTCCCAATGAGATTATTCTGAACGTGAAAGAAAAGAATATGGCGCTTATTTGGTGCAGGAACCAGTGCTATTTTGTGAATGACAAGGGCGCGGCCTTTCTTCTTGCCGACGAAGGGGAACTTATCAAGGAGCAGAAACATTTCATAAAGATTATGGAAGAAGCCCGAATCGCCGAAGAAACGGAAGCGGAACGGACGGCGATGCAAAAAGAGGTGGGCGAGAACGCCGCCGCCAAGCAAACGAATGTAAAAGAGGGCGAAAGCGGCAACGCCAGTGCCGGAGATGCCGGGGGTGTGGCGCAGGGAGGAACCTCCGTTCTTTCTGCCATCGCTTTGAATGAGCAAGTTGCGGACGAAGGCTTTGTCCGTTTTGCCGTGGAGCTTAGCGGTCTGGTCAGCCATAATTCAAAGTTGAAGATAAAATATTTCAAAACCAAGGGTTATCGCAGCCGCGAGCTTATTGGTTTTACCGACAAAAACACGAAGCTGTATTTTGATACCACCAAGAGTGCCGCAAAGCAGGCGAAAAATCTCGACTATTTGCTAAATGAGGCGATTGATAAAGAAAAAATAGACACGCTACAATATATTTATCTGAAAAACGAAGACAGGGTTTTTTATAAATGAAGCTCGCATCTTTTGTTTGTCGATCGTGGCGTTTGGGTTACACCCGTTGAATTTTGGATCGTGGATTTTGGATCACATCAGAAATGATGTGAACCACGCAGGACAGAATGTTTTAGCGTAGCATTTCACACCATTTCCGATGTGGTCCAAATACAATTTGCCAAACGGAGTAGCATGGCTTTAGCCTGCGCTGCTATCCCACGCGGAAAAAACGAACGTATACAATCGTTCTATTCGCATTGGACAACCGCGCAGGCTAAAGCCATGCTACTTCGCCTTTCAACCTCGCTTTCGCTTTACACAAAAGCTTGCCAATAGTGACAGCGTTGACAACATTTTGATTTTAATTTGATAAGTGCTATAATTCAAGAAAGTTAAAATATCCATATGCCAGACAAAGAAGAACAACTTGCAGAAATTTGGGGTCTTGAAGATTCCAGTAAAATGACGGCGGATGAAAGGATTGCAAGGATTGAAGCGGCGGCGACGAAGCATTGTGAAGAAGGGGAGAAGAGAAGGGCGGCAGAACGGGAACGGCTCAGGAATTCAAGGGAATATGCAGATAGCCGAAAGGATCATCAGATAAAGAAAGAGAAAGAGATGATAAACGGGCAAGACACAAATTCCCGACGGACTTTTGTGAGGCCGCAAACGACAATTTTTGGATTTGACGGAAAATCTAACGTTTTTAAGTCTACGGAAAAGCGTCTCAAACTGGACAGGTATCTCCGTAAGAATGTGGCAACGGTTTCGACGCAAGATCGAAACGCATATATGGGGGCTTTGGAGTGTTTTAAAGATAAGCGAAGCGGCACTTTGGATATGGGAGGAGTAAAAAGAATGAACCGATTGCTTCGAACGGGTGAAATCGGGGGAGACAAAAAGGTCAGTGAGGCCTTTGCCGAATTGAAAGAAAAAGGAATTATAAAAAACGCCAGAGACCTTCGTAATATAGTCAGCCGCGGCACGATGCGAAAAATGGGCGCGGCATTTCTGCAAAGAGACGATCAAGAATCGATATCGCCAAGATCAACATCGGGAAGACCGGGAGGACCCGAAAATCCGTTGCTTTCAAGAGGGGACAGAGGATCAAAGACGTCTTCTCCCACGAGTACGAGATTGTAAAATGGGATTTATGTTTATTTTTGCATCCGGATCACACCAGAAATGGTGTGGAATGTTGCGCAAGAACGTTCTGTCCTGCGTGGTTCACACCATTTCTGGTGTGGTCCAAAATCCGTAATCCAAAATATGTTAGGTCGTGTATGACCATAAAATGCTTTTTATTTAAGATTTAAGGTAAAAATATGAACGAGCAGTTAGGAGAAAGCCCAGAAAACATACAAGGAGAAACTCCTATGCCAGAAGAAGAAGCTGAGGTTGCGGATTCTTCTCAGTCGAGTGAGGATATTTTGTCTGAAGATCTCCATACAAACATAATAAAAAATAACAGAGAGATAACTTCTTTTTTAGGCGAAATTCAGAAGGAAATGAAACAAGAAGGATTTGACTGCGGAGGGGCACTAGAAAAAGCTTGGGCAATGATAAAAGAAACAGAGAACCTTGAAAGGGATAATAAGGGAATGATTTCCAGTGGAGACATGTTGACTATCTCGACTCGTTTAATGCTTTTAAAAAGTTTGGTGTTGGAGTTGGAGGAGTTTCAAAGACTTCAGGAGCAAATAAAAAATAGCGGTGGAGATGAAGTGGAGCCGGAGGCAAAACAAGAAGAGGTGGAAAAAAAGAAGGTAGTTTTCCCTTCGGAAGAACCAAAAAATATCGAAGAGACGGAATCAGGGGTTCAAGAATCGAAAGAAAACGTTCTCGAAAAACCGGGAACTCCTCTGGAGAAAAAAGAAAAGAAAGAAGAAGACTTAAATGAGCAGAAGATAGTTGATAATCTCTTGAGGAGAGCCAGCGCACTTCTCGCTTGCAAGGATGCTCTTTTGACAGGAAAAGGATTGTCCGATGCAGAAAAAGACTTTTTGCGACAAGAATTTCCCAAGCAAGATATATCAATAAGTGAAGATGATCTTCTGAAAGCGATTGAGACCAGAAAGATAGAATTAATAAAGATGGCGGAGGAGGGAGCGCTAATTGCCGGCATGGGAAATGTAATGAAGACATTGTATTTGAGTGATAGGGGGTTCGTTGGGGTGGCAGAAGAAATAAATAAACAGGAGACACTCGGCAATGGGCTTGTTAAATTACATGAGAATATTGAGAGCACATACTATGCTGTGCTTACTTTGAGAGAGATGCAAAAGATAAGAGAAGAACGAGAAGAAGAACAAGAAAAACTATCCGAGGAGAAGAGGAATTTTTTGGATAAATTTGAAAAAGGCGTAAGTGTTAAATTAGAGGGCGATGAAAATATTAAGTGGGAGAAGAAAGACGAAAGCACCGATGCCGTGAAGATAAGCGGCAGGGATGTGGATCGTGTACAAAGAGAGGATACCAACGGCTGGTTTTTTCTGAAGAGGCTTTTGGAAATGGCAGGAGAAAGCAACCATTTCGGCGCAATCAAAGAAGCCGATTTCAAGGGTAAAGTTAGTCGTTCAAGAGAAAGTTTGGGCAATGGTCGCTATAGATTTGATATAGAGTGGGAAGATGCTACGAAAGCAAAGAACGTGTTGATAATAACTGTCAACCTTGGAGTTGAAGGAAGAGGCGGTTTTTGGGAGCGGCATGATATAAGAAAAAAGAAGGATGTGCAGGTTACGGTGGAGGAATATTGGGAGAAGATCAAAAAAGAAGATGAGACAAAAATCGAAGAAAGAGAGCCGGAAGAGGTTGGCGATATCAAGGATGAAAAAGGTGTGGGGAACGACGAAAAGCATCTCTCTGACTTTTTGCTTTCGGGTATTCGGGAGGGGCGTCCTATTATTGTAAAAAAGGAAGGAGGCGTGGTTCTTCGTTATTTTAGAGCTGGCGGCAAGGTTTATTGCCAGCGCTTGCTTAATACTGGGAGTTATGGTGAGTCCACTGGGCCTTTTAACGATGAAAATGAAAAAGTGACAGTGGGAAAAGATGGTATTGAGGATATCTATTCTGAACTGAATGAACAAGTGGAACGGCAGAAAATAAGGGTTTCGGAAAACGAAAATCATCTCTCTACTTTTATGTCTTCGGATCTTGAGGAGGGAGGTCCTGTTATTGTAGAAAAGGACAACGGGGTGCTTCTTCGTTATTTTAGAGAAGGTGGCAAGAATTATTACCAAACGCGCTTGCCTGTTAATAAGGACTACGGTAAACCTGTTCCGCTTATTTTCGATCTTGGGGTGACAGTGGGAAAAGATGGTATCGAGGATATCTATTTTGAACTGAATGAACAAGTGGAACGGCAGAAAACAGAAGAAAGGGAACCGGAAGATGTTAATGATGTTGAGGGCGAAGGTAGGGGGAGCTTGGAAGAGTTTATAAAAAGAAATTTAAAAGATGGAGACGGGTATCAAAACTGTTTACTAGAGGTGGTCACATCAGGTCTTGACGATGAGGCCTTGATAGTTGATGTTTTCGGTATGGAATTCGATCCTGAAAAAGCACGAGAATTTATAAATGAGTTAGTTGTGTTTGCAGGGAAAAGTCCGGAGAAAATCAAAGTAGGGAAAATTAGAAAAGTAATCTTGGAAAGCTTTTCTTCCCCTAAAACTGCTGAGCTTTTTAAGGCTATACAAGAATTAAATGCGCTGGAATTACCGGAAGATAGTCCCGAATATAAGTCTATGCTAGAAAAGATAAAGAACATAGCGAATAGTAACATAGATGATACGGATAAGGGTCTGAATAAAAATGAGAAGGGACTTGCGAAAAATTCTTTTAGGTGGTTCGAGAGCAGCCTTAGAAGGCTAGAAAAAAATGGTAGTGGCAACAGGGCGTCTGAAGATAATGACATAGGGAAAGACGTTAATCTTTCCGAGGAACGTATAGAGATTATTTTTAATGAACTTAATAGAAAAATAGAGAAGGAAAATATACCTTCGACTGTAGCGCTGTTGCTTACAAAAGATCCCGTTCTTGATTTTCCAACTTTGATACAAACATTGGATCAGCTGAAAAAATCAGAAAAAGGTGGTGATCTTACAGCCAAAGAGCTAAAAGGTCTTACGTTTAGAGAGATGCTTGAAGAAACGGTTGAAGACCCGGAGGCTATTAACCGTATAAATAAGGCTTTTGAGCTTGCTACGGGAATAGAAAATCCGGTAAATAACTTAAGTTTGTACGATATGATGATTCTTTGGGAAAATAGTCATAGGAACCGAAAATAGTATAGGGCAATCAGAAATAAAAAGTAAATATAACATATGCAATTAATCAGCGATAAAATTTTGCAGGACATTGAGAGGTCTTTGGGGCTGGATGCGCTTGAAGAGTATGAGAAGTCGGGCACGATGAAGGAGATTGTGATGTTGGTCAGCTCGCGCGCGGGGTTGCGGATTATGAAGGAATTCAGCGAGGAGGAAGCGAAAGAATTCAATGCAATTCCGGACGGAATGTTCGAGGAAATGGAGAATTATATTCTCTCCAAAAACCCGGATGCCAAAGCGATCTTTGAGGACGAGGCGAGAAAAACCAAGGAGGATATTTTGAGGATAAGAGGATAATTGGTATATTTTGAATTATGGATCCTCCAATTGACCACACCAGAAATGGTGTGAACCACGCGGGATGGAACGTTTCTGCGTAGCATTTCATTTCCGGTATGGTCCGAATGCAAAGCGACTTGAACTCACCTGCGCTTTGAATTGCTTATTTAGCCAAGTCAAAAGATAAAATCAATCTTTATTTGTCATTCCGGAATTTCGGTACTCCGAAATATCCGGAATCCCGTGACTATGCAAGATAAGTGTTATATTTCATTTCTAACGGCTTAGCAACGGGATCCCGGATATTTGCTGCGCAAATTCCGGGATGACACAACTTTTGGAAAATAAAGGATAGGGGTTGGGAAGTGCAGGTGGGTTAGACAAAGGGAACATCGCATCGTTTTAAAGGCACATAAATACAAGCAAAAAAATGACCGAGGAAGAGAAAATTGAGATAATAAGAAAGGCTTATGAGACTTTCAAAGATAAAATGACTGACATCCGTAAACGGCAGCTGTCTTTGTTTGACAAGATAGACAAAATCTCTTCCAGAGAAAAGGCGGATAAGTTGAGGGATAAAATCAATAATTATTAAAGATATGAGTACTAACGAGGAAGAGCCACCAAAAAATGAGGATATGCCTCGGAAAGAAGCTGGAGAACCTGCTAATTCTAATGAAGCAGAGAAGCTGGTTAGAGGTAATGTTGTAGAAAAAGCTACCAAAGCTATGAATACGAACAAGGAGCTAGGGGAGAAGGCACAAAACACAATAATAAATCCGGAGTTGCAAAAAGAAATTATCGATGTCGCACGTTATCTCGACGAAGAGACGCGAGATATCTGTGCTGCCCTTGATGATAAGATTGAGGGAACAAAGACGTCTGAAGAAGAGGTGGCTCCCAAAAACCCTTTGAATGTGCAGGAGAACTCTCAAGAATCAGAGCCGAAAGAGGAAAATTCGGAGAAAGATACAGCTGAAGAAAAAGAGAATTCGGTAGAGGAAGAATTTACAGAAGAAGAAGCAAGACAGTTTGTAAAATCGGTCGAAAAAATAATGGCAGTCTTTTTTGGAGGCGAGATTCCGACAGCGGAAGCGGAACGTTCGGCGGAAGCTCGGGAGTTATTTGAAAAATATGGAGCCGCGAAAACGAAAGATGACAAAGATGTCGTGTTTGCGGAAATTTTGCAAGAAGTCGCAAATGCCTTGAATTGGGATAATCTTTCGGAAAAGCAGAAAGAGCAAGTCGGGGCTGCGATGAGCGAGACTAT
The DNA here is from genome assembly GCA_041670805.1 of Patescibacteria group bacterium. Taxonomy (GTDB): domain Bacteria; phylum Patescibacteriota; class Minisyncoccia; order JAHIHE01; family JAGLIN01; genus STD2-77. The sequence goes on from JBAXYM010000001.1 coordinate 13,018, forward strand.
TGCGGAGAAACTTGCCGAGGAAGAGAAGGAGAAGGAGGAGGAGCAAGAAAATAATGGGGAGTCCTCAAAAACGGAAGAGCAGGAAAAACTTGATAAGGAAGCTTTCGAAAAAATGACGGCGGATGCAAAGGCGCGATACATTGAGAACTTGGAATTAGGGGAGAGCTACACGCAAGAAGATATTAGGAATATGCAGGAAGCTCTCGAGGAAGAATTGAAAATAAACAGAGAAAAGGAAGAGTCGGATCTTGAGTATGTGCAAAATGAACTTGGAAATATGGCTGAAGCAGCAGCAGATGTATTAAAGGAAGACAATCCCGAGAAGTTTAAAGAATTTCTTGAAGATACAAAAAAGAAAACGGACGAGAAATCGAAATATTTGAAATGTTTCTATTTGCAGAAGATAGATTCTCAAAATAGCGGAATTTCGCGTGAACAATACGCCTCATTGATCTTCGATATCGAAAAGTTGGACGAAGTATCCAAGATGTTGGCTGAGATGATAAAGGACGCGGCGGCAGGCAACTTGGAAATTGTTGACAGTAATGGCGATAAAAAGCTGTCTCTTGAGGCAAAAAAGAAACTAGGAAAATTTATAAAAATTTTTCTTGCCGTGGCGGGGGTTTTGGGGTCGATTATTATTTTAGGCAAAAAAGTTGAAGAGTGGGCGGCAGCGAATAAGATGGCGGGTATTGCCGGTAAAGGGGCAATCGCAACGGGTACTATGACAAGCGCTTTGAAACTGGGAATGTTTCTGCCGGTAGCCGGTGCTGCCGGCAAGATTGTCGGTTTCGCGGCTGTTCTTGAATTTATAATAAACGAAAAACGACGGGATGATATCATGGCATGGCTGACCAAATGCAAAGTACCTTTCCAGTCAAAGAAATCGGCTTCCAAGCCGGAAGGGGGGAAATAATTTTATATTAATCTGAAATCCGTTTTTGTATTTGGACCACACCAGAGATGGTGTGAAATGCTATACAAAAACGTTCTGTCCTGCGTGGTCCACACCATCTCTGGTGTGATCCGAAATTCAGAATTATATGACAGAGAGCTTCAACTGATGATACATGTTCAGAACTATGTACTGTGCGTATGAGCCGATAATAACTCTATAAATTAAAAAATATGCCACAAATAAGTCCGGAGGATTCGCAGTTATTGGAGATTAAAGAACTGGAGAGACAGCTTGCTCGAAAGAGGGCGGCGTTGGGATTGGAGCGTCCATCTGAAGTTTCAGATTCTTCGTCGGAAGAAACGGAATATTCTCCCGGGTGGACGGAAGCTGCGCGGGAAAGGGCAAAAGAAGCAGGAATCGAAGAAGAAAATCAAATTGAGACTATGGCTTCGACAGTCAAGTCCGTTGCTGCCAATAGCTCGACGACCTCGTCCAGTGACGATAAGGCAGAGGAGATGGCGCGGGATATTAAATCCATATTGGCGATGGATGAAGACAGGCGAATTCAAACGTTGTCGGCGCTTGCTTGGCAAAAAGGGATAAGCTATAGCATCAAAGTTGCCAGAGGGCTTAACGATCCTTACACTCTGGATCTGCTCCATTCTCAATTGTCGGGGGAGCTTCACGACAAATTGGTGGCAGCGAAGAAATTGGATGATTTATAATTATTGGTTTAGAAATTATACATATGAATAATGGAAATGCCGATCGAATCCGGATCACACCAGAGATGGTGTGGAATACAGGACAGAACGTTTTTGTATAGCATTCACACCATTTCTGGCGTGATCCGCTTAACTTGCCGGAGTGTGATTCTCGGCCCGGCTCTGACAAGAGCGGTTTGAGCCATATTTTGCGTGTGACCTATTTTATATTTCCTTACTTTAACCCCGTATGACATTTGAACTTGCCGGCCTTATATTTAAAATAAATTTGTCCGGGATGATTTTCCCCATTATTCTTTTGGCGGCTTTGGCCGTGATTCGGATTGTCTATATAAAAATGATGAATACGGGCAAGATAACGCGCTCGCTCAATATGGTTGTCTTGCAGGTCTCAGTTTCCAAAAATCTGCAACAGCGGGAGAAAGACGGCGCGGAGGAGAGGAAGCAGAGCATTTCCGTTATGGAGCAACTCTATGCCAATCTCAGTAATATTCGGGAGGAAATGAAAACGCGGCTGCTTTACGGTCCTTTTTATTTGTCTTTTGAAATCGCGACGCCGATTGACAGCAATGAAATTTTTTTCTATGTCGGAACTCCGAAGAAATTTTCATCTATCGTGGAAAAGCAGATCCACAGTTTTTATCCGGATGCGAATATTGAGAGGGTTAATGACTATAATATTTTCGTGCCGGGTGGCGGCGCGGCTGGTTCTTATATGGTTTTGAAAAAAGATTTTGTGTTGCCCGTCCGGACATATTTGAATATGGAGGCGGACCCCATTTCCGGTCTTGCCAGCGCGCTTTCAAAAGTGCCGCTCGGAGAAGGCGCCGCTTTTCAAGTCGTAATGAAACCGGCCGGGGGCATTTGGCAAGAAGAGAGCAAGGAAGCGATCAAAATGATGCAGCAGGGCAAGAATTTCGAAGGTCGTTTGGGAAGCAATCCGACCGGGATCAAGATGATCAGATGGTTAATCGATATGGGGGTAAGCTCTGTCAAGAAGCCGGAGGAGGAAAGGGGCGCGATACTTACGCCCATGCAAGAGGAATCCATAAAGGCGGTCGAGAACAAGGCGGGCAAAGTCGGTTTCGAGACCAACATTCGCCTAGTCACTTCCGCGCCTACCAAGGAGAGGGCGGAGATGCTGCTCAAGGACTTGGAAAGTTCTTTTGCCCAGTTCAATATGCCCAACGGCAACGGTTTTAAGATCGTGGAGGCTTTTATGGGCAGAAAATCCAGGTTTGTGAGCAAGACCGTTTACAATTTTATTTTCAGAAATTTTGAAAATAACAAGAAGTCCATCTTGAATACCGAAGAGCTTACCAGTCTTTTTCATTTTCCGATCGGAACTATCGGAACACCGTCAATCAAGTGGCAGAAATCGAAGCAAGCGCCGCCGCCTTCCGTTATGCCTGCGAAGGGGCTGGCGTTGGGGCATAGCGTTTATCGCGGGGATGACAGGGTTATTACAATGGGCAGGGAAGATCGCCGCCGACATATGTATATTATCGGACAGACCGGGACCGGAAAATCCGGCTTCTTGAGCAGTATGGTCCGGCAGGATATTTTGAACGGCGAGGGCGTGTGCGTGATTGATCCGCACGGCGATTTGATTGAGGAGGCGCTGGAAGCCGTGCCAAAAGAACGGGCGGAAGACGTGGTGCTTTTTGATCCCTCTCGCATCGACAGACCGATGGGGCTGAATCTTTTGGAATATGACCCCAACTATCCCGAGCAGAAGACTTTTGTTATCAATGAAATGATAAAAGTTTTTGATAAATTATACGACCTCTCAAAGACCGGCGGCCCGATGTTCGAGCAATATATGCGCAACGCGATGCTGCTCATAATGGACGATCCGGAGTCCGGTTCGACTCTTATCGAGATTTCCAAGGTGATGTCCGATGCCGATTTTAGAAAATACAAATTGTCAAAATGCAAGAATATGGTCGTGCGGGATTTCTGGCAGAAAGAAGCGGAAAAGGCCGGGGGCGAGGCGGCTTTGGCGAATATGGTACCTTACATTACCAGCAAATTGACGCAATTTATTTCCAACGACACGATGCGACCGATTATCGGGCAACAAAAAAGTTCGATTAATTTTCGCGAGATTATGGACAATCGGAAAATCCTTTTGGTCAATCTGTCAAAGGGAAAAATCGGCGAGACGAACGCCTATCTTTTGGGATTGGTGCTGGTTGGCAAGCTGCTGATTTCGTCTCTCAGTCGCACGGATATTCCGCAAGAGGAGAGAAAAGATTTTTATCTCTATATCGACGAGTTTCAGAATTTCACGACCGACAGTATTTCCACCATTCTTTCCGAGGCGAGAAAATATCGCCTCTGCCTCACTCTTGCGCATCAGTTTTTGGGACAGCTCCCGGAGCCAATTCAAAAATCCGTTTTTGGAAACGTGGGGACGCTGTGTTCTTTCCGCGTCGGTCCGGAAGACGCGGAATTCTTGGCAAAGCAATATGCGCCGGTATTCGACGAGCAGGATCTTATCAATATTGATAATTATAACGCTTACCTGAAATTGATGCTGGACGGAGTCAGGAGCGAAGGATTCAATATGAAGACCTACCCGCCAACCAGAGGAAACAGGGAATTGGCGCAGAACATCAAGGAGCTGTCGATGCTCAAATACGGTCGCGACCGCGAGGTGGTGGAAAGGGAGATTTTGCATCGAGCGAATATATTTTAGGTCATACGCAATGTGTGGCTCAGTTATATATCTAGACGGCAGAAAGTCTTGACATGCCCGAGTGTATTTTGCATTATGGATTATGGATCACACCAGAAATGGCGTGAAATGCTACACGAGAACGTTTTATCCTGCGTGGTTCACACCATTTCTGGTGTGGTCCGAATACAAATTGAAGGATTAAGTTAATTTTGGTATTAAAACAGGTATTAAAAGAGGCTTGCCATATCGTATTTTATCTGTTAGAATTTGAGAGTGAAAAATGATATGGCATTTTGCGGGTGTCGTATAGTGGCTTATTATATCAGCCTTCCAAGCTGAGGATGTGGGTTCGATTCCCATCACCCGCTCAGAATTGTCGAAGCTCCTCGAAAGAGGAGTTTTTGATATAAACATTTTTTCAATAAATTTAGGACTTATGCATTTCAAATTTTCTCAATCTTCAATACTTTCTTTCTCGCGATAGAACTAACATTTTGTCATTCTGGTAAGAATCCCTTGATTATACTGTTTAACTGTATACAAGGGATCTTTACAAAGATGACAAAAGGAATGTATCAATGCGGGAATTATAAAAAAGTGATTTTATATGGTTTAAACGCGTGAGTCCTAAAATTATATTTTACGTGCAATAATGAACAAAACAGAGCGAAAAAATCTGGAGGAAAATATAGATAAGATCTGCCTGATGAATTTTCTGGACGGATTGTGGTTTCCGCTGCCTGTTTATGTGATTTATCTTTTGGACAGTCATATGAGTTGGACTCAAATAGGGATGATTCTCGGAGCAGCTGCCGTCATGCCGTTTTTCTTTGATATTCCTTCAAGCATCTGGGCGGATAAATATTCTCGTAGGTTCGTTATGATCTTGGCCAGTATAGCGTTTTTGCTTTCGAATATCTTTTTTTACATTTCCAACTCTTTCGAATTATTTTTTTTCGGCTCTTGCCTCAATGGCATAGGGATCGCTTTTTCGACCGGAATATTCAGCGCGTTTATTTATGATACTTTGCTTTCCTTGGGCGAGGAAGATCAATATGAGAGAGTACAGTCGAAAGTAATGAAATATTTTTTTACAGGAAGACTTATTGCCTCCGCAATCGGCGCATATGTCTATCTGACAAATCCGAGAATGGTATTTTTGCTATCGATATTTGTCAGTTCTGTATGTCTGGTGCTGACTTTCTATCTCAAGGAACCTTCCAGAGAAAAAAGTATCAGTAAATCTTTTCACCAAGTTAAAGAAGGATTGGAATTTCTTCTAAAGAATAGGAGTGTCTGGAATCTGGTCGTTATCTTTTCTGTAATGTGCGCAACATGCGACGTTCTTTTCAATTATTACCAGCCGGTTTTGCAAGCCTCGGGAATTTCCGTTGCTTACTTCGGAATCGTTTATGTTTTTGTCAACGCGTTCTCTTTTCTCGGTGCAAGCCTTTATCCTAAAATAAAATCGAAAATAAGTTGGAAATATCTGATGGTATTTTATCTTCTTGTCGACCTCGTCTCTTCACTGTTTTTTGGCACGCAGATTGCCGTCCTAGTTCTGCTCTCTGTCGTGTTTTTGTCACTTTCTTTCGGTTCTTTTGAGATTTTTATAGGCAGTATTGTTCACAGAGCCGTTCCTTCCTCGCACCGTGCGACAACGCTCAGTATTCGTAGCCAGATTTATATGTTATCCTATTTTATTTTTATAAATGTTGTAGGCTTTTCTATAGATCATGGCTCGATTTTTATCGGAATGCTTATCAATGCTCTGGTAGCGCTTGCGGTACTTCTGATGTTTGTGAAAACAGTCTATGATAAAACCAAAATAGGCGATCAGCTTTTACAGAAATAATAATTCAAAATGGATATCAAAGATCGAAAAAATCTGGAGGGAAACATAAACAAAGTTTATCTGATGAATCTTTTTGACGGGTTGCAATTTTCGTTGCCGATTGTTGCGATTTTTCTTTTGGATAATAACAAGATGAGCTTTGCGCAGATGGGGTTGATCGTGGGGGCGTCCAGTCTTGTGTCGTTCATATTGGATATACCTTTTAGTATTTGGGCGGACAAACATTCACGCAAGTCGTTTCTGGTTTTGAGCAATACGGCTTTTATGCTTTTAAATGTTATCTTTTTTCTTTCCCATTCATTTGGAATGTTTTTTCTCGGTTATTGCTTTAACGGTTTGGGAACCGCTTTTTGTTCCGGGATTGCCGGCGCGTTCGTTTATGATTCTTTGCTTTCTTTGGGAAGGGAAAAGCAATATGAAAAAATCCAATCGAAGATAATAAAATGCCGTTTTGCAGGCAAAATTATCGCTACTGCAACCGGCGCTTATATCTATTATGCCATAGATCCCAGAATGCCCTTTTTGCTTCAAGCTTTGGCGAGTTTGGTGTGCATTGTGCTGTCCCTGCAATTTAAAGAACCATTGCGTGAAAAAAGCATCAGCACATCTCTCGATCAGATGAAAGAAGGTCTGCACTTTCTTCTTAGACACAAAATGATTTGGAATACCATTGTCACTTTTTCTGTGGTTTACGCCACTTACGAAATCCTCGTCAATTATTTTCAGCCCGTGATGGCGGCAGCCAAAGTTCCTCTTATTTATTTTGGCATTGTCTATCCGCTGGTGAATGTTTTCGGTTTTCTCGGCGCTCATTTCTATCCGCAGATAAAATCTGGAATCGGCTGGAAGAGCATTATGCTGATATATCTTTTCATCAATCTTTTTTGTTCAATGATTTTTGGCACGAAAATCGCCGTGCTGGTTGTTATCGCCATCGCATTGCTGGTTTTTTCGTCCGGTTCATATGATATTTATATCGGCAACATTATCCACAGGGTCGTTCCGTCTTCGCACCGCGCAACGTCGCTGAGCATTTACAGTCAGATATTTAATTTATTTTTTATTATCGTTGTATATGTCGTTGGCTTTTCTGTAGATTATGGCTCAATTTTTGTTGGAATGCTTGTAAACGCTTTTATTATACTCGCAGCGCTTCTGGCATTTATGAGAATGAGTTTTGGCAAAGAACCGGCACGTGCGGAAGCATAGCCTATGCAAAACGCTGCTTTTTGTGAACTTATTGGTAGGTCCATAACGCGCATTTGTTTTGCATAGTCACGGGATTCCGGATATTTCGGAGTACCGAAATTCCGGAATGACAAATAAAGATTATTTTTACCTTTTTAACTTGGCTAAAATAAACGATTCAAAGTGCAGGCGGATCCAGAGAATTAGTGCATCTTGAATTATGGATCACACCAGAAATGGTGTGAATGCCGCGCAAAAACGTTTTATCCCGCGTGATTAACACCATTTCTGGTGTGGTTCGAATACAAGGCCGGATTTCTTGATTGATGCGGATTTTTGGCGTCTGTTATAAAGATATCTTCCCGGCGCGCTCTTTTTTGATTTTCCAATCATTTCGTTGTATAATGAATGAAAATAACCATACAAAAATATGACACAAGAATTCAATTCGGCAAATGTCGATCGGGCACAGGACGAAAAAGAAAATGATATTAGGGATTATTTGGAAAAGAAGAAAGATGATGACAACAATAGCGAAGACGGTCTTTCGGCTAAGCCTGAAAAGAGCAAGAAGAAGCTTTTTATCATCGGAGCGGCGATTTTTCTTTTGTTGGCGATTATAGCTTATTTTTCTTACAGTAAAGGGCAGAAGTCTTTTGAGAATGAAAAGGTGAGCGTCTTTGTTGAGACGGCGGCGGAGATTGAGAGCGGTGCGGAGGTGAGCTTTACCGTCGGATACAAAAATGACAATCCCGTCGATTTGAAAGATGCCCGAATGGAAATATCTTTTCCGGATAATTTTATCGTTTCTTCCAGCGACAAGGCGATTACGAAGGAAGGGGCTGTCTCTTCTTGGAAGATGGACAAAATATCAAAAGATTCTACCGACAAGATTCGGATTTTTGGAAAATTTATCGGCAACAAAGGAGATGTCGGAAATATAAAAGGGACTTTGAAATACAGACCGGCTAATTTCAATTCCGAGTTTCAGGCGGAAAGCCGGACGCAAATAACAATTTCTTCAATTCCGGTTGAGCTTACGGTGAAATTTCCCGAAGGCGGAGTGAAAAACGACGTGGATACCGACATTTCTTTTGCGCTCAAAAATCAAAGCGCGCGGAATTTTTCCAAGGCTAAAGTGGAAGTGCAGTTTCCGGCAAGTTTCACTTTTGTGTCTTCGGACGTGGAGGCCTCGCAGAAGGATGAAAAAAATAACAAATTTACGTTTGAACTTGACGCTCTGGCGGCGGCTAAAGATGCGGTTGTGGCGGTTAAGGGAAATTTTCACAGCGAGAACAGTAAAGAGAGCGTGCAAGTTGCCGTCTATCTTGTTGAAGGGGGCGGTGATTGGACAAAATATATCGAGAGATCGGAGGACGCGGCGATTACCCGACCGGGTATTTCTGTTGTGCAGACAATAAACGACGCGGAAGATTATGTTTGCGGCAAGGGTGAGCAATTGGAATATAAGCTGGAATTCGAAAATCAAAGTGCGGGGGAGTTGCGCGGACTGACGCTCAAAAATATTTTGACAGGCAATTACGATTTGACTACTCTGGAGGCGGAGAAGGGGACGGTAAAAAACAACGAGATTGTCTGGAGCGCCGCCAAAGTTCCGGCGCTGGCGCAGTTGAAGCCCGGGGAAAAGGGCAGCGTCAGTTTCAAGGTGAAGGTCAAAGATGCTTTTACGATCGAGAAAGAAAGTGACAAAAATTTTGTTTTGGAAAACAAGGTGATCGTGAATACGGCGGATCAGGAAATTATAAATCTTACCAAATCTTCCAAAGTAAGGGCGTTTATTGCTTTGGAAACAAAAGGATATTTTAACGACGACGGCAGGATTGCCAATGGCGGTTCCCTGCCGCCTCGAGTCGGACAGAAAACTTATTACACCATACATTGGAGCGTGCAGAATCTTTTTAACGATGTGGAAAATGTGCGGATAAAATCCGTTTTGCCTAAAGGAGTGAAATGGACGGGGAAATATATAGATTCCAAAGGCAAGGTCGTTTCCGATGCGAACGGTACGGGAAGCGGTACGCAGGAGGGAGATAAAGTTTCCGAAGAAAAACTGTATTATGACAGCACTACGAATACGGTCATTTGGGAAATGCCGAAACTGAAAGCCAATGACGGGGTTTTGACTTCGGCAAAAGAAATCGTATTTCAGATTGAAGCCGAGCCTCAGGCGGAAAATGCGGGCAAGGCGATGGATTTGATTGACAACATAACCGCTACCGGATACGATACTTTTGTGCAGCAAAATATCACCAATAGCGGAAAAAAAGTCTCGACTGAACTGTTTGACGATTTCAGCATCAGTACTGAAGAGGCAATCGTGCAGGGGGCGTAGAGCAATGACGCGCATATTTTTGTCATTCCGGTAAGAATCCCTTGTTTCTCTTGCCGATATTACGATAGCTTTTAGATTAAGTTCTCACTTTGCGCAGAAACATATTTGTCATTCCGAAATGAGGTACTCCGATTGAGGAATCTAAGAAGAGTCCAATGCAATAATAGCTTTATTATCTTTCATAAATATAACATTCGCAGAGTCTTATATACTTCCCAGATCCCTCAGATGAGTACATCTTTCGGGATGACAAAATAAAAAGAATGTTATCCTGAGAAACCAAAGATCCCAATGAGTGGGTCCGGAGAGCCACTCCCGCGTAAGGTGAGTAAAATTAAAAAGTTTAAGGGATCCTTGCGAGGATGACAAAATGTGGTTTTTATCGCAGGAGAAAAAGCTTTTAGCATCAAAAAAGTAAATGTGTCTTTTTCCTCTTAATCAAGCGTTTCGAATTTTTCATATGACAGATATAAAAATTATTTTAAATATAGCAGGAGGGCTTTCTCTGATTCTTTATGGAATTCATCTTTCCGGCGTCAATTTGCAAAAAATACTCGGTTCTCGGCTGGAGGAGATAATAAAAAGGGCGGGAAAGAATCCGTTCAGAGGTGTTGCGACCGGTGCGGTGATTACGGGGATAATTAACAGTAGCGGCACAACTACCGTGATGTTATTCGGGTTGATCACGGGAGGATTTATGGTACTGACGGAGGCGGTCCCGGTAATGTTGGGCGCCAGCATCGGCAGTACGGCAGCCACGCAGATGGCCTCGCTGCACATAGAACGGTACGCTCTGCCTTTTTTGATTTCGGGTGTTTTGATTCATCTATCAGCAAAGAAAAAAATATATAAAAATGCAGGCGAGGCGATTATCGGCCTTGGCCTTCTTTTCTTGGGAGTGGGTTTTCTTTTTTTCGGCGTGGACGCTTTGGCGAACAATTATGCCTTGGTCGAAACCGTGAATTCATTCTTGGTACATTTTCCTTTCGGGGTTATTCTTATCGGAATTATTTTGACGTTCATTTTGCAGAGCGCCACCGCAACTTCCATTTTGGCGGTTGCCCTGGGGTCGGCGGGGATCATTGATCTTAAGTCGGCATTGCTTTTGATTTTGGGTATAAATCTCGGTTCAAGTTTGAAAGTGGTTTATTTGGCGCTGCGCGGCGAAAATTTTTCCGGAAAACTGGCATTTGTCCATCTGCTTTTTAATTTGACGGGATTTACCGTCTTTCTTATATTTTTCCCCTATTTTTTGCGCCTGACGGAAATGAGTTCGGTTGACGCGGGCAGGCAGATTGCCAACGCGCATACGTTTTACAATTTAATCAGCGCCTTGATTTTTCTGCCGCTCATACCCGCAGCGGTGGGAATTGCCGAGAAAATGTCGTTAAGAATAAAGCCTCTCGATAAAAATCAACTTTTTTATTTGGACCGGAAACTTATTTGCACCCCCTCGGTTTCTCTCGCGCAAGTAAATCGCGGTGCGGTGGAGATGACGAAGATATCCTTTGAGATTTTGGAGCTTTCGAAACAGATTCTTTTTGACGGTAAAATAGAAAATTTAAATAAAGTGGAACGGAGCGAGCGCGAGATAGACGCCATGACGGAGAAAATGACCGAATACACCATTCAAATTTCGCAGCAAAATCTTAATCATGAAGACAAGCTCAAGTTGTTTAGCTTGATGCATATTCTCGCTGACGTTGAACATCTGACGGATCACATTTTGGCAACCTCGATTATTTTTGTGGATCTGCAGAAAAATGACAAGGTAAAATTCACTCCCAAGGCGAACGAAGAGCTGTTGGCGGTTTTTGGCAAGCTGAAAATTATGCAGAATTTGGTGATCAAATCGTTAAGTGAAGATAATCCCAAGCTTGCCGGCGAAATAATCCGGCACGAGAACAAGGTGGATGAAATCATAAAGAAAATAACTGATAATCATCAGGATCGCCTCAAGGACGGCTCCTGCTCTCCCGAAGCGGGCAGATATTTTATGGAGATTTTGTATAATTTGGAAAGGGTGGGAGATCATTACGACAACATAGCTTTTGCGATGATCGATAGATTTCGGAACAGGAAAATGAACTGATGCTTTTAGAACTTACGTATTCCAAATTTTCTCAATCTTCAATATTTTCTTTTTCACGATAGAACCAACCTTTTGTCATTCTGGTAAGAATCCCTTGATTACTGTTTAACCGTATACAAGGGATCTTTACAAAGATGACAAAAGGAATGTATCAATGCGGGAATTATAAAAAGTGATTTTGTATAGTTCAAACTCGTAATCCATAGCTCAAAATATAGGGGGCGCGGAATGTTTTTCGCGACATTCGTAATGGAGACGGTGTGGCATTGCCATAAAACTCCGGTTGGTGTAAAATAAAAAGAATGTACAATTTAAGATACTAAAACACATAATAAAAATGAAACAATCGATTAGAACGGGGCTATGCTTCGGGTTGACTTCGGGGACGATTACCACCTTGGGGCTGATGGTTGGGCTTGCCGCCGGTACGTCTTCCAAGGCGGCGGTGAGCGGCGGGCTGATTACGATTGCTATCGCGGATGCACTTTCTGATGCGCTGGGAATTCACATTTCGGAAGAGTCGAAAGACGGTCACTCCAAGGATCACGTTTGGGAAGCCACTCTTGTCACATTCTTTACGAAACTTTTTTATTCTTTGACCTATGTTATTCCTGTACTGTTTTTGAGTCTTAATCAGGCGGTTGTCGCCAATACCGTTTGGGGAGTTTTCGTACTGTCAGCAATGAGTTTCGCTATCGCGCGAAGCCAGAATGAAAAAGCTCGGCATATGATTTTTGAACATGTTTCAATTGCTATTGCCGTGGTTCTTATAACGCACGAGGTCGGTCTGATCGTATCCAGGATATTTCCGGATTAGGCGTTTGTTCTATTCTTTAGTCTAAAATAATCGGATGCAGGAGAAAGAAAGCATAATAAAAGTTTTTCTGAGGAGAACTGTGATTTTGAATAAGTTTCTCTTTTCGGGAATAAAGATTACCGCACTGAATCCTTATTGGCGGAAAAGGGAAATTGCGCAGACGCTCTTTTTGAGCGCGATCATAAATTTGTCGATGTGGGTTTATCTTTACGCCAATCGCATCGAAAGCGACTATCCTGTTATTCTACATTACAATCTTTTTTTCGGAGTGGATTTTTTGGGGGATTATGGTATGGTGTTTTTGCTGCCTACAGTGGGGGCGATAATTTTTTTGCTTAATGCCTTACTGGGGCAATTCTTTTACAAAATCGAAAGGTTGGCATCGTACATTCTGACTTTGAATATCTTGATTGTCCAGGCCTTTTTAATGCTTGCCTGTTATCTTATCATTCGGACGAATGTGTAAGGCGAATTAACTTAATCTGTGCCAAAATCCACTCGTAAAGTATTTTAATCTTCTCCCTCTCCTATCGGGAGAGGGTCGGGGTGAGGGGGAATACATGTAAAATCATTATGTAACAGATTAAGTTAATTCGGTATAAGGCGAATTAATTCGCCACCTCTGCCATTGCTCTAAAATTTACGGAAGTTGATAAAAATAAATTATGAAAAGTATAATTATCAAAGGTGCGCGCGAGCACAATCTCAAGAATGTAGACTTGGAATTGCCGCGCGACGAATTTATCGTTTTTACGGGGATCTCTGGGTCGGGTAAATCGACTCTGGCTTTTGATACCATTTTTGCCGAGGGACAGCGTCGCTATCTGGAGAGTCTGTCCAGTTATGCCCGGCAATTTTTGGGACAGATGGAGAAACCCGACGTCGACTATATCGAGGGACTGTCACCGGCAATCTCCATTTCGCAAAAGTCCGCTTCGCACAATCCCCGCTCCACCGTGGGAACCATTACGGAAATCTACGATTATATGCGGCTTTTCTTTGCAAAAGTGGGCGTGCCTCACTGCACCAAATGCGGCAAGCCGATCGCGGCGCTTACCATTGAGCAGATGACGGAAAAGGTTTTGGAGATTGGCGAAGGGAAAAAAATCGCTATTTTTTCACCGGCAGTGCGGGGGCGCAAAGGAGAATATCTGCAGACGCTGAATGAATTGTATCGGCGGGGATATACCAAGGCGCGCATTGACGGCAAGTTGCTGCGGTTGGATGAAAAAGTCGATATGGAGAGATACCAGATGCACAATATCGACGTTCTTATCGACGAAATTGTAATCAGTAACGAAAATTTGGGAAGAATATTTGAGGACATTGAAAGGGCGGTCGGTCTTTCCGACGGTCTGGTAAAAATCGAAGTCGGGAAAAAAGAGATTGCGATGAACCGGCAGCTTTCTTGCGTCGATTGCGAGTTCAGCTTTCCAGAAATTGAACCGCGCCTTTTTTCTTTCAACGCTCCTTTCGGCGCTTGTCCGGAGTGCAACGGTTTGGGCAACAAAAAAGAGATTGACCCCAATTTGGTTGTGCCTGACAAAAACAAGACGATTGAAGAGGGAGCGATTTTGCCGTGGAGCTACAAAGAGAGCAATTATTACGGCGCACTACTGCGGGCGGTGGCGGAAAAATATCGTATCCCGCTCAAGACTCGCATCAAAGATATTCCGCAGGAAAAAATAGACAAAATTCTTTACGGTTCCGGGGAGGTTGAAAAAGTCGAAGTTCGATTGGGGCTGAAGGGGCGTACCAAAGTTTACAACCTTCACTTTTCCGGAGTGATCACGGACATGGAGCGCCGCTATTATAAATCCGAGTCGCCCAAGGTCCGCGATGAAATCGAGAAATATATGAACGATATGCCGTGCAGCGCTTGCTCGGGGCAACGGCTCAACGCTAACGCTCTGGCGGTAAAGATAGGCGGAAAAAACATTGCGGAAATTTCGGATATGTCCGTGACGGATGCTCTCGACTTTTTCCAAAAGCTGAAATTAACCAAGCGGGAACAGCTTTTGTCGGAAAAAATCGTCAGTGAAATCAAGAATCGCTTGGGTTTTCTTAATGACGTGGGACTTAATTATCTTACGCTCAACCGTGCCGGCCGTACGCTGGCGGGAGGGGAATCCCAGCGCATTCGCCTGGCGTCGCAGATCGGCACGGCGCTGACCGGAGTTTTGTATATTTTGGACGAGCCGTCCATCGGCTTGCATGCGGTTGATAATCGCAAGCTTTTGGATACGTTGAAACATTTGCGCGATCTTGGCAACACGCTTATCGTTATTGAACATGATGAAGAAACGATGCGCGAGGCGGACTATCTGGTGGATATCGGTCCGGGCGCGGGCAGCCATGGCGGGGAAGTCGTGTTTGCCGGAACATATGAAGAAATTTTGAAAGATAAAAAATCACTGACGGGGGATTATCTCTCCGGACGAAAGCGGATAGAGATTCCAAAATTTCGCCGCAAAATCGGCAAGAGGTTTCTGACTGTCAGCAAAGCGAAAGAAAATAATTTGAACAATATAAACGTCAGTATTCCGCTGGGAGTTTTTACTTGCGTGACGGGTGTCAGCGGTTCGGGGAAATCGACGCTGGTCAATGAGGTTTTGTATAAAAATCTGGCGCGCAAACTTAATCGTTCAATGCAAAAGCCGGGACAATGCGAGAAAATCGAAGGCATGGAGCATATCGACAAAGTGATTCAGATTGACCAGTCTCCCATCGGACGTACGCCGCGCAGCAATCCTGTCACTTATACGGGGATTTTTAATCGTATTCGGGACTTGTTTGCGATGACCAAAGAGGCGAAAGAAAAAGGTTATCAGGCAAGCAGATTCAGTTTTAACGTGTCAGGCGGCAGGTGTGAAGTTTGCAAGGGTGACGGGTTGATCCAAGTGGAAATGCAATTTTTGCCGGACGTTTATCTTCCTTGCGAGACTTGCGAGGGCAGGCGTTACAATTCGGAAACATTGAAAGTCAAATACAAAGGAAAAAATATCGCCGAGGTTTTGGATATGACAGTCGGCGAGGCGGTGGAATTTTTTAAAGATCTTCCGCAAATCGCGGATCCGCTTTTTGTGTTGCAAGATGTGGGTTTGGGCTATATCCATCTGGGACAGAGCGCTACCACTCTTTCCGGAGGAGAGGCGCAACGCATCAAGCTGGCAACGGAGTTGAGCAAGCGCGCCACCGGCAAGACTATCTATATCCTCGATGAACCTACGACCGGACTTCATTTTGACGACATTAAAAAACTTTTGGACATCACCAATCGTCTGGTCGATGCCGGCAACACCGTTCTGGTTATTGAGCACAACCTCGACGTCATCAAATCCGCCGATTACATCATCGATCTCGGTCCGCGCGGCGGCACGGGAGGAGGGGAAATCGTCGCGACGGGCACGCCGGAAGAAATTGCACAGAATGGAAATTCGCTGACAGGGAAGGCGTTGAAGGAAGTTTTGAAATAACAATTTATCATAAGGACAGTCCTTACAGAATCAAAAGGACTGTTCTTGCTTTTGAAAATTGTAAATTTGTGTCATCCTCCCATTTGTCATCTCGAAGAAGTACTCGACTGAGAGATCTGAGAAATGCACGAAGACTTTGTTGGTATTATTTTTATAATAGGATTATATTTGCATGGTATTATTCCCGGATTTCTCAATCGGAGTACCTCATTTCGAAATGACAAACAATGGTAGGCAACTCTGTGACATTATCCGGTGTGTAGTGTATTCTGCGTTACGGATCACACCAGAAATGGTGTGAACAAAGCAAAATAGAACGTTCTCGTGTGGCAGTTCACACCATTTCCGGTGTGATCCAAGATACAAATTTATCGTATTGCCCTACTACCTTTTTGCAACCACTCTATCTATCGTATCCAATAAGTCTCTCGGTTTGGCTACGCCTTTGAATAAGTAATCGCTTGCGCCGAGTTCTTTTGCTTTTTTTCGGTCTTTTTCCGTGTTCAAGTTGGTGAACATAATGACGGGGATATTTTGTATGTCATTATCGCCTTTTATCTCTTTGAGAAATTCATAGCCTTGCTCGGCCACGACGTTTACCATTCCGTCTTTTTCTTTCTTCTTGAGGATAACGTCCAAAGCCACGACGTCGATGCCGCCGCTTTTCAAAAGATTTTTTGCTTCGGGCAGGTCGTACGTGGAATAAAAAGTGTGTCCGAACTTTTCGAAATAAATTTTGTACAAATCAACAATATCTTGCTCGTCTTCAACCATTAGAACGGAGTATGTCTTGCTAATCTTCTCTTTGCCGACTTTGCGATTGTCGGTGGCTACATGAGTTTTAATGCCGCTGTTTTTTCCGGTCTTTTCCGGTTTCGCTTTTTCCAGAGTAAAACTGAACGTAGTTCCTTTTCCCACTTCCGATTTCTCAAGTCTAAGCTCTCCGCCGCTGTTTTCTATGATATTTTTTGCAATATAGAGACCGAGACCGGATCCGTCCGGATGGATGGTCGACGCAATGGATCCTCTTGAAAATTTTATAAATAATCTTTTTTGATCCTCCTCCGATATGCCCGCTCCGGAATCGGAGATAAAAACTTTCAGGTACTGTTTTTTGCCTTGTTTTATGATTTCAAACCAAACTTTTATAATCCCCTTTGAAGTGTAATAAACAGCGTTGTCCAATAAATTCGAAACTACGTGCGTTATCATTTTTTGGTCGCACAACACTTTGGGTACGGAAAAATCCGGCTTGATCACTTCGATCTTTAGCTTTCTGTCCAAGACCAGCTTCATGGTCTTTTTTTCTTTCACCATGTCGTTGATAATTCTTCCTATATCCGTTGCGCTCGGTTCCACCGAAATCTTTTGCCCTTCAAGCTCAAAAGCATCCCAAAAATCCGCAATAGTGCGGCTCATTCTCTCCAGTCCGTTTGCGGCGATCTCCATTCCGCGATCGACAGGGAGCGACTTGTCTTCCATCATCGCGAAGGCGTTTCTCATTATAGACAGGGGAGTGTTCAGTTGATGATTCACCGTACGCAAAAACTCGCTTTTCATATTCAACAGCTCCTCTAAGTGCTGATTTTTTTTCGTTATGTCCCTTGTCTGTTCCTCAACTCTCTCCTCGAGCTTCTTTGAAAACTTTTTCAGGTCATTCTTCGCTTTCTTCTCGAGAAAATTAGCCTTAATAATCTTTTCGGTGCTGCCGTTAAAATAATATCCGTAAACAATAACCATAGTAAAAACGATTATTATGACAGGAGCGGGAACCGTTTTTTCGAATAGGTAAATTAAAAGAAAAGAAAAACATATTAAAACGAGACTGATTATTTGATAGCGCATAAATAAACAGCTGCGGAATTTGAGTTCGCAATATTGACAGCGTCTATAAGGAGGATAATTGAGATTCTTTACCAACCAACATTTTGTGTTTAGATAATGACCCTCTCCTGCCTTTTTCTGTTTAGTTTGATTTTTTTCTTTAGTTTTCATCAGGCGCGTTTAGTGTGAATAGTTTTCGTCTTGAGCAAAAAATTTTTTAAAAGGATATACATCAGTGTTGCTACGCAAAAACCAACTAGGCAGGCTACAAAAATCATCAAGGTAACTACCAAAATGTAAATCCATGCGAAGGAGGTATATTTAGTAAATTGTAATAATAGAAATCCGATTAAAAGTAACAAACCAGTCATTCCAGATACAAAGCTCAACTCGCCAGATTCTTTTTGCAACGGTCTTACTTTTTTCTTCAAAACATTCTTTTCCACAAAAACATGAATTTGATAGGGGATGTTTAGCTTCAAAGAAAAAGCGCCCAAAATAGTTAAAACACCTACAGCTAAAACTAGCCATTTACTGTGAATGAAAAATGCAATTAGAACTATGACGCCATAAATAAACCTTGAAAATTTCAAAGATCTGTCATAAATCGAGCATTGTTGCATATTGTTTGTGATTATTTTTTTGTTTATATTTTATAAAAGCAATTCAGATTCAACGCATTTTTTAACTGCATTACAGGCTTTTTTTACATCCTGAAGATTGTTATAAATATAAAAACTTAGCCTACAACTTGCAGGAGGATCCATTTTTTGGTAATGGTGCGCTAGGGTGGCACAATGGCATCCAGCTCTTGGTTCTACTCCGAATTCATTCAATTTCTCTGCGATTGCGAAAGGGCTAATGCCTGGACAATTAAAAGCAACTAAAGAAGTCCTGTCTCCTTTCCCAGGCCCATATATTTCTATTGAGGGGATCTTGCTTAATATTTTTAAGGCTTCTTCGACTAATTCTTTTTCGTGAATCTCAATGTTATTCATTGCCCTTTTAACATCATCCGACTCTAACTTTTTGTCGGTCATAAAATAAACTTCCTTGCCCGGGTTTAAAGAGAAATCTATCAATAGACGTACTGCCTGGGCGGATAAGATAGTTCCGAGAGTATTAGGCGTTCCTGCTGTAAATTTCCAGGGGAGGACATTATATTCCACTTTCTCTGGGCTTACTGCTCCTTCGGCAATCATGTCTCCTCCGTAGAGAAAAGGCCTTATACTCTGCAATATTTCTTCTTTAGCATACAAAGCGCCGACACCAAAAGGGGCAAGCATCTTATGAAAAGACCAAGCAAGAAAATCAATGTCCAATTCTTTTACGTTGATATATACGTTCGGAACGATTTGGGCTCCGTCAATTAAGAGATAGGATCTTTTCATGCCATTTGGTTGTTCGTATCCGCTGGTATCGGCGATTTTTCTAATTTCCCTTATCGGGTTCTTGGTACCTAGGAAATTTGAAGCTCCGACGCAACAAATCAATTTGGTTTTTTTATCTACCAAAGATTTTAAATGGTTTAAATCTAGTTTTCCTGTTTTTGTGTTATATTTTACGAGTCTGCATTCTACGTTGATTCCAAATTTTGGCAATATCTCTTTTGTCAACGCATACCATGGTACATAATCTGAGTTGTGTTCCATGTAGGTTGTGATGATATTGTCTCCATTTTTAAACTCGGTCATCAAAGAATACATCACCGAATTAATTGCTTCAGTAGTATTTCTGTATAAAATAATATTTTTTCTGCTCGGTGCCCCAATAAATTGCGCTATAGTATCATAAGAGGATTCAAACATTTCTGTCATTGCCATTGAGGCTTGAGATTGTCCTCGATGGACACTCTCGTATCCGACAGCAAGCTTATCTAATAAATCCAGTAATTGGATGGGGATTTGGGTGCTTGCTGCGTTATTGGTAATAAGTCTTCCTGATTGTATGGCGGGAAAAAACTCCCTAATTATTTTTGTATCAAGCATATAAGTATTATTTAGATAATCCCCCCCTATATTTTCTTCTATTGCGATGAATTTCCTGATATAACTTAAGCTTCAACTCCGGCGCATTTTTTTACGGCATCGCAAGCTTTTTTGACGTCTTCGAGATCATTATAGACATAGAAACTCAGTCTGCAACTCGCTATAATAGGCTTCATATCATAATAACGATGCGCCAAAGAGGCGCAATGGCATCCGGCTCTGGATTCCACTCCGAATTTATTTAATTCTTCAGCAAGTTTGTAAGGGCTGATGCCGGGACAATTAAAGGAAAGCAAAGAAGTTCTGTCGGCGGGATCCTTCGGTCCATAGATTTCTACTGAGGGAATTTCGTTTAAGATTTTTAAGGCTTCTGTTGCCAACTCTTTTTCGTGGGTCTCGATATTATTCATCGCTTTTTCTATTTCGAATGGCTCCAATTTTTTATCGGTCATAAAATAAACTTCCTTGCCTGGGTTCAGGGAGAAATCCATCAATAAGCGCAAGGCCTGGGCAGACAAAATGGTTCCCAAAATATTAGGCGTTCCTGCCGTAAACTTCCAGGGAAGTTCATTGTATTTCAATCTGTCCGGATATACTGATCCATCTTCAATCATATCCCCTCCATAAAGAAACGGTCTCATGCCTTGCAATATTTCTTCCCTGGCATACAGCGCGCCAACACCAAAAGGCGCAAGCATTTTATGAAAAGACCATGCAAGAAAATCCACATCCAATTCTTTTACGTCGATATAAATATTGGGGACAGTCTGCGCTCCGTCAAGCAGAAAATAAGATTTTTTCATTCCGTTCGGTTGTTCATATCCGCTGGCATCGGCTATCTTTCGAATTTCTTTAATCGGATTTTTGGTATCCAAAAAATTCGAAGCTCCCGTGCAACAAACTATTTTCGTTCTGTTGTCCACCAGAGATTTTAAATGATCCATGTCAAGCTTCCCCGTCTCCTTGTCAAATTTTACAAGTCTGTATTCTACGTTGACGCCAAACCTCGGCAATATCTCTTTTGACATTCCGTACCAAGGGATAAAGTTCGAGTTGTGCTCCATATGAGTCGTGACCACGTTGTCACCGTCTTTGAATTCGGTCATCAAGGAATACATCACGGAGTTGATCGCTTCCGTGGTGTTTCTGTATAAAACTATATTTCTTTTGCTCGGCGCTCCGATAAATTGCGCTATGGTGTCGTAAGAGGATTCAAACATTTTCGTCATAGACATTGAGGCCTGAGACTGTCCGCGGTGGACATTTTCGTAACCGGTGACAATCTCTGTCAGCAAATCCAACAACTGAACGGGGACTTGCGTACTTGCGGCATTGTTGGAGATAAGCCTTCCCGATTGTATGGAAGGAAAGAATTCCCTAATCGTTTTGGTGTCGAGCATATGATTATTATTAATAAAAGCCTCCTATACAGCTATTATAATCAATATGGCGATTTAAAGCAATATGCCTTTTTGTTCGAAAGAGAATTGCCTTTCAGGATAGAAATTTACCGCAAGAATGTGTCACGCTCAGAGCTTGGAATTTACAGATGGAGAGTGTCATTGCCAAGGGACCAAGGCTCCTTTACGGAAAATTACGATAAATTAAAGATTAATGTAGGGGAGGTTTTGTCTGAATATGAGAAATTCATATTCTGGTATCTGGAAGAAGGAAAATTAATTTCTGATATGGATATTCAAATTGAGTCGTTTTTCCGGACATCCGTGATAAAAGGAAGGAAAATCAATACATTTAAGAAAGATTCTTTATGTTGCGAGTATAAAAAGCAGGCTTTAGCGGTTAAGCCAAATGGTGATGTTGTTGCATGCACTGCGTTTACTAATCTAGTAATCGGTAACTTGCAACAAGATTCAATAGGAGAAATTTGGTATTCGGAAAAAATGCAGAAAGTAAAGCAGATAAAAGTCTCATATGTAAAGGAATGCATTGATTGCGAGTACCTGTATTTATGTGGTACTGGGTGTCGCAGGATGGCGCTTTCAAAGACGGGCTCTTTATTCGCAAAAGATGAATCGGCATGTGAGATCTACAAGTTTATCCATAATAAAATAATCCCAATGTTTAATGAATTCCAATTGCAGATTAATTTTGACTGATCTCTTAATGGAACCTTTGGGAACCATGGTAGTATCTGATAGATATTACCGTTTTTTTATTCACTTTTTCGTTAAAAAGGTTATAATATAAACAAGAATTCTAACAAAAGGATATAAACCAGAATAATAAAAACAATCAAAGTGTTATTGTATTGGTGCTTTTATATTATTAAATGAAAAATATTTATGCCAAAAACCGAGTTAAGAAATTTACGTTTTTCGGATGCTAAGAGGATTTATGAAATTGTAGACAATCCGAATTTTGTTTATTTCGTGAAGCCCCTGTCGCTTGAGGCTTATAAAAAACTTTTAATAAAAAAAAGAAAAAAAAGGGGGCTGGAGTATAATCATGCCATCTTATATGACAAAAAATTAGTAGGCAATATCGGCATTAAAATAGATTATCATCGTTCCTATGTTGGCGAAATCAATTATTTTGTTGAAGAAAAGTTTTGGGGCAAAGGAATAGCTACCGAGGCTGTCTATCTAATGGAAGAAATAGCTTTTCAGAGACTGAGGTTAAATCGTATTGAAATTCTGATGAGTCCTAAGAATATTGCAAGTGAAAAAGTTGCCATTAAGGCGGGATATAAGAAGGAGGGGGTTATGAGCGGAGTGGTAAAAGATAGCAAAGGCGAATTCTTCGATGTATTGCTTTATGCAAAAACAAAGAAGAAAAAGTGAACTTTGTGCGATACTGTAGCCATAGTGTATCTTATCTATGAATTATGGCTACAGTATCGCACAAAATACGATTTTTAGCATTACATATTTACCATTATCTCGATTTTTTCAATAATTTCGAAAAAACATTGGATGAAGTATGGACCAAGCGGGTCTAACAATATTATCCTAAATATGAAATTAATGATAAAAATATGAAAACAAGAATTGTGGCGCGCGCATTGGTTTATGACGAGGATCAAAACACGATTTTACTGGTAAGAAATAAAAACTCTGATTTTTGGTATGTTCCTGGAGGCGGTTGGGAATATGAAAAAGAGAACATACCTGAGTGTGCAGTCCGGGAAGTAAAAGAGGAAACGGGGTTGGAGGTTAAAATAGAAAAATTTCTGTATTTACGGGAATATCACGATTCACCGGAGGATATATTTTTTGAATCGTTTTGGTTGGCATCAGTAAAAAATAACGCTATTTTAAATAAAAACCATGTAGATTTGGATTCCAATGGATCTGTGGAAGAGGCAAGGTGGTTTGCTAAAGAAGATCTATTGAAGCTGGAGGTTTATCCTGACATATTTAAAACTACTTTCTGGGATAATATAAAAAATATTGTTGCCGACGAGGATAGATTTATCGGAGTAAATTGCCAGGACCGTAGAGATTCTTGAAGTTTTCATTAGCAAAATTTACGTTGATGGTACAGAGAAAACCGTTTCAAAGGAAAGCGCATCAAGCCTATGGCAAAACAGTATAATCTTTTTTGATATAGAATTTTCTTTCCTTGATTTGGATAGGGATTTGTTTTTTGGGATTCGTTAAGATGGATAACAAAGCAAAAAACAGGCTTTTTAGAAGTCTGTTTTTTGTGTCTCGCTAAAATCATTTTATTTCCTTCTTCTTCGCAATGTCCGTCTGGATCAATGCTTCGATAATTTCGTCCAGATTTCCCGCCAGCACGTTCTCAATCTCGTGCCAGCTTTCTTTGATGCGGTGGTCGGTGATGGTGTCGCTACTGATTTATGCTCTATTGCAAGAGCGATAGTCGTTCCAAGATCCAGGGAAGAAAAAACAAAACTTCTTGACGAAGCAAGAAAGCTTCGCCGGATGGGTATATGTGTCGATTACATCCCGATGATTTCTTATACAGAGGATGAAGTCTTGGCTTATGCTAAAAAAAGAGGATTTTCGTTCCTAATAACGAATGATCCTAAAGGCTTACAAATTAGGAATATCAAAGACGGAAGCAATCTGTCAAACATATTATTAATTACGACCTAATTGTCGTAATAACCTCTCTGCATATCAAATTGCAGAGAGGAACTTTTTTTATAGTTTTTTTATAGTTATCTTGACATTATAATCATATCCGTTATACTTGCTTTATCTAAGTAAAGTAGTAGAAGAAGCATATGTTTTCAAATATGGACAAGAAAAAGATAAATGGGCTTATGGATGCGATTATGCTGTTGAAGACTCCAGAAGAAATGGAGAAGTTCTTTCGCGATCTTTTGACGGAAAATGAACTGATTGAATTTGGAAATAGATGGAAAGCGGCTGGAATGCTATGGGATAAAGAGTCATATGTCGACATAGCCAAGGAAACCGGGCTTAGTTCAACAACTATAGCTAGGGTTTCAAAATGGTTGAACGGTGGTAAGGAAGGTTATAAATTGATTTTGAATCGTATGGCGATTGATGAAAAACATCATAATGTTCCTTATAAAAAGAAGGGTTCGCTTTAGAAATGTATCGTGTCTATTCTACAAGTAAGCCCTTATCTTCGGAAAAGGGTATTTTTTATTAAAGATTGAATAATAATCAAAGCAATGGCAAAAAGAAAAATGCAAATCGGGGTGATGGGATCAGCGGCTGACCTCAAATATATCAAGGAATTTGAAGAAGCAGCGCAAGAAATCGGCTATTGGGTAGCAAAAAGCGGTGCGACACTGGTTTTTGGAGCTGAAAAAGACTATGATTCTCTTTCTACGGCAGCATGTCGTGGCGCAAAATCGGCGGATGGTATTACGATAGGAGTTACGTACGGCAAGGGGCTGGATATCTTTGAAAAAGATAATGTTGATATAGTAATAGCTACCGGCATGGAAAGAGGTGGTGGCAGGGAAATGGCGTTGGTCCTAAGCTGCGATGCGGTCATAGCGCTCAATGGCGGATCAGGAACACTTACAGAAATCGCGATTGCCTATCAGGCGAATATCCCTGTAATTGTGTTGGAAGGGTATGGGGGGTGGAGCGGAAGGCTGATAGGGGAATATCTTGATGCGAGACAGCGGATTCTGATTGAAAGCGAAAAGACGCCTCAACTGGTAGTGGAAAAGGCAATCAAATTAGCTAAAAATAAATATGACACTTCAATTTTATAAAATTATCCAGACCTTCGCTCATCAGAGCCGTCTCTTCTTGGAAGAGATTGGCTGTGATTAATGCGCGATGATTTTGCATATACCTCACCTCCTATCCCTTTCCGAAAGAGACTTTTTTTCGGAAAGAAAAACAAAAATAGGAGGAAAATAAATGGAAGATAAAACCATCAATCCGTACATTGTTTCTGCGGATATCTATCTGTTGATGAAAGGCTGGGCGAACAGAAGAGGATTCATACTGCCGGAGAAATCTTTCTTTTCTAATCTTCGGGAAAAATTCTCGGAGAGGATGATAGAAATGTTTTCTAGTTTTGAATTAGTATCGGAAACAGAACTGGTTATAGGATTGGAAAAATTGCTTTGTGAGAGAGGACTTCCAGTCATTTCTTTGGACAGAGCATATTCTAGTAGCAGTCTCAATCTGGAGGTGTCACGCGTAGTTGACGAAAGCGGCAAAATCGTAGGATTAAAAAATCGTCCTGGCACACCCTCAATCAGGGATCAGGTAGAGCTGATAAGGCAGAGTGGCGTGCAGGAAGCAACACTGGTGGATGATGTGATCTTTTCCGGTTCACTCATGAAACAGATTATCGAGTGCCTGGAAAAAGAGGGTATTCACATACGCTTGGTTTGCGCCGGTATTGGTATAGAAGAGGGGGTAAAAGTCATCGAGAATGTCGGCTGTGAGGTAAGGTGTGTGAGAAGTTATACGGAAATCATCGACGAAGTGTGCGAAAGGGATTTCTATCCAGGTATTCCCTTTTCAGGAAGATTACTGGCAGGAGAATATAATTTTAGCGCTCCATATGTCCATCCATTCGGAGATCCAATCGGTTGGGCATCAATTCCGGTTGAATGTGCGACGGATTTTTCTAGATTTTGTCTTCTTCAGACAATTTCGCTGTTCGAGAAAGTCGAATCGTGTTCGGGAAAAGAAGTTTTATGTCGGGATTTGGAACGGAAAATTTTGGGACTGCCTGTAGGTGTTGAGCGTTTTGTAGACGCTCTTCACGGGGTTATTTAATAAAGGTATGGCCAGATGAATCAATGTATTTATCGGCCTTTTTTATTTTTTACTATTATTCCCACATTTATCCCTTCGTTTACGCAAAGTGCGGGGATTTTGGATATTCCACAGCAACGAAGTCCCGGGATACAAGGTAACAGAGAAAATACAAAAACAGACTCTTTAAAAGTCTGTTTTTTGTACCTCATTATAATCATTTTATTTCCTTCTTCTTCGCAATGTCCGCCTGGATCAATGCTTCGATAATTTCGTCCAGATTTCCCGCCAGCACGTTCTCAATCTCGTGCCAGCTTTCTTTGATGCGGTGGTCGGTGATGCGGTCTTGGGGGAAATTGTAGGTGCGGATCTTTTCACTGCGGTCTCCCGTGCCGATTTGGGTGCGTCGCGCGTCGGTTGCTTCCTTCTCGCGCTTTTCTTCTTCCATCTGCAAGAGGCGGGAACGCAAGATTTGCAGCGCTTTTGCTTTGTTTTTGAGTTGAGACTTTTCGTCTTGACAGGAGATAACCAAACCGGACGGAATGTGAGTCAGCCGTACCGCCGAATCAGTGGTGTTGACGCTTTGCCCTCCCGGTCCGCTTGAGCGGAAAACGTCGATTCTGATATCCTCGTTGCGAATCTCAATGTCGGATTCTTCCGCCTGTGCAAGCACTACCACGGTTGCGGTCGAGGTCTGCACCCGTCCTTGTTTTTCCGTTTTCGGTACGCGCTGGACGCGATGGACGCCGCTTTCGTATTTCATTTTGCCAAACACGTCTTGTCCGTCGATTTCAAAAATAACTTCTTTGAATCCGCCCACATCGTTGATGCTGGAATTCAAAACTACGGTTTTCCATCCTTTCTTTTCCGCGTAAAAACCATACATTCGGAAGAGATCGGCGGCAAACAATCCGGCTTCGTCTCCGCCCGCTCCGGCGCGGATTTCCACAATGACGTCTTTTTCGTCGCGCGGATCTTTGGGGATAAGCATAGCTTCCAGCTCTTTTTCCAAATTCTCTTTTCGAACCAAAAGCTTCTCATTGTCTTCTTTGGTCATTGCCAGTAATTCCTCATCGGTTTCCGCGGCCAAAATTTCTTCGTTTTCAGAGATGCTTTTTTCCACTTTTATCAGTTCGTCGTATTTTGCAACGATTTCTTTCAATTTGCTTTGTTCTTTACTGAGTTTTTTAAATCTTTCCATGTCGGAAGCGACATCGGGCTTGCTCAATTCGGACATAATGCCTTCAAAGTCTTTTTTAATTTGTTCCAATTTTTCTTTCATATTTATATTTTAGATACATAAAACCCCATCAAAAAATGGGGTTTGGATATATGCAAAAACGCAGCTATTTCTCGGCGTCCTTTTCTTTTTTCGCCAAAGCTTTCTTTTCCTTCTTCACTTTTTTGGACACGACGTCTTCTTGCTTTTTTTCCAGCAATTTCTTGAAGCGATCAACGCGCCCGGTAGAGTCGACAACTTTCTGTTTGCCGGTATAAACAGGGTGGCAAGCGCCACAAACTTCGACCTTGATCTCGGAAAGAGTGGATTTGGTCACGAAAGTATTGCCGCAAATACACTTCACGGCACATTCCTGATACTTTGGGTGGATATCTTTTTTCATATTATTTCCGTATAAATTAGATTATTTTAAAATAAAAAACCGCCTTTCTTGCTTGCAAATGCATTCTAACAGAGATTTTGGAATTTTGCAAGAGGGGGCGTTTTTGCGCTTTTGAGGAGGGGTTTTGTAGGCAAGGCTGTAATTTCTGGAGTTTTTGCAGTAATGACTCACGGAGGTAATTATGGGTTTTCTACCTCAGCCTTGCCCTTATGGAGTATAGAACAAAGATTATTCTCTGTCAATTATTTTGCAAGAGATTTTGCAAGAGAGGACGTTGGGTACAAGGCTGCGTGGAGTGTAGTTCCCTTTTTGGGGTAGTCGGGAACGAACTTTTAGAATATATTTTTTTATCACAGCCTTGCTTTTAAAGTATAGAACAAAGCTTATTCTCTGTCAATTTAAGCGGCGGACTGATCCATCTATACTTCCCGACGCTTATCCATTACTTTCTAAAATCTGTCGTCCCGAAATTTGCGCAGCAAATATCCGGGATCCCGTTACTAAGCTGGTGAAAATGAAATAGAATGCTTACCCTTGCATAGTTACGGGATTCCGGATATTTCGGAGTACCGAAATTCCGGAATGACAAATAAAAATTGCTTTTACCTTTTCAATTTAGCTAAAAGAAGCGATTTAAAGCGTAGACAAGTTAGTTCATCTAAGCTTTTTGTAAAAAATATAAAAAAGTCGACTAGCGACTGTTATTTTATGATTTGCAGTTCGGATTTAAGAGTGGAGGGAGAAAGAAAACATTTTATTGCTTTTTAATTTTTTCTTTCAGGTTTGTCTTTTAATCTCGAACTGCATATCAATTTTAGCCCTTTTTTATTTTCTGTCAATCTCTTTTTTCAGATTTAGATATCCAACCCGCCTGCACTTCTCGATGCCTATTTTTTGCTCTCTAAAGCTGTCTCGGAATTTGCGCAACAGAAAACCAGCCTTGCATCCGGACCACACCAGAAATGGTGTGAAATATTACGCAAGGATGTTTTATCCTGCGTGGTTCACACCATTTCTGGTGTGGTCCATAATCCAAAATACATACGGGATTCATTTCTGAGTGCCAAAATTCCAGAATAACAGAAAAAAATGGCAGAGCATCGAAAAATAGCAAGTACAGTCCTTTTGATTCCGTAAGGACTGTCCTTTAAAGAAAAAGTATTTTTTGGCATAAAGCGCGGTTGCCGGCTATCGGTTGTTTTTTATCTCCCCTCGGTATTTTGCTTCCCCGCCCTTGCAATTCTTAATGTCTGTGCTATACTCCCAGTTAGTAAAGGGTCCGCGAGGATCTCTAATTTAAACAGTTAATTTTGCTCTTGTGGCAAAGAGTTTGCAGTCACCGGAAAGGCTTTGTCCTTGTTTCTTTATTTTCCAGAGAAATGAAAAACGGTGGTAAGCAGGCACATTAGAAAGGTTTTTAAGAATGGAAGAAGAAAAGACTAAGATCAACATGATGGATATGCTGAAAGCCGGCGTCCACTTTGGTCATAAAAAATCCAAGAAGCATCCTAAAATGGATGAGTATGTTTTTGGTGTCCGCAACGGCATCAGTATTATTGATCTCAGTAAAACCAAAGGCAAATTGGCGGAAGCCGCGGATTTTGCCAGAAAGATCAGCGAAAAGGACGGAGTGGTTTTATTTGTCGGTACCAAGAGGCAGGCGAGCAAAATCATTGAGGCTGCGGCCAAGAAGTGCGAGATGCCTTATGTTTCCGAGAGATGGTTGGGCGGGACATTTACCAATTTTGACAAGATTTTAATCGGCAAGAAGCGCTTGGAATCTCTTATTGAGGAGCAGGAAAGCGGCGAGTTGGCGAGAAAATATACCAAGAAAGAAGTTCGCGAAATCGAACGCGAGATGAAGAGGCTGGAAATAAAATTCGGCGGCATCAGGAAGATCAGTAGGATTCCCGACGCGGTTTTTATCGTGGACATTATCGAAGAGGAGACGGCGGTGCTGGAAGCTTTGGCGAAGAAAGTCCCGATTATCGCGATTACCGACACTAACACCAATCCGTCGCACATCAGCCATCCGATTCCCGCCAACGATGACGCAATCCGTTCAATTGAGCTTGTTACCAACGTGATTGCCGATGCCATTATTGCCGGGAAGAAAAAATAGTTTGCGGATTATTTTAACAAAATAAGATTTAAATATATGATTTCAGCCCAAGACGTTAAAAAGCTTCGCGATATGACCGGGGCCAGTATGATGCAATGCAAAAAAGCGCTGGAAGAAACCGGGGGCGATTTTGACGAAGCGAAGCAGGTGATGCAAAAGAGCGGCTCAAAGATTGCCGACAAAAAATCGGGTCGAGATACCGCCGAGGGCATCATCGGATCATACATTCACACGGACGGGAAATCCGGCGCGATGGTGGAAATCAATTGCGAGACTGATTTTGTGGCGCGCGGTGAAGAATTTCAGGAGTTCGCCCATGATGTTGCGATGCATATTTTGGCAATGAATCCGGTTTATGTCAGTATGGAAGATGTCGATCCCGCCGTCGTGGAAGCCAAGAAAAAAGAGATTATCGAGAGCGTCAAAGATGAGAACAAGCCGGCCGATATTATCGAAAAAATGATTGAGGGCAAGCTTAAGAAACATTTTGAGGAAATTTGCCTTTTAACACAGCCCTTTGTCAAGGATCCCGATACGACCGTCGGAGCGCTTTTGACCGCGAAGATTGCCAAATTCGGGGAAAATGTAAAGATAAAGAGATTTGTAAAGTTGGAAATCCAATAATTCGCAGATATCTTTAATGAGGGTTTTATGAATATTAACGCTAAAATATTTAGTTGGGACGACGCGTGCCAGTTCGATACGGGCGGCTGGGATGTCGAGGCGGGGGATACTGTCATCGTCAATTTCGATTCGGGCATAGACAATGCGCTGGTTCAGAGAATCAATACGCGTCCGCAGGAGAACAAAGAAATCTCCCACATTATCCGCAGGGCTAACGCTTCCGACTTGGAAATATGCGAGAGGAACAGGGAAAAGGAATCCGAGGCGGTCAAACTTTGCCGTGATATGGTAAAAAAACGCAAGCTCTTGATGAAAATCGTCGACGCGCATTTCAGTTTTGACGGAGGAAAAGTGACGTTTTCTTTCATAGCTGAAAAGAGGGTAGATTTTCGCGAGCTGGTGAAAGATTTGTCAAAACAATTTCAGCGCTCGATTCGTCTCCAGCAGATAGGATCTCGCGACGAGGCGAAAGGCAAGGGCGGTTTTGGCGCTTGTGGAAGAAGACTGTGCTGCATGAATTTTTCCGGCGCGCTGCAGAGCGTCTCCATCGAAGATGCCCGGATGCAGCAAATGGGACAGAGGGGCAGCGACCGTCTCTCCGGTCTTTGCGACCGTTTGCGCTGCTGTCTGAGCTTTGAATCCGACCAATATCGCCAAGAACTGGAGAATTTTCCGCGCGATCGTCAAGAAGTAAAATGGGGGAACAAAAAAGGCATTGTGGTGGACAAGAACATAATGTTGCGGCAGGTGACTGTCGAGTTTGAAGACAGAAGCAAAAAGAGACTTTCTCTCGACGAAATAAAATTTACGAAAGAAAGCTAAGAAATAAATACAAAAACTATGGATTTTGATTTACTGCCTCAGTTGATTATAATTTTTTCCATCGCCGGAATCTTATTTATCGTGGGAAGAAATTTTTCGAAGGTAAAAGAAGCCGCCAGAGAAGAAATTTTTCTTAAAGAGAACGAGAAAGAAAAGAAAGAGAAAGAGAAATTCATATATTTATATAAGAGGGCGGTGCGAAGAATCAATAAGGAAAAATATCAAAAGAAGATGGCGGATTTCTGGGTTTGGTTTGAGAAATTCTTGCGACGGCTCAGAATTGTCGTGCTGAAGCTGGACAGCCGGATGTCTTTGGTGCTGGAGCGGTTGCGAAAAAAGAATGCGCGGTCTATTGAAAATTTGAAAGAGATGGCGACTGCGACGGAAAAGAACATGCGCAAGAGCAAAGAAATGGAAGAACTGTCGGGATTTTTGAGCGGCAAGGGGACATATGGCAAGCGGAGAAAAATGTGGAAGAATCCCTCTGTGAACTTGGAAGAAAAAACCGAAGAGAGTTTGGCGGATACGAACAAGAGTATGAATTCATCCGTCGATGACGCGGCAAAAATTGAAATCGCAGATTCGCCCCTTGTCCTTTCCGAGGATTTGGTTTTGGAAAAAGAAAATGGCGCTGTCGAAGTTTATTATGCCGAGACCGAGGAAATTGCGGTTGCTGAGATTGAAAACGTCATCGAGACTTTGCCGGAAGATGCAAGAAAAGAAACTGTTGCAAAAGAAGATATTGCCAATATCCAAGATGAGATGGAAAAACCGGAGGAGATAGAATCTTTCGAGGCGGTTATGACTGAAGCGAGCGAAAAGAATGAAAAGGATGAGGAAAACAATATAGGCACGGCAGAGAGCGCCGACGAAGAAAAGGTCAGAACCAAAAGAGAGCAAGAGTGCATTGAGATTCTCATGAAAGATCCTGCGGACATTAAGGCTTATTGGCGGTTGGGACTTATTTATTCCAAGCGTCGCAATTACGAGGATGCCCTGGCGTGTTTTCGCCAGATTGTGAAGATTGACCCCTCTTACACCAAAGCCAAACAGAAGGCTATTGAGCTTATGGAAAAGATGAAAAAGAAAGGCAAGTAGCATTTTGGAAAAGGGTTGGCAAAATAAAAAAAGTAGTTTATACTGTTTAAGTGTTTTAAGCCGGCTTAGCTCAGCGGTAGAGCAACTGTTTTGTAAACAGTAGGTCGTCAGTTCGAATCCGACAGCCGGCTCCAGATAATCACAAACCAACAACCGACAATTTATAACAAAATGCAGAATGTCTGAAAATTTGTGTTTGTTGTCAGTTATAAGTTTACCAGTTATCAGTTGTTTTGCCGTTGTAGCTCAGTTGGTAGAGCAGCTCCATGGTAAGGAGCAGGTCAGCAGTCCGAATCTGCTCAACGGCTCCAAGAGAGAGTATATTTATTTAATTTAAAAGAATATGTCACAAGATAATCTGGTCAGAGTACAATGCACTGAGTGCAAGAAAGGGATCTACAACACTTTCAAAAACAAGAAAAAGATCAAGGAAAAATTGGAACTTTTGAAGCACTGCGCTTTCTGTCGCAAACATACCAAACACATTGAGTTGAAGGGCAAGTAATTGTCCGACGTAAAACACGAGCGACCTTTATGTGTCGTTTTTGTTTTTGTATTGAGCTGGAATCCTTTTGCGATATAAGTTTATAAAGTAAGGACTGTCCTTTTGATTCCGTAAGGACAGTCCTTGAATCCATATTACAAAAACCATGCAAGAAGAAATATCAAAAAGTATACCGCATTTTTTCAACATCAGTCTCAAGCTTATTTTGGAGAATGAGCAGGGCGAAATTCTCGGACTTAAGTGCGTTAATGAAGGAATCTTGGCCGGTTTTTATGACTTTCCCGGCGGAAGAATAAATTCGGATGAACTGCAAACGCCACATAAGGAAATTATTGCCAGAGAGATGCAAGAAGAAGTCGGCGGAGAAGTAAAATACGAAGTCGATTTTCGCCCGGTTTCTACCGGCAAATATATTTACTATTCCGAGACACTGGGTCGTGATAATTGCATTTTTATGATTTTTTTCAAAGCCAAATATCATGGAGGAAAAATTCGGATTTCAGAAGAGCATAGCGGATATAAATGGCTGGACCTCAAATCCGAATCTGCTTCGAAATATTTCACTGGAGGATTTTTGGAGGGAGTAGAAAGATTTTTGAAGGATGACGGTGCCAAATAAATGTTTCGTTAAGTGGCGTAATAGCAGACTTCAGCCTGCGTAGCTATTCCATGCGGAGAAAATAAACGTATACGAGATTTTGTGGCTTGGGACAACCGCGCAGGCTAAAGCCATGCTACTCCGTATGACGTCTTAATTCCTTTTTCCTCGCGCCGCAGTCATTTACTTTTATAATCTTTTCAGCTACAATAAATAAGTATTTGAAACTATGGGAGCTTAGTTTAGAGGTAGAACTTCGGTCTCCAAAACCGACGGCGGGGGTTCGATTCCCTCAGCTCCTGCATCAGGGAAAGGACAGTGTCGTGAGGCGCTGTTCTTTGTTTTTTATGTTTTATATAAGATTGATTTTTTCTTTCAAAAATATATAATAAAAATAGGACTTACGCATGTGAAGAACCCTGTGCGACCGGAGTACCGGACAGCACTGGGCGTCCAGCGGTATTTATTTATCCGAATGAAAACCTGCGGTTTTCAAACTTTCCCTATAAGGTTACCCTGCAAGTCCTGCGGACATTGCAGGGAGTTGCGAATACTTAAAATTTTCTCAATCTTCAATACTTTCTTTTTCGCGATAGAACCGACCTTTTGTCATTCTGGTAAGAATCCCTTGATTACTTGTTTAACTGTATACAAGGGATCTTTACAAAGATGACAAAAGGAATGTATCAATGCGGGAATTATAAAAAAGTGATTTTATATAGTTCAAACGCGTAAGTCCTGATAATATATCAGTAGATAACAATTTTTTTATGGAAAATATGTTGAAATCCGGGAAGGACTTTATTGGGATTGGTGTTTTTGCTTTAATAAAAAATGGAAAAGGAGAAATACTTTTGACTAAAGCCAAATCCTCAGAAAAGAGGGGGAAAGATTATGAAGGCATTTGGTCAATGTCCGGCGGAACCTTGGAATTCGGAGAAACATGCGAGGAAGGACTTGAAAGAGAGATTATGGAAGAATTGGGAATTAACATTTCCGATATAAAGTTATTAAATTATAACGACTACATCAAAGACGAAAAACATTGGCTGGCTCTTAACTTCTCAGCGCAAACCAAAGAAGAAGCGAGGAATATGGAACTCGAGAAGAATGAAGAAATGAAATGGTTTAGTCTTGAAGACATTCCACAGAATGTTTCTCCTTATACAAAGGAATGCTGGGAGATTTTGCTTGCATGATTTTGTCTCTAGGCTTGACATACGTGATATATTGTGCCATCCTATAAGCATGAGAACTGAGAAGATAGAAATTAAGTTGTTTCATTTGGAGACATACTAAGAAATAGGCTTGAACAACGAGGAATAGAGCCTAACCGGGAAAATTTGCACAGAGAGAGTGCAAGAATGCTTGAAGAAGGAATACCTCACTCGGAGTCCATTCCTTGGATGATGAGAAATCTGCCAGACCTTGGTTGGTACAATGGAGTTGTTGCTATCGATGGGATAAGGCATCCTGCTGCGGACGAAAGTATGGAAGAATTGTTCCCTTCTTCTATCCTGGTCTTCTGCGATTGTCCCGAGAAGGAAATTATACGAAGGGTATGCAAAAGAGATGGAGTTACTGAAAAAGAGGCCAAAAAATTTCTGGGCAATCAAGCTGAGGAAGATCACAGAGAATATTTCCTGAGAAAGGCGGACTTTATCATCACTCCCGCTACCGATTTAAAAGAAGTGGTAAAACAAATTGGATTGTTATTAAAATCCAATGGAAATTCACTAGTCATCGGCATTGCAGGAAGAATGGGTGCCGGCAAATCAACATTCGCCAATACTTTGGTGGAATATCTTTCTTAGGAGGAAAAATGAAAAACGATTTCAGGTTTAGCGGCTGATCCGGAATAATTTTGGATTAGGAACTAAACCTTATTTTTATTACGTTCAAAATGCTCCGCCCGATCCCATTATGAGAGGAGGAAAAAATAAGTATTGTTTCTCATTTAAACCTATTCTTGTTACGCTTCGGAACACGCGCGATAACGTCTCTGGATCCAGGTTCTGAAAAATAGGTTACTTATCTTACGCACATTACTAAGCCGGTAAAAATGAAATATAATGCTTGTCTTGCATAGCTACGGGATTCCGGATATTTCGGAGTACCGAAATTCCGGAATGACAAATAGAGATTGATTTTATCTTTTGATTTGGCTAAAAGAAGCAATTCAAAATGTGGGTTTTATTGCAGGAGAAGGAGCTTTGTCTGTCTGAGCAAAACTAGGATTGCTTACTAAAATATACAGAAATTTAATCGAAAGAACTCCTCGTCCGCTTGCGGCGGGTTCATTAAAAAATATAAAAGTGGAGCCACTGACAGAAAGCAATAAAAGTGCTAAATTTAGAGTATACACAGTAAGAACAATAGGGCGTTGAATTCCCGCGTTTGTTTTGTGCTTTAAAAGTAACAATCTTAACGAATATAAATGCAAAAAATAAATAAGAAGCTTTCTGAAAAACTGTTTGCCGTGATTATGATACCGGGGGTTATTTTTGCGCAAGTAGGGATGTCTTGGACGATAAACGATGCGAAAGCAGACGTTGCTTTTTTGAAGACGGCGGGCGATTTAAAATCTATCAGGAGTGATGCGGACGATTCTGCGGCGAACGCAGGGGCGCAAAAGTCGGAGTATGTTCCGGGTGAGGTGATTGTGAAATTCAAGTCGGAGCGGATAAATTTGCGGAGCGTTACCGGAGCAAGGAAAGCTGACGCGTTTGCGAAAAATAAGAGTTTGGACAAGAAGGAGGATTTGGAAAAGGCGAATATTTCCGTTTTGGAAATCAACGATGAGAAAACGGTGGAAGAAAAAGTGGTGGAGCTGAAAAAGGACCCGAATGTCGAATATGCTCAGCCGAATTTTCAATATCACCTTTCGGCGATAGACACAAACGACACTTATAAAAATAATCTCTGGGGTCTGGACAACACGGGGCAAACCGTCAATGGCGTTTCGGGTACTGCGGACGCTGACATCGACGCTCCCGAAGCTTGGGCGGTCAAAGGGAGTGCAAACGCATCAGTCACGGTTGCCGTCATTGATACCGGAGTGGCTTACAATCATCCTGATCTTATTAACGATATGTGGGACGGTGCCGCTTGCAAAGATGAAAATGGCGCGAGTCTGGGAGGCTGCAATCACGGTTATGATTTTGGAGATGAAGACAAAACGCCCTTGCCTACCACCAGTTCGCACGGAACTCATGTCGCAGGGACTATTGCGGCGGAAAAAAATAATGGCGCGGGAATTGTCGGAGTGGCGCCGCAAGCAAAAATAATGGCACTGAAAACTTCTCTGACCACTGATGAGATTGTAAAAAGCATCAGCTTTGCGGGGCAAAATGGGGCGAAAGTAATCAATGCAAGCTGGGGAGGAGGCGCAACCGGTTGCAGTGCGGCTATCGACCAGGCTCTTTATAACGCCATTGACAGTTTCGACGGGCTGTTCATTACGGCAGCGGGAAACAGCGCGCAGAATCACGACGGATCTTCTTATTTCGATTCTCCCGCCGATTATGGGCATGCGACTTCTTGTTGGGCAGGCTTGGATAATGTCATAAGCGTGGCCGCAACAAATCAAACGGACGCGCTTGCCTCGTTTTCCGACTATGGCGCCAACTATATTGATGTCGGCGCACCGGGAGTAAATATTTACAGCACGGTTTCCGGATCTACCGCATCGGGGTCGGCTGATATTACAGGTACCACTGCGTCCGATGAAACTTTTGAAACTGTCACAGCTCCGTCTCTTCCCAATGGCTGGACCGGTGGAGGAGAGACGAGCAACGGGTGGGGGACTTATGATCTTGGTGGCGTTTGGGGCAAGGTGTTGTATGGCGATTTGGCAAGGGGCTCTTATGTGAGTAACGCAAATACTTTCGTAACTTCTCCTGCCTACAATCTCAGCTCGACCAGAGAAGCGAGCGTTGGCTTTTGGGCGAGATGCGACACGGAATACAGTCTGAATTCCTGGACCGATTATATGGCGCTTGAATATAGCGATGACGATTTCGCCACTTTTGCGGAAATTGCAAAATGGGACGAGCCTTATCTCGATGAACTGAACTCCGATTCAAATCAGAACGGAAGCGTCAATTACTATCTCAGTTATAATATTTCCAATCAATATTTGACCGATGATTTCAAATTTCGTTTCAGATGGAAAACCAATTCTTCCGCCAATAATTTTGATGGTTGCCTAGTGGATGACATAAAGATTACAACATACGCGGACGTAGACGGTTCTGCGGGAGAATATAGCTATTACAACGGCACTTCAATGGCGACGCCGCACGTTGTCGGACTGGCGGCGCTCATTATGGGATACAAACCAACGCTTACTTATGCGCAAGTAAAAGACTTGATTATGAACACAGGAGACTCGTTGCCCGCGCTCACCGGCAAGACGGTTACGGGGAAAAGAATCAATGCATTCAACGCTTTATTTTCTTTGCGTTCGGATACTATTGCTCCGATCTTGAGAGAAATGGCGCCGGTGCCTGCGATTTCGGAAGACACGACTCCCGATTATATTTTCAGTTCGGACGAGGTCGGAGCCGTTACTTACGGCGGAAGCTGCGGCAATGGCAGCATTTCTCAGGCGATTGCCGGTACGAACACGGCGAACTTCACCTTGAGCGCGGGAACTTACAGCAACTGCGCGATTGTGGTAACAGACAATATGGATAATGCCAGCGCATCACTGAGTATTCCTTCATTTACAATCAGCCCCGCAACGACTCTCGGAAAATCCATACTCTTTTTCGGTTTCGGGCAAAGTGCGGGCGTTATCGATGAAACCGAGCATACGATAGAATTGACCGTGCCTTACGGAACGGACATCACGGCGCTTTCTCCAACCATAACACTTTCGACCGGAGCGACCGTTTTGCCGGCTTCCGGATCGGCGCAGAATTTTACGACTTCTCAAATTTACACCGTTACCGCCGGTGAGGATGCATCCTCTCAATCGTACACGGTAAATGTTGTTGTAAGTCCCAATCCGGATATTGCTTCCGTAGCCGCGGACAAAGAAGCCCTAACGGAAAGCTTAATTTTGGGAACAAACACAGGTCTAAGCAATATAATCGCGGCGCTGGCAAATCCGCTGCCTTCTTCGGGCTCAAACGGCTCGGTGATTTCTTGGGCCTCCAACTTGCCTCAAGTCGTTTCAAATATCGGTTCCGTGACAAGACCCGCCTTTGCGACCGGGGACGCAGAAGTGGTCTTGACTGCGATCCTGACAAAAGGGATTATTACAGACACCAAAAGTTTTACTCTCACAATAAAAGAAGCTCTTAACCCCGCCAAAGATATTCTCTCGTTTAATTTTACAGGGCTAAGTCCGCAAGTTGTCGGCAGTATCAGCGGCACGAATATATCTCTGACTGTTCCTTACGGCACCGTCGTAACCTCTCTGGTTCCAACCGTTACGATTTCCGAAGGGGCGACGATAAGTCCCGCCAGCGGTGTAGCGCAGAATTTTACAACTTCTCAAGCTTACACAGTCACCGCCGCCGACAGTTCAACTAAAATATATACCGTTACCGTGACAATATCCGCAAGTTCTGGCGGCGGAGGTAGCAGCGGTGGAGGTGGTGGAGGAGGAGTGTCTATTGCCCCTGTTGTCACCAGTGTGTCAGCCGCCGACAAACCGTTGCAAATCAAGTCTTCCCAAGAGGGGACATTGAAGTGGTCTTTGGCTGGACAAAATGAAATTAAAGTCTCAATCCCGAAAGGCAGCGTAAATTCCACCACAACTTTCAGCGTGGAAAAGGGGAGCCTGCCCGAGAATTATACTCCCGAGAACGAAACGGATTCTTCTTTGTTCTCTGACCTGGTTTTCAATATCAACGCCGTGGACGGAAACAATATTGCCGTAAAACAATTCAATCAAAATTTGACCGTCCTGTTGACGGTTCCCGAACTTTTGGAAAATACATCGGGACTCAAAATTTATTATTTCGACGAGACGAACAAAAAATGGTCGCAGATAGAAAATGCGATTTTCGGAGCGGGCGCAATTACTTTCAAAGTCAATCATCTGACAAAATTCGCCGCGTTCAAAACCGTGCAGACAAACAGCAGCGAGTCGTCTGTCGTTGTTGCGAATATTGCGAGCGCAACCACCAACACAACTGCAACCGTATCCGACGGAGACATTGTTCAGAGTAAGAACTCATCCAATCCTTTTGCCGTTTACATCGTTAAGATCGTAAACGGAAAGAAATATATACGGCACATTGTGAGTCTGGAAATCTTTAATCATTACAAACATCTGAAATGGGAGAACCTGAAACAGCTGGATTCTCTGGAAGGTTTTTCCTTGTCCGGCTGGGTGCGCGTAAATACCGGCAGCAACGGAACCGCCGGAGCGGGCGACAAAATTTATGAAATCAACGGTGACCAGACCAAGCATTGGATAAATATGACCGCCGAACAATTTCTCTCTCACGGCGGATCTGAAAACGCGGTTTATTCCATAAATCAAGGCGAGACGAATCTATACGCTAACGGAGCGGATGTGCTGTCTTTGTAGATCCTTATATAGAAAATCAGGGTATGAGTAAAAATAGACGTTATCTTAAGTTGGCGGAGTGGCACGGCTTCAGCCTGCGCCGCTGTCCAAATGCGGGAAGAACAAATGTGTGCAATCGCTCTATTTGCTTGGGACAACCGCGCAGGCTAAAGCCATGCTACTCCGTGTTATATTTTTCGGGGATGGAAAAATTAGACAATAAAAAGAAAATAATGTAGACTATATTTAATCGAACATATTTTTTGGAATTTTTGAGATTGAAAAAAATAAAGAGCATATATGCAGTTCCACAAAAATTACCAAATCAAAAAAATAAAAGAAATTTGCCTTCTTGTATTGGCACTGTTTTTTGTCACCTTTGCCTTGTCAAAGCTATCGGAAATGCCGGAACAATTGAAATTGTCGGACGGTGCGGCAATTTCCGAGCAGACTCCGACAGGAAGCTCGATTTGTCATGCGGCATCGGCAAAAACACGGACTTCGTCATCTCGCAACACATCTTCAGATAGTAGTGTATCGCAATCCGTAACCGCAAAAGATTCAGGAATTTTCGCTCAGGAAAATTCCCAGGCGAGCACGATTGCACAGCAATTGGCGGCGACCGTTAAGGCTGAGAATATTATTGATAACGGTTTTGGGATAGCTGCCGGAGGAGAACTTATTTATTGGCAGCAGGAGGATTTGAATAAATTTTTTCAAGAATTAAATAATTTGGGGGTGACTTGGGTGCGCTGGGATGTCGATTGGCAGACAATCCAGCCCGATAATTCGCAAAAATATAATTGGGAGGGGGCCGATCGCGTTGCCGCCACTGCCAAAAAATACGGCGTTAAATCGCTTGGAATCGTAACTTACGCGCCGAAATGGGCGAGCAGGAAATCTTGCCCTGATGACAAGCTGTGTCCTCCCGAGAGTGCCGATGCTTTTGCAGATTTTGCCGGCACTGCCGCGCAAAGATATAAAGGCTTGGTCGACGATTGGGAAATTTGGAATGAGCCCAATGAGCAAACATACTGGTACCCGTTGCCCGATGCCGCAGACTATACCCAATTGCTAAAAGCCGCCTATGTCAAAATCAAAGAAGCGAACCCCGATGCGGTTGTGGTTTCCGCGGGGCTGACTGATATGGGCGATGAAGCCGGGGTCAGTATATCGCCGTTGAATTTCGTAAACACAATGTACGAGAACGGAGCCAAAGACTATTTTGATATTATGGCCTTGCATCCTTACACCTATCCCGGATACGACTATGGCTGGCCGCAAATCATTGCCATTTGGAAAGCTATGGATCAGAACGGCGATAGCGGAAAGAAAATATGGCTCACGGAATACGGCGCTCCCACCGACGGACCGGGCAAGGCGTTTGAAATCGGAGAGGAGGGATTCTCTTATGGGGAAGATTTTATGAGCGAAGAGGCTCAGAGCCGGATGGCGGAAAGCGTTTTTGCTTTCAGATCCGCAAATCCCGAACGGATAGGAAATATTTTTTGGTATTCTCTATGCGACAGCAGCGCCGACAAATCCACGCCGGAAAATTTCTTCGGAATATTGCGCTATGACGGCACCAAAAAGCCGGTTTATCAGACACTAAAGGATCTTTTTGCGAGATAATAAATGTTTTTATGCAAGAAAAGCTTGGTGGAATAATACGGGAAAAATTCTAAAAAGCAAAATCCAAACGGATAAAATTCGGTAACAATTGCCAATCGGCAACAACCGCAGATCCGCACTTCTAAAACGAATGCCATCGATGCCATCTCTTTGTTAAACGCACGAAAGCCGCGCAGCTAGCAAATCGGAGTTTAAAGCATCGATGGTTTTTTTGTTCAGGAAAAACCATCGATGCCGGATAACGGTAAAAACAATCTTTTTTGTCATTCCGGAATTTCGGTACTCCGAAATATCCGGAATCCCGTAGCTATGCAAAGCAATTATTGCATTTCATTTTTATGAGTGTATTTTGCATTATGGATTTCGGATCACACCAGAAATGGTGTGAACCACGCGGGACAAAACGTTCTTACCGTAGTATTTCACACCATCTCTGGTGTGGTCCGGATGCAAAACCAGGTTTCTGATTGATACAAATTTTTGCTCGCTTCCTTCCTTGACAAATTCTGCAAAATCTGCTATTCTCCATGGTTAAGTCTTAAGGGATATAACCGGATAAATATCGCACTATGAACGCATCGGATTTGCTGGAAACAGCTTTGTTGCACAATGGAATGACGGTGGGGAAGAACAACACGCTGCGAATGGCGGATGGTTCGGTTTTATCATACTTGCGAGAGTCTCGTCCGCGCAAGCAAAAGGGCAAGGGCAAGCTTTTATTTCTCTCTCTGTTGATAATGATTACGCTTTGCCTTTCTGCAAACCGTTTTGCTTCCGGCAGCCAAGCTTGGATTTATCGGCAGATGGACAAAATGCTGTTAATCCCCAGAGGGGAATCGTTTACCGCACTCTATTTTGAATATTACGAGGACCTGCCGACTGCATTTGAAGCTGATGAGGTTGTAAGTTTCACTTTTACAATCAAAAACTCGGAAGGCTACGATAAAGAATATGCTTATGACGCATATTTCAAAGACGGAATACATCAGGGGAGCCTTTCCGTGGACAAGGGTAAAGTTTTTATAAAAAACGGAGAGAGCCGGACTATTTCCGAATCATACGTTTTCGCTCAAAAATATAAGCAAGAAACCCTGTTTGTTGAACTTCCCGAGAGCGGGCAAAAGATACATTTTGTTTTAAAAAATAATTAATAAACATATGAAAATCTCATTCATCATCCCCGCGCTCAATGAAGAGGCGGGAATCGAAGCGGTTATAAGGCAGATAGCGACTGCCGGACTGGATGAGGCAGGCTATGAGAAGGAAATCATCGTCGTGGACAACGGTTCCGAGGACCGTACCGGTGAGATAGCGCGCAGTTGCGGCGCGACGGTCGTAAAAGAATGCAAACAGGGATACGGCAACGCCTACAAAGCGGGGTTTGCGAAAGCGACCGGCGACATCATTATTACCGGCGATGCGGATATGACCTACCCATTTGACCACTCTCCGGAATTGATAGAATATCTTTTGACAAATGATTTGGAATTTCTTAACACCAATCGGCTGGAAAAATTGAATCCCGGGCTGGTGGCACATCTCCACGCGCTGGGCACGTTTGCTCTGACGGTAACAATAAAGCTTTTTTTCAAATGCCCCTTCCGCGACTCGCAGTCGGGAATGTGGATTTTCAAACGCTATATTTTGGATACGATTTCAGTAGAGTCTCCCGGTATGCCTTTTTCGCAGGAAATCAAGATTGAGGCTTTTACCCGCGGCTTTCGGTGCGCGGAAGTGCCAATCGAATATCGTCCGCGCGTCGGCGAATCAAAGTTGAACACTTTTCACGACGGATGGGGCGCATTCAAACATCTCTTTCAAAGACGGCTGGCGGCAAATAAAAAAAGAGGGACCGCCAATGATAAATCAGCTTAAACAAAAAGCAATCCCTTTACACGGAAAATGATATAAATCCGACCGGTTCGAAACAAAATTTTAAGAAATCTCACCGCTAAAATTATGCCAACACAGAAAAAAATAGCTTTCGTTTATGACGCGATTTTCCCCTATGTTACCGGTGGTGCGGAAAAACGCTTCTTTGAGGTGGGAAAGCGTTTGGCAGCGGAGGGGTATGACGTGCATCTTTATGGAATGAAATCTTGGGACGGTCCTGACACGATAGCGGAAAGCGGAATGACTTTACACGGAATAATGAAAAAAGAATCTCTTTACACGGCGGAAGGGAAAAGATCGATCGGAGAAACTCTCCGTTTCGGTTTGGCCGTTTGGCGGTTGCGTAAGGAATCATTCGACGCGATTGATTGTTGCAGCTTTCCATATTTTCCGCTTTTTTCTTTGCGATTGGTTACTTGGATAAAAAGAAAACCTCTCTACTGCACTTGGCACGAAGTCTGGGGACGAGAATATTGGCGTGAATATCTGGGCAAAGCGGGCGTCTTCGGTTATCTGGTGGAGCTTGCGGCGTCCAAAATGCCCGACACCGTCATCTCCGTTTCGGACAGCACCACGGAAGCGCTTGAAATCGGACTGGGACGGAAAAGCAAAGTCGTTA
This sequence comes from Patescibacteria group bacterium, assembly GCA_041670805.1. Classification (GTDB taxonomy): domain Bacteria; phylum Patescibacteriota; class Minisyncoccia; order JAHIHE01; family JAGLIN01; genus STD2-77. The sequence goes on from JBAXYM010000001.1 coordinate 57,163, forward strand.
CCATTCCGAACGGCATCGACCTTGAAAAAATTGCGGGGATAAAACCGAGGGGAGAATCTTCCGACATCATTTTTGCCGGCAGGCTGCTCGCCTACAAGAACGTCGATAAACTGATCGAGGCGCTGGCAATTGTAAAAAAACAATTTCCGAATATAATCCTCACGATTATCGGCAAAGGACCGGAAGAGGAAAGTTTGAAGCAGCTTGTAAGCGACTTGGGGTTGGAAGCGAATGTTCGTTTTATGGGATTTGTCGAAGAAAATAAACTTTTTTCATATATGAAAGCTTCCAAAATGCTGGCGTTGCCGTCAAGCCGCGAAGGCTTTGGCATGGTGGCGTTGGAGGCCAAAGCTTGCGGCCTGCCGGTATTGACCGTTGATGAACCGCAAAACGCCGCACGCCATCTCGTAAAGAACGGGATTGACGGTGTGATAACGAAAGCCGATCCTTCCGGCATTGCAAAAGGGATTCTGGATCTTTTGGAAAATGGCGGCGCGGCGGCGAAACAAGATATCGAAAGATACGACTGGCGCAATATAATCGCGGAGATTGAAAAAGTATTCAATTTTCAAAAAGAATAAATACTTAAGAAAAATATATGTCAAAAGTTTTTGTAACAACCAGCTGGGACGACGGACACAAACTGGATCTCAAGCTCGTCGAACTCTTGCGAAAATATGATCTGAAAGGAACTCTGTATATTTCGCCGGAAAATCGGGAATTCCAAAAAGAGGATTTGCTGAGCGATTTTCAAATCAGGAAGCTCTCTCAAGAATTTGAGATTGGCGCGCACACAATGACTCATCCACGACTGGGAAAAATCAGCGCGCAAGAAGCGGACAAAGAAATTCGGGAATCAAAAGAATATCTGGAGAAGCTTTTGGAAAAACCGGTGGCAAGTTTTTGCTATCCCGGAGGAAGCTACTCGTTTCTTAATGCCCGGCAAGTCAGAAAGCACGGATTTGCTCTGGCGCGCACCGTAAATCGTTTCAGCCTGAACGCGGGCGATAATCCGTTTGAGCTGCCCGTCAGCCTTCACACTTACAGCCATCGTTCGGACGCGCTCAAGATAATTCGCTTCGCCAAATTTGACCCCGTCAAAACGCTGATTTACTACAAGCATTGGGAAATCCTCGGCATGACAATGTTTGACAAAATCAAGGAGGAAGGCGGCGTGTTTCATATCTGGGGGCACAGCTGGGAAATCGAGGAGTGCCATTTTTGGGAACGTTTGGAAAAAATTTTTGCGCACATCAGCGGATACGGCGATGTCGAATATGTAACTAACGGAGAATTATATGAGCGGACAAAAAACAATTTTGATTACAGCCCCGTACTTTCCTCCCGAAGGCGGGGGCTTGGAGAGGTACGCGCTTCAAGCGGCGCAATTTCTTAATCGCGATTACGGATGGCGGGTGGCGGTGATATGCGCGAATGAAAATCCGGGAAAGGACCGCACGGAAAAGACGGAAGGTCTGACGGTATATCGTCTCGGTCGGGATGCCAAGCTTTCCAATACGCCGTTCGGTTTCGGATGGTCCGGCAAAATCAGACGGATTATCGCAGACGAAAAACCGGATGTCATAAACATACATACGCCGGTTCCGGGACTGGGAGATCTGGCTTCTTTCGCGGGAAGAAACATTCCGCAAGTGATCACATATCATACCGGCAGTATGCGCAAAGGAAATTATTTGGATATATTCATTTTACCGTATGAAAAAGTCGCGCTTAAGTTTATGCTCCGGCGCGCCAAAGCCGTCGTTTGCTCCTCTGATTTTGTCCGTACGGATTTTCTGAAAAAATATATGAGCAAAAGCGAAACGATCACCCCGGGAGTGGACACGGAATTCTTTGCTCCCAATCCCAAGGTTTGCGCTCAGGATCCCACGGTACTTTTTGCGGCGAGTTTGGCAAGAGGACAGGAACATAAAGGGCTAAAAACTTTGCTCGACGCGATCAAGATCTTGAAGGAAGAATTTTCAAATATTAAACTTATTGTTGCCGGCGACGGAGATCTTAAAAACAAATATGAATCTTACGCGAAACAAAACAATTTGAAGGCGAGTGTGGAATTTAGGGGAAAATTGCAAGGACAAGAACTGCCGGAAGCATATCGGAAAGCAAACCTTTTTGCGCTTCCCACGGCGAGCGACAGTCAGCCGCTGGTGATTTTGGAGGCAATGGCCGCCGGACTGCCAATCGTGAGCACTCGCATCGGCGGAATTCCCAATATGATTGAGGACGGCGAGGAAGGATTTCTCATCGAGCCTCATAATCCGCAAGTTTTAGCGAACAAGATAGGGGAGTTACTCCGAGATCCGCAGTTGCGAGAAAAGTTTTCCGAAGCGGCAAGGGAACGGGCGATAAAAGATTTCAGCTGGCAAAAAAGAATGGAAAAATATAATGAAATATTGGAGAAGGCGATTGGGGAATAGGAGTGACATCGGGTTTTATGCCGGATTAACTTCATCCGTTACATAATCATTTTACATTTATCCCCCCCACTCCGACCCTCTCCCGATTAGGAGAGAGAGAAGATCCAAATACTTTACAATTAGATAAAATTATTAATTTGTATGAAAATACTTTTCCTGACATCCGGAAGCGTTCGCAGTAATTTCACCTATCGTGCGCTCAGCCTCGCTCAAGAACTTAAGCGGTTGGGGCACGAAACGGCGATCGTTTGCCCGCGCGCGGACAAATACAACGGATTTAAAGCAGAGAAAATTTATGAATTGGACGGCGTGAAAGTTTTGCAGCCGTGGCAATTCGCAACCAAAAGAATGGAAATCAATTTGTTCCCATATATTTTTGGCGCGCTCTTTCTCACGCTCAAGGAAAAGCCGGATATGGTTTATATCTACAAACCGACTCCGATCAGCATCGTGGGTTTGGCGGCAAAATTTTTGAGGAGAACTCCGGTCATTCTGGATATGGATGATTTGGGAAGCGAAGTGATGAAGATTGAAGGACACCCGAAACGGCAGCAAAAATTGGTGGAATGGTGCGAAAAAGCCGCAGGTAAATATGCCGATCGCATCGTGGTTGCATCGAGCTATCTTTTTAATAAATATAAAAAAGAATTTCCGCAAAAGCCTGTTCATCTGATGCCCAACGGCATCGACAAGAACTGGTTCGCTCCCGTTTGCGCTTCCGACAAGAGAAAGCGAATAGTTTATATGGGATCGGTCAACCGTAAAAATATCGTCGAGCCGCTTTTTGACGCCCTCCCCTTGATTATCGAAAAGCACCCCGATGCCGAACTGCTTTTTATGGGCGACGGAAAATATCTTGATTATTTCAAGGACAAGAGCCGGAACTTGGGCATTGACAAACATATAGTTTTCACGGGCTGGCTGGAATTGGAAAAGGCGCGAGAGAATCTCAAGGCGGGCGATTTGGGCTACGGTTTTATGCCGGACGACATTACCACCCGGGCCGCCAGCAATATGAAAACTCCGCAATATATGATAAGGGGAGTTGTGCCTTTTGTCAGCTTTACCGGCGATCTGCCAAAAATGGTAAATGAAGGTGAAGCCGGATATATCGCCGAGAGCGAAAAATTGGAAGACATTGCGACGGAAATTCTGCGTGCTTTGGAGGATCCGGAGAGAAAAAGCGTTAAGGCGGAGACGGCGCGCGCTTTTGCGGCGGAGAATTTCAACTGGGAAAAACTGGCGAAAGATTTTGACAACTGGGCACTTCCCAAAACTGCGGCGAAAACAATTGACAGTAAAAAGATATTTTTTGTAAGCGCCAACGTTCCCGCCAATGTCGGCGGGCAGGAAATACGCAATCTCTATCTCTTGCGCAGTCTGATAAAAAGCGGCAAGCAAGCGAAATTATTCTGCATCGCGGGCGACAAAGACGCTGCGGCCGTAAAAAATTTGCAGACAGAATCGGGTTTGCCGATTGTAAGCGTCAGCCCGGCTCCGAATTCACTCGCTCTCAAATTGCGCGCGCTGTTCATAAACCGCATGCAGCCTTTTATGGATGAATATCGCTTCAGCGGTTTGGGAAAAAAAATCCGCGCGCAGGTGAAAGCGGAACTTCCGGCAGTCATCCATCTGGAACAGATCGAGGCTTACTATATTATCCGTCCGCACGTCAAATATCTCAAAAAGAGAGGCGTCAAAATTGTTCTGGATGCGCACAACGTGGAGGCGGAGGCTTTCAAAGGCGCGATTGAAACCTTTTCTTTTCGAAAAAAGTTGGCGGGAAAATTCCTGTTGCCAAAATTGCGCAGATTGGAAATCGAAGCGGCGAAAAATGCGGATGCCGTCTTTGCTTGCTCACAAACCGATGCGGCGTATTTTAGAAAATATAACCGGAAAGTTTATCTGATCGCCAACGGAACGGACTGTCGGACTTTCCGACCGACATTTGATAAAAAAGAAACCGCACTCGTCTTCATAGGCGGCACGGCATATGCTCCCAACGCCGACGCGCTCAAATTTTATCTCAAAGAAATTCATCCTCGCGTGAAAACTTCCATTCCCGACGCGCGACTTTTCGCCATTGGCGCAACCGAAGATTATCTCAAAAAAAACGGGCTTGAAGATACTTCGGTCAGCGCTCCGGGATTTGTCGATAACATTGGCCCTTATCTCGAAAAGGCTGCCGTCGGTATCTGCCCCGTTCGCCAAGGTTCAGGCACCCGGCTTAAAGTATTGACTTTTATGGCTTCGGGGCTGGCAGTCGTTTCCACAAGCAAGGGCACGGAAGGCATCAATTACACCGATCAAGAAAATATCAAAATCGCCGACACAGCTGACGAATTTGCGAAGAATATCATTGATCTTCTTAACAATAAGCCTGCGCGGGAAGCGATGGGAAAGAAAGCGCGCGACTTGATGATTAAAGAATACGATTGGGATATAATCGGAAAAAATATCGACGCGGCTTATCGGGAAATATTAGTTTGATTTATTCAGAACTCACGCGTTTAGCTTGTCGTTGCCGAGAAGGTGTTCCTGTTAAAAGAAACAATCAATACTTGTCATTTCGAAATGAGGTACTCCGATTGAGAAATCTAGGAATGATACTATGCAAATATCATCTTACTGTAAAAATAATACTAACAAAGTCTCGTGCATTTCCCAGATCTCTCAGTCGAGTACTCCTTCGAGATGACAAATTATTGTTTGAATCATAAAACGCGCATAATCCAAAAAGGGGGAAGCTTCAATTCTATCAAACATATGGCAAAATCATTCATAAAAAAAATACTTATTTATCTTGCCGGATTGATTGTGGTCAATTTTGTCGTGCTAACAAGGAATGATTTTATTTTTCTGGGCACATTTTTTACTTTTGCCTACATAATGTCGGCTCCGGGATTGATTGTGCTGCCTTTTTTCTCGGAGAAAAAATTGCCGTATGCTTTGGGGTTGGCGTTGGGGGGATCTTTGAGCGCTCTTCTCCTTATGCTTCTGGGGCTTGTCTCAAATATGCTCTTGCCTTTTTTGGGGAACGGGCGACCGTTGGAAACTTTGCCGCTTCTTGCCGCGCTGGATATATTTATGCTGATAATGCTGATTTTGGCTTACGCCGCCAAAAAAGATTTTGTGCTGGAAAAACCGGAGCTTCATTTGTCCGACAAATTGATAATTTTTTTCGCTTTTCTTCTTCCCGTTTTGGCGGCAGCGGGCGCGGTTGTCCTGACCAATGGAGGTACGAATATGATTGCAATGGCAGTCATCGCCCTGATTGCCGTCTTGGCGATGCTTGCAGTCGGCGGCAAGGCCAAACTTGAAACCTCGTCTTTCGCCGTCCTGCTCTACGGAATAACCGTCGCGATTCTATTGATGACTTCCATGCGCGGCTATTTTCTGACCGGACATGACGTGCAATTGGAATATCAAATATTCTCGCTGACCAACCGGCTCAAGCTTTGGGACATAAGCAATTTCGAAGATGCTTACAATGCATGCTTGAGCATAACCATTCTGCCCACTTATTTGCAGAGCATTTTGCATGTCCAAGATTTTTATATCTACAAATTTTTCTTCCAGTTTATCAACGGTCTTTTGGCGGTGGTTATTTTCTATCTGGCGCGCCACTTTTCCACCGACAAAACGGCCTTTCTGTCCGCACTTCTCTATGTCACTTTTCCCACTTTTATCGTTGATATGGCGATGCTCAACCGACAGGGGATGGCGCTCCTTTTCTTCGGCGCGCTCTTCTTCGTGTTGCTGACAGACGAATTTTTTGCGGGAAGAAAGCGCAGTTTATTGCTCGTGCTTTTCGGAACGGGAATGATTCTCTCGCATTATTCCACTTCCTACATCGCCGTTGCCATGCTCGCGGGCGGATATGTTTTGAATATTCTGATGCGCTTTTTCTTTTCGATAAAGAGAGTGCAAAAAATTTCCTTTCTGGACATTACAGCCGTAAATGCCGAGAGAAGCAGAAGGTCTAATCTGCTGCAACTGCCGGTTGCTGTTATTTTAATATGCGTATTGGCGATTTGGACCGGACCGGTGACGAAGACTTCGCAGAATTTAACGCAAACGGCGGGAAAGATTGTTACCAGCCTGGAAAATCCGTTTCAAAAAGACGAAAACGACACCGGACCTCAAAAGTACGGGCTCAACAATGCAAAACAATTGAGCAAGGATGAACTTTTTAAGCTTTTTATGCAAGAAGCGGTTGCAACGAGTAGAAAAGACTCCGGTGAGGAAGACTTTTATTCCAAGGAAACAACACAGAAGTACAAAGAATCTCCGATTGATGAGCCTATGCTTGCGTTAACTCCCGCCGGGAAAAAAATCCAAGAAACACTGGACGCGCCTCTGAAGGGTTTATATAATGAAACCAAACAGTTCTACGCCAAGATAATGCAGATTTTTATTTTTCTCGGACTTTTGGGACTGCTACTCGGGCGCAAATTTAACGGACATCTCAAACGGGACGTGCCGATGGAGTTTATCGCTCTTGGCGGCGCGGGTGTCTTTGTGATGGCGATGCAAATGATTTTGCCGCAAAGCGTAATCGATTACGGACTCCTGCGGCTCTTCCAGCAGAATTTGGTGCTGCTGGCGCTCCCTGTTACCATGGGATTTTTGGCCGCTTTCGGCATGATCGCGCGCAAGCGAAAGACGCACTTCGTACTTTTTGGCGGATTCTTGATGGCGTTTTTCCTTATCCTCTCCGGTTTTATTCCGCAGCTGACCGGCGGCAGCAGACCGATGCTGACGCTCAACAACAGCGGTTTTTACTATGACGCCTATTTCATTCATGGCGGGGAAATGGATGCATTCCTCTGGCTCAAGGGGCAAGGCATTGACCTGCCCGTACAAAGCGATATGTATTTTTCCAACGTGCGGTTGCTTACTTACAGCGACATTGGAGCTCGCCCCAGAATCTTGCCGGAGACCACTCTCAAAGACAGCATAGTTTATCAGAGCTATACCAACAGCGTAAAAGGAAGCGCGATTGAGTTCATTGACGGCGACGTACTATATTACACACTGCCGACAAAATTTTTCGACGACAATAAAAATTTGATCTACAGCAGCGGTCAGTCAAAAGTTTACAAATAAAAAGACGGCAGAGATAAAAATGTGGTAAAATAAATAATATCGGAGTACGTCGTTGATAACACTAATTCAAAAAACCGAATGAAAATATTGATGCTCAACAATTTGGCGACAACGCATGGCGGCGCGGAGGCGATGATCGCTCAGCTTCGGCGTGGACTGGAAAAGGAAGGGCATCAAGTTCGCATCCTTTGCGGCAGCCGGCAAGGCAACGGCAAAAAAATTGCGGATGCCACATTTTTGGTTCCAAAAGAGGGGAGCTTGGCTTTGCAGCTTATGCATCTTTTTAATCCCTTCGCTTTTCTGGCACTACGAAAAGAACTGCGGGATTTCCGACCCGACGTGGTGCATTTGCATACCGTTTCCAAATCCTCGCCTTTTATTCTCTTGCCGCTTAAGAAATTTCCTACAGTCCTGACTATGCACGACCAAAGTTTGTTCGACCCGACCCGCGTTTCCGACTTGCCGCTAATCGAACCGTATCGCGAAACTTTTGCCGATTATTTTATCGATAAGCCTTCTGCGCGTTTTTATGCGGAGAAGCTGCGTTTCTTTATTCTGCGCCGCTTGGCCAAAAACGTCGATACCGTACTGGCATGCAGTGATTTTTACGCGGATTGCGCCCGCAACTCCGGCATTTTTTCAAACATCAAAACATTGCACAACGGAACGGTTCTTCTGCCCCCGTCTCGCATAGAAAACTCCAAAGTCATTCTTTTTGTCGGAAGGCTCAGCGAAGAAAAGGGAGTACCCGTTTTGCTTGAGGCTGTGGCGTTACTGAAAAAGAAGCACCCCGACATGCAACTTCATATCGTCGGCGACGGACAACAGGTGGAGGAACTGAAAAAAGAAACAGTACGATTGCAAATGGAAAACATCGTCCGGTTCTTGGGGCATAAATCCTCCCAGGAGATAGCCGAACTTTATAAACAATCGTCTCTGGTGGCGGTGCCGTCACTTTGTCCCGACAACTTGCCGACGGTCTGTATGGAAGCGATGTCAGTCGGCAGGCCGATAGTCGCAAGCAGGATAGGCGGAGTGCCCGAACTCGTAGACAATGAGAAAACGGGATTCTTGGTTCCTCCCAACGATGTCGGCGCACTGTCCGGCGGCATCGACCGGCTTTTGTCCGATCCTGGGCTTATGCAAAACATGGGAGAGGCGGGAAGAGAAAAAGCGGAGAAAGAATTTGACGAAAAAATATATGTGAAAAATACGCTTGCGCAATATAATCTTTTAATCAATAAATATCAAAACGTATGAAAATAGTGATTGCCAATGCTTATGCCAAAGGGAGCGGGGGGGACATGGCCATACTGGCGGTTCTCATCGCGGAGCTTCGCCGCGTGTTCGACAATCCTGACATAACAGTCGCCACTATCGACAAAAATTCCAATATGGAACCGCTTTTTCCGGACGTGCGTTTCGTGTCTTCTTTGATTACGACCATTTGGGACGAAGATTCCCCCAACCGCATCGCCAAATTATATTCTCTGATTAAAAATGGATTCTCGACGATCTTATGGGGCTTGTGCTACAAATACGGTAAAAAACGTCCCGATTGGTTGTTGCAAAATTCCGAAAAGGAAACGATGAATAGAATGGCCGACGCAGACCTCGTCGTGGGCGTGGGAGGCGGATACATCCGGGAGATTCCGGGATTTTTGAGGATTATGGATCTTTGCCTCACACTGAGAATGCTTTATTTGAGCCAAATGATGGGCAAACTGACCGTGCTTCATTCCCAGTCGATAGGTCCTTTCGGCAATAAATATCAAGAAAAATTGGCAGGCTACGTGCTGCGCCGCATGCAATTTATTGTCACCCGCGAATCTATCAGCCTGAAACTCTTGGAAAAAATGGGTGTCAAAAAAGAGTTGACAATGGATTCCGTGGATGCCGCTTTTTTGGTGCGCAAACAAAATCTTGCGCCAAACCCTCTGCCTGAAGAATTTACATCGATTGAGAGAAATCATTCCGGTCCGCTGATCGGAGTTACCGTCCGCAACTGGCTTAGCGAAAAAGCTCAGAAACGATACGAAGAAGAAATGGCAACCGCGCTTGATCGTATCGCTGAAAAGTATGATGCGCGTATCGTATTCATTCCGCAAACGACCGTTGAAAGAAATGAAGACGATGATCGTGTCGTACAGAAAAGAATCTTCGAAAAGATGCGACAAAAAAATCGCGCCGTATGTTTGGATGGCTCCTATGATTATCAAACGCTGCTGAGCATCTATGCAAACTTGGATTTTCTCATAGGCACCAGATTCCATTCCGTCATTTTCTCTCTGACCGCCGAGATACCGACGCTGGTAATCGCTTACGAACATAAGGCGGATGGAATTATGAAAGATCTCGGGCTTGATGAGTGGGTGATAAAAATGGAGAACGTCGACAGCCCGTCCATTGCCGACGCTTTTACCAAACTGTATGAAGAAAAAGACGCGTACTGCGAACACCTGAAAAAGGCTCTTCCCGGCTATATCGCCAGAGCCGAAAAATCCGTAGAAAGAATAAAAGAGGTCTACCTATCCCACGAACGCCCTCTTTAATTGCTTGCGATAAAAAATGATGAAGCAAAAACTGAGAAACGCTTGTCCGCCCAGAAGCGCCCAAGCGATACCCGGCGTGCCGTATAAAGGAGCCAGAACATAAAGAAGCCCTACGGTGGCGACGCAATAAATAATATGAATAAGGATGTATTCTTTCATCTGATGCTTGATTTTCATAATGGTAGAACCGATCAAGGCAATCGCCAGAAAGATGCCGGTTAGCGACATTATCTGCAACAGCTGATAGCTGTTAGTCGAATATTCTTTCCCAAAGATAAGGAGGATATATTTTCCGAAAACAAACACAGCCAGAATTGCGGGAACAAGAAGTTCTATGATGAGCTTTATCGCTTTTTTTACGAAAATGGCAAAATCTTTCTCCTGAAAAGAGCCTTCCGCAAAAAGTGATTGCGTGATAGCTTGCGGAATGATATAGATAAGCGCGATGATAGTGGAGGCGATGTTGAAATATGCTGCGTCTTTCTCGCCTATTTCATTGAAAATAAAAATGGGAACAAGAAATCCCGGAAGGCTGGCAACAATACCCGCACTGTAGCTTGCCATAGAGAAATGGGATGCCTGCCTGACGAAATCACGTTCAATGACCGGTTGCAGACGATAATCGAATTTACGCGCCATAAAAAAGACGCTGAGAAAAAGCGAAACGATAACGGCACCGGTATAAGAAAAGAAAATTCCATAGGCGCCCAGAGAGATCAGAAAAAGAGGCAGAGCGATTTTGGTAAGTCCGAAAAAAGTATAGACAATAAGGTTGTATTTAGCGAGACGGTAGGCGACAAAGACGCTATCAGTCAAAGAATTAAGGGAGACGACCACCATAAAAATAACGAAAAGTATCGCATAAAGAGGATTTTCAACGAGCATATGATATTTGGGGGTAAAATAATCAATGCCCAAAAGATATATGACGGAAGCTGCCGCCGTAGTAATGGCTACCACCGTCATCGCGGTGTTTATAACCTGATTGGCGTTGCGTGATTGCGCAAGGTAACGAACCAAAGCCGAATTGAGTCCGAATAAACTCCAACTGGAAATAACCACGGTAACGGAGATGAGGGTAGTGGCGAAACCTATCTCGTCGGAATTGTAAAAATGCGTGGTAATAACCCAAAAAATAAATCCGAAACCTGCCATTACACCGGTGGAAAGCATAATATAAACGGAATTGCGAAAAAGGCTGTCACTTGAAAAAAGCGACCAAAGCTCCTTCGCCATTTGAACCGGACTCAAATTTTTGCCTTTTATTTTCATATAAAATGTTAGCGTATAAAAACCGAACTTCTGCTGTAATAATAGTCGATATTCATCTTTTTGCCAATCTTTTTTGGAGAACACGAAAATTTTTCCCCGTCCGTCGTCTGATCGTTAAGGATAAAATCAATCTTTATTTGTCATTCCGGAATTTCGGTACTCCGAAATATCCGGAATCCCGTAACTATGCAAGGCAAGTACTATCTGATGTATTTTGAATTTATGGATTTCGGTTCACACCAGAAATGGTGTGAACCACGCGGGACAGAACGTTCTTACGTAGCATTCCACATCATTTCTGGTGTGGTCCGGATGCAAAGCTGTATTTCTGATTGATTCGGGTACTTCAGGTACTTCACTTGACAAATCATATAAAAGTGATAAAATAATCGGTTACGCTAAATTTAATCAAATTAAGCCATTTTTATGACAAAATCCTTAATAACTGGTGGTGCGGGATTTGTTGGCTCGCACTTGGCCGATCGACTTTTGGCGGACGGAGACGAGGTGGCGGTGATTGACAATCTCTCCTCCGGCAACAGGGAAAATCTAGATAGCAGAGTCGGATTTTATGAGATGGACATTCAGGATCCGAAGATAGTGGAAATCTTCGCAAAAGAAAAGCCTGATTTCGTGTTCCATTTGGCAGCTCAGATAGACGTGCGCAAATCAGTCGAGAACCCGATTGAAGATGCAAAGATAAATCTGCTGGGAACGTTCAACGTGCTGGACAGTGCCACCAAGAACGGCGCGAAGAAAGTCATTTTCGCTTCTTCCGGCGGTGCCGTCTACGGTGACACGGATATTTTTCCGACACCGGAGATTCGCTGCGAACAGCCTCTTTCTCCTTACGGCATCCATAAGCTGGCGGCGGAAAAAACCCTTTTCTTTTACAAAAAAGTGAAAGGATTGGATTATACCATTTTGCGCATGTCCAACATTTACGGTCCGCGGCAGAGCGTAAAAGGAGAAGCGGGGGTAATCGCGATTTTTATCAACAAAATGCTAAAAGGGGAGCAGCCATATATAACCGGAGACGGTAATCAGACAAGAGACTATGTCTTCGTCAAAGACGTGACACAGGCGCTTGCCCTCGCCAAGAATGCAACCAAGTCCGATAAATTCAATATCGGCACCGGAGTTGAAACCAGCGTTAATGAGATTTTCGAAAGACTTGCCATGGACATGAATCTTGATATAACAAAAATGTATCAAGATGCCAAACCCGGCGAACAAATGCGAAGCTGTCTGGAAGCCGCGAGAGCGAAATCCGAACTTGGCTGGCTGCCGGAATATAACATTGATCGCGGAGTTCGGGAGACCGTACAATGGTTCAAGGATAACGAATAATTTTTCATAATCATAATAAGCGAAAGTCGTATGAAAATAAAAAACGTACAGCTAAGAGAAGAAGGGCAATTCGTCTCTCTAACGGCAGATTGTAAGATCAGGCATATCGGCACGGATCGGATATATTTTAAATTTGAAAAAAAGTACCGAAATTTTATCGCAACCGATGCCAGCCCCTTTGCCGCAGCACTGTTTATCCCTTCTATGAAAATGGGGCAGGATCTTATTATTGAAGGCAGTATATCGCAAAAATTGCAAGATGGAATGCAGGAAATTATGAAAAAGATGATATCTTGGAATCTGGGATTGAAGCCGATTTCCATCGTCGCCTCGGAAGTCAAACCGGATGAGACGACGACGGGCGACGATGCATCTTTCTTTTCGGGAGGAGTGGACTCTTTTTATACCTATCTCAAGCGCAAAGATCAGACGGAAAAAATCGATTATTTGATTTTGGCCAATGGATTTGACATTAGTCTGAATAATCCCGACCTTTGGAGACAAACCTGCAAGACAGTGGATGAGATTGTCCGGAATGAGGATGTGGAAGTCATTAAAGTTGAAAGCAATATACGAGAACTCATAGAGCCGGTGATGGTGTGGGAGTATACCCATGGCGGGTGTCTGGCGGCGCTGGGGCTTGCTCTGCGCAATAATCTTAAAAATGTTTATATTCCGTCATCTCTTGCCATCGGACAGCTTATGCCTTACGGTTCGCATCCCGACTTGGATCCGCTTTGGAGCACGGAAGGTTTGTCCTTTATCCATGATGACGCGGAAGTCAAAAGAATTGACAAGGTAAAATATATCGCCCAAATCCCGCTTGCGCTCAAGCATTTGCGCGTCTGCTACATCAACGCCCAAGGCAAATTCAATTGTGGTGTCTGTGACAAGTGTCTGCGCACGATGATGAGCTTGCGCATTGCCGGTAAGTTGGAAGAGGCGGAAACTTTTCCGCATAGCATCGACTTGGAGCTTATCAAAAAAATAACCGTGAGCGAAAAGCAGAACGCCGTCATGCATGAAGAAAATTTGGAAGAGTTGGAAAGACTGGGCATTGATCCGGAATTGCAGAAAGCTATCCGTAATGTACTGAAAGATTTTTATTTCCCCAGATTCAGTTTAAAGAAAGCGGCTAAAAAGATGCGCCACTTCATCATAGAAGCTCTCAATCAAATTATGCTGATAGACTTCTTTTATAACCAAAGCAGGCTGCACAAGAAGAAGGTGCGCTGGCAAAAGAAATCGCAAAAGACTATCCAAAATATTTCGAGATACCTAAAGGCGGAGAGAAACAAAGGGAATATCTTTTTAAAAAGAATGCTTTGAAACGGAAGAAACAGCTTTAATATAAAGCTGTTCTTGCTGTTATCGGATTAATAGTATATCCTGTAAATATAAGTATAAAAACATAGAATGGAATATCCGATACGCATCAATAAATATCTGGCAGAAAAAGGGGTTTGCAGCCGCCGAGAGGGGGACAAGCTGGTTGAAGAAGGCAAGGTGACGGTGAATGGCAAAAAGGTCAAACTGGGCGAGATGGTCAACGAAAACGATAAAGTGGACGTGGTAAGCGACCTGAAAGAACTTGTTTATATCGCTTACAACAAGCCTGCCGGCATCGTAACCAATTGTCCGCAAAAAGGCGAAAAGGAGATCAAGGACATTTTGAATCTCGATTTTGAATATTTTCCCGTGGGAAGACTCGATAAACATTCACGCGGACTTCTTCTGCTTTCCAATGACGGCCGCATAACCGACCGGCTTTTGAATCCGCGCAATTATCACGAGAAAGAATACGAAGTCGAAGTCAATCGCGAATTGCAAGAAAACGATCTGCGCCAACTCCGTCAAGGCATCACGCTGGACGGCGGCTTCATCACAAAACCTTGCGAGATCAAAGTGATTAACGACCGCGTATTTTCAATTATCCTCACCGAAGGCAAGAACCGCCAAATCCGCCGCATGTGCCTTGCGCTCGGATATGAGGTGATAGATTTAAATCGAGTGCGCATAATGAACATTCGTTTGGAAAATATGCCGGAGGGACATTACAAGAAACTGTCGGGAGAGGCCTTGGAGGAATTATTGGAGGAGTTGGGATTAAGTAGCGACAGAAATCAAGAATCGTAACCAAATTCTATTATATTCAAATATTTTGGGAAAAATAAACAAATACCATCAATCAATCGAAGCTGAAATCGACCTTCATCAGATGACCAAAGATGAGGCGCGGCAAGAGGTCGATGCTTTTTTGGAAGAAGCGGAAGCTTTGGGATACAAAAAAATCCGGATCATTACCGGCAAAGGATTGCATTCTGAAAGCGGATTGGGGGTTTTGAGCGCTTGCATTAAAGAAATACTGAACGGGAGAGGATACAAATATTGTAATGCCAAATATAACGAAGGCGGCGAAGGAGCGATTGATGTCTCGCTGGGGTAAAAGGTCGCGGACATTCCGATGTTTGTATTTTTGAATTATGAATTATGGCTTATACGGATCACACCAGAAATGGTGTGAACAATGCGGGATAAAACGTTCTTGCGTAGCATTTCACACCATTTCTGGTGTGATCCGGAAACAAGACTATATCTCTGATTAACACGAATATATAAATTTACAAAGAATTGATTTTACCCGCCGTTTGCTATATCATAAAATTCAAAGTCAATATAATTTTTTAAAATATAAGAAATGAATACTCTAGGTTGGATACTGATTAGCACTTTTTCAGTGAGTCTTATTTCCTTTGTCGGAGTTCTCACTTTGTTTATGAAGGAGACGTTCCTGCAAAGGATAACTCTGCCTCTTGTTTCGATGTCTGCCGGAGCGCTTTTGGGGGGCGCGTTGCTGGACATGATACCGGAGGCGGTGGAGGTTATAGGAAATACGGAAGTGCTTTGGATTTGGGTGCTGATCGGCTTTGCGATGTTCTTTTTGCTTGAGCAATTCATTCATTGGCATCATTGTCACAAGTCTCCCAGCGAGCACAAAAAAGAGCCTGTCACTTATCTCGTTTTGGCTGCGGACGGACTGCATAATTTTATAGACGGGCTTGCCATCGCCGGTTCTTTTTTGGTAAGTACTCACGTGGGGATAGTAGCTTGGTTTGCCTGTACCGCCCATGAAATTCCGCAGGAATTCGGAGATTTTGGAGTCCTGATCCACGGCGGCTGGAAAAAAAGCAAGGCTCTTTGGTTTAATTTCTTCTCGGGACTTACGATGGTCCTGGGCGGTATTATCGCATATTATTTTTCCGCCAGCTATGATGTCAGTTTTCTATTGCCCTTCGCCGCAGGAAATTTCATCTACATCGCCGCCTCCGATCTCATTCCCGAAGTGAAGCACTCGGAGAAAATCAAAACCAATCTTATTCATTTTGCATCTTTTCTTCTGGGGATAACGATTATTTACATAGTCGGAATGTTTGAATAGTTTTATTTTTAGAACTTACGCGTTTAGCTTGTTGTTGTGAGAAGTCACACTTGTTAAAAGAAACAATCAATATTTGTCGAAAGATAAAATCAATTTTTATTTGTCATTCCAGAATTTCGGTACTCCGAAATATCCGGAATCCCGTAACTATGCAAGGCAAGCATTGTATTTCATTTCCACCGGCTTAGCAACGGGATCCCAGATATTTGCTGCGCAAATTCCGGGATGACAGCTTTTAGTCGGCACAGCTTCGTGCATTTCCCAGATCTCTCAGTCGAGTACTCCTTCGAGATGACAAAAAATAGGGTTAGTCAAGCTCCGGTATCGGGATTGCCGCGTCGCCCGGAATACCGGCTTCTCGCAATGACAAACAGTATCAATCGCGTAAGTCCTAATTTTATGAAAAAAGAAAAAGTCGATTTAATTTTATATGGCGGCACGGTTCTTACTGTCGACCGGGAAGACCGCGCCATTGAGGATGGCGCAGTCGCAGTTGCGGATGGCAAGATAGCGGCAATCGGTTCCGCGCGAGAAATCGCCGGCAGTTTTTTTGCGCCTGAAAAAATTGACGCCAAAGGAGATATTATTATGCCGGGACTGATAAATACCCACACGCATTTGGCGATGAGCATTTTTCGCGGTGTTGCCGACGATGCGATATTGGGCGAGTGGCTGAGTGAATATATTTTTCCGCTGGAGGATAAATTCGTAAATAAAGATTCCGCCTATTGGGGGAGTCTGCTTGCTTGCGCGGAAATGATTCTTTCCGGCACCACCGCTTTTTGTGATATGTATTTTTTCGAAAAAGAAACCGGACGGGCGGCGGAAAAAATCGGCATGCGCGGCGTCATCGGCGAAGGGATTGCCACCGTGGCAAATAAGGATAAAGAAATTTGGAAAAAGAAAAGGACGCTTTCCTTGGAACTTATGAAGAAATTTAAAAATTCAAATTTAATTTCCGTAGGAATTAAACCGCACAGCCCATATGCCTGCACTCCCCATGTATTGAAAGAAGCCAAGGGATTTGCCGAAGAAAATAATCTTCTTTATGTTATCCATCTCGCAGAAACCAAAAAAGAATATACGGATTTTATGAAAAATAAGAAAATGACGCCGGTGCAATATCTGGATTGGTTGGGAGTTTTGAACGAGAATACTTTAACCGCCCACGCCGTCTGGATGGGCAAAAACGATTTCGAGATTTTGCGAGATAGGCGGGTGAAAATTTCCCACTGTCCGCAAAGCAATATGAAACTGGGTTCGGGCATCGCGCCGATTGCGAAAATGCTGAGAAATAATATTACCGTGAGTCTCGGAACTGACGGCGCGGCAAGCAATAATGCGCTGGATATGTTTTGCGAAATGAAAAACGCGGCGCTCCTGGCAAAAGTGGCCGCTTTGGATGCAAGCGCTCTTTCCGCCAAAGAGACAGTCCGCATGGCAACGATTGAGGGAGCCAAAGCTCTTGGCAAAGAAGACGAGATCGGCAGTCTGGAAACGGGCAAAAAGGCCGATATAATCATCATAAATAAAAACCGGCCGCACCTCACGCCGATTTACGATTATTATTCCCATCTGGCCTATTGCGCAATCGGTTCTGATATCAGCGATAGCATAATCGATGGAAAAGTAGTTATGCGCAAGAGAAAAATCCAAAATATTGATATCGATGAGGTCATGGAAAAGATAAATACGATTTCATCGTACGTGAAGAAAACTATAAAAGTATAATTTGTCGGTCGCCTATTTTTGCTTTCGGACCACACCAGAAATGGTGTGAAATGCTACGCAAAAACGTTTTATCCCGCGTGGTTCACACCATTTCTGGTGTGATCCGAAATCCATAATTCATAATGCAAAATACGCCCGTAAAAATGAAATACAATGATTGTCTTGCATAGCTACGGGATTCCGGATATTTCGGAGTACCGAAATTCCGGAATGACAAATAAAAATTGATTTCACCTTCTGAGCACAAGCCTTTACAAACTTTTTTTATTATACTATATTAAATAGGTATTTCGGGTAGGTTCCGGAGCGGTCAAACGGGACTGGCTGTAAACCAGTTGGCTCTGCCTTCGGGGGTTCGAATCCCTCCCTGCCCACACAATGTAGAAAAATCATATTCGTATATGATTTTTTTAGCGAACCAAAACACACTCTATGGCGAGAGGGATGAGAAGTTTATACCCGGATGGGTAAATCCCTCCCTGCCCACCAAGGATTAACATTATGCAACGAATAGTTCCAACTGCAAAGCTTATGTGATTTTAAGCAAGAGGGATGAGAAGTTTATACCCGGATGGGTAAATCCCTCCCTGCCCACACAGTATAAAAAATCATATTCATATATGATTTTTTAGTAAGCTAAACGCCTCCTTTGCATTCGGACCACACCAGAAATGGTGTGAATGTTACGCAAGAACGTTCTGTTCCGCGTGGTTCACATCATTTCTGATGTGGTCCACATTTTTATTTGCCTAAAAAACATTATTATATTATCATAATAGAGTTGACGTTCGCTTTGTTCAGACGTTTAATTGATCATAAAAATAATGACAAATATAGCCAATATGCCCATACATGTAGCGATAATTCCGGACGGAAATCGCAGATGGGCGCAAAAAAATACCCTTGCCGCGTGGAGAGGGCACGAAAAAGGATCAGAGCTTTTGGAAAATCTAATAGAAGTATTCAGGGAGATGGAAATTCCTTACTTTTCTTTTTGGGGTTCGTCGCAGGATAACATAGCAAAAAGACCCAAAGAGGAAGTTGACCATCTGCTTGAGATATTCAAAAAGGAATTCAAAAAACTCGCAACAAGCAGAGAGGTGCATGATAATGAAGTAAAAGTGAATATTTTCGGTTCATGGAAAGAGCAGTTTCCGGAAGATGTGAAAGCTTCAATGGAGGACGCCATCGAAAAAACCAAAAATTACGATAAGTATTTTTTCAATTTTTTCATAGCGTATAGCGGCATAGGCGAGGTGCTGTATGCCACCGGTCGCATCGCCGAGATGAAAAAACAAAATCCGAGCCTGACGATAGACGGAGAACTTTTTAAAAGTCAACTTCTTACTAAGGATTTGCCGCCGGTTGATCTTTTGATACGAACCGGGGGAGAACCGCACAATAGCGACGGTTTTATGATGTGGGATGTCGCCAATGCTCAACTGGTTTTTTCCGACAAGCTTTTTCCGGATTTTACTAAAGAGGATTTGAGGGAAGCGATTTTGGAGTACGCACGTCGCGAAAGAAGGCTGGGAAAATAATTCTCACACTTTAATTGCAAAATTATGCAGCAGTTCATCCAAAACCTTATTGCGAACGGCAGTCTGAGGACACCGGAAATCATTCGTGCCTGGCACAAAATTGATCGTGCCGATTTTATTCCGAATGACGTAAAAGAGCATGCCTATGAAAATGCGCCTCTTCCTATAGGTTTCGGACAGACTATTTCCCAACCGCAAGTTGTCGCTCTTATGCTGGAACTCTTGCAGCCCAAGCGGGGAGAGAAAATTTTGGACGTGGGATCGGGGTCGGGCTGGCAAAGCGCGCTGCTTGCCGAGATAGTGGGCGAAACGGGAGAGGTGACAGCCATCGAGAGGGTCCCGGAACTTTTTAATTTTGGAAAAAACAATCTGGCAAAATATCATTTTGGCAATGTCAAGGCGATCGCAGGCGACGGCACTGCGCCGTTGCAACCGTTCAGTTATTACGATAAAATCATCGTAGCGGCGGCAGGAGACAGTGTGCCCGAAACGCTCAAGTCAGAACTGAAGGTCGGAGGAACCTTGGTAATGCCGGTCAAAAAAAGTATTTTCGTGTTCACAAAAATTGATGCCGAACATTTCTCAACGAAAGAGCTTCCGGGATTTATTTTCGTTCCGCTTATACGAGATTAAATTTTAAAAAAATCTATGAATAAGAAAATTCTGCTCGCCGGAAAAATTTTTGTTTGCTTGCTTGTCGCAATCGCGTTTTTCTTTTTCATCTCGGTCAGCCGCGGCATAAAACGACCCGCCAACGCGAGCGATACGAGAGTGATTGCATTTGAAGTTAAACAGGGACAAGGAGTGCGAGCAATCGCCAAGAATTTGGAAGAGGCGGGTCTTGTCAGCGAAAGTGACTATTTCAATTTTTATCTTTGGCGAACCGGACTTGGCGGCAAACTGAAAGCAGGGAGTTATGAATTTTCGCCGTCGATGACCATTGCGCAAATAGTGGAGGTCCTTACCGGAGGAGAGAGCGGACTCAAATCCAACGAGGCACAAGTCGTAATTCCGGAAGGATCCTCCAACGAGCAGATTTTTGAAAAGCTCAAGACTGCCGGAGCGATTTCGGGAGAAGATGATTTTGCGGATATTCAACTTGATTTTTCCAAATATACCTTTCTTGCGGACAGACCGGAAGGAGCCGACTTGCAAGGATTTCTTTTTCCCGATACTTATAATTTTTTCAAAAATTCCTCGTTGGAAAAAGTAACGACGGAGATGCTTGATAACTTCGACAAGAAATTGACCCCGGAAATGCGCGACGAGATCAAGCGGCAAAACAAGAGCGTTTATGAAGTTATAATTTTGGCAAGCATCATTGAAAAAGAGGCGGGCAACAAAGAAGAGATGCCGATTATCGCCAGCGTTTTTTACAATCGTCTCGGGATAGGTCAGCCGTTACAGTCGGACGCGACCGTAAACTATATTACCGGCGCCGGACGCGCTATGCCCACCAACGAAGACCTGGAAGCCGATTCGCCTTACAATACCTATAAACATCCGGGCTTAACACCCGCGCCGATTTGTAACCCGGGCATTGAAGCGATTAAGGCCGCCATATATCCGGCGAAAACCGATTATTTCTATTTTCTTACCACGCAGGACGGAGAACAAAAAACTTATTTCAGCAAAACCTACGAGGAACATCTTGCAAACAAGGCGAAGTATCTAAAATAATTGATCGAATTGTAGAAGGGCATAACGTTTTGCGTCTTTTTCCAAAAGAAAGAGACGCGATAAATCGGCGTCTCTACGGTAAACCTATCAATCTCTTTAATTCAAAACTATGCCAAGCAAAAAAATCTTAATGATCATAGCTCGCAAGGATTTTCGCGATGAAGAATATTTTTTACCGCTCGAGATTTTTCGCAGAAACAAGATAGAAGTTACGACCGCCAGCTCCAAAACGGGAATGATTATCGGCGTGTTGGGTGGAGAGGCGAAAGCTACCCTCAATACCAAAGAAGCGAAAATGGAAAATTTTGATGCGGTGGTTTTTGTGGGCGGAGACGGAGCACAGGAGTATTTTGAGAATAAAGAGGCGCATCGCATCGCGCGCGAGTTTAGTGATGCGGGAAAAATCACGGCGGCGATTTGCATCGCGCCGGTCATTTTGGCGAAAGCGGGAGTTTTGGAAGACAAGACTGCCGCTATATGGTCAAGCGCAATGGATAAGACCGGACCCAAAGCTTTAGTCCAAAACAAGTGCGCGGTTTCAAAAAAGGCCGTTGAAAAGTCAGGGAACATTATTACCGCCAACGGACGAGAGGCTGCGGAAGAATTTGCAAGAGTGATTGTTGAGGAACTAAATAAAAGTTAATTTCGACCAAATCAGATAATAAAGACCAAGCAAGCAAATTTGTCGTTCTGGAATTAGTGCTGACCCACCTGCACTTCCTGACGCTTTTATCTACCATTTTCTAAAAAGCTGCCCTGTATTTGGATCACGCCAGAGATGGTGTGAAATGCTGCACAAGAACGTTTTGTCCCGCGTGGTTCACACCATCTCTGGTGTGATCCAAAAACCCATAATGCAAAATACGCAGGATCGTTGTAACGACTACCTGCCGTATAATTGTGTATGACCATAAATAATGAAGTACAATGCTTGCCTTGCATAGTTACGGGATTCCGGATATTTCGGAGTACCGAAATTCCGGAATGACAAATAAAAATTGTTTTTACCTTTCAATTTGGCAAAAATAAGCGATTCAAAGTGCAAGAGGGGCAGGGTTAAGTATTATGAATCCAGAAATGGTGTGAATGCCGCGCAAAAACGTTTTATTCCGCGTGGTTCACACCATTTCCGGTGTGGTCCGAATACAAAGGCGGATTTTCTTATCAATTGGGTCGGATTGCACACATTTGACAAATTTTATAGTTCGTGTAAAATGTATTTGTATTCAATAAATCCCTAGACAACAGGCAAAAAAGTAAGCCCTGTCGAGGATAAAAAGCTTGAAGTTTTTTATTTTATCGCGGTCTCAGGATTTTAGCGATTTTTTTGTGTTTTAATGGAAAGAATCGATATAATTTTTAAATCAAATAAATGATCACAAAGGAGAAGAAAAAAGCGATTCTCCAAGACCTGACCGACAGATTTTCCAAGTCAAAATCTTTGGTGTTTCTGGGATTTCAAGGACTTACCGCAAAGGACAACTTGATGCTCCGACGCAAATTGCGCGCCGAAGGTGTCGACTATACGGTGGCCAAGAAAACCTTGATTAAAAAGGGAATGGAGAGCGTCAATATTCAAGGCACGGAAAACTTTGCACCGGAAGGAGCGATTGCCGTTGTCATCGGCTACGATGATGAGATTGCCCCGGCAAGGATTGCAAAAGAATTCGGAAAGACAAACGACAAAGTGCAGATTTTGGGAGGAGTTATGAATTCCGAAGTCGTGGGAGCCGAAGCAATGAATCAAATAGCTTTATTGCCGAGCAAAGACCAGCTCAGAGCCCAACTCGTTTATACCATCAACGCTCCGGTTTCAGGATTTGTCAATGTGCTTGCCGGCAATGTCCGCAGCCTGATGAATGTCTTGAATGCCATCGCAGAAGAGAAAAAATAACGAAATTTTAAATAAGAATCCAAATCAATTAATTTAATCTTAAGAAAGGAAAATAATTATGTCAGAAGAAACAAAAGAGGAAGTAGTAGTTCCTGAAAAATTCAAAGCATTGGTAAAGGAAATCGAAAACTTAAGCGTTCTCGAACTCTCCGAGCTTGTGAAAGTATTGGAAGATAAATTCGGTGTTTCCGCCGCCGCTCCCGCAATGATGATGGCTGCCCCTGCGGCTGCCGGTGCAGGCGCTGAAGCCGAAGAGAAGTCAAACTTTGATATCGAGTTGGTATCAGGCGGCGACAGCAAGATCGCTGTAATCAAAGTTGTCAAAGAGCTTACCGGTAAAGGATTGAAAGAAGCCAAAGACCTCGTGGACGCAGCTCCTGCGGTTATCAAAGAAAACATACCGAAAGCTGAAGCCGAGGACATCAAGAAGCAGCTTATGGACGCCGGCGCTACTGTCAACTTGAAGTAATTTTCACTTCATATACAAAAACAGGGGACTTGAAAGAGTCTTCTGTTTTTTTGTCGCGTTGTATTCGGACCACACCAGAAATGGTGTGAACCACGCAGGACAAAACGTTCTTGTGTAATATTTCACACCATTTCTGGTGTGATCCGTAATTCAAAATCCACTAATTCCCCGACTCACCTGCACTTTGAATCATTTATTTTAGCCAAATTAAAAAGGTAAAAACAATTTTTATTTGTCATTCCGGAATTTCGGTACTCCGAAATATCCGGAATCCCGTAACTATGCAAGACAAGTTTGTATTTCATTATTTATGGGTCACGCAATATATGGCAGGTAGCCGTTACAACGATCCGGTGTATTTTGCATTATGGGTTTTCGGATCACACCAGAGATGGTGTGAACCACGCGGGACAAAACGTTCTTGTGCAGCATTTCACACCATCTCTGGTGTGATCCAAATACAAGGCAGCTTTTTAGAAAGCAATAGATAAGCGTCAGAAAGTGCAGGTGGGTCAGCACTAAAACTACTCGGTTGGGAGAAGTGCTTTGATCGTGTTGGGTTAGAATCATATATTGCGTATGACCCTAACTTGCCATTTATTGTGAAATAAAAACTAAAAGGAGCAGGTGAATACCTGCTCCCACAACAACCTGCTTCCACACGCCCCCTCCCACAACCTTCCCGCAAACCTTTCGCAGCCAAAAGCATTTTCTATCCGAACCTTTATTTTGTCAAATCAATCTTCACAATCTTGTTCTTCATTAGCACTGCCATATTTTTTTCCTCCGCGTCGACGGAGATGTCTTTGATGTCGGAGAAGCCTTCGCCAGTGAGCTGTTTCACAAGAGCGCCGGTAGTTTTGTCAAAAAGAACAATTCTGCTCTTGGAAGGCTCGACGACATACAGGTTTTTCTGATCGGTCAAGGTGTAAATCTTTGTCGGACTCGTAATGGCATCGCTCGGCTGTTTGATAGCAAACTTATTGCCATCCTTATCCGCATATTCCTCGCCGGTAAAATATTTCTTGATCTGTCCGTCGGAAGTAAGAATATAAACATATTGGTCGATAGCCAAAGAAACCGCATTTTTGATATCGCCGCTTTTCAGCCATTCGGTTTTGCCGTCCAATCCCTGGGCGGTCTTTTGATATTTATAGATCTGATTTTGGGCAGGAGACAGGAGATAAACATATCTGCCGTAAGTCGCAAAATCCGTAAAAACGTCATCCGCTTTCGTGCTCAATTTTTTAATCTGATTGTTCTTCAGATTGAAGCTAGAAAATTCCGATCCGTTGGAAAGTAAAATTTCTTGGCTTTGAAAATTCTTTGCGAACAACAAGCCGCCGATTGCTTCTTGCGCTTTTGCCGCCTGCGAAATTTCAGCCTTTGAAGCGTCAACTTTATACACGGCATTCTCGCTGTCATCAATCACATAATATGTCCCGTTTACCTCCACGAGATTTTTTATATTCTCATTTTCAAAATTTGCCAAGACTTCCGGACCGGATACTTTCGCCACTTTATCGATTATATCTATCTGAGTCTGGGCGTTAGCGATAACTTCATCCGCTTGCGTATCCAGTGCGTCATATTCATTCTTCACCCGCAACGCCAAAGCGCGCGCTTCGAGATAAAGTTTGCCCGAGCTTTCCTCCGAGCCGGAAATGCTTTCCACATCGGCCTGATTTATTTTCGTCTTGGACTCGTCAAGCAAAGATTGATACGCCGCCAGCTTGGCCGTGTTTTCTTTCTTTTCTTTTACCGATCCGTAATAATAGCCGTCGCCCGCGAGCACCAAAAGCAGAACCACAATTATCGCTTTCTTCCCTAAAAAAGAAAACTTCTTGTTTGCACTCCTGACTTTATATTCTTTTTTGCCATTAAAAAATTTCTTCAGATTGCCGACCGGCGCCATTTCCGGTTTGCCGCTTTTGAGATTTTGAAGATAATTTTTTACATTGGAAGAAATCTTTTTGTGCACGCTTTCTTTCTTCTCGTCCAAATCTTCAAAAGTATTCGCCTCTTTTTTGGCGACCATCGCTTCAATACTCTTGTCCTTGTCGGTGTCAGTGTCCTGTTCCAAACTCCGGCTTTCCATTTTCTCGTATTCCTTGATAATGTCGCTCAAGCTTATCTTGCCCGTATCTTTTACTGCGGAAGCTTCAATTGTTTTCGCCGTAGTCGCCGCAGATCCCGCTTGCGCCAAAGATTTTCCACCTGCAACTTCCTCCGTCTTTTCTTTCACCGCGGACAATAAAGGCTCAGCCGCCGCCGTTTCGCTGCCCGTTTCTTCGGATTTCTTAACTTCGGCAGAGGATTCGGAAGGGGAAATCTCCTCAACATCAGGCTCTTCCTCCTGAAAGGCGAGTAGGGCTTTTTCCGCTTCAGCCGCCTCTTTGGCTTTTGTAACGACCGCCGCTTCCGCCGGTTTGCTTTCGTTTTCTTCAAGAGCTTCCGCCTCGTCTATTTCAACTCCTTCCACCAAAGCTTTTTCCAGAGATTTTTCCGCCGGTTCTTTCTCATTAAATTCCAGTTCAGAGTGAGATATAAGATTTTTCTTTTCGCCTTCTATCTCGATAAGCAGGGCGCTCACGGTTTCGCTGTCTTCTTCTTCGATTTCCTCCTGAAGCTTGGAAGCAAATTCGTCCAGCTTCATCGAGGAACCGAGCTGCCGCAATTTTTCCAGCGAGAAAATATTAAAAAGTCCGCTTGTCGCAAAAATCACCAGGTCGCCATCGGAAAGATCTCCGCTTGCAATATTATTAAAAACCCGCTTGGCGGAAACCGGCTTGCTGTCGTCCTCTTTGATGATTTCCATAATCTGCCCGCCGCGGATAAGCAGCGATTTGATTTTCCCGACCTGGCTCAGGTAGAATTTATTTCCGTGATAAGTCCCGCAGACCATGCTGAGCCTGCCGACGTATTCTCCGTTGCCCTGATCGGCCAAATCCGCGAGAGTCTTGTTGGCCTCGGAAAGCCCCGCCTCCAAGCCCTCTTCCGCCGTCCGTTTCGTGTTGGCGTAAAATTCCTTTTTGATTTTTGACGCAAGGACATTCATTATATAAGAGCAATTTTTGGGCAAATCCTTCAAGTCCCCGACAATAAAAAGATTCCCCAGATTTTGCTCCTCGACATTTTCGGGCTCGTAAATGAAGACATCGCCAAAGGACTTTTCTTCGTCCTGAGAATAAACAATCTCCCTGATCTCAATTTTTTTATCGTTGCTTTTGCTCATTTTTTTACGCTTAATTTTGTTTTATAGATTTGATGGTATTATAATACTTTTTATGATTTTTATCAAAATTTATTGCGACGGGGCGAAAATACGCATTAAAGCCCGACTCAATTTTCCTTTTACGCGCAACTGCGAAGAAAAAGTTTTTAGCGGTCAAAAGTGACAACACCGAAAAAATAGCTTAAAATAATAACATCATAGCAGCTTAACCCCAAACCATATGGAAATAAAAAATCTGCCGGAAAACATCAAAGAAAACATTTCCCTGAAACCCTATTCCACTTTCAAGATAGGCGGCCTAGCAAAATATTTTTGCGCGGCGCGAAATGAAAAAGAAACGGGAGAGGCGCTCGACTTCGCCATTGAAAATAAATTGCGCGTTTTCATCCTCGGCAGGGGAAGCAATCTGCTCATAGCCGACAAAGGCTTTGACGGGCTGGTACTGAAAATCGAAAACAGAGACACTGCGACCGAAGAAACGGAAGAGGGGATGACAGCGCGCTTGGGAGCGGGAAATCTTCTCACGAAACTTGCGCTGGATTTTCAAAAAGACGGCATCGGCGGATTGCAATGGGCGGCGGGCATCCCGGCAACACTCGGCGGCGCAATTTGCAACAACGCCGGCGCGAACGGACACGACATCGGCGAAACGATAAAGGCGGTAAGAGTTTTGGAAATGAAATTCTCTCCGGAAAAATATTTGGAAAACTACGCCCTGCGAAATATGGCGAAAGAGGAATGCGGGTTTGCCTATCGAAAAAGTATTTTCAAAGACACGAAAAATTTCGCAATCCTGGGCGCGACCTTGCTCTTGCCAAAAGAGGATGGCGAGGAGCTTAAAAAAGAGATTGAGAAAAATCTGGAAAATCGAAGGCAAAAACAGCCTCTCGAATATCCCAATGTCGGCAGCATCTTCAAAAATCCCGTGTTAAGAGAAGAACAAAAAAATAAACTTATGCAGAGGTGTCCGCAATTAGAGAATGCCTGCAAAAACAATACGGTGCCTGCCGGCTGGCTGATCGAGCAAGCCGAGCTCAAAGGCAAAAAGGTCGGGGGAGTGATGGTTTCGGAAAAACATGCGAATTTTATCGTCAACGTCGACGAGGGTCAAGCGGAGGACGTCGTAATTTTGATAAGTCTCATCAAACAAAAAATCCGCATAAAATTCGGAATTCAGTTGCATGAGGAGATAGAGTATGTGGGGTTTTGAAGGCAGAGCTGCGGACAATAAAAAAACGCCTTTCCTTTTTTAGGATCGGCAATCGGCGTTCGGATTTGAAAAATTTTATTAATTCTGCATATTCTTGGCAGCTTCAAATCTCGCTAATTCTTCTGTTCTTCTTTGTTCCCGTTCCTTCCTTTCTTTTTCACGAGGGATTGTTACTATTTGATGGATATAAGAGATTGTTTCTAGCACTTCTCCTTTAATTCCAAATCTTTGAGCCGTTTGTAATGTTTTGGCCAGAAATTCTTCACTTGAGATACCTAATTCTCGAGCCATATATTTCTCAGCCTCCTGATTTTTTTGGTTGATAAGCCGATTATAATCTTAGCATCATTGTATGTCAATCTTAAGGTCAATCTTAAATCATTGACTTCTTAAATAAAAAGAACTATAATGGAATGTTTTTTGATAAACATGTCTCACTAAGTCGCATAAGTTTGCAAACATTGTGAGTTTCTGTGACTTCATGAAGTAAAACATAAATAAAAAACATGAGTCAAATAAAAAAATACAAATTAAAAGAGGTCGTATTGAATTGAACAAAAAAGCTCTCAAGCGGGCGATAGAACAACTTGACAATTTCCTTAATCAAGGAAAAACAGCAGAAGTTATCCAAAAAGTTAATGCTATTTTGAAAGTTAATGCTATTTTGGAGGCTGAACATCTTTCTTTTGAAGAAGCAGAAGAGCTGCATGCTTTTAAGGGATGGGCGCTATATAGACAAAAAAACTTTGAAGAAGCCAGAGAAGAAGCTCTCCGAGCCCAGAACACAGAAAGAGGTCTCAGGTGTCTTGCTGCAATTGAAAGTTATCTTGGCAATTTAGAAGAAGCGAAAAGCTATCTTGAAAAACTTCCAAACACTCCCGCGAAGGCTAATGCCAGAATGATTGGATTTCGGGAACCCACAGACCTTACGCCAAAAGAAGAAGTTCTGGCGGTAGCATATGAATGGGTTAATGAAATCATTGATAAAACCAACACTGCCAATCTAATGAACAACACTGCCCGATGGCTTCTTGCTAAAAGTAAGGGGAAAGAGGACATGATGTTAGCGTTAGGTTTTATGCGAAGTGCAATTGAGCTTTATGGGGCAGGAACCACAAACCTGCATCATAGAGCCAGTGCAAATTTCTGGGTTTCAAAAATAATGGAGGAGCTTTTCGGAGCGCAGGCAGCAGTAACTGCAGCAGAAGAGTCTCTAACTCTATGGGAGATCCAACTTTCCCTTGATCCAGAAAATAAGAAGAACTTTGCCAACTCTCGAGAGGGAGCGGCAAACAGGCTCCGAGAGTTAAATCATGGTGGAATTAATAGAAATAATAATCTACACGAGGCAAGAATAATATATCACTTACCAGCAGATTCCACATTAACATGCGGGATAATGCCCCTCCCCGCCAATGCTGAAGAGATTAGCGCACGGACTAATGAGGTAGTAACGCCTGCAGATAACATCATGTGGGTATGATAAAATTTAAAAATCAGAGCAACGATGTGACTTTATAAAAAGCACAAATGAGTTGCTTTTTCTTTTTGCCTGAAATATGCTAATATGTGGAGTAGCACGGCTTTAGCCTGCGCCACTATCCCAAGCCGCAAACATATTTCGCACACATCGCATTTTCCCGCATTGGACAGCGGCGCAGGCTAAAGCCATGCTACTCCGTGATATATAATTTTGGTGTATTTTGAATTATGGATCACATCAGAAATGGTGTGAACCACGCGGAATAAAACGTTCTTGCGCAATATTCCACACCATCTCTGGTGTGGTCCGAATGCAAAGACGGATTTCTGATTGATCTTTTCTTTAATAAACCCATAAAAACTCTGTAAATCTAATTATGCCAAAAATCATACGCAGCAAAAATCGCAGCCTTCTTTCCCGAATGCCCAGGATGGAACAGACTACTTTCGATGTGTCGTTTGTTCATTTTCTGTTGATGTTCGGTTATAAGTTGTTTTCGCTTTTTTACCCGCTCTATTTGGCGTCTGTCGGAATTTCTTTGATCCATATCGGCAACATATATTTTCTCACTTATTCCATCATTGCCATCCTTTGCCCGGTCGTCAATTTTTACATTCGCAGAATCAATCCTGCCAAGGTGGCAGCGCTGGGAATTCTGGGCTATGGGATTTTCGCCCTGCTGATGCTCCTCAGCCAAAATATCGCCGTTTTCTATCTGGCGCAGGTCATTTTGGGAGTAAGCGCGGCGGCATGGCTGGTGTCGCTCAAGTTTATTCTTATGAACTCAAAACCGGAGAGCCAGACCAAAAGTTTCGGCTGGTTTTATTCCATGCCAAGTTATGCGACGGCCATCGCGCCGGCGATGGGAGGAATAATTATTTGGAAGTTCGGTTTTCGGGGAGTGTTTTTCGCCAGCGTAATCATTCAATTTCTGAACACGATCTATGCCTATTCACGGCTGCGAAAAAATGCGGACGTATTGGGTTTCAAAAATCAAAGAGACAATCCGGGGATCGGGAGCATGAGTCAGCTAAAAAGATACCGCGAAGTTTTTCACATCATCAACAAGCGCAAGGACGTGCTGGTGATGCTCTTTTTTATTTTCGCCGCCCTCATTATGAGCGGAATTTACAGCGCCTTTTTCGTGCTGCTTCTCAAAGACCTTTCTTTCTCGCAAGAGGAAGTGATAAGATTTACGTCCGCCATTTCGTTCGTTTATGTGCCGTTTTCGATTTTGGTCATCAAACTTATGGGAAAATTCCGCAAAACGAAAGTCGTAAGCGCGGGAATAGCCACGGAGGGAGCCGCGGCGATTATTTTGGGAAGCTTCTATTCCGTTCTGGGCGTGGGCGCGCTTTTTGTTTTGAATATCTTGGATGCCATGGGCGCGCTGGCATTGGGCAGCGGCAAGAGCGCTTTCTTCGCCAAAAAACTAAAAGATTTTCAACAAGAGGCCTCGACTATTGATTCAATAATGACTACGCTCGGTCCGGCGCTGGGCGGACTTTTGGGCGGCATCGCCGTTTCGATATGGGGCTATCAAAAAACTTTTTTACTGGCAGGCGTCGTGGTTTTTGCAATGGGGATATATTCGCTGTCTTTTAAGTTTAATGAGAGAAAAGGTTGAGAGAATGTTTTTGTCCGCTTTTACTTGTCATTCCGGAATTTCGGTACTCCGAAATATCCGGAATCCCGCAGCTATGCAAGACAAGTATGGATTATGAATTTCGGATCACATCAGAAATGATGTGAACCACGCGGGACAAAACGTTCTTGCGTAATATTTCACACCATTTCTGGTGTGGTCCGGATACAAGGCTGGATTTTCTGCTGCGCAAATTCCGACAACTTTTAGAAAGCAAAAAAATAGGCATCAGGAAGTACAGGCGGGCAAGTTCGTCATTTTCTCGACAAAAAACCTGTTTGTGATATTATAAATCTATAGATAATCATTCACTTAAGAAAGCTATGAATATCATTATTAAAGGAACAAACTTGGAGCTTCACAATGACCTCAAGGAATATGCGGAAGAGAAAGTTGGCGGGCTTAAGAAGTTTTTGGAAGACATTGACTTGAACGGAAACCGCGTAGTGGCGCGTATTGAGCTTGCCAAGACGACACAGCACCACCAGCAGGGAGACATCTACAAGGCGGAAGTAAATTTGCAGTTGCCGAAAAAGATGTTTAGGTCGGTAGTGGAGAGCGATGATATTTATAAGGCAATCGACGACGTGAAGGACGAACTCAAGATTATGATCAACGAGTATAAGACGGAGAAAATGGGTAAGTCGCGAAGAGGGCGCAAAATCATCAAAGACTTGAAACGCATTTCACCGCTTGCTTGGGCAAAAGATGAATTTCGTAAATTGCGCGGGAAATAAAAACTTGTCGATCTTTTTGCGAGGGGGGCGAAATTTGATTTCGCTTCTTTCCTTGTTATACCAAGTTAGCTCAATCCGTTGGCACAATGCTCCACGTAGGGATTGTGGTATGGATTCAGTTGGTTTGACAGTCAGCTAAATATTAAGATTAAAACCTATGTCAATTTTAGATAAGATTTTCGGGGATCCGAATGAAAAAGAAGTCAAGAAAATGCGGCCGATGATCGATAAAATAAACGCGCTGGAAGAAGAATACAAAAAAATGTCAGACGAGGATCTGCGGGGGCGGACGGATATTTTTAAAGCGCGCATCGAGAAGGGAGAAGATTTAGATGCCCTTTTGCCGGAAGCTTTTGCCACAGTGCGCGAAACCGCCAGCCGGGTGCTGAGGCAGAGGCATTACGACGTCCAGCTTATCGGAGGCATTGTGCTCCACAAAGGACAGATTTCGGAAATGAAAACCGGAGAAGGGAAAACGCTGGTCTCGACTCTGCCGGTCTATTTGAACGCGCTCACGGGAAAAGGCGTACATATCGTGACGGTAAACGATTATTTGGCAAAACGGGACGCCAATTGGATGGGTCCGATTTATCATTTTCTGGGACTCAGCGTTTCGGCGATCCAACACGAGCATTCATATCTCTTTGAGCCGCAGACCAAGCCGGACGGGCAAGAAGTCACGGTGGAAATGCAAAATTTAAGCGAGATTTCCCGCAAGGAAGCTTACGCCGCGGACATAACTTACGGAACCAACAATGAATTCGGTTTCGATTATTTGCGCGACAATATGGCGGTGCAGCATCGGCAACTGGTGCAGCGCGAACTCAATTTCGCGGTAGTGGACGAAATCGACAGCATTCTTATCGACGAGGCGAGAACGCCGCTCATTATTTCCGCGCCGGATATGGATTCGGACAGCATGTATGACAGTTTTTCGCGCCTGGTGCCGCGGCTGCAAAAAGAAACCGACTACACTGTCGATGAAAAAATGCACGCGGTCAGTCTCACGGAAGAGGGAATTGATCATGTGGAGCAGCTATTGGGAATGCAAAATATTTACGACGAAGGCGGAATCGCGCTGGTGCATCACTTGGAGCAAGCACTCAAAGCGGAAATACTTTTCAAGCGCGACAAAGATTATATGGTACAAGACGACGAAGTTATTATCATCGACGAATTCACCGGACGCGCAATGCCGGGCAGAAGATTCAGCGAGGGGCTGCATCAGGCGATAGAAGCGAAAGAAAAAGTAAAGATCCAAAAAGAAAGCCGGACTTTGGCGACCATTACTTTTCAAAATTATTTCCGCCTTTACAAAAAGCTGGCCGGTATGACCGGAACGGCCGCCACTTCTTCCGAAGAGTTCGGAAAAGTTTACAAACTGGAAGTGCTGGAAATTCCGACCAACAACCCGATTATAAGAAATGACCGTCCCGACTCGATTTACAAGACCGAAAGGGGAAAATTTCAGGCGCTGGTGCGGGAAATAAAAGCGCGGCATGAAAAAGGCCAGCCGGTTTTGGTAGGAACCATTTCCATTGAGAAATCGGAGGCGATCAGCGAGCTTTTGAAAAGAGAAGGCATCCGGCACGAGGTTTTGAATGCCAAATTCCACGAGAAAGAAGCGCTCATCGTCGCCAACGCCGGACAGCGCGGCGCGGTAACCATCGCCACCAATATGGCGGGACGGGGGACAGACATCAAGCTGGGCGAGGGCGTAAAGGAATTGGGCGGACTCTGTATTCTGGGAACAGAGAGGCACGAAGCGCGCCGCATCGACAATCAGCTCCGCGGACGCAGCGGACGGCAGGGCGAACCGGGCGAGACGCAATTCTATGTGTCCACCGAAGACCATTTGATGCGCGTGTTCGGTTCTGAAAAGATGAAAAAGGTGATGGACACTTTCGGCATCGAGGAAGATATGCCTATCGAGAATTCTTTCATCTCCAAACAAATTGAAGCGGCGCAGAAAAAAATCGAGGGCTACAACTTCGATCTGCGCAAGCACATTCTCGATTATGACGACGTAATGAACAAGCAGCGGGAGTCGATTTATAAACGCCGGCGGGAAATTTTGGCGGCCACCGCAAAACTTGAAGAAAAAAACGACGATACGCCGATAACCAAAGAGACTTTTCCCGAACTTCTCAAGCTCAAAGACAAAATCCTGAATATGCTGGAAAAACAAATCCAAGACATTGTCTCGGTGCACTGCACGGACTTGCGCGGCAATTGGGACGAGAAAGGAATGTGGGAAGCAGTCAACAAAATTTCGCCCTTGGAGAAGGAAACTCAAAATAAGCTGGAGGAAATCATGCAATCCGACAAGCCGGACGAAATGGCAAAGGGAGAACTTGTGGATTTGTTTTATAGCGCAATCGGCGCCGATTACAGCGAGAAAGAAAAAGGCGTGGGCTACGAAACAACGCGCCAGATCGAAAAGATGGTACTGCTACGCAGTATCGATATGCTCTGGATGGAACATCTGACTTCCATGGATTGCCTGCGCGACGGCATCGGACTGCGCGGCTACGGACAAAGAGATCCGCTGGTGGAATACAAAAAGGAAGCTTACCGAATGTATCACGACCTGCTCAAAGCCATCGAGAACAACGTGGTGACTTCACTCTTCAAGATCCAAGTCGCGCGCAAGATCGAGTCGCCGATGGAAAGCAAAAACGTCCAAGAAAGTGGCGGAAGCGTCGATGAGTCGGAGACAAATAAGCCGGAAGTAAATACTAATAAGACAGGGAGGAATGAGTTGTGCAGTTGCGGGAGCGGACTTAAGTATAAGAAGTGTTGCGGGAAAAACGCATAAATCATCAATATGATAGATCAAATTACAGTTAGGTTAAAACCGGGACAAGATCTAAAACAAGAAATTGAAGATGTCGTTAAGCAGAAGGATATCAAAGCTGGAATTATTGCTTCCATTGTAGGAAGTTTGACCAAAGCGGTCTTGAGAATAGCAGACGGTGTGAATGTAAAACAGTGGGATGGGCTATTTGAAATAGTTTCCGGAACGGGAACTGTATCTGTAAACGGCTGCCACATCCATATATCCATTGCCGATCGAGAGGGTGCAGTTTTTGGTGGACACCTGAAACAAGGCTGTGTCATAAATACTACTGTTGAATTAGTAATTCTGTTTTTTAAGAATACTGAATTTAAAAGGTTGCCGGATGAAACAACCGGTTACAATGAATTAGTGGCATGATAGGATAGAGCAAGGCTTTAGTGCCCATACGTCGTATGATGTTAAATCTAAAAGTGTTGCGGGAAGTAAATCAATCTAATTTGTTCTTACGAAGATTACATTAGGTAACAGATTAAGTTAATTCGGTATAACTCACGATTTTTGGGGTGCAGCGGAACAAAGTTGAGAAATTCTTTCAATTGATTTCAGACTTTACGATAAACATTTTTACTTTAGATATCGCGTTCAAGCGATTCCTCAATCGGAGTACCTCATTTCGGAATGACACAAAGACAAAGAAATTTGTTGGAAAAAATGTATAAAAATCGTAAAAAATAAAAAAAATATGGAAAATAATCTTTATCTAAAATTAGCCATAGACAAATCGCAAGAATCATTTGAAAAAGGATTCTTTCCTGCCGGTGCTGTCATTGTATTAAATGGTAAAATTTTATCTTCAAAGACCAGCAATTCTTTTCCCGGATATAACCACGCCGAATACAACGCTATCGACGAAGCTTTCGCTAAATCCAACAGCGACCTTTCAAATGCTGTGCTATATACTTCTATGGAGCCATGCCTCATGTGTATGGCGAAAGCATATTGGGCGGGAATTAGGAAAATTGTTTTTGCGATTGGCAAAGAATCTATGAATAAAAAATATTACGAAGGCGCCTACAAGAATAAGAACCAGATAGAATCTCTTAATGAGAAAATGGAATTTTTACAAGTACGGAACATGGAAAAGGAAGCGTTAAAAATTGTTGAGACTTGGGAAAACAGTTTCAAGACATCTCTAAAAAAATAAGGTGGCAAAAGAAAGATGATGCTTTTAGATATTTTTGCAATATAACCCATTGACTATCTAACCAAACCAAAATATGCCAAAAAATGAAATCAGCAAAGAAATTTTTGACCGGGAAACATCCATGTGCGGGAAGTTGAACAAAAAGAATGGCGGCAAGTGCTGTTGGGGAGAATGCAAAAACTGCGGAGTGATTCCACTTCTTTATAAACTCCATAAGGGCGAACTTTTGGAAAAGGCGGAGGAGATAGAGAAGATAAAGATGGGGTTATACGAGCAAGGACAGTGATTGAAAAACAAATTGTTAGACGGAGTAGCACGGCTTTAGCCTGCGCCGCTGTCCAATACGGACAGAACAAGCTTATACGATCGCCCCATCCGGCTTGGGATAGCCGCGCAGGCTAAAGCCTGCACTCCGCCATATCCTTCCGTTTTCTTTCGCGCCCCCGTAAAAAACTTGTAAAATTGAAAAAAGTTTATTATACTGGGGAGGTCGGTTAACATTGTTATTTTAGAACGTCCGCTTAGTCACCGAAAAGACGAAAAAAATCGCCTTGGTCGGTTTTTTATATTTAATCTAATTTTCAGCAATTATGTCAAGCAAAAGAAAGCTAATCCTCAATTTTGTGCTAATCCTGATTCTGTTTACAGCGAGTGCCTACGCCGTTTATCCCAAAAATCAAGGGATTGACCTCAATAAATACGGGATAAAATACAGCAACGATCTGCAATTCCATTTGGGGTTGGACTTGCAAGGTGGAACGCATTTGGTTTATCAGGCCGACTTGAGCCAAATCAAGGATGCGGACAAGGAGTCTGCCATGAATGGTGTGCGGGATGTTGTCGAGAGAAGAATAAACTCTTCCGGCGTGGCCGAACCGAATATTCAGGTGTCACACGGAGATCGTTTGATTGTGGAACTTGCCGGAGTCAAAGATGTGAACGAGGCGATTAAAATGATCGGGGAAACTCCGATGCTGGAGTTCAAGGAAGAAATGACCGATGAAGAAAAGGCGGCGTTGCGCGCGGAAAATTCACAGATTCCGGAAGAATATCTTTCCATGTATTATTATAAATCCACGGGGCTTGATGGCACCAAGCTCAAACGAGCCGATGTCAGTTTCGATCCGCAAACTTACGAACCGGAAGTCCAGTTGCAATTCAACGACGAGGGCACCAAGCTCTTCAGTGAAATCACTTCCCGCAATATAGGCAAAAAAGTTGCCATCTTTCTAGATCAGGCGCCGATCAGTATTCCAACAGTCCAAGTGGCAATCACCGACGGAAAGGCGGTTATTTCCGGTAATTTTACCAATGAAGAAGCAAGAACTCTCGTGCAGCGACTGAATGCCGGGGCGTTGCCGGTACCGATAAGCCTTCTGAGCCAACAAACCGTTGATGCCAGTTTGGGGCAAGACTCGGTGGATTCGAGCGTTGCCGCAGGGATCATCGGATTCATTTTGCTCAGCATTTTTATGATCGCTTATTACAGATTGCCCGGGCTTTTGGCGGTCATTGCGCTTCTTCTGTATACGTTGATGTCTCTTACGATATTCAAATTGATTCCGGTAACCTTGACTCTCTCGGGTATCGCCGGTTTTATCCTTTCCATAGGTATGGCGGTGGATGCCAATGTTCTGATTTTCGAAAGAACAAAAGAGGAGCTAAGGAAAGGCAAAACTCTGATAAATGCGATTGACGAAGGGTTCAAGAGGGCCTGGAGTTCAATTTTTGATTCCAACACCTCCACTTTGATAACCTGTTCAGTTTTGATATATTTCGGAGCCGGAACTGTTCGAGGCTTTGCGGTCACTTTGGCAATCGGAGTTCTGCTCAGTATGTTCTCGGCAGTCACAGTCACCAAGAACCTTTTGCGAATCACGACAACAAGAAAGATATTCCGAAAACCGTGGCTCTTCGGGATCAGGAATAAGAAATAATCAGCATCTTAAATAATTAAAATTCAGTATGGTTAAAATTATTCAAAGAAGGAAAATTTGGTTCGCACTGTCTATAGCTATGGTTGTCGTGAGTGTTTTCGCTTACGTCAGTTGGGGACTGAAATTCGGAATTGATTACACGGGAGGCACCCAAATGGAAGTCAAATTAAACGGGGTCAGCCTGTCGAACCAAGAGATTAAGGACGCTTTGGCAGAACTTAATTTGGGAGAAATAAACGTTCAGCCTTCAAGTCAAGGCACCGTGTTTTTGAAATTGAAGAATATCGACGAAGCCACCAATCAATCGATTTTATCGGCATTGAATAAAAAAGCGGCCGCCAAAGCAGGCACCAATGCAAACGCCGCTGTCGATAGCACTGCTCCCGCCGCCGTTCCCGCGGATCAGAGCCAAGCTCCCGCGCAAGTTACGGCAAAGGACGCAAACGGTAACGATGTCGCCATAGAAGCTCAACCGGTCACCGCCGACAGCGCAACGAACCAAGACGGCTCGACAATCACCAGTCAAGACGGCGCAACTGCGGAAACGCCCCAATATGTCTCCGAAAAAAGCTTTGAGAGTATAGGTCCGTCAGTCGGCAACGAACAGACATCAAACGCCATTTGGGCTGTTCTCGTCGCCGTAATGGCCATCATTCTTTACATCTCTTGGGCATTCAGAAAGGTTTCTCATCCGATTGAAAGCTACAAATACGGTATCATCGCGGCAGTAGCGCTTCTGCACGACCTGCTTTCCGTGATTGGTATTTTCGCCATCCTAGGTCATTTCCGGGGAATTGAAATAGACATTACTTTTGTGGCCGCACTTTTGACGATTTTGGGATATTCCGTTCATGACACGATTGTGGTCTTCGACAGAATTCGCGAAAACCTTTTCCGTTATCAGAGCGGAGACTTTGAAACAACTGTAAACAATTGCGTCAACGAGACATTGATCAGATCCATCAATACCTCGTTTACGGTGGTTCTCATATTGACAGTAATGTTCTTTTTCGGAGGTTCGACCATTCAGTATTTCATCTTAGCCCTCATCGTAGGAGTTACTTTCGGGACTTATTCTTCCATCTTTCTCGCCAGTCCGCTTTTGGTGACTTGGCAGCAGTATGATTTGAAGAAGAAAGCGAAGAAATAATACGAAAAAGTCTTAATAAAATAGCGGAAGTTGGTTTCTGCTATTTTTTTGTCGCGGAAATTTCGAAGCACCTCGTTTCTTACAAAAACGCATGTCAACTTAATTGGGATCGTACGCAATATGCATAAAAAGTCCTGCATTAAATTCGTAGAACTGCCTCCTATGAACGGGATCACACCAGAAATGGTGTGAATGCCACGCAAAAACATTCCATCCCGCATTTCACACCATTTCTGGTGTGATCCAACATTGCCGTAGCAATTTATGTAAAATGTATTAACAGGAGACGTCCTCGATTTTTTGCATTTTTTGGACAGGCGCTTTTTTTTGTGCTAGAATGAGGCGTAAACTTAATCTATCTATAAACCATATGGCAGAGAAAAAAGATGACAATCTGATGGAAAAGATCGTATCACTGTGCAAGAGAAGAGGATTTGTGTTTTCTTCATCGGAAATATACGGCGGATTTGCGGCGGTTTACGACTACGGGAACTACGGCACGGAGCTTTCCAAAAATATCAAGAACGAATGGTGGAAGGCAATGGTGCAGTTGCGCGAAGACGTTGTGGGATTGGACAGCAGCATTTTTATGAGTCCGAGGATATGGGAAGCCTCCGGACACGTTGCCGGCTTTTCCGACCCGCTGGCCGAATGCAAGAGTTGCCACTCACGGCTGCGTGTCGACCACTTGCTGGAAGATGCCGGCGTTTTTGCCGACGAAAAAATGACCGAGGAAGAAATCAACAAGCTGTTCTCCGACAATCTCGACAAGATCAAATGCCCCAATTGCGGCAAGCGCGATTTCACCGAAGCGCATAAATTCAACTTGTTGGTAAAGGCCAACTTGGGAAATTTTACCGGGGACTGGGATAAAGACCCTACCTATTTGCGCGGAGAAACCTGTCAGGGCATCTATGTAAATTACAAAAACGTGCTCAATTCCGCTCGAGTAAAAATTCCGTTCGGAATCGCCCAAATCGGAAAAGCTTTTCGCAATGAAATCACGGCGCGCCAGTTTATTTTTCGTACGCGCGAGTTTGAACAGATGGAGATGGAATATTTCGTCAGCCCGGAAAAAGAAATGGAAGAGTATGAAAAATTGCGTCAAGCAAGATGGAGCTATTACATCAATCTCGGCATCAAAGAGGAAAATTTGAAATGGCACAAACACGAGAACTTGGTATTTTACGCAAAAGAAGCTTATGACATCGAATATAATTTTCCTTTCGGGTTCAAAGAGCTGGAAGGCATTCACGCCCGCGGCGATTATGACCTGAGCCAACATGGCAAATTCTCCGGCAAGAATCTTTCATATACGGATCCCGAAACCAATGAAACTTACGTCCCGCATATTATCGAGGCATCGGTCGGGGTTGGCAGAACTATGCTGGCCGTGTTGACGGATGCGTATACCGAAGAAGAATTGGAAGGCGAAACGCGCATAGTACTCAAATTTCCTCCAAAGCTTGCGCCGATTAAAATCGCTATTTTCCCTCTTCTCAAGAACAAGCCAGATTTGGTCGCCAAGGCACGGGACATTTATGACGAACTCAAACAAAAATATATGTGCGAATTCGACGACAGTGGAAACATCGGCAAGCGCTACCGCCGGCAGGATGAAATCGGCACGCCTTTTTGCGTGACGGTGGATTTCGAAAGCTTGGAAGACGGAGCGGTGACGGTGCGTGATCGAGACACCATGGCGCAAGAAAGGATCAAGATTGCCGAGTTGGATAAATGTATGGAAGAAAAATTTAGGTAATGTTACATTAGCAAATAAATTCAACCGGAATGAAAGCAAGACTTATAATCGCCGACAGCGAGACCAATTCCGATATGTATTACGCGACCCGAGTATTGATTCCCGATGAATTCATATATGTCGAGATTGACGGGAGAAAAACAATATATGTCAGCGATCTGGAATTCTCAAGGGCTTTGCAGGAAGCGACTGTCGATGAGGTAATCAATGTTTTTTCTTGCCCGAAGAAATATAAAAATGTCCTGTCTTGGATAGTCGCAGAAAACGAAATCAAAGAAGTGTCCGTGCCGGAAAATTTTCCGATAAAATACGCCGAGGCTTTGAGAAAATTGAAAGTGGAAATCAGGATTAAGCCCGGGGCGTTTTTTGAAGAAAGGGTCGTGAAGAGCGAGAAGGAAATCAAAAATATCAGAACAACCCAAAGAGTGAACGAAAAAGCGATGCAAGTCGCGATTGAAGCCATCGGAAAATCAAAAATAAGAAAGGACCGGAAGCTGGAATATGAGAATAAAATCCTGACATCGGAACTTCTGAAAGAATTCATTGAGATAGAATTCGTGAAAGGCGGATGCAAATCGGAAGACGATATCGTCTCTTGCGGAAAAGACACATCCCAGCCTCACAACGCGGGAAGCGGGCCTTTATATGCCGACCAGCCCATCATAATAGACATATATCCCAAATCTTCCCGCAACCGATATTTTGCGGATATGACGAGAACGGTCGTCAAAGGAAAGGCGTCGCCGGAAATCAGAAAAATTTACAACACCGTTTTGGAGGGACAAAAGTTGGCAATCAAAAACGTGAAGGCGGGGATAGAGACTGCCTCTCTTCACAAAAGCGTGGATGATTACTTTGAAAAATCCGGCTATCGGACGATATTGGGAAGCAGAAGTCCCGAAGGCTTTATTCATAATTTGGGGCACGGAGTCGGACTGGATATTCATGAAAGACCGTTCTTGAGCGGCGGAGGTGATCAGAGATTGGAGGCTGGAAACGTTATCACTATCGAACCCGGACTCTATTTTCCGAAAATCGGAGGAGTAAGAATCGAAGATATGGTACTGGTCAAAAAGGACGGATGCGAAAACCTGACCAAGTCGCCGAAATTCTTGGAGATTAAATAATTTTAACATTTACAAAGATGGCAGAGAAAAAGAACGAGAGTATCGAGAGGATAAATGTTCTCTTGGAAGAATTTTCCAACGCGTATGGAATTTCCGGATTTGAAAAAAATGTGCGCGAGCTTTTACAGAAAAAAATCAAACCTTATGTCGATGAGATTCGCGTGGATAATATGGGCAATCTCATTGCCACCAAAAAAGGCAAGGGACCGCGAATAATGATCGCCGCACACATGGATGAAATCGGATTTATGGTCAAATACGTCGACGACCAGGGCTATATTTATTTTGCCAAATCGGGAGGATGGTTCGACCAAACGCTTCTCAATCAGAGAGTGATTATCCACACCGCCAAGAAAGATTATTACGGGGTGATCGGCTCCAAAGCGCCGCACGTAATGAAACCGGAAGAGCGGATGCGCGTAATACCGATTAGCGATATGTACATCGACATCGGCGCTATCGATAAGAAAGATGTGGAAAAGGCGGGAGTGGAAATCGGAGACACCGTGACTTTAGACCGCAAATATCAGCGGTTGATGAATAACCTCGGCAGCGGCAAATCATTGGATAATCGCGCCGGAGTGGTCTCAATGCTGGAAACGGCCAGAATTCTTGCCAAGGAAAAAGTAAAGGCGGAGGTGATCTATGTCGGCACGGTGCAGGAGGAGATTGGACTGAAAGGCGCGCGCACCGCGGCACACAGCGTCAATCCCGACGTGGCGTTGGCGGTGGACACTACCGTTCCGGGCGATCATCCCGGCATTGAAAAGAAAAGTTCCACGCTTGAGCTGGGCAAAGGTCCGGTGATCACCGTAAGCGATGCCGAAGGTGCGGGTATCGTGGTGGACGAAAAAACTCTCGCTTGGCTCAAAACTACGGGCAAGGATAGCAAGATCGATTATCAGCTCAGCGTAGGGGAAGGGGGAATGACCGATGCCGCCATTATCAACCTGACACGCGAAGGCATTCCCTCGGGAGGAATAAGCATCGCTACTCGCTATTTGCACTCTCCGGTCGAGGTGGCACATTTGGGAGACATCGAAAATTGCGCCAAACTCACCGCCGAAGCAATCAAGACGGCACACAACTATTTCGGAAGATAGATTTTAAAAAATTTTCAGGCATAAGCATGCGGAATTTTTCCAGGCTCAGTTATTTCGACTGAGCTTTTTGTTCTTTTGGTCTTGGAGCGGACCACACCGGAAATGGTGTGGAATGCTACGCAAGAACGTTCTATCCTGCGTTATACAAAATTAACTTAATCCGTACCACAATCCGCTCATAAAGTATTTGGATTTTCTCCCTCTCCTATCGGGAGAGGGTCGGGGTGAGGGGGAATAAATGTAAAATCATTATGTAACTGATTAAGTTAATTCGATATTATTCACACCATTTCCGGCGTGGTCCATAATTCAAAATACACCGGATATGTCAAAGCTGTCTTCTATTAAAAGGACAGTCCTTTTGATTCCCATAAGGACTGTCCTTAATAAATAAATGGCAATAATTGACATATATTTTCCAATCTCGTTTTTTGTACTATACTGTAGGCATAGGCAGACATAACAGTTTTTCTAATCAATTCTAAAAAATATGAAAAACGACAAAAACATTTCCGAGCTGCGGCGCGACTTGGTTA
Organism: Patescibacteria group bacterium; assembly: GCA_041670805.1. Lineage (GTDB taxonomy): Bacteria > Patescibacteriota > Minisyncoccia > JAHIHE01 > JAGLIN01 > STD2-77. The sequence goes on from JBAXYM010000001.1 coordinate 100,567, forward strand.
GTGGTGCTTGGGTGGCGTTTTCCACTACGAGAAAATATAAACCTGACTCTCACGGCAGTGCGCCAAAAGTGTCGGATAATTATGACGATCCGAAAGATTGTCCGTTTTGCAAGGAGAACATCAACACAAAGAGCGAACAGGAAAAAGACACTCTTACCTATTTTGATAAAAAGGGGGATTGGACTATCAGAGTCTTCCCCAACAAATTTCCAATTCTCTCGCCCGAGAATGGCGTCTTGAAAAGGAGCGAGGAAGGCCCCTTCGAAATTATGAACGGTTTTGGCTATCACGAGGTTTTAATTACCGCCGACCACCGAAAAAATTTCCCCGATCTTGAAATATTAAAAATTGCAGAGGTATTTGAAGCTTACCAAGAAAGATATTTGGCACTTATGAACAAGCGCAGCGTCAAATATATTTCAATCTTCAAAAATTACGGAAAAAGCGCAGGGGCATCGATTATCCATCCGCACAGCCAGATTGTTGCGATGCCTATTATCGATCCGGATGTCGCACGCAGTCTTGACGGAAGTGCAAAATATTTTCAGACCCACAAACAGTGCGTCCATTGCGTGATGCTGGAGTGGGAAAAAGAAAAGGGGGATCGGATTATTTTTGAAAATGAAGACTTCATTGTTTTATGTCCTTTCATTTCGAGAGTATCATTCGAGACCAGAATATATCCGAAACAACATCTGTCATATTTTGAGAGAATAACTCTGCAACAAAAAATCAATCTTGCAAAAGCGGCAAAATTCGCCCTAGGCAAAATAAAATATAACCTTGACGACCCCGACTATAATATGTTTCTGCATACGGCTCCTTGCGACGGACAAGCCTACGATCACTATCACTGGCACTTGGAAATTTTTCCGAAAACAAATATCTGGGGCGGACTTGAACTTAGCACGGGGATTGAAGTTTGCTCCGTGCTTCCGGAAGAGGCCGCCAAGATACTCAGAAAATAAGAAAGTATTTTTTGCGGGTCAAGCCTTCTTTTCAAAATATGAAAGATGGGCTGTTGGCTTTTATTTCCTTTATCTTTAAGGGGGGGCACAAATTTTATTTGTCATTCCGGAATTTCGGTACTCCGAAATATTCGGAATCCCGCAGCTATGCAAGACAAGCATTATATTTCATTTTCACCGGCTTAGTAACGGGATCCCGGATATTTGCTGCGCAAATTCCGGGATGACGACTTTTGGAAAATAAAGATAGGACCTACGTGTTTAAACTGTATAAAATCACTTCTTTCTAATTCCCGCATTGATACATTCCTTTTGTCATCTTTGTAAAGATCCCTTGTATACAGTTAAACAAGTAATCAAGGGATTCTTACCAGAATGACAAAAAGGTTGGTTCTATCGTGAAAAAGAAAGTATTGAAGATTGAGAAAGTTTGAAATGCGTAAGTCCTAAGAAAGCAATAGATAAGCGTTAGGAAGTGCAGGTGGGTCAAGGAGAAGGGGATTGTGTTTTTTGAGCTTTTGTCGAAATATATAGATTATAGATCTAAACAAAAATTGATTTTCCGGTCTCTTTCTGGTATAATGCTCGTATTCTAAGACAAGAGGGGATTTAAAATAAATAACCGAATATATGCCAAACGATCAACTTTCGCCAAAAGCACAAAAATTTCTCGATACATATAAACAGGCTCTGGAAACGGAAAAAAACTACGATGATACCGACGAGGAAAAAGTGTCCGTACACCAAGTCTCCGGCAAGATTGCTTTTTTCTACGAGAAACTCCGCAATTCAGTCGATTACAAAGAGGAACATCTGCTCCGGAAGAACGCGATAAAAAGAATCCTCAAGCGCAGGGTTATGACCGAAAAGAATGAAGCCAGTGTGGCAAAATCTTTGGTATATGAACTCGTCCGCGCGCGATATCTCCCCAACAAAAAAATACCGGTCAAAAGAATCGACAACATAGGATCGATTATAGAAAAATACACTTTTCTCCTGAATAATATTCCCAGCAAGAGAGAAAGCAAAGAGACTAAAGACGAAGCCCTTTTTGATTGGATTATCGGCATCGCCTCTTGTGAAATCGAAGAAGAACTCGTGCCGCACGGGAAAGAAAATGCCGTCGTGAATTTCGCCAGAGAGGTAATGGAAGAAAAAATTAAAGTCCAAGAAGGCATCAAAATCAAGCCGGAATTGGCAAAAGAGCTTGTTTATGTGGCGGTACTCAAAAATCTGAACAAAGCCGATGCGGATATGGTAAGATACAGGCTTTTTATAATGAGACACCCCGAATGGATTTTTGCGCCTTCGGAAAATACCATCTCCAAAATGGCACTTGCTATGGATGAAGTTGTATCGTCCATAAACAGGATAATCAACCACAGGCATGCGGAAGATTTTACCAAAGCGGTAAAAAAGAATCGAGCATATCTGACTATCCTGCAAGAAGTCATGTTCAAAAACTCTCAGGAGATAAGCCGCATTTTCTCCCATCATTACCGCATCGAGGATGCCATCAAAGAAACCTGCGCAAAAGAATACCGTGACGCCCGCACCAAGTTAAGCAGAGCGGCCAAGCGCAGCATCGTTTATATTTTTATAACAAAAGTGGCATTGGCTCTCGTTATCGAGCTTCCTTTCGACAAGTATATAGTGGGGCACATCAATTATTTCGCGTTGGGGATAAACATAATTTTCCCCCCGGTGCTGATGGCATTGGCGGTAATGAGAATAAACGTGCCCAGCAAAAAAAACACGGAGCTTATCGTTTCCGGCATAAAAGATATGCTCTACGGAGACTACGGCAAGCCAACAATAATCAAGCGAGCGGTTTCCCCAAACTTGTTTTTTAAGACGGCCTTCCGTTTTCTTTATCTCCTGGTTTTCGCAATATCTTTCGGCGGAATCATATTAATGCTTAAGAGATTGGGATTTAATTTCATTAGCACAGGGCTTTTTCTTTTCTTCCTGAGCGTGGTAAGCTACTTCGCTATCAGAATCAGACAAAATGCGGGAGAATTGCTGGTAGTCCAACAAAAAGAGGGGACAGTAGGCTTCATAACGGATCTTTTCTTTATGCCAATTTTGCAAATGGGAAAATGGCTGTCTGCCGAAATGTCCAACATCAACGTTTTTGTCTATATATTGGATTTTATTATAGAAGCGCCATTCAAAACTTTCGTGGATATATTTGAAGAGTGGATTTATTATCTCAAAGAAGAGAAGGATAAAATAGAGTAATTTATTTCCCTTTCCATAAAGTAAGCAACGCGCAAAATAAGTTCTTTTGTATTTGTATTCGGATCACACCAGAAATGGTGTGAAATGCTACGCAAGAACGTTCTGTCCCGCGTGGTTCACGCCATCTCTGGCGTGATCCGAAATTCAAATAATTAAAATATCATATCGGGAAGTATTTCATGACCTGTAGTAGGGAATATGTCTTAAGAAAAGCGAGTGCATCGCTTTTAAAAAATCTTGTGTATGTCGCACAAGATGGGTTTTACGACATAGAATAAGAAAAAAGACTTTTTTTAAGCCAAAATCTGTAGGGTCTTTTTTCTTATAATAAATGGTCATCTATTCTTTTTGTAGTATGCTATGCTTATAATTTTACACAGCCGGATTATTTTAAAAATCACATGGCCGAGGCTTTACATCGTCTCCCTCTGTTTGCTTTTTACAACGCGGATCTCCATTCGTTTGTATTTTATCTTTATAAAAAGTTTTAACCACTTCCCCGTAAAATTATTTTTTTTGACTGAATGAAACTTTTATTGCATAGTATAAAGATGACATGATCGGAAACCGTATAAAACAAATCTAACCGGAATTAAGCCAAAAAGCAGGGCCTTTATTTGGCGATTTAAGCCCCGCAGATTAGATAGATGAACTTTGATATCAATCGGTGTTTTGTTCAAAGTTGTAATATCAGGATCTCCGTTATATTTTTCGCAAAAAATATTATTGTAATGTTTTGGATGCCATATAATGAAGATTCCGAATGTTTCAGAGTACCGAAATTTCAAAATATGAGGTAATTACGATTTTAATAAAATTAGGACTTACGCGTTCAGCTTGTCGTTGCGAGAAGGTACTCCGGCGATGCGGCAATCCCGACACCGGAGCTTGACTGACACTATTTGTCATCTCGAAGGAGTACTCGACTGAGAGATCTGGGAAATGTACGAAAACTTTGTTGTTATTGTTTTTTTACAGTAAGATTATATTTGCATAGTATTATTCCCGGATTTCTCAATCGGAGTACCTCATTTCGAAATGACAAATATTGATTGTTTCTTTATAACGGAAGTACCTTCTCGCAACGACAAATTAATCGCGTAAGTCCTAAAAATAAAAAAGACACTCCTCAATGAGAAAGCGTCTTTTTACAAAAATAGATAAAACGACTATTTATAAACTATTACCTGATCGACTACCGTATTTGTTCGATAAACGGTTTCCAGATATTTTCTGGTCGTCGAAAGGTAGACATTTGCTCCGCTTTCGCCATTCCACATCACGGGATCGTGAACGACATAACCGTGCGCGTCTTTGCTGTGAATAACCACATAGTGACCGGCATTCCTGCCCAGAGCGCGAATAAAAACTATCACGGGATTGCCGGCTGCGATTTCCTGATCAATGCGGCTCCAATCGGACTGTTCCAGCCCGCCGCTCTTATGAGAGGAATTATAATCAAGATTCAAAAATCTCCACTGCGTAGGCCAAGATATAAGGTCGCGCACAAAAATCGGCTGACGCGCCAAAACTTTCGGATTGATGTCTATGCCGTGATAGCGGAACACCATTGCCACCGAGGTAAGAGCGCAGCCATAATCGTTAATAGTGGAATTGGAAACGCCGATGGAATCATTTTTCCATCGCGGATCATTTTGTGAAAAATACCATACAGTAGAGGCTGCCGTCGCCGGGCGGTTGGATTCCGCGGAAATTTTCGCAATTTCAGCCTGTTTTTCTGACATTAAATTGTTAATGTCTCCCAAAATGGAATTTCTTTCTTCACGCGTGTTGGATAGCAGGCTCTGGAATTTCTCTTCACTGCCTAAAGTGGCATCAAGAAGCTCCTGTTTGGCCGCCCTTTCCGCCACTAAAGCGTCGCGTTTCATCTTGATGTCGGCTTCCAAATCCACCAGTTCTTTTTTCTTGAGTTCCGCCTGTTCTCTCTGTGACACCAAATCTTCCTTCGCCGTTTTTACGGCATCCAGTGAAGACTTGATTTTTGCACCGACAACATTGACGTATTCGGCCTCGTTAAAAAATGAAGAAATTTCCTCGCTTTTGAGAAGAATTTCAAACATCGTTTCTTTGTCGTAATCATTGATCTGGCGAATAAGATCTTTCAAAATAACTTTTTCCTTTTCGATTTCCGCTTCTTTCAGCGTTATTTGTTCCAAAAGCTTTTCGATTTCCAAATTCAGTTCTTCAATCTTGGCCTGCGTAGCCTGAATGTCTACCTCAAGCTGTGCGGTTTGCGCGTCAAAAAGATCCACTTCGTTTTGGAGGCTCTGCGACTGGGACTTGAGCTGCTTAATGCGATCCTCATATTGAGCCGCCTGATTTTCCAAATTCTTGACGTTGCTACTCTTGGCATTGATCTGACTTTCGATTTGTTTGATCTTATTATTATCCGCACTGGTACTGAGTTGCGGAGGCAAAACAAAAGACACTATCAAAAGATAGACTGTCAATTTAGTGATTCTGCTGTATCTTTTTCGTTTTTCCACGATAACGTATAGTTATTTTCTAACTTTGCTTTCATTATAGCACACACCGAAAACGGTGAAAAGGGCTGGTCTATATTAGTTTTTATACTAATTATAGATAGACTTGCCTTGCGTTTCGGACCACACCAGAGATGGTGTGGAAAACACGGAAGAATGCTTAATACCGAATTAACCTAATCCGTATGATTTTACATTTATTCCCCCTCACCCCGACCCTCTCCCGATAGGAGAGGGAGAAAATCCAAATACCTTATGAGTAAATTGTGGTACGGATTAAGTTAATTTGGCATAAAGGGGAGATGAGAACAGGTAAAAAACAGACGCAGTAAAAACGTCTAACCCGCTTGGTTTCACGCCATTTCCGGCGTGGTCCCAAGTTTCAAATTTTAAGTTCCAAACTCCATTTATTTTTCCATCGCATTCAGAATTCTTTGCAGTGTTTTTTCTTTGCCCAAAACTTCGGCGATTTCAAAAGGTCCGGGAGAGTTTTTGAGTCCCGATAAAGAAACCCGCAACGGCCACATAAGTTCGCCCGTTCCGAGTCCGGTTTTTTCCTTGAGGGAGTTTATGAGTTCCGAAAACTTTTCTTTGTTAAAATTTTCCTCGCTTATTTTTTCCAGCTCGCCATAAATAAGTTGCAAATTTTTTTGCGCTTCAGCGGCAGTCATCTTCTTCCAGGCAAGAAGTTCTTTCTCATATTGCGGCGCCTCTTCAAAAATAAATCTCACGCTCTCCCCTATTTCGGAAAGTTTTTTCATTCGCTCCTGCTCAAGCGACACAATCTGTTGCAATTTCTCAAAGCCGATAATTTCTTTCGTGAGCTTATTTTTGAATTCCGTATCTGAAATTTTTTCAAGCAGCCCGTCTTTTTCCAGATATGGCACGCAAAGCCCGGCAAGTTTGCTCAATTCCATCTTGCGAATATACATCCCGTTAATCCAATCCAGTTTTTCGACGTTAAAAACCGCGCCGTATTTATTGATGCCGCTCAGATCAAACCGCGCAATCATTTCCTCCAATGAAAAAATTTCTTCTTCCGTCTTCGGATTCCAGCCGAGAAGCAAAAGAAAATTCAGAATCGCTTCCGGTAAATACCCTTTTTCCAAATAGCTGCCGGTGGCGACATCGCCCTGGCGCTTGGAAAGTTTGCTCTTATCGGGATTAAGCAGAAGGGGCAAGTGCGCATAAGCGGGAACTTCCCAGCCGAAATATTGAAAAAGCAAAATGTGCTTGGGCGCGGAGGGCAGCCACTCCTCGCCGCGAATAACGTGCGAAGTCCGCATCAGATGATCGTCAACCACGTGAGCCAAATGATAAGTCGGAAAACCGTCGGACTTCACCAACACTTGGTCGTCAATCAATTCATTCTTGATCTTGATATGCCCGTAGACCAGATCATCGAATTCGGTAAACCCCGCTTGAGGAATCCGCATCCGGATGACATATGGCTCGCCGGCTTTGAGTTTAGCTTCGACCTCCTCTTTGGAAAGATGGCGGCAATGTCCGTCATACATCGGCGGCAATTTCTGCGCTTGCCGTTCTTCCCGGACTTGCCGCAATCTCTCTTGACTGCAAAAGCAATAATATGCATAATCTTTATCCAGCAATTCTTGAACGTATTTTTGATAGATAGACAGCCTCTCGGATTGGATGTAAGGTCCGAAATCACCCTTCTGAGCGACTTTTTCGTTCTCATCCAGAACTACACCCTCGTCGGGATTCAAGCCCAAAACAGCAAAGATCTTAAGCAGATATTCAACAGCATCTTCCACCAAGCGGGTGCGGTCAGTGTCCTCGATACGCAAGGCGAAAGTTCCGCCATAATGTTTGGCAAAAAGGTAATTATACAGCGCCGAACGCACGCTGCCGATGTGGACATATCCGGTCGGGCTGGGAGCAAAACGCGTTCGGATTTTTTTGGAAGTTTCTGTCATTTTTGTAAAAGAATTATTATTTGATTTCTGACATGTAAATTTTGATGGCAACTATACCGAATTAACTTAATCCGTTACATAATGATTTTACATTTATCCCCCCTCACCCTGACCCTCTCCCAAATAGGAGAAGGAAAAAATCCAAATACTTTACAAGCGGATTGTGGTACGGATTAAGTTAATTTGGTATTACTCGTTCATATTATCCTTTTTGTCCCGAAAAATCAACCAAGACAATTTGAACGTGGCGTTGTAAATGCGTTTGATTCTTTTTGGTTCTTGAAGCAGCCGCCATAACCATTCCAAACCGTGTGCTTGCAAAATCTTCGGCGCGCGGCGAATTTTTCCGGCGATAACGTCAAAGGATCCGCCCACGCCCATCGCCACGCGCACGCTTGGCAGCTCCGGCAAATTCTCGACAATCCATTTCTCCTGTCGGGGGGCGCCCAGTGCCACAAAGATAATATCGGGCGATTTCACGTTTATTCTTGCAATAAGCCAGGCATTATCCCGTGCCGAAAAATCATTCCAAATCCCGGCTTCGGCACCGGCAATTTCGATATGCGGATATTTATTTTTTAGCGCATCGCCGGCGCGGCGCGCAATCCCCTCTTCGGCGCCAAGCAAATATATTTTTTTGCCCTTTGCAAAATCACTTCCGCAAATCGCATACATCAAATCAATGCCGCTTATTTTCTCCGGCAGCACGTCCGTGATTTTTTTCGGAAAACATACCGCGTAAAAGATTGTCAAAAGCAAATTCACAAAATCGGGGAAAATTTTATGCCTTTTTCTCCGTAAAAAACTTGCCGCGTGCAAAACTCCCATCCCGTCCGCAACGACCAAATCGGCCGCGGCCGCGACATCCCGAAATTGCGCGTCTTCTTCACATGCCACGATCATTTCGGAATTGAGCGTCACGATTCGGTGCTCAGCGGAGGAGGACAAAAAAAGCCTGATATTCTCAAGAGCTTCTTTTTGCGTGACCGCATCCACACTTGATTGCAATATTTCGATCCTGCCGTTTTTCATAAATCATTTCTGAAGCGGAAAAGTGTCCATAAGCTTGTATTTGGTAATTCCCTTGGCGTAGGTCTGGCTGGAATACAAATTCAGATTCTCGACCTTGAATTTGCCCCGCAGGCGAACGCTCGTTTGCTTGCCTTTGAGCTGGTTACCATTGGCAGTCGCCAGGACGATATGCGGCTTGAAAACCATTTCCGGCATGGAAAATCCCGCCGCCTCCAGCTTTTCCCTGAAAATTTCTCTGAATTTTTTTACGCCCCCATCCTCAAAAATTGTCGCCCAAAACATTTTCGGCTCCTTTTCATTCGGACCCAAAACAATCTTATCCAAACGGATTTCAAAAGATCCTGTTGCCCGGGCAGCCTCTTCCAGCGCTTGTCTGATATTTTTCAAATCGCTTTTGTCGACAACCCCCAGATACTCAAGAGTAAGACGGACGTGCGAAAAGCCCGTCCAAAAAACATTTAGGTTTTTCCATCTGTTTTCTTCTTTGCGAAAGCCTTCTTTGATTTCGTCCGGCAGGTCGATTGTGATATATATTTTCTTTTGCATGGATGGAATATGATACCGAATTAGCTTATTCCGTTAAACGATAATCTTACGTTACGCGATAACAATAGAATGTCAAACGCGCGAGTTCTAGACTTGACTGAGAGATCTAAAAAATGCACGAAAACTTTGTTGGTATTGTTTTTACAATAGGATTATATTTGCATGGTATTATTCCCGGATTTCTCAATCGGAGTACCTCATTTCGAAATGACAGATATTGATTGTTTCCTTTAACGGGGATTCCGGATATTTCGGAGTACCGAAATTCCGGAATGACAGATAAGATATGCAAAGCAATTATCGTATTTCATTTTTACGAGTATGTTTTGTATTATGGATTCTGAATTTCGGACCACACCAGAAATGGTGTGAACCACGTGAAATAAAACGTTTTTGCGTAGCATTTCACACCATTTCTGGTGTGGTCCGAATATAAAGAACGACGGGGCAGATTGGTCACAGTCCTATACCTTCCCCATTTTTCCCCGCAAGAAATCTTTCTCGCCCCTCAACACAGCAAAAGCCCAATTGCGTTTCTTGGGGAAGAAAACGATTTTTACCGCTTGTTTAACAGCCAAGAGCAAAGCAAAAATATAAATGGCGATTTTGATCGGCAGACTTCCGTTCCTGCGCGCATTCACCAGTCCGTTGCGCACATGGTAATAAACATAAGAAGAAGAACCCGGCTTGGTTGATCTGGAAACCTTGTGAAAAATTTTGGATTTGGGAGTATAGACGGTTTTGTATCCGGCGTTTTGGATGCGGAGAGAGTAATCGGCATCTTCGTAGTAGAGAAAATAATCGTCTTCCAGCACGCCGACTTTTTCGACCACTTCCCTCTTCACCAGCAGCGCGCACCCGGTCAGATAGTCGACTTCCCTGATTTCGTCAAATTGCCCTTTGTCGATTTCATCCAGCCCGATGTGTTCGCCTTTGTTCTTAAGCCAATTGATTTTCCCTCCCACGAACCAAATCCGTTCCGGCTCGCTGTAATACATAATCTTGGAACCGACTGCGCCGATTTTCACATCCGATTCCGCCACGTCCACCAATTCTTTCAAATAGTCGGGGTGCACGGTCGTATCGTTGTTGATAAGGAAAACATAGTCCGCGCCCGCCTTGATCGCATATTCAATACCGACGTTGTTGCCCCCCGCAAAACCCAAATTCTTGCCCGTCTCGACGACTTCAGCTTCGGGAAACTTTTCCTTTACCGCTTTTACCGAATCGTCCTCCGAACCGTTATCGACCAAAACCACTTTGTAATTGTCATAGTTGGTGGAACGCAGTGACTGCAAGCAGTCCAAGGTATCGTCTTTCCCGTTCCAATTCAAGACAATAATATACACTTTTTTATTCATTTTTTTAGTTTACAAATATATCGTCTATAACTTTTATAATCGACCAAGAGGCTAAAATGATTATAAGACCAAAAAGCGTCCATGTCACGACTTTTTTGCCGGTCTCCATTTTTTGCTGGTCGCCGATGGAAGTTATATAGAGAACGCCGCCATAGATTATCATCAACAAAGCCAGTCCTCCGGCAATGCCGAGAAGCCATTGCAGGAAGTTGGTAATTAAAGTGGTAAAATCATCGGAGCTTAGAGGGTTTGTCAGATTGGTCGACGGAAAAGTGGGAGTAGGAGCGGGAGGCGTAGGACTGGGAGTGGGAACGGCCGGTGCGGGAGTTCCTGCGGTATTTAAAGGAACCTCGCAAATTGCGGTATTGGAATTGTAGACGTTGTTGCAACCATTGCCTGATACGACTACCGCTTTCCAGCCGCTATAATCAGTACCCGTATTTACGACCGCCGATACCGTTTTGGTGATGTCGGGACCAAACAGAGAACTGCCAATAGGCAAATTTGTTCCTCCGTTTACCTTACCCCCCGAATAAACACAGACACCCCAATCACTGCCGGAATCGTTCACGGCAGTAATTTTTACAGTTTCACCGTTATTATAAAATTCCTGACTGGAATTTATATTGCAGGCGGCTCTCGTTTGGCTCGTATTAAACGCAAGAAACATTGACACAGTCACAACAAATCCGAAGACAAATCGCGTGTTAAAAGTTTTCATATCAACTTTTTACTTTCTTAATTTATTAATAGCGCTTATCTATATTAACCCCGAGATAATAATATTTGATAATATCTTGCCAGCCGCTGCCGTCGACTGCCATCTGATACGCCCCGACTGCGCTCATACCCGCGCCGTGGCTGGCGGCGACGGAACTCGGATTGTGCACCGTGTTTGCCGGGTCTTTTACGCCTCCGTCCAAATAATCATAATCGCTGGTACAGTAATTTGAGCTCAAAGCCTCGCATCCGCTTTTGGTTACCCCTCCCGAATCGGAAGAATATGCCGCCACAATCAGCTTGTCTTTGAATTCAATCACCTGTCCTTTGGTTTGGTTGTACGAATCCGCCGTTCCCGGCGATCTCATTTCAAAGGCATATCCCTTGTATTGCTGGTCATTGCCATTACCGTTGCGGCTGTTTTTCAGATGGAACGGTTCGCTGGTATGTTTGCCTCCCTTCAAAACATAATTCATCGCATAGGTCCGAGTTATTACGGAAAAAGCTTTCAGATACTCGGTGTTGCTGCGCGTGGTCGCTTCCGAGATGCCCCGCAGATAACCTTCCAACGGAACGTCCTCGATGACCCAGAGCTTTTTTGAAGTCGGAGAATATCTCAATTCAATCACGCCGCGAAATTGATTGTCGTTGTACGCGACGGTTTTGGTCTGATAGACATCATTGTAAGACGGCACCTGCAAAATTACATTGTCCGATGCCGGAATGAAACGGATGTATCTACCGTCATCAAAGAAAGGAACTTCAGTTGTCGCCCCGCTTGCTTTTTCAACGGTCTTGTAAAGCTTACCGGTGTCTTTGTCGTAATATTCAATCTTGTAATTCCCATTGGCGGTAATTTTTGTATTTTCCGCGTTGCTGCTCAATACGACGGCCAAATCTTTGGAACTAATGGCGGTTACGGCGTCCCATTTGTATCCGGCATTTGTAAATTCCTCCGATGAGTTTATCAGTGACGCCGCACCGTTTTTTATGACATAAATTTTGCTGTCATCGGTCGCCTTAAGAAGAGACCCGTCGGCATATTTGCCGACAATCGCCACCCTGATATTCGGTTCTACGCCGGTGGCAGAAGAGTTGCTGTCTATCGACGTCGAACTGCCGGAAGAAGCGGCACTGGCCGCAGTTTGCTCTTTTTGTACATACAACAGCAGCTCCGCAGGATCAATTGCCAAAACATTTGCCCACCTGTATCCGGCTTTGGTAAATTCTTCGGCAGACTGAATCCAGACGCCGGAGCCGCTCTTGATGACATAAATTTTATCGCCGTTTGCTGCGCGAAGCAATGTACCGTCCGAATATTTTACATTGCCGCTTGTTGCATAAAGACCCAGTTCGTCCTTGCTTATTTCGACAATGTTACTCCACTTCGCACCCGTGGCGTTAAAAACATTCAGTGACGCAAATTCTTCTTTTTTATCGCCGGTAATGCGATAGACCGCAGGACTTTCGACAGACTTAACAAGCGTGCCATCGGGATACGTCGCCCTGGCGCCGGTCGGATAATCGGATAAACTCGCTTGCGGAATTTCAACAACGTTCGCAAAGCCGTATCCGAGTTTGCCGAGAAGCGCGGCAGAAGTAATTTCTTTCTTTTGTCCGCCTGCCACCAGATAAACGGTCGGGGTTCCCGCGCCGCGAATCAGAGATCCGTCGGGAAGCACCATGTTGCCGGAAGTCGGATACCAATTCAATTCCAGAGCGTCCACGGCAAGAATATTCGACCACTTATAACCCAAACGCTCAAACAAAGCGCCGGAAGTAAAGAGCCGCTTGCCGCCGTTTTCAATCAGATAAACATTGGAAGAATCCGAGCTTCTTACGAGCGTTCCGTTGGAATAGCGCATCACATCCCCGCTCATATACATGCCCGCATTTGCGTCCGCCTTGACCTTCGCCCAATCGTATCGCAGACTTCCGAAAAGTGTCGCGGACGTAAAGAGTCGCTTCTTGCCGTTCTCGATGGAGTAAACATTGTTACCACCATCTTTGATAAGCGCACCATCAGGACCGAATTTGATCGCATCGCCGGTCTCATAATAATCCAACTCGCCCGAAGAAATCTTCTCCACGTCGGAAAACTTGAATCCCAATTTTGAAAATTCCGTTTCGTTTACATTTAACGGACGCTTTTTGCCCTTTTCCAAATAATATACCATACTCGCGCCGTCCTGTTGAATAAGCGTGCCGTCGGGCAAGACTTTCATATCCTTGTATTGATAGGCGTTTAATTGGCTCTTGGAAATATATCGCACTTCGCGCGTCTGATAAGAAATCGGCAAATCATTGCGGGAAGCGAATTTCGTTTTGTATCCCCCGCTTATCACATATAAGGCAGTTTCTCCCTGTACTTGATAGAGATATTTTTGGTAGGACTGCTCGTAAAGAACGGCGTCTTTTTGAATATTCGAGAGCTGATCGTAAACTATGTTGCCCGGACATTGCGTAGCCGCCACGTCCTTGTGCCCCACCAGCCCGTCGATTGTTTTACCAAAAAAGTTGCTGCTGGAATCCAAGTCGACTCCGTTATTGGCCGCGATCCATCCTATCAGTTTGGCAAGAGACTGCTCCACTTTGGGATCAAGCGTGGCGTTAGTCTGCCCGACCGCCCCGTCTTGATAATTGCCGATAATAGAAATTCCCACGCTGCCGCTGTTGAAACTGCTGGCATGTCCGCCAATCGTTCCGTTTCCGCCTTTTCTGCCTTCATAAATATTTCCTTCGGGATCTATCAGGTAATTATATCCGATGTCGCCGAAGCCGGCATAA
>JBAXYM010000002.1:0-97388 GCA_041670805.1 Patescibacteria group bacterium
CGAGTCGTTCAATGCCAAACTGAAAGGTTTCAGGATGCTGGTAAGAGGTGTGAGAGACAAGAAATTCTTTCTGTTTCGGGTGGCTACTCTGTTTGGTTAGAACCATATATTGCGTATGACCCGAAAATATTCACCCGCATCAGCATTTTCACGGTTTTTAACCAGTTCTCCGAACAGCTTAAATATTATTACGAAGATACAATTCGCGATCGGATATTTTCTAGGTCTCTTCTTCAGTTTTCATTCCTCCGCTTTTCATTTCCGCTTACTCCGCTTTGAGTAAGGACTTTGCATTGTATATCATAATATGCAAAAAGTCAAGCACATAGCCCAAACTCACCTACACTTCCCGACGTTTATCTACTGCTTTCTAAAAAGCTGTCGAAGGAGTACTTGACTGAGAGATCTGAGAAATGCACGAAGACTTTGCTGGTATTGTTTTTACAGTAAGATTATATTTGCATGGTATTATTCCCGGATTTCTCAATCGGAGTACCTCATTTCGAAATGACAGATATTGATTGTTTCTTTTAACAGGTATCCCGGAATTTGTGCAGCAAATATCCGGGATCCCATTACTAAGCCGGTAAAAACGAAATACAATGTTTGTCTTTCATGGCTACGGAATTCCGGATATTTTGGAGTACCAAAATTCCGGAATGGCAGATGAAGATAAAAACCAAAACCATCGGTTATTTCTTCTTCTCATCTTCCTCGTAAATATCGAACTCATAACCGAAGCGGTTTTCCTCATCCATCTTTCCGTGAGTGAGCAGGTATATTCCGTTTCCGACGTCCTGCAAAAAAACTTTCAGATATCCTTCCTTTTTGAGCCGGCGGGGCGAGGCCATAACTTTGACATTCAGCATAAAACGGAATTTGCCCAGCTTCACTCCGCGCTGTGCGTAATCGGAATCTTCTCCCAGCATAAGTTTTTCATCAAACCCTCCCAGCCTTTGATGCAAGTCCTTCTTGACAAAGATGCACCACCCTCCCGCCAGCGGCTTCACGAATTGCGAAGAGACGACACAATAATTCCACCAGCGAAAGAAAAGACGATCAAGATAATTGCCTTCCGTGATTGCGATGGGGACGCCCATCGCGAGCTTTCTTTCTTTGAATTCCGCGAGTCCGTCCTTCAGAAAATCCGCATCCGGCAGCTCGGTATCCGCGTCCAGAAAAAGGATAATTTCCCCGGCGGCCGCTTCGGCACCGCGATTCCGACCTGCTCCCGGCAGACCGCCCTGCACGATTTTGCAGTTAAAAGTCTCCGCGATTTCCCGGGTTCTATCGTGCGAACCGTTGTCCGCCACGATAATTTCATAATCAGTAAAACTCTGCCGCTTGATGCTTTCCAAAAGTTTAGGCAGATATTTTTCTTCGTTCTTGGTTGGGATAACTATTGACAACATATGTTTGCATTTTCCAAATTAGTTTTAACAGTTATATTTTATTCTTCTTTTTTCTTCCGAATCAAATCCTTATATAGCGCAACTATTTTGTTCGCCCAGGGAGCAATACAGAATTCCCGGGCGTTGATGCGCGCGCTTGCGGACATCTTGTTGCGAAGTTCGCCGTCCTCAATGAGCCTGACAGTATTGGCGGCAAAATTATCCTCCGTGTTGTCCGTCAAGATCCCGTCTTGTCCGGACTTGATCATATCCTCAATCCCGCTGGCCTTTACCGCGACTACCGGCAGACCAGCCGCCATCGCTTCCACCGCCACCAGCCCCTGCGTCTCCGTCAGCGAGGCGAAAACAAATATATCGCCGGCCTGATAATGCGCGATCATTCCTTCTTTGTCCAACAGCCCCGTAAAAATGACACAATCCTCCAACTGCAATTCCTTGACCAAAGCCTCGAGCTCGTCGCGAAAACTGCCCTCGCCGACAATCATCAGTTTCGCGTCTTTCCGCGTCTTGCGGATGATTGCAAAAGCCCGCACCAGAAAATCGATGTTTTTTTCCGGCACCACCCTGCTGGCAGTAACAAGCAGCACCTCGTTTTCTTTCACGCCGTATTTGCCGCGAAGCTCCGTCCGCCTGCCTGCGTCCTCGGCGAACTGATCGATATCAATGCCGCTCGGAATGACATAAACGGATTTTTTTATGCCGTCGTCAAAGAGTAACTGCTTGATGGCGCCGGAAGGAGCGATCACCGCATCGCACTTCCTGCAATTGCGATTGACTATGTAGCGAATGATTTTCTGCGAAATCTTTTTGGGAATCAGCATTACGTAATGGTAATAATCCGTATACTTGATATGGTAAGTAAGCACGACCGGAATATTGAGCTTTCTGCCGAACTTGGTCGCCTCCCAGCCCAAAGAAAACGGCTGATGGCTATGAATGATATCAAGGCTCAAAGAGCGGACGACATCTTCCATTTTAGATAGCGGTGGCACTGGAATGGCATAAAGAAAATCGTCATAGTTGAAACAAAACGATTTGTAGCGAAAAACATTTTTTTCTTTCTCCTCCCAATTGGGATAGCTGGGACAAAAGATGAAGACCTCATGCCCGGCTTCCTGAAGACCCTTGCTCAAGTTAATAACCGACGTTTCCATACCCCCTCTGGAAGGAGTATAGTAATTGATAAACATTCCGATTCGCATGGCCGTAAATGGTTACTGATTATTTTATCTTGAAAATTCTTTTTGTCTCTTTTTCAAAGTGGCGCCAAAAATAATACCAAAGGGAAGAAAAATAAACAACATTTATGAAAAACAGCGAAATAAGTATAATGGCATCATAGCTGGCACGCACCCAATAATCGTTTTCCAATTTAAACCACATCCCGAATTCGTCGAAAGTAAGTCCCAGCCCGACACCGTAGAGAACGCCGATTTTCAGACGATTCTTCTCATTTTGAAAAACCAGCGCCAAAAATCCGGCGATGGCCATAATGCCGATTCCATAATTGAGATGATGGATGTGATAGCCTTTGATATACAAATAGGGATCTTCTATAATTCCAAAAGTCGCGGAAAGCACATAAAGCCTGGCGATAATGAACGTAAAAAGAAAAGCGACCAGCACGACAAAACTGACTTTTTTCTTGTGTTTCTCAATAAGATTATCGTGGACTCTCCCCATTTTGCTTTTAAGAATGAGATAAAATTAAAACAATACGCCACAAGTCCTTTGCCTGATGCAAGGACTTGTGGCAGACAGAAATAAATTACTCCAGCGCTTCCATCCTAATCGCCTTCACTGGGCAGTCATTGGCGCAGATGCCGCAGCCCTTGCAGTAGTCAAGATCGATTTGATCAATGATGCTCTTTTTGCCGCCTTTTTCATCCGCGACTTCTTTGATTTTGATCGCCATCTCGGGACAATAGGCGGCGCAGCGCAAACACCCTACGCAATCGTTTTTTGAAAAGACCGGTTTTTGCGATTTCCAACCGCCGGTTTTCACTTCTTTGGAATTCCCCGCCTCGGTAATTTTGCCGCCGATTGAAATTTCTTTCGCTGTTTTAAGCTTCATATATGTAAAAGTTAATGTTTTATCTAACCCCCGGCAAAAACAATCAGCGCCCTTCGACTTCTTCATAACCTCTTTGCAAAGCTTCCAGATTTTTGTCTATCATTTCCCGGGTCATCTTGGCACCGAATTTATTTTGCAGCTGATTCGCAACTTCTTTGTAGGGAATTTTTGAATAAAGCTTGGCGATAGCGCCGACTATTACCGTGTTGGGAAGATCTTTTCCCAAAAGCTCCTTGGCAATACCGCTGGCATCAAGAGTATATATTTTGCAATTTTTATTCGTGATATGGATGGCAATCTCTTTTTCGGATTTGGGCGTATTGACGAGCAAGATTCCGTCCTTCTCAATTCCGTCCGCAACGTCCACGCTCAATAAAAGAGAAGCGTCCATCACCACCGCCATATCCGGTCGCTCCACGTCGCCGTGCAACCGGATTTCTTGGTCGCTGAGCCTCACGAAAGTTTTCATCGGCGCGCCGGAACGCTCCGGACCGTATTCTGCAAAAGTCTGCGCAAACTTTCCATCCGCGATAAAAGCTTTGGCAATTACGATGCCCGCCGTCTTCGCGCCCTGCCCGCCCCGACTGTGAATCCGGATCTGATAAATATTTTCTATCATAATTTTTATGTTATAAAATTATTTTTCTTTCTTGGAATTTATATGCCGAAATAATATCCAAAAAATCACACAATAATTCTCACGTCCACCGCCTTGCATCCTTCGCCTTCCTTTTGCACTATCAGCGGATTTATATCCATCTCTTTGATTTCCGGGTGATGCACGACCAGGCTCGAAAGCCCCACCAAAGCATCAGCGAGCGCCTCAATGTCCATCTTGGGAAATTCCCGATACCCCGTGAGCGTCTTGAACGATTTTGTTTCCCGTATCATCTCCAGTGCCTCGTCCCGGTCAATGGGAGCGAAACGAAAAGCCACGTCTTTGACGACTTCCGTATAAACTCCGCCCAGACCGAACATCAGCATATGCCCGAAATTTCCCTCTTTTGTGACACCCAAAATTATTTCCCGCCCGGCGACCATCGGCTGCAAAATCATTCCGTCAAGCTCATCTCCAAGCTTGCTTTTAATTCTATCAAAATATTCACAAACCTCCAAATCATTTTTGATATCAATCTTCACGCCTTCAACCTCCGTTTTGTGGCTGATTTTTTTGGAAAAAATTTTCATCGCCACCGGATAGCCTATCTCTTTCGCAATTCGCACTGCCTCATCGCCGCTGTACGCGACTTTCGACTTTGCAACAGAAATGCCGTGATCCTGCAAAAGCTGAAGAGCTTCTATGAAATCAGGATTCTGCTTGAGCACGGCAGATTCATGTTCCTCCTGATTTGCCACCGCGCTCATCCGGCAGGAAGCCAAATATTCTCTCGCTTCCTCTTTGTTCTTTTCACATTCCCATATTTTTCCCAAGGCATTGATTGCGGAAGAAAGATGGTTATAGGTCGCAAGCGAACTTTTCTTGAGCTTCGGAATCGTTTCCTGCATCAGCTCTCCACCGATAAAGCTCACCGTGATCGGCTTGTCCGTTCGCTTGGCGGCATCAATCAAAACCTTGGCGGTCTTCTCTATTTCAGTGCCTCTTTGCGGCGTAAGAATAAACACGATGCCGTCGACATTTTTGTCTTCCAGCAAAACATCCAGCGCGATTTTAAACCTGTCTTCTTTGGCGTCCCCCATCACGTCCACCGGATTGTGAATGTTAGCTTCCGCCGGCAGATTCGCCTTTAGAATATCCGTTGTTTTTTTGGACAGCGACGCCAGCCGAAGTCCACACTCTTCAATCTCGTCCGTCGCAAGCACCCCCGGTCCGCCGGCGTTGGTGATAATCGCAATGCGATTGTTTTTCAGTCCCGGGTAACGCGAGAGAAAATTCGCCGCGCCGAAAAGCTCCTGCATATTTTTGACCCGCGTCGCTCCCGTCTGCGCAAACGCCACTTTCACCGCCGCGTCCGCACCGGCAAGCGCGCCCGTGTGAGACTGCATCGCTTTTTGCGAGGACTTGGAAACGCCAGGCTTGATGATGACCAGCGGCTTGACTTTCGCCAATTCCGCCGCCGCTTTCATAAATTTTTCGCCGTCCTTGATGCTCTCGAGATATGCCAGCACCGCCGTGGTTTCATCGTCATCTTTGAAATATTCCAGCAGTTCCGTTTCCGACACGACAGCCTTGTTGCCGATACTAACAAACCGCGAAAATCCCACGCCGCTAGCATTGGCCCAGTCCAACATCGCCGAGCAGATAGCACCCGATTGAGAGATAAACCCCAAGCTTCCTTTGCGCGTCATACCGTTGGCAAAAGATACGTTGAGCTTGTTGATAGAGTCCGCCAGTCCCAGACAGTTCGGACCGATAATTTCGATATCAAATTCCCGGGCAATCGCCTGCATCTCCGCCTCCAACTTGGCGCCTTCCTTGCCGGTCTCTTTAAATCCCGCCGAGATGACAATGACATTGCCGATGCCTTTTTCTCCGCACTCTCGCAAAGCGGCGTTTACAAAAGGCGCCGGAATGACAATGACCGCCAAATCGACTTTCTCTTTTATTTCCAAAACCGACGGATAAGCCCTAAAGCCCAAGATTTTTTTGGCTTTCAAATTAACGGGATAGATATTCCCTTTGTATTTTCCCTCAACAAGATTTTTCAAAATTCCGTAGCCGATTTTGCTTTTGTCCGCTGACGCGCCGATAATCGCCACCGACTTCGGAGAAAAAAATTTTTCAAGTTTGGTTTGTGACATATATTATTTCATTAAATAAAAATCTAAAATGTTTTGGTCTCTAAGTGACGGATGCCTCTGATATACAAAACTTTTTCTCCTGAGAAAAACCGGCATTTTGTCATCCTCATAAGAACCCTGACCCGTTTGCACTTTGAAATCGCTTATTTCAGCCAAATCAAAAGATAAAATCAATCTTTATTTGTCATTCCAGAATTTCGGTACTCCGAAATATCCGGAATCCCGTAGCTATGCAAAACAAGCATTGTATTTCATTTTTACCGGCTTGGTAACGGGATCCCGGATATTTGCTGCGCAAATTCCGGGATGACAAGTTAGTGGATTTGATAAAATATTCTCATCTTAATAATCTTCACCCCTCCAGACTTACTTTTTTCACTTCAACCATTTCCAGTTTCTCCTCAATCTCCTCCCGCGACATGACCCCTCTTTCGGCGCCGTATTCCGTAACCTCGCCGCCGCCGTTGATAACACCGAATTTAAGCGCCGTTTCAAAATTTTCCGTAAGCATATATCCCGCAACCAAACCGGAACCGAAAGCGTCTCCCGCGCCGGTGGTATCCGTCTGCCGCATCGCGTAGGCGCCCGACTTGAAAATTTCTTCGCCCGCAAAAAAGCAAGCGCCTTTTTTGCCGTCAGTGATGACAACATTAGCCGCGCCCCAAGACTTGATCGTTTTTATCAATTTAACAATGTCATTGAAATCTTCGCCCGCCAATCCGGAAGAAGCGTCGCTCTTCGCAAGTTCAATCGCTTCGTCTTTATTGATAATCAAAAGATATGTGAATTTCATAAACTCAAGAAGTTTTTCCTTGCCGGATGAGATTTCCGTTTCGCCCGGATTCCATGCCAGCCTGATACCGCGGCTCTTCACAACCTCCCCTATCTTACGGAGATTATTTTCAAAATTGTCGCCCAAGGAAGTCAGGTAAATCCATTTGACGCCTTCAATTTCCTCCGGGTGAATTTCCAAACTGTTAGCCGCACCTTTGTGCGTAAAAATCACCCGCTCCTCCTCCCGGTCGACGGCGTTCAAAACGATAAAAGAAAAAGCGGAGCTCCGCGCTTCGTCAAGCTGCATCAAGTCGGTGGAAATACCGCGCTTTTGCAAATTTTCCAAAATCGATTTGCCGTTGCCGTCGTTGCCAACCCGTGAAATCACCGCCGCGTTCAGCCCCAGCTTGGCAAAAGTCGCCGCTGCATTGCAAGCGCCGCCGCCGAAATTCATCCGCACTTCTTCGCTGCGAATTTTTGCGCCATACTCGAAAGCCAGCAACCGCTGAGAAATCAAGTCCTCCGGCGTTTCAATCACTTTCCCCCGATCGGTCAAAAATGTTATGTCGCGAGTCGCCCCGCCAATCGTAATGATATCAAGCATATAGCTTCCGATTAATATTCTTGAATATATTATAGCAATTAAAAACGTTTTAATCCAATTATTATGAAAAATCAAAAAGCACCCGAAAAAATCGCCCTCAGCACATTGTATACCATTGTCCATCCAGAGGATCGGTGTACCCTATAAAAGCCAAGATGCTGTTGACTATCACCCATGCGGCAAGAACATAACCAAAGCCCATAAGCGCCGAACCCAGCACCGATTTGATTTTGACCATTACATCGGTCTCTCCGACGGCCGTCATGGCAATCAGCTGTCCAAGTATGATTGCCAGCACCGTAACCACGCCGACTATTTTTATCAGATAATTCAGCACGAGCTGAAGCGTCAGAGGGATAGCGCAGAAATCGCACGCCTTGCATTCGTCCCACGACGTGTCCGGATCATTAAAATATTTTCCGCAAGGAATAAGCCCGCCCGAACCCGATATGTCGCTGCATTCTGTCGTTGCGGTAGCAGGAGCGTCGCCGGACTCGGGATAAAGCGGCGCAGGCTCGGATTCCGCAGGAACAACGGCGGCGGGAGTATCGCTATCCGTAGAGGATGCCGGGGTCTGGGCGGGAGTGTTGCTGTCCGTCGCAAAGGCGGTCGGAGTCGGACTAAATAAAAAAGAGTGCATTTCGTCGGAACGGATATTCGAAGCCGCGCCGTTTTGCAGACTTAAAAAACCGCACACGAGCACAAGCGCCAAAACCAACATTTTTTTCATATACACAACTTAACGTATAAATATTTGAAGCTTTTCCATATTTTAACGATAGGCGGTTCAGGCACAGACACTATTTCTCCCGAAATAAACTCCGGATTTTGCCATCCTCAATGTGGATCACATCAGAAATGATGTGAACAACGCAGGACAAAACGTTTTCGCGCAGCATTCACACCATTTCTGGTGTGATCCAAATACAAAATTGGTATTTGTTACAAAAACATGTTAATTGTACATAGGGAATCCTTACAGGACAAAAGGAATAAATCAGTGCGGGAATTATAAAAAAATTATTTTATATAATCCAAACGCGTAAATCCCGATACGATAGATCCGCCCAATCTATTTCTCTATCAAACTTCCCAAGACCATCGCCTTGGGCTTCGGAACGTTCAACACGTCCAGGAGCGTTGGAGCGACATTTCCCAAGACTCCGTTTTTATTAAGCCTGCAATTTTTCTTCGTCAGACCCTTTTTCACAATGATAAAAGGCACCGGATTTTTGCTGTGCATTGTGGAAATATTTCCCGTCTCGGGATCCAGCATCTCGTCCGCATTGCCGTGATCGGCGGTAATAATCGCCGCGCCGCCGCTTGCCAAAACTTCGCTCACTACTTTTTCCAAACACTTGTCCAGAAATTCCACCGCGCAGATGGTGGCTTTCAAGTTCCCCGTGTGCCCCACCATATCGGCATTGGCATAATTGACCAATATAAAATCATATATGCTGTGTTCAATATTGGAGACGATAACATCCGTAATGTCTCCCGCGGACATTTCCGGTTTTTGGTCGTAAGTAAATACGTTTTTGGAGATAATTCTCTCGCGATTCTCCGAAGCGATCGGCTCGCTGTGCCCGCCATTGATGAAATAAGTTACGTGCGGATATTTTTCCGCTTCGGCGATATAGAGCTGTTTGAATTTTTGCAATACTTTAGGCAAAGTATCCTCCACCGCCTGCGAGGCGTAAGCTATCTGCACCGGCAAATCCTGCCCGAAATCAGTCAACGTACACATAAAAACATTGTGCAGAATATGCTTGCGATTCTCGTAGTCTCGCATCTCCGGCGCGATCAGCATCTTGGTCATCTGACGCGCGCGATCCCCGCGTAAATTAAAAAATATCACCGCATCGTTGTCCTTGATCGTAGCGACCGGTCTTCCTTCTTTGTCTACGATAGTGGTCGGAATTATAAACTCGTCAGTGAGTCCGTGGTTGTATGCGTCCTTTATCACCTGCTCGGCGGAATTTCCTCTGGCGCCTTCGCCCAAAACCATGGCGTCATAAGCGCGCTGCAGTCTGTCCCAATGTTTGACTCGATCCATCGCATAATATCTCCCGCCGATGCTCGCAACTTTTCCAACTCCGATTTCTTTGATTTTGTCATTAAGTGCCCGCAAAAACACCAAAGAACTCTTCTCAAAAGCATCGCGACCGTCGGTGAAAAGATGAAGATAAATTTCCTTGACCCCGCTGTCTTTCGCCATCCGCATCAGAGCAAAGAGATGTTCGGGATCGCTGTGGGGACTGTCCGAATCCGACAAAAGCCCCATCATATGCAAATCGGTCTTTTGCGTGAGTGCATGATTGATAGTCCGGCGAATACGCGGATTTTCGAAAAATTTTCCCGACTGGATATCCTCGTTTATGATTTGCGAATCTTGTTTGATAATTCTGCCCGCTCCGATATTGACATGCCCGGCCTCGCTCCCACTCCGTTCGTTCTCGCTCAATCCGACCGCCAACCCGGTGGCGTTGAGCTGTGTGTAAGGATATTTGGCGACCAGACTGTCGAAAAAGGGCTTCTTGGCAAGCTCAATTGCATTGCCTTCCGATTTGGGAGCCACCCCCCAGCCGTCCAGGATAATCAGCATATTTGTAGGTTTTTTCAATTCGGTCATAATTTTTTATTTTTATCTTAATCAAATTTTTATCTTATATTGATGCATTATACTAAATCACTTTCAAATTTTGTACAATATGGAAATCTGCACTAAGCTCTACAGGGATTGTCTTCGAAGAATTTTGCATTCGGATCACACCGGAAATGGTGTGAAATGCTGCACGAGAACGTTTTGTCCTGCGTTGTTCACACCATTTCTGGTGTGATCCGTAAATTCAGAATACATTATTTTTTGTCATCTCGAAGGAGTACTCGACTGAGAGATCTGGGAAATGCACGAAGCTGTGCCGATGTTATTTTCACAGTAAGATTATATTTGCATAGTATTGTTCCCGGATTTCTCAATCGGAGTACCTCATTTCGAAATGACAGATATTGATTGTTTCTTTTAACAGGAGTGCCTTCTCGCAACGACAGGCTAAACGCGTAAGTCCTAATTATAATTCTCTCTCAATCTCCATCAATCTGTTATATTTCGCCAGTCTCTCTCCGCGCGACAGCGAGCCGGATTTGATAAAATCCGCGCCTGAGGCTACCGCCAAATCGGCGATAAAATCATCGCAAGTTTCTCCGCTGCGATGCGAGACGATTATTTTCCATCCCGAAGCCTGCGCCTTTTTAATGCACTCCGCCGTTTCCGTCAAACTTCCGATCTGATTTAATTTTATGATAATGGCATTGGCGGCATTTTTCTTCGCAGCCGCCTCAACTCTGGCAGGATTAGTTACAGTAAGATCGTCAGCCACAATGATAAAATCTTTTTTAACCGCCGACAGTCTCTTTTTCATCTCTTTCCACCCGGAAAGATCATTCTCATTCAAACCGTCCTCAATGGAAAGAATCGGATATTTACCAATCCATTCCGAATAAAGCGCAATCAGCCGATTGGCGTCGAGGCAAGCATTGCCGGGATTGATAACATACTGATTCTCTTTGGGGAAATAGAAAGAACTTGAAGCCGCATCCAGCGAAATAAAAACGTCCTTTCCCGCTTCGTACCCGGCCTGTTCGACGGCTTTCAGAATCGATTCAATCCCCTGCTCGATACTGTCCAATTTCGGCGCAAAACCGCCTTCATCCCCCACGCCCGTTGCGTATCCGCCGCCGGCAAGGATTTTTTTAAAACTGTGGAAAATCTCGCTCCCTGCGCGAATCCGATCTTTGCCGCTGGCAATCCCAAGCGGCACAATCATAAATTCCTGAATGGAAAGTCCGCTGTCGGCGTGCTTGCCGCCATTGAGAATATTAAACATAGGCACCGGCAAACGAAACTTGTCCGCAAAGCCGTAAGTCTTGGCGAGATATTTGTAAAGCGGCTTGCCCTGCGAGGTCGCCGCGGCGCGAGCACACGCCAAAGAAACACCCAGAATCGCATTCGCCCCCAGATTTGACTTGTTTTCCGTTCCGTCCAATTTGAGCATCAGCGCATCGATTTTTTGCTGCGATGTTACGTTTTGTCCCGCCAGAATCGGAGCGATTTTCTTGTTCACATTCTCACAGGCCTGCAAAACACCGTTGCCGCCGTAGCGTTTTTCGTTACCATCGCGAAGTTCAAGAGCCTCAAACTCGCCCGTAGATGCGCCGGAAGCCACCGACGCTCTTGCCTTGACTTTGTTGTCCAGAGTTACCTCCACCTCCACTGTAGGATTGCCACGCGAATCAAGAATTTCCCGGGCAATTATTTTGGTTATTTTTACAGGCATATATTTTAGCTATGATTGAAATTGATTAACAAAAAGAGTATTTTGGGACCATGCGCGATATTATGACTCTCCGAACAGACAATCCCAACATATCTGTTGTATTTTGAATTGTAGATTATGGATCTCATGGCAGAAATGGTGTGAACAACGCAGGACAAAACGTTCTTGCATAATATTTCACACCATCTCTGGTGTGATCCGGATATAAAGCTGGATTTATGAATGTTGGATTTTTAATATCTGCCATAAAACCATATATATGACTATTTTGTTATAAATCAGTTCAGTGCCTCAATTCCCGGAAGTTTTTTGCCCGAGAGGAACTCCAACATCGCGCCGCCGCCGGTGGAAACATGCGTCATCTTATCAAGATAGCCGAAATTGGCAAGTGCCAAAATCGTATCGCCGCCGCCGATTATCGTCTCAGCCGAAGATTCCGCCATCACCTTTGCTATTTCCCGAGTGCCTCGCGCGTACGCCTCTTCTTCAAAAAGCCCGACCGAACCGTTCCAAACGACAGTAGCGGAATTTTTTATAATCTCCGCGTACTCCGCCAAACTTTTTTCGCCTATATCCAATATACGGAAATCCCCCACTTTTTCTGTCGCCAAATCAACATCTCTCTTGTCGGGATTGTCCGTCACTACGTCAACGGGAATATAAATCTTGGGATTTTTCAGATCAATTTTCTTTGCCTCGTTGATATCCAAATCGTCCTTGACCGATTTTCCGATATCAACACCGTCGGCTTCCAGCAAAAAATTCGCAATCACGCCGCCAATCAAAATATTATCGAATTTATCAATAAGAAAATTGATAACCGGAAGCTTGGTCTCCGCTTTGAGTCCGCCCATAATGATCGTGGCCGGACGAGCGGGATTTTCTATGACTTTTGAAAGCACGCCGATCTCTTTTTCCAGTCCCAGCCCCGCATAAGCCGGCAAAAGATGGGCAATCGCCTCCACGGAAGCATGCGCGCGATGTGCCGCGGAAAAGGCTTCATTGACATAAATATCGCCGAGAGCCGCCAGCTTTTTGGCAAACTCCATATCATTTGCCTCCTCTTCGCTGTGAAAACGCAGATTTTCCAAAAGCACAATCTCGCCTTCCTGCATATCTTCCACGGCTTCCTCCGCCAATTCGCCCACGCAATCGGGAGTCTTGATTACCGACAATTCCAGCATTTCAGAAAGCCGATCCTGCACCGGGCCCAAGCGAAATTTTTCGACTACCTGCCCGTCCGGTCTGCCCAAATGTGACATCAGAATTATTCTGGCATCATTTTCCAAAAGAAATTTGATAGTCGGCAGCGCAGCCGTGATGCGCCATGCCTCGTTCTCGTCCACTACGCCGTCGTCCCCGAGCGGCACGTTGAAATCCACCCGCACCAAAACTCTTTTGCCCTTCAAATCTCCGGCTTCTTTTATGCTTTTCATAAGAAATTATTATTTAAAGAAATTATTACTTGCGTCGATAAATTCGATAAGATTGCCATCGATATCCCTGATAAAATTTTGTAATTTATCTTCCGAGAAATCAAAAACTTCCACACCTTTTTCTTTCAGTTTCTCAAGATACAGAGGAAGGTCATCTATTTCTACCGCAAAATGATAGAAAGTGCCGGGCACCGGCTCGCCTGAATTCTCGGTGATATGGAGATATTGGTCTCCTATTTTTATCCAGAGGTAATCATTCGATTCTTTCTTTTCAAAACCGAGAACTTCAGTATAAAATCTTTCGGACTCCCTTCTATCTTTGACGAGCAAAGTCACGTGATTTATTTTCATAGCGTTTCTATTTTACCTAAAGCGATATAATTTTCTGCCATCCTAATGTATTGTCATTCCGAAATGAGGTACTCCGATTGAGGAATCTGAGAATAGCAGAAAGTGCTTATGATGTTTTATTGTGGATATAATGTTTTTAAGAATCTTATTTATCTCTCAGATCCCTCAGCCGAGTACGACTTTCGAGATGACAGACCAAAAAGACTTCTATCATGTAAATATAAGATCAACTATCTTGGCACGTCCCCTCTCCGCTAAAAATATTATTTGTAATCAGTAAAATCTATTTTTCAAAAAATTATTTATGAATTTCGCGCTCGGGACGAACAAGGGCGAGGGAAGATTGTCCAAATCATACCAGTCCCATCTCTCAAATTTATCCCACTCCGCCACCTTCGCTTCTCCCGTAAACTTTTCGGCAACCAGCCCGACAGTGACATAGTGTTTCTCGTAAGCGACATCGTTGGCCAAAGATACAACTTCAAAATCCGAACCGTCCAGATCGGTTTCTTCTTTCAGTTCTCTCCGCGCGCACTGTTCCAGTGTTTCTCCGAATTCAAGATGCCCGCCCGGAAGTGAAAAGGTACTCTCCCCGAGCTTGCTTTTCCTTTTTCCCAACAAAACTTTTCCTTCCAGGTTCAAGACCAGAACCCCGACTCCGACACGCACGATTTTATCTGGCATAGTTTTATTATTTACAGTTGAATTTTAAATTGTGGATCAACAACGCGGGACAGAACGTTATTGTGTAATACCTCACACCATTTCCGGCGTGGTCCGAATACAAAGATAAATTTCTGAGCCCCCAAGGTTTACCTCTCCAAAATCTCAAAATTGATTTCATCTCCATGCTCATCCTGCAAATCTCCCCAAACAAGAATCACTTCCAAATCCGGATATTTCTCTTTCAAGATCTCGCGCGATTTTTCCATATCCTCGACCTGCCGGAACTTCTCCTCTTCCTTGGACGCAAAGACGTTTTCCTTGGCATAAGCCCCGCAGTCGCTGTGATGAAAAATAACCACCCGACTGGCACGATGAAGATCCGTCGAAACACTTACCTGCTGCAAAAAGAAATCTTTAATCTCATAACTGCCGTCCGCCAAGCTCTTGCTCGCACCCGCAAGCGAAATAACGTCAAAACCGCCCTCAAAAAGCCCGCTTTCGTCCACCCATTTCATCAGCTCGCCACGCAGGCGAAAGTCCATGCAGCGAATTAACAAATTTTTGCAATTGTGTGACATAAATTTTGAAATAGCCAATTAATAAAATTCCGATTGCATATTATTTTAACGAAAATCACCGACTACCCGATTGAATCCGCCACCATCTTTGCCATATCCACCAAACGGCAGGAATATCCGTATTCATTGTCATACCAAGCGCAAACTTTGACGAAATTGCCGTTTGCGTTGGTAAGAGGAAGGTCCACAATCGACGAGAGCGGATTGGCTTTGAAATCGACGGAAACCAGCGGCTCGGAAGTCACACCCAAAATACCTTTCATCTCACCATTGGCGGCATCGGTAAAAAAATTGTTTAGCTCTTCAATCGAAGTGTCTCTTTTCAGAATTGCTACAAAATCCACAATGGAGACCACCGAGGTCGGCACGCGCATCGCAAAGCCGTCAAGCTTGCCTTGCAATTCCGGAATAGCCTTGGCCACCGCCTTGGCCGCATTAGTCGTGGTCGGAATGATGGAAACCGCCGCCGCGCGCGCGCGCCGAAAATCCTCGTGCGGCAAATCGAGAATCCGCTGGTCATTGGTGTAGCTATGCACCGTAGTCATAAAACCTTTTTCAACCCCGATTTTGTCGTTGAGAACTTTTACGACCGGTGTCAAGCAATTGGTGGTGCAAGAACCGTTGGAAACGATATTATGCTCCGACGGATTATAGTCGCCTTCATTGACACCCATAATCAAAATTGGAATGCCCTCGCCCTTGCCGGCGGCGCTGATCACGACTTTCTTCGCGCCCGCCGCAAGATGCTTGCCCGCACCCGCGCTATCCAAGAAGAAGCCGGTGCATTCCAGCACCACGTCCACGCCCAAATCTCGCCAGGGAAGATTGACCGGATCTTTTTCCGCCAAAACGCGGATATTTTTGCCGTCCACGATTATATTCTCTTCGTCGAATCCGATTTCCTTGTCATAGACGCCGTAATTGGAATCATATTTCAAAAGATGAGCCAGAGTTTTGGTGTCGGTCAAATCATTGACCGCAACAATCTCCAAATCCGGATTATCAAAGGCGATGCGGAATGAAATCCTGCCGATACGCCCGAAACCATTGATCGCAATTTTTTTTGCCATACGGAAAAATTTAATATTTAAAACAACATCCACCCTTTATTCTAAATTTTATTATACTCCATTTTTTTCAAAAAACCTAGAGGGAGTCTGCCTGACCCACCCACGCTTTGAGTCGCTTTTTTTAGCCAAATCAAAAGGTAAGATTAATCTTTATCTGTCATTTATCTGTCATTCCGAAATTTCGGTACCCCGAAATATCCGGAATCCCGCAACTATACAAGGCAAGTATTGTGTTTCATTTTTATGAAAGCATTTTGCATTATGGATTCTAGATTTCGGATCACACCAGAAATGGCGTGAACCATGCAGGACAAAACGTTCTTGCGCAATATACCGCACCATTTCTGGTGTGGTCCGGATGCAAAAAGGCATTTTGGATTCTGGATTTCGGATTTCGGATCACACCAGAGATAGTGTGAACCACGCGGGATAAAACCGTTCTTGCGTAGCATTTCACACCATTTCTGGTGTGGTCCGAATACAAAGCCGGGACAGTTTTTTAGAAAGCAATAGAAAGGCGTCGGGAAGTGCAGGTGGATCAGGGAATTCTGCCGATTGCCAATATTTTTATCTAGTCGAGACACAACAAAAAAACGACCATTACGAAAGATCACGCCTACTCCCCACAACAATCTTTTTTCCAACTTCACGCTTCGCCATCGGCTAGTCATCAAACCTGAAGCTGGCAAGCATTTCTTTGTCATAGCCCGTCCCTTCGCCGGAAGACAGTATATCGTTCTTAGGAAGATATAGATACACGAGTTTATCTTTGGAAGGATTATATAAGATGTACGACACTTGGTCCGCCGCGCAAGCAATTTCTTTACCCAAACTGCTTTTTTCTCCCGTATTTTTGATTTCCAGCCGATAAACCCCCTCTTGATTAGGCCATGCCTCCTTTTTCACTAAAGTACATCCCTGACCAAAAACGCGTTCTATAAAAAGGTTAAGCCCTTCCGTGCTGCCAATCGTTACCATACGCAACGAAACCCCCGCAAACGGATTGCCTAAAAGCGGTATGTTACTGTTTACGTCCTCTCTACCTAATATTTCTCGCTTCACGAGGGATAAAGTGTAGATTTTTTTTCTGCAATCAAACACTCCATCACCGTCAGTATCGGAAAGGTTGGGATCTCCCGTATCGGTAGTATCATCCTCCTCGAAGGTGATATTTCCCGAATTATTTGCAGTCTGCGTCGTATCGGAAGTGTCTTTGTCAAAATAATATTCCGGCACGATGAACACAGCGCTTGTGTATTCATCCTCAAGTATCACGACAGAAGCCTCGAATTTCGTGCTTTTGCAATTGTCGACACCCAAAACCTTTTTCGGCACATTCAGCGAAAATCCCAAATCTTTATTCTTGTAAATTTTCCAAGACGCCGGCTCTGCAATGTTATCCAGATTACCATTGAGCACATCCGCCGAAGGAGCAAAACTGCTATCGTCCGGATTCGTATTTTCCTCCTGCGAAAGAGTCTGCCCATCGGAAAAATTTTGCGCACTCTTCCATTGCCACAGCGAATAAATCGCCGCCGCAAAAAGCGCAAAAGCGATAGCAAACATCAGTAGCCTTTTTATTTTCCCCATAGTTTGAATTACGGATTAAAGGTAAAATTAAAAAACAACCGCGCTGTTCTTATATGTTTTATTATAACGTTATTTTTTGCAGACACAATTTCTTTCCCCGTCAACTCTCTCCATTAAAATATAGAATTCGTGATTCATCAAACTGTAGCTTTCTCGAAGACAGTCCCTAAAGAGCTTGGCGCAGATTTCCATATTGTGCCGAATTTGAAAGTGATTCAGTATTCAAAAATCCGGTTTTGCATTCGGATCACACCAGAAATGGCGTGAACTACTGCACAAGAACGTTCTGTCCTGCGTTGTTCACACCATTTCTGGTGTGATCCGAAAA
This sequence comes from Patescibacteria group bacterium, assembly GCA_041670805.1. Classification (GTDB taxonomy): domain Bacteria; phylum Patescibacteriota; class Minisyncoccia; order JAHIHE01; family JAGLIN01; genus STD2-77. The sequence goes on from JBAXYM010000002.1 coordinate 17,981, forward strand.
ATGCATCGGCCAGATATTCAAGATAAAAAACATTATTTTGTAATAATAAAACAAATCTCATAGCATTTATAAACGCAAGCCGGCATATTATTACCCTCACTTCGCAAATTTCTCCACAATCCCCACGAATTCCCGCGGCACCAGAGACGCACCGCCGACTAAGAGTCCGCGCAGTCCGGTCTTGTCCACCAGATCAAAGCAATTCCGGCTGGACACGCTGCCGCCATAAAGGATGGGCGTACTCTCAACGATTTCGCGACCGTATAATTTGCTGATGATTTTCTTAATCAAAAGTCCGACACTCATAATATCGTCCGTCAGAGGCGTCGTCCCGGAACCGACAACTCCGGAGCTGATGGCCCAAACCGGTTCATAAGCAACCAAGAGCTTACCGCGCACGAGATCCTCGGAAATGCCCAAAAGCGCCTGTTCAAGCTGACTGACAATAATTTCGCCGGTGTCCCCCCTTTGTTTCTCCTCCGCAGTCTCGCCCACGCACAGTATCGGCCGCAGTCCCCCGGCGAGGCACGCTTTCATTTTCAGATTTACCATCTCGTCCGTCTCACCGAGATACTTTCTTCTTTCCGAGTGTCCGACGATCGCATATTTGACGCCGACTTTGCGAAGCATCTCGGCGGAGATTTCTCCCGTATAAGTGCCGCGGGTTTCCCAGAAAAGATTCTGCGCGCCCAGTTTTATTTCGCCGTCGGAATCAAAATCGGACAGAAAAATATAGGGCATGCAGACAACCACCTCCACTTTGCCGCTGCGCATCTTGTAGACGTCATTTTCCATCTCGTCAAAAATCGTTTCCGCGTCACCCAAGGACAGCGGGTTCATTTTCCAGTTGCCCACGATATAAATTTTTTCTTTTTCCGAAGTCATTGCGTTGATTTTATGATTTACACCTTAAAAAGTGAAACGATAAGAATATTTTTCAGTGCTCTGCATTTTGCATTCTGCATTCTGCATTCCGCATTCGGGACCACACCAGAGATGGTGTGAACCACGCAGTACAGAACGTTCTTGCGCAGCATTCCACACCGTTTCCGGTGCGATCCAAACTCACAAAGGCCCGTTGCATCGCATTTATAAATTCCTCCTTAGTTTCTCCGCCTTAGCAACCCGCTCCACTGCGATCGCGTAGGCGGCGAGCCGCAAGCTGCAATCCGACGTACAGCATTTTTTGTTCCAAACCTCGTCAAAAGCATCCTCGATAATCGCCTTGAGCCGGGAAATATTTTCGTTCTCGCTCCAATAGAAATTCTGCAAATTCTGCACCCATTCAAAATAGCTCACGATTACGCCGCCGGCATTTGCCAGAATATCCGGCACTACCGTCACGCCTTTTTTCTCGAGTATCCGATCGGCTTCCGGCGTCACCGGACCGTTGGCAAGCTCTACGATAAGTTTCGCTTTGATCCTGTCTGCATTTTTTTCCGTAATGACATTTTCGAGCGCGGCGGGCATCAGCACGTCCACATCAAGCTCCAGCAGTTCTTCGTTGGTAATTTTTCGCGTATGCGGATACCCTACCACGCTGCCAGTCGCTTCCTTGTATTTCAAAACCTCCTTGGCATTCAAAGTTTTTTCTTCTTCATCGTCTTCCAAAACAATTCCACCCTTGGAATCGGACACAGCCACCACATTGTATCCCAAGGCGCACAAAATATCCGCGGCAAAATACCCCACGTTGCCAAAGCCTTGGATGGCGATTTTAATTTGTTCGGAATCAAGCTCCAGTTTCTCCGCAATCTTTTCAAAAACGTAAACTCCGCCCTGCGAAGTGGAAAATTTCCGCCCCCGCGTGCCTCCGACCTCAATCGGCTTGCCCGTCACTACGCCGGGGACGTTGTAACCGCGCAATCGGCTGAATTCGTCCATCATCCACGCCATAATCCGCGGATCCGTATTGACATCCGGCGCGGGAATATCTTTCTCGGGACCGATAAAATCCCGCAACGCCTGCACATATCCGCGCGACAGCCTCTCCAACTCTCCTTGCGATAGTTTTCCAACGTCCACAATCACGCCGCCTTTGCCGCCACCGTAAGGAATGCCCACCACTGAACATTTCCAAGTCATCCACGCTGACAGCGCTTTCACTTCGGACAAATTGACGTCGGGATGAAAACGAATCCCGCCTTTGAAGGGACCGAGCGCGTCGTTGTATTGGGAACGATAGCCTTTGAAAATTTCGATTTTCCCCGAGTCCATCTTTACCGGAATATTGACTGTCATAATTCTTTTCGGATGTTTCAGAATTTCCAAAATGGACTCATCAATATCGATGATTTTGGAAACATTCTCCAGTTGCTTTAAGGCATTTTTAAAAGCGTCGTCTTTCATATTTTCTGAATTTAGATTGGATTAAATTGATCCTGTTATATTTTTGAACTATGGATTCACGCCAGAAATGGCATGAAATGCTACAAAAGAACGTTTTACCCTGCATTGTTCACACCATCTCTGGTGTGATCCGAATACAAAAAACGAAATTCTCATTCTTGTTATCAGTATTTAAACACGCGTTCAGCCGTCATTAAATTGGTTTTGAATACCCGCTCCGGCAACTACTTGGCTTTCAAAAAATTATATACGCTGCCGACACTGATCATTCCTTCCGCACTCGCCGAGAGAACCTGCCGGATGCCGTTGGAACCGCTACTCACATCTCCCGCAGCGTAAAGTCCCGCGACATTCGTGGCGCAAGCCGCATCCACCATAATATGCCCCGAAGCGTCAATGTCCACCCCCAGATCTTTCAAAAGCACACCGTTCGGAATCATCCCGATTTCCACAAAAATTCCGTCGAGCGGAAGTTCTTCGCTGCCTGCGTATTCCTTGTCCAGGATGATTTTTTCAACTTTCTTGTCGCCTTTTATCTCTTTGATATTAAACCCCGCAAGAATCTCAATTTTCGGATTCGATTTCGCCCTTTCCAGCATTATCGGTTCCGCCCGAAAATTATCACTGCGATGAATGAGATAAACCTTGCTCGCATGCTCGGAAAGCATCAGCGCCGCCATCACCGCCGAGTTGCCACCGCCCGCCACCGCCACCATTTTCATTTTGAAAAACGCCGCGTCGCAGATCGCGCAATAGCTCACGCCGCGCCCCAAAAATTCTTCCTCGCCCGGAATGCCCAGCCTTTTTTCTTTGGTACCCGAGCAAATAATCACGGTTCGCGCTTCCAAAGTCTTATTCTGCGAAGTCTTAATTTTGAAAATTTCCCCTTCTTTTTCAATGGCGACCATATCTTCCGGCAAAATCTCTCCTCCCAAACTCTTGGCTTGCTCGTAAAATTTATTGAGCAAATCAAACCCGCCGATGGATTTTTCACCCGGCCAATTCTCGATAAGATGCGCTTTACCCAAGGCACTGCCGCACATATCCCCCAACACCAAATGGTTTATCTTATATCGGGAAGCGTAGATGGAAGCGGTAAGTCCCGCCGGTCCCGCGCCCACTATTATCAAATCGTACATATTTTTCACTTTTACTTTTAAGCGCAAAGGAGGAACGCCTTTGGACAAACAAGCGTCGCAAAAGGTTATTCCTCCTTAAAGACCATAGTCCGCGATAAATATCCTCTATTTGTCATTCCGGAATTTCGGTATCCTGAAATATCCGGAATCCCTGTGTTGTATGACTGAACAGACGTTACATATCTTCGTAAAGGGATCCCGGATATCCCCCTCCGGGGATTCCGGGATAACACGAAAAGAGAGGATGGTCAAAACCTATTCTTCCGTTACTTTGATCGCTCCTACCGGACAACTGTTTGCCGCCACTTCCACGTCGCCGCTCGCTCCGTTTGCATCAATCACTTCCGACTTGCCGTCGTTACCCAAAGAAAAAACCTTCGGACACAGGTTGGCGCAAGCGCCGCATCCGATACAAAGTTCCTGGTCCACTGTTACTTTTTTTGCCATAAATTTATTTTATTTACCAATTAAATCCTTAATTTTTTCCACCAACGCTTCTCTGGGCTGCAGCCCGGTCATCTCATCAACCACTTCTCCTTTCTTGAAAAATTTAAGCGCGGGAATGCTCAAAATCTCATACTTACCGGCAATGTTCGGGTTATCATCGACATTCACTTTGCGCACTGTGATTTTCCCTGCGAATTCTTTCGCCGTCTCTTCCAAAATCGGTCCCATCATTTTACACGGACCGCACCAAGGAGCCCAAAAATCCACCAGCACGACACCGTCATTTTGCAGAACTTCCTTGTCGAAACTCTCTTCGTTTATATCCATTTCCATACGTTTTTGCCTTTCTTCAAGATTAGGGTTAAAATTCTCCATCCGATGATCCTTTTCCGCTTTTGTTAACAATATAAAGGACGGATAATTTAGTTGAACCGAAATCCATACTTAATTTGATTAAATTATGCTATAATCCATATAAGCTAATAATATAATATTTGAGAAAAAGATGCAAACAAAAAAGAAAGTCGTGATTGTAGGCGGCGGACCGGCGGGACTAAGCGCGGCATCGGAGCTTGCGCGAAACGAAAATTTCGAGGTCACCGTTCTGGAAAAGAACCCTAAACCGAGCTACAAAGTCTGCGGCGGAGGCGTTCACCCCGATTTCTTCAAAACTCTTGTTTCGCCGGATATTATGGACCGCGAATTCGAAATGCTCCTTCTTAAGACGCCGAAGAGCCGCTTCCCTTTGAGCTACGGCAAAAAAGTTTTTATGGGTACTTTGAGTCGCAAGAAGCTCAACGAGAGACTGACGGAAAAGGCGCAAGCCGCGGGAGCGCAAGTCCTTTTCGGCAAAACCGTGAAAGAGATCGGAAAAGACAAGCTCATTACTTTCAACGGCGAGGAATTTCCTTTTGACTATTTAATCGGCGCTGACGGAGCCACTTCCGCGGTGCGCAAAAGCCTGGGGCTGCCGACCGAAGAATTCATAATCGCTTACCAATATATGATTCCGGGTGATTATAAAGATATTGAGATAGAGGTCGACTTCAAAAAATTCGGGCTCACCTACAGCTGGATATTTCCGCAAAAAGGCGTCATCTCCGTCGGTACCGGATACGCCGCAAAAGACGAGAAAACCCCGGAAGAGATCAAAAAGCTGCGCGAAAATTTTGACGCGTGGTGCAAAGAACGCTTCTCTCTGGAAGGCGCCCGCTTCGAAGGCTTCACCATCAATTACGATTATCGCGGCTTCGAATTCGGCAATGTCTATCTCTGCGGAGACGCGGGCGGTTTCTCCTCCGGGCTTACCGGCGAAGGAATAAAACCGGCCGTTCGCTCCGGCATTGATGTGGCGCGCAGAATACAGGATCCGAATTACAGATGCGTCAACATCGAAAATTGCTTGGCTATCAAAAAGAGAGAGGACGGCATCTTGCGACTGCTCCTCAGCCGCCCCTGGGGCAGATTTCTCACTCCCGTCGCTTCCGCTTTATTTGATTCCAACCGGATCAAAAAGGCACTGATCAAATTCGTTGACGTATGCACAAAAACGGAAAAAACCGACTCGTAAAGTCGGTTTTTGCTTAGTTCAAAAAATAAATGTTTCCATATCTTGCGGAAATGGATTATTATCCGTCTCGTTGTGAAAAGAAATATTTTAACGAGATATGTTTGATAATAATCATCTGTCATTGATAGAGATTTGATCTTGACGCATTCGGATCACACCAGAGATAGTGTGGAATGCTACATAAAAACGTTTTGTCCTGCGTTGTTCACATCATTTCTGATGTGATCCAAACCCTTTTTACCCTTCAAAAAGATCCGTACTTAAATATCTTTCTCCCGAATCCGCCAAGAGTGTCACGATTCTTTTTCCCCTGCCCAATTCCTTGGCCTTGCGCACCGCCGTATACATAGCCGCGCCGGAGCTCATTCCTGAGAGAATTCCTTCCTCGCGCGCCAGTCTTCGGGAAAATTCGTGAGTGAGAGGGATTTCCTCGGGAGAAAGTTCTATCATCTCATCGAAATATTCAGCGGAGTAAATTTTGGATCCGTTTTCTTCTCTGGGATTTCTAAGTCCCTGAATGGAAGTCCCCAGTTCCGGCGTGACGCCTACGATCTTTATATCCGGATTGCGCGCTTTTAGTTTCTTCGAAATGCCGATGCCCGTCCCCGCCGTGCCTACCGCAATGACCACCATATCGATTTTTCCGTCCGTGTCCCGCCAAATTTCTTCGGCCGTAGTCTCAAAGTGCGACAAGATGTTGATCTCACTGCCGAACTGGTTAAGGGGAATGTATTTTTCCGGTTCTTTCGCAACCATTTCATCCTTGAGGGTGATTGCCCCGCCCGTGCCCTTGTTGCCGGGAGACAAAATCAGTTGCGCGCCATATGCCTTGATAATTTTTCTCCGTTCGATACTCACGGATTCAGGCATTACAATCGCAATTTTATAGCCTTTCACCGCGCCAATCATAGCCAATCCGATTCCCGTATTCCCTGAAGTGGCTTCGATAATGATTTTATCCTCAATATCCGGATGATTCTTCTTGGCATCTTCAACAAGATAGAGCGCCAGCCGATCTTTCACAGACCCGCCGATATTCATCTTCTCCAACTTAACCAAAATCTCTGCGTCTTCCGATCCGACCATTTTATTAATTCGAGCCATCGGCGTGTTTCCGATAAGATTCAAGATACTGTCATAAATCATGAAAAGTGATAATTAAAAAATAATAAAAAAATCGTCCGAAAGGTCGATTTATTGCTATGCGAACAAAAAAACCAACCTGTCTTGAAATAACGTCATACCGAGACAGAAACCTTACAACAACAGATAAGCTGATTTTTCATATGAAATATAACAATCATAAGCTTGAAAAAATAATAGCACTCTTGGCTCTATTGTCAACAATTAAGACGGACTGACCCACCTGCACTTTAAATTACTTATTTTTTTGCTTTCTAAAGGCTGTCATCCCGGAATTTGCGCAGCAAATATCCGGGATCCCGTTGCTAAGCCGGTAGAAATAAAATACAATACTTGCCTTGCTCCGTTATTATCCTGAATTATGGATCACACCAAAAATGGTGTGAACGATGCAGGACAAAACGTTTTTTGCGTAGCATTCACACCATTTCTGGTGTGATCCACAAATGCAGTCTGAACATTGCCGGTGTTTTCTAAGACAGTAAGAACAGTCCTTTTGATTCCGTAAGAACTGTCCTTTCCCCCTGTATTATTCCGGTAAGCAATCCGACTTTTACTCAGACACAAAGCTTTTTCTCCTGAAATAAAACACGCTTTTTGTCATCCTCGTAAGGATCCCTTAAGCCACTTAATAACCCGGCCTTAATCATCAAACCTAATCACTTCTCCCGGCTTGATTTCTTTCGCTTCTTTTTTGGTTTCGCCTGCGGGAATGTTCTGCGTATCAATAATAGGGCTTTCCCTCTTCGGAATCGCAACCGGTTTTGCGATCCGGGGTTTCGGCAAAATAATTTCTTGTTTTTTGACAGCGGCAACGAAAACCTCCTCAATTTCGTTTATCCGCGTCACCTCGGGAGCAGACGGCTCGGAGACAATGGGAATGGCAGGCGTTATTTTTTCATCCGTCCGCATTTCTTGAGGAACGGCATTTGCAGTTTCGCGACTTGCAATTTGTTTCCTCCGCCCCTCCGCCGCCAGCCGCTTCCGCTCGTAAAATTCAATCATTTTTTGCGGGTCGTAAGAAAATTTTTTCTGTTCGATTTTGGGCGCTACAGCCTCCGCACTTTCCTTCTTCAAAACATCAATGGGCTGTGTTTTCTTCTCCGCAACGGTTTCTCCGCTCTCCATCCGGACAGGTTCCTCTTTTGGCATCGCCCCTGGCACGACTTCCAGTGTCTGAGGATGAATCGAAGCAGGCGGAACAGAAGGAGCGACAACGGGCGCACTCTCCATTATCGGCGTAACAATTGAAGACTGGGATGGTGGCACTTCCGTTTCTTTCTGCAAAACCGGAGCCGCCGCCTCAACGGGCGCGGCAGGCTGCTGAACGATTTGAGGTTGTGAAAACTTCGCGCTCTCCGTCGGCTGCTGGCGGGCTTTCAAAAGACAATCCTTGCAGTATGTCGCACGCGCCGGATCCGGCTGAAAAGGAACTTTTATCGCCGTACCGCAAGTCGCGCAAACGGCATCCCACATCTCGCGATTATCCGTTTTTTCTTTTTTCTCTCCCGGCGCGGAAGGCTCGTTTCGCAATTCACCGCTCTCCTCGTCTTTGACATATCCCGACCAGCGCGCGACTTTGTCCTCCACTTCCTCTCTTTTCTTGGTGTAGCGCTCGCGCGATACTCGAATAATTTTTTCCGGATCGCTCTTTTCCGTAATTTCAATCGGCGGCAATGAAGTGGCGCTGAAAGCGTCGCCGGACACGCCATCGATCATCAGCTTCAAGTACATATCATATTTAGCCAAATTGACCAAATCATTCATCATAAAAATCGGCTCGAATTCCTTTTCCAAAAATTCCGCATCCGTGGCTCCCACCCGAAAACTGACAATGGTTCCGACATTGCCGAAGATGGCATCACTCACCGTCTCTTCCAATTGACCGATATATTGGTGCGCCACGATCAGATCCAGACGATACTTGCGCGCCTCGGACAAAATTCCCGCGAAAGATTCCGTGGCGAAATTTTGGAACTCATCGACGTAGAGATAAAAATCCTGACGCTCCTCTTCCGGCGTATCCACGCGCCCCATCGCCGCCAACTGGATCTTGGTGATAATCATCGCCCCCAGCAAGGCGCTGTAATCTTCCCCGATTCTTCCCTTGGAAAGATTAACGATAAGAATTTTGCGATTGTCCATTATATCGCGCATATCGATGGAAGAATGCGGCTGCGAAACGATGTTACGCACCAAGGAGCTCGACAAAAACTGCCCGACCTTGTTCTGAATCGGAGAAATCGCTTCAACCGTAAATTGTTTGGAATACTTCGTAAATTCGTCCGTCCAGAAAGTCTTCACCACAGGATCGGAAATCTTGCTCACCACTTTCTTGCGATAATCGTCATCGATAAGCAGGCGCGGCACTCCCAAAAGAGTGCTGTCCGGATATTCCAAGAGCGCCAAAATCGTATTTCGCAAAAGATACTCCAGCCGAGGACCCCAAGAATCCGCCCAAATTTTCTTGAAAACTCCGATGAGCCCCGAGGCGATGAGATGGCGATATTTTGGATCAACGTGCTCCATCACATTAAAAGCAATCGGATAATCTATATCCGCCGGATTGAAATATATGACGTCGTTGACTCGGGACGGAGGAATAAAATTCAGAACCTCCTCCGCCAGATCTCCGTGCGGATCAACTACCGCCAGCCCCTGTCCGCTTTGAATATCGGAGATGATCATATTCTCCAAAAGGGTGGTCTTGCCCATACCGGTCTTTCCAATTACATACATATGCCGGCGACGATCCTCCCGCTTGATGCCGAAGACATGTTCCTGTCCGCGAAAATTGGTCTTGCCGAAATAGGTAATATCGTTCTTTTCCATAATTTTGTTTATTTGAATATATCCCTCCATTGTCACTGCAAACTCTCAATCGCACAGCATCCTGAGGTCGAAGGATCTTGAGCTAAAATTCGCCCAGTTTTGTGTTCTTTCCTAGCTTCCATCAGCGGTTGCATCCCGATAACAGCCGGGGCAAACCCATGCATTATTACCACCACCACATCCGGAACCATAAGGACTGCCGAGAGTGGTCGCAGACGAAGCTCCATTGGATCCGACACAATAAAATTTTTGCGCCCCCGGCAACCAAACCAATATGGTAAATTTGGGGTAAGGCGCGCCCGCCGTATATGCAAAAACACGATATCCACTTGAAGATCCTATATTATTTACGATGCTTTTACATGCAACTCTAACACTTGCAGGATTAGAGGTGGAGCCGAATTGTGCATCACAAACCTGATTAGCAGTCCCCGCCCAATCAAAGAAATAATATGCTGAATAATCCTGCGATGCGGTAGCGTCTATCTGCGCCGCTTTCATTATGGAATCTGCCGACTGCATTATCGCCGCATCCTTCGCTTTCAACCGCGCCCCATTTAGCGAAGTCATCGCAATAGTAGACAACACGCCGATAATGGAAATCACCACAAGAAGCTCAATGAGAGTAAAACCGTTTCTTGAATACCTTAAATATTGTTTTCTCTTCATCTTTAATCTCTTATAAATTAATCTTTATCGGCACCGTTTGCACATTAAAAAACGCATCAACCGCAGACTAATATGTCATATTGGCAAAGTTGCCGGCGGCTTGCCTTTTTTGGCTTCCACTTTCGGCACCAGCGAGCCTCTGACTTCTTTGGTTGGAAAGTGATAGAGAGTCGCCAACTCGTCCGAAGTCATTATATAGCTTTTGAAATCCAAAGTTCTGTCCTTGTATTTCCGCAGTATCGCTCTTTTTTTTACTTTCTTTCTCGCGTCGGGAAAGAAATAATAGGCGCTGGTTTTCGTTCTTGCGTCCGGTCGGATGCTATTCATCAGATCACTCCCAAACTGCGTAAAATACGCAAAGAACTGCGCGTTGGCTTTTGCTTTATTAAAAGCGCTCCTTTTTGCGGCATAAATATAGCGGATGTCGGTTTCAAACCCCGGTCTTTTCAGTTTTTCATCAATGGCATCAATAACCGCCCTTTCTCCCGAAGACAAGTGTAGCATCATACTCGGCAGATCATTGCTCTTTTTCTCCGCCGGCGCAGTTTCGCCCGTACTGAAAAAACCGGAGATCCCTTTCACCGCGCTGCTTAGCATCTCCGACCAAAATCCCGGTTTGGGTTCCGGCACCGCTCTTCCCGCTAATTTCAAAACTGTGTTTTGGGCGCTTTTCTTCCACTCCTCGCTGGTAGGTCGCACCAGAATCTGAATCCAAAACTGTTCTCCCGGCCCCAGAGCGTTAACACCCTCCACGATGACACTCAGAGGATCAATAAACTCTCCCGAGGCGATATCTTCGAACTCCTTGTATGTCCGAATAGGATACGCATTGTCTTTGCTCAGTTTCATATCCGTCCCCCAAATATCATAGTCTTCATTGGGAATGTCGTCGGGAATGCTGGTGACGTATTCTTCCGCCTCTTGGATTTCCGCATCGGGATATTGCGCGTAAATATGAGATTTGACGAAAGGCAGATCTCCATCCATCACGCGGATATAAAAATGCACGTCACCCTCAAAGCTGACGATTTCAAAACTGAACCAAGACTCAACCACACCGTCGATATAGGTATCATAAAGAGTATCTATCGCGGCATCAAGACCGCTCGACAGCGCCGTAAAAAATTCCTCCATCGTCTTTGGTCTGATTTCCACTCCGGAAGGAACTTTGATTTCCAGAAGATGCCATTTTATATTTCTGATGTTTTTTTCCTGCACATAAACCGTCCAAAAATAATGGAACATCGGCCACATTACAAAAAAAGAAAAAAACCACCAATATTCAAGGTAAACGCGGAGCGCCCCCTTGATGGATTCGTAGATGATAACGGAAAAACTTATCATATTTTGTTTTATGCCTAAATTATTTCAGGCGATAGACTTTGTTGGGGAGTTTCTCAAAATTTTTCTTGTTCTGCAAGTTGAGAATGATCGTGTTTCTCTTGACCTGCCTTCTTCCCATAACTTCTTTGACGATTTCCTCCTGATCCATTGTCCCGCCCTTTTCTCTCATTACTTCCATTATAACATCAAGTACCACTCCAGGTCTATATCCCCATTCTTTGAGAGCGTAAATTCCGCGTCCGATCAGCACAAACCGTCCGTCCTTGATAACCTCATTGTGAACGGTCTGATTGTTGGTCTGCTTCTTGCTTGTCCAAAAGCTGTTGATTCTTTCGGTAATATCCGTAAAATGCAACGGCTTGTCTTCCCGCTTGAGCGCGAGATATGCCTTGTCCTTGACGCTCTTGGGATTGATGTGCGGCCATTTGTGATGCCCCCACTGTCCGAGAATATTTTCCAGCACCAATTTGTTTACATCCAAATAAGAACGGATCGACTCGTGAGAAAATTCATTGACCCCTTCCTTCTTCACGCTCTTTTGCGCCAGCACCACCAGATCGTCAAAGCTCAGACTCTTCTTGGTTTCCCGAAAATAATCTTCCAAAATCTCCAAAGTCTTTTCAAAAAGTTCCACGCCGCTTACTTCGTAGAAATAGAATTTTTTGTGGCTCGGGCTCTCTTTGGATTTTTTGATCGAATCGTCCAAATCCAAAAGCAAAACCACAATCTGCTTGTTCAGATCCTTGTCACCTTCCGCAAAAAGATTTTTAACTAATTTGTCTTCCCCCACCAATCCACCGCTTTCCTCGATGATTTTCTTCACATAATCAAAGACTCTCTCCAAATCATATTTCCCGACGCTCGCCTTGAGCTTGGCAACCGATTCCGTTTCAATCTGTCTCACTCTCTCGCGCGTAATGTCGTAGTCCTTGCCGATACTGTCCAGCGTCTGCGCGCCCTCTCCGTTCAGATTGTATCTTTTAATGATTATATTGCGTTGTCTGTCGTTCAATATTTTGAGCATTTCAAAAACCAGTTTGTTAAGGTCGACGTTTAAATCGCCTCTTTCTTCTAATTTCTTGTTCATATTATTTGTATAAGTTAACCCAATCTGCAAAAAATAGCACTGCCATAATATATCACGATTAAAAAGGCGTGTCAAGATCTTGGGCTGAACATTTGTTATTATTTGTATCTGTCATTCCGGAATTTCGTTTCGTCGAAATATCCGGAATCCCCGTGCCATACAAGACCAATCCTCGACTTGTTGTCTCTCGCCACCGACTTTGTCATCCCGAAAGGCGTACTCGCTTGATAAATCCGAGAAATATGCAAGACTCTGTCAAGCTGGATCTTGAACCCCCCGTATCAAGCTGCCTAAACACCATTCCCGATATAAACCTCCATTTTTTTGCGGGAGCAGGTTTAAACCTGCTCCCTATGATTTTATTTCAAGACCGGCGATGTTTGTTTCTAACTGCCCATGCTGCTTTGTTACGATTAAATCAATAATAAAACATTCCGAAGCTTAAAACCCTATGGAGCGGGTAAATACCCGCTCCCGCAAATACGGACACAAAAAAACAGCGGACCCGAAAATCCGCTATTTTTATCCTATACGCGGGAGCAGGTTTGAACCTGCTCCTTAATAAACACCTTCAAACTTTCACTTGAAGGCTTTTCCAAAACCGCAAAGGTTTGTGGGCTTGAAAAAAGTTAAGAAAAGAGTATTTTACTCTTTTCTTTTTGGTTTTATAAGCATTTGGTCTATTCCCCAAAGATAGACCATCATTACCGATGCGCCAAGGACGGAGACAACTTTCCCGAGAAAAGGCATCGACATGACCGCAACGATTTGTATTACCGTTGCTAATGTGAAAATCAAAGTCACATTCCACGCTACCTCTTTTCTGATGTTAGCTCTTTTTTCTTTTTCGAAGAGAAGCATGTCCATCAGGCAAAGAACGCTTTCAAGAAGTGCTGTCAGAATTATCGAATTTAGGATAATCCTGTTCACGATAATAATTTCTACCTCAAGCATGTAACCGGCCATATATAACAAGGCCGCAACACAAAAAACAAAAGCTACAAATTTTGGGATTCTTTTTATCATTGTCATATAGATTTCTCCTTCCTCGGGTCATCTACTTTTCTAAATTTTACAACCCAAGATTAGCCTTACTGCAAAAACACCGTCTCTGCAGCGACTAAATTATAATTAAGCCGTTGCAGAGCGCCTTTTGTTTTTATTATTTTTTTCAAAGAACCCTCTTCATAATCCGGAGAGGACAGCAAAGGCGATTTTATGTTTCTGACAGATAAGTAGGAACTGTAATATAATTTATGTCCTGTCCGATCAGATTCTCTCTCCTTTGCAATTCTCGCCGGTTTATATCATAAGAACGCGGAGTAGCATGGCTTTAGCCTGCGCTGCTATCCAATGCGGACAGAGCAAACGTATGCGATGCATCTCTTGGCTTGGGACAACCGCGCAGGCTAAAGTCATGCTACTCCATTGCCATAACAATAAAGAATGCGGCACTATTTTTCATTTATGACTCGTCAGCATAGCATGGTATTCGTTATCTGTCAAGTATTTTTCTCGCAACCCTTGACTTCTTGCTAAAAATCAACTAGAATGGGTCTGTTGTCATTAAGTAAGTAAAGTAAAACGGAAGAAATGGAAATTTCCATCGCGGCAGAAACAGTCACTCATATATTGGGAATACCGGTTACGAATTCCCTGCTGGCTTCGCTGCTCACCACGGTAGTGCTGGTAACCATAAGCTATTTTGCCACCAAAAATCTAAAGGAAGTCCCGAAAGGCATTCAAAATATCATAGAGTACGCAGTCGAAAGTCTTTACAATATGATTCAGGACGTGACAAGAGACAAGAAAAAGACTTACAAGTTCTTTCCTTTCGTAGCCACGATTTTTTTGTTTGTGATGACTTCCAACTGGATGGGGCTTTTGCCGGGATTTTCCACGATAGGCGTCAAAGAAGAAACGGCGGGCGGACACGAGATTGTGGTCGGATTTTTCCGATCCGCCAACAGCGATCTCAATTCCACCATAGCGCTGGCGGTCGTTTCGGTGCTGTCAATCCAGATTATGGGAATTGCGATGTTAGGCTTTGCGAAATATGGCAAAAAGTTTATCAACTTGAGCTCCCCTATCGCTTTTTTCATCGGCATTCTGGAAATTATCAGCGAGGTTGCCAAGATGATTTCTTTTTCGTTCAGGCTTTTCGGAAATATATTCGCCGGCGAGGTTTTGCTTACCGTTATAATGACTATCGCGCCTTTCATTGCGCCGGTGCCGTTTTTCGCGCTGGAACTCTTCGTGGGAGCGATTCAGGCTTTGGTGTTCGCGATGCTCCTGCTCGTCTTTATGAATACGGCGACGATGTCGGAAGAGCACTAAATCAAAAAACTAATAGATTTATATATAGTTTAAGTTAATTAATTTTATCAAAAGAAAAAATATGGAACTAACGAAAGAATCACTGCAGATCATTTTCGCGTCAGCAACAATCGTCATCGGTGCTATCGCTCCGGCAATGGCTATTGGAAAAATCGGTACCGCCGGATTGGAAGCAATCGGACGCAACCCGGAAGCGGCCGGAGATGTAAAAGGAACTATGATCTTGGCAGTAGCTTTTGCGGAAGCAATCGCTATCTATGCTTTGGTGGTAGCTCTTATCATCAAGTTTGTATAATAAACCGGGGCTTGTCCCCCTTTTATGTTAGAACATATATTTATGTTCTAAATAAGCGACAAACCGTTATTAATGAGCGAAGCGGAAATCTAATTGATGTCGTCCCGGAATTTGCGCAGCAAATATCCGGGATCCCCGACATGTAAGATAAAACTTTATTGGCTTAGTAGCGGGATTCCGGATATTTCGCAGTAGCGAAATTCCGGAATGACACCTTTTTTGTCGCTGATTCGGAATATAAAAATTAATAATTTAAAAGATAAAGACTATGGCATCGGAGATATTTAGCAAGCTGGGAATCAACGGGGCTCTTTTGATTTCGCAAATTGTCAATTTCGTTCTTCTTATAATTCTTCTCAAAAAATACGCCTACGGTCCGGTTTTGAAGATACTCAACGACCGCGCGGAGAAAATCGAGAGGAGCCTCAAGGAAGCGAAAAAAATCGAAGAGGAGCTCAAGAACACCGAAGAAACCAAAGTGGCGGAGATAAGAAAAGCTAAGGAAGAAGCGGCGGAAATCGTCAAGAAGTCCTACGACGTTGCGCAGGCAAATGCCGAGAAAGCCATCGACGAAACTCGCAAGAAGACGCAGGAAATCGTTGCCAAGGCGAAGGAAGAAATTCAAGACGAAAAAGAAAAATCCGTAAAAGAAGCCGAGAAAGAAATCGCCGACTTGGCCATCCAAATTGCGGAGAAAATCATCCGCAAAAACTTGGACGGCGCCGTCGAGAAAAAGCTGGCGGAAGAGACTTTGTCCAAGATAAAATAGAAACTTATGAAGATAACACCCAAACAATACGCCATCAGCCTCTTTGAGATTACCAGAGGCGCGAGCAAAGAAGAATCATCCGAGCTGATAAAAAGTTTCGTAGACCTCCTGCGCTTCAATAACAATCTTTCCATGGAGAAAAAAATTATTGAAGAGTATCAAACTTACTGCCGCAAGCAAAAAGGAATTTCCAAGGTGAAAATCAGCAGCGGGGAAAAGCTGAGCCCGGAAATCGTGAGCGACATCGTTAACCGCTTCGCCGGACAGGTGGAACTCGAAGAGGAAGTGGATCCGGATCTCATCGGCGGCATCGCGGTCGTAATCAACGACGACACGCTGATTGATGGCAGCATCAGGAAAAAGCTGGCGGATATGAAGCAGACCATAAGTTAGATTTAAATATTTATAAAATAAAAGAATATATGAACAGCTATATCATAGAAAATCTCAAGAAGCAGATCGCCGGAGCCAAGACGGAATCCCAAGTGGAAAAAGTCGGCAAGGTCATCAAAATCGGAGACGGGGTCGCCACTCTGAACGGCATCAGCGAAGTTATGAGCGGCGAGCTTTTGGAATTTTCAAACGGCGTTGCCGGCGTGGCACTGAACTTGGAAGAAGACGGGGTCGGTGTTATGATTATGGGAGATTACAAGAAAATCAAGGAAGGCGACGTGGCGAAAAGCACCGGCAGGATTTTGGAAGTACCGGTGGGAGAGGCTATGGTAGGACGGGTAGTGAACGCTCTCGGGGAACCGATAGACGGGCTGGGAGAGATCAAGACGGATAAATTTTATCCGGTGGAAAAGATTGCGCCGCGCGTTATCACCAGAAAATCCGTAGACACTCCGCTTCAAACCGGAATCAAGGCCATCGATTCGATGATACCGATCGGGAAAGGACAGCGTGAACTCATTATCGGTGACCGCCAGATCGGAAAAACCGCCATCGCTATCGACACGATTATCAATCAAAAGGGCAAGGACGTGACCTGTATCTATGTCGCTATCGGACAGAAAGAATCCAAGATTGCCAAAATCGTCACCAAGCTCAAGGAGGCGGGCGCGATGGAACATACCATCATCGTGCTGGCAGGCGCTTCCGACTCGGCGGCTATGTCATACATCGCTCCTTACGCCGGATGCGCGATGGGAGAATATTTTATGGACAAAGGCAAGGACGCACTTATCATTTACGACGATCTCACCAAACACGCGCAAGCTTACCGCCAGATATCGCTGATTCTCAGAAGACCGCCGGGACGCGAAGCTTACCCGGGAGATGTTTTCTATCTTCACTCAAGACTCTTGGAGCGCGCCGCCAAGCTGGATGAAAAATACGGAGGCGGATCATTGACCGCGCTGCCTATCATCGAGACGCAGGCGGGAGACGTGAGTGCCTACATTCCGACCAACGTAATTTCCATTACGGACGGGCAAATCTTTTTGGAAACCGACCTCTTCTATCAAGGCATCAGACCGGCTATCAACCCGGGCATCTCGGTGTCTCGCGTCGGTTCCGCCGCCCAGACCAAAGCGATGAAGAAAGTCGCAGGCAAACTGCGATTGGAGTTGGCGCAATTCCGTGAAATGGCCGCTTTCGCACAATTTTCCTCCGATCTCGATAAAGAAACCAAAAGCAAGATCGACAGAGGAATGCGACTTACGGAAGTGCTCAAGCAAGACCAATACTCCCCTCTCTCCATTTCCCAGCAAGTAACAATAGTCTTCGCAACCATCAACGGTTTCTTGAACGAAGTAAAAGTGGAAGACGTGCGAAAATTCGAGGCGGAACTCCTGACATACGTCGGCGAGCAAAAGGCTGAAATTTTTGAAAATATCGAGAAAGAACAAACCATTTCCGAAGACACCGACAAGATGCTGCGCGAAACTATCGAGGATTTCAAAAATTCTTTCTTGGACCAAAATGCACCGGAGAAACCGGAAGAGAAAAAGTAAATCTTTGTCATCCTGAGCGGAGCGGAGCGCAGTCGAAGGATCCCTTCACTATCGCCCAAACCCATAATGGCATCGTAGTTCTACCGAGTAATAGAAACTTCTCCTAACGTCGGACAAAAAAGTCTGCGTATTAAAACCATAAACAGACCCCAAGCAATAAGTTAATTCTATGCAATCGACCCGAATTATAAAAAGACAAATCCAGTCTACCAAAAACATCGCCAAGATCACCAAAGCGATGCAGATGGTTTCGGCTGCCAAAATGAGGAAAAGCCAAACGGCGGCGCTTATCGCCCGACCTTATGCGGAAGCGGCGCTCAAACTTCTGGGCAACGTCAGCAATTCCTTGGAATCGCAAAAGGACTATCCCCTCACCCATAAGCGCGAAGTCAAAAAGCTTTGCCTCATGGTCATCACTTCCGACAAAGGGTTGTGCGGAGGACTTAACAGCTCGGTGCTCAAAGAAGCGAATAGAATCATTGCGGAAAATCAAGATAAAGAAATCTGCCTGGTCACTATCGGCAAGAAAGCGGAAAAATTCTTCCGCGGCAAGCAGAACATCGTCGCCATTTTTGACGGCATCGGCGATACAGTGGAATTGATGGAAACTTTGCCCATCTCGCGCCTTCTGATGAAAGATTTTTTGGCGGAAGATTACGACAAGGTCATTGCCGTCTACACCAACTTTGTTTCTACACTCAAGCAGACCGTGGAAACAAGGGCATTGCTCCCTATCAGCCAAAAGAGCATCAAGAAAACGATTGATGAACTGGGAGAAGACGAAATCGGACGTACGAAGAAAATGAAAGACGCGACGGAATATGTTTTCGAGCCGTCGCCGGAAGAAGTCCTCAAAAAACTTCTGCCGAATCTGGTAGAGACGCAAGTTTTCCACATAGTTTTGGAATCCAATGCCTCCGAGCACAGCGCGCGTATGGTGGCAATGAAAAACTCCACCGACAGCGCGCGGGATTTGCTGGAAGATCTCCAACTTTATTACAACAGCGCGAGACAAGGGAAGATTACGCAAGAAATGACAGAAATTGCAGCAGGAGTTGCGGCGCAAGAATAAAATTAGGATATTTGTCTTTCTGTGGGGTTCCTCTTCCTCATAATAGGGGAATCCGATCAGGGAAATAAACCGCTATTGTCATCTCGAAGGAGTACTCGACTGAGAGATCTGGGAATTGCACGCAAACTGGAAAGGTTCAATATGAAGACTTAAACTTTTCGCCATTCCGTACATTCCCCAGATTTCTCAATCGGAGTACCTCATTTCGAAATGACAAATAGAAATTTGATTTCAATAAAGCACGTTAAAAATTTAGAGATTGAGTTTTGGAATAAAAAAGGAGGTGATAAAAATCACAGGCGAGCACATAAAAGAAACAAGGGAAGATTTAAAATTCAGGAGATTCTATTATAAAGACCTAGCTCTCCACAACGGAAAAACTGTTTTGGAAAAGCTAGAATATTTAATCAGATATTTTTTAAGTTTTTTCTAAAAAATCTTCCCCAACTTTTTTTCCAAAACCCAATTTCTAAATTAAAATTTTACACATACATTAAACACTTATAGATTAAAATTATGAGCAAAGGAAGAATTGCACAGATCATCGGGACGGTAGTCGACATCGAATTTGAAGACCATCTGCCCGCCATATACAACGCACTAAAAACCAAAACTGCCGACGGCAAAGACCTTATTTTGGAAACCACCCAGCACTTGGGTTCGGGACGCGTCCGCGCCATCGCTATGGATTCAACTGACGGATTGCAAAGAGACGCCGAGGTCGAAGACACCGGAGCCCCTATTTCCGTACCGGTGGGAGAAGAAGTTTTGGGACGTATGTTTGACGTGCTTGGAAACACCATCGACGGGAAAGAAGAAAAGAAATTTACAAAGAGAGCTTCCATTCACCGCGACGCTCCCGCCTTCACGGAACAGTCGACCAAGACCGAGATTTTTGAAACCGGAATAAAAGTAATCGACCTCATCGCTCCTTTTACAAAGGGAGGAAAGGTCGGACTTTTCGGCGGCGCAGGCGTGGGGAAAACCGTTCTGATTCAGGAACTTATCCGCAACATCGCCAGCGAGCACGGAGGATACTCGGTGTTTGCGGGAGTTGGAGAAAGAACCCGTGAAGGAAACGATCTTTATCACGAAATGAAAGACTCGGGAGTGCTGACAAAGACCGCTTTGGTATTCGGACAGATGAATGAAGTCCCGGGCGCAAGACAGCGCGTTGCGCTTTCCGGACTTACCATGGCGGAAAATTTCCGCGACGAGATGGGAAAAGATGTTCTGCTTTTTATTGACAATATTTTCCGATTCACCCAGGCCGGTTCCGAAGTGTCCGCACTTTTGGGACGTATGCCTTCCGCAGTGGGATACCAGCCGACCTTGGCGCAAGAAATGGGCGAACTGCAAGAACGCATCACCTCCACCAAGAAAGGTTCCATCACCTCCGTGCAGGCTGTATATGTGCCTGCGGATGACCTTACTGACCCGGCGCCGGCTACGACTTTCGCGCACTTGGATTCGACCGTTTCACTTTCTCGCGCGCTGACCGAGATCGGAATCTATCCGGCCGTCGATCCTCTGGACTCGACTTCTACGGTTATGGATCCGCTCGTTATCGGAAAAGATCATTACGAGGTTGCCCGAGGAGTGCAAAAAGTTTTGCAGAAATACAGAGATTTGCAGGATATCATCGCCATCCTTGGCATGGAAGAGCTTTCCGAAGAAGACAAAATTATCGTGGCGCGCGCCCGCAAGATTCAGAAATTCCTTTCCCAACCGATGTTCGTTGCGGAAGCATATACCGGAACTCCGGGACAATACGTACCGCTCAGCGAGACCATCCGCGGCTTTAAAGAAATTTTGGAAGGCAAGCACGACAGCAAGAACGAAAACGCTTTCTATATGAAAGGTTCTATCGACCAAGTCGAGGAAGCTAAATAATTTGGAACCTGCCTCTGTCGTTTGCGAGGAACAATGACGAATATAGAGTTTAAAATAAAATTATGAAAATAGATTTACAAGTAGTCACTCCGGAAAAAATCGCCTTTGAGGGAGAAATCGATCAAATCTCGCTTCCGACCAAGAATGGACAGATTACCATACTGCCCAAACATATTTCTTTGGTGAGCACCGTTAAGAGCGGCGAGCTCGTTATCAAAAACGGCGAAGAAGAAATCTTGATGGCGGTTTATGGCGGCTTTGTGGAAGTACGAAAAAATCAAGTACGGGTTATGACCGATGTCGCGGAAAGGGTGGATGAGATTGACGAAGAAAAAGCACAGAGGGCTCGCGACGAGGCGCAAAGAAAACTCCAAGAAAAAGACCGGATGGACGATGTTGACTTCGCCGACGCGGTAAGGCAACTGGAAAAATCTTTGGCTCTGCTGAAAGCCGTCAAGAACATAAAGCGAAGAGGGATAAAATAAGTTTTTAAGATGAATCCAAAAACGGCGATTGTTTACGCAAGCGCGAAATTCAGAGAAAAAGGCATAACTTCCGCACCACTGGATGCGGAAGTTTTGCTATTGGAAGCGATTAACGGAGGCGAAAAAAACAGAAGCTGGCTGTATCTTAATTTCGAAAAATATATTTTATCACGAGAAGAAGAAAAAACATTCAGAAGTTTCATCCGGCGCCGGGAAAGATATGAGCCGGTCGCCTACATCATCCGCAAGAAAGAATTCTGTGGCTTCGATTTCTTCGTCGACAAGAATGTTTTAATCCCCCGCCCGGAAACTGAAATCATCGTGAGGGAAGTTTTGGACATTATCAAAAATGCCGAGACGCCTCTCACACTGATCGATATCGGCACCGGCTCGGGATGCATTCCTGTCAGCATTCTCAAATCTTCCGACACTGACAAATCGTCTTCCAAAATAAGGAAAGTCTACGCCAACGATATTTCAGAAAAAGCTCTGGATATCGCAAAGATAAATGCCAAGAAGCACAGGGTATCTTCCCGAATGACTTTTTTGAAATGCGATCTGGAAATCGCGCTGGAAAAAATCAAAGATTGCAAGAACTTGATCCTGACTGCCAACCTGCCCTACATCACTCCGGAAGATTATGAAAAACTCAATGCGAACGTTAAAAATTTCGAGCCCAAAATCGCCCTGACAACGAAAGACAAAGGTCTCTACCACATTGCGCGACTTATCAAAAAATTCGGCGCCTTGAGTGCGAATATGAGTTCCTATCACATTTTCCTGGAAGCGGACCCGAAACAGATGAGAGGTATTGAAATTTTTACCAAGACAAATCTTCCAGACGCAAACGTGGAAACAATCAAAGATTTGCGAGGCAAAAAAAGAGTGGCAAAGCTTTGGAAAAGATAAAAGTGCATAAATTATACGATACAAAATTCACAGATCATATGCACTTTGCATGTGGACCACACCAGAAATGGTGTGAACTGCTGCATAAAAACGTCCTGTCCTGCGTTGTTCACACCATTTCCGGTGTGGTCCGCAAACGTCCAACTCCGATTATTTCTGCCCTAAAATAAAACCAGCCGCTACGAGAGCGGTTGGTTTTATTTTTGAAAGTTTTGTCCGGAAAAATTACTTTTTCTTTGCAGCGACTTTCTTTTTTGCAGCCGGTTTCTTAGCAGCAACCTTCTTCACGGTCTTCTTCACGGCTTTCTTGACTGCAGGCTTCTTAGCAGCTACCTTTTTCTTCGGAGCGGCTTTCTTTACAACTTTCTTGGCAGCTACTTTCTTCTTCGGAGCAGCTTTCTTGACTGTTGTCTTTTTTGTTACCATTTAAAACACCTCCTTTCTGTCTTTTTATTTCTTTAAGATAAAATTATCTTGAATGTTTTTACAAAAATGCAAAATGAAAATCAAATACAATTTAATTATACAACAAAAAAAATAACTTACAATATTTTGTCAAGACTTTCCATTATGAAAATATTATTTTTTATTTTTTTAAAAATTTTTGGAAAATATTTTTTGAAAAGAAAGAATGGATCACACCAGAGATGGTGTGAACAACGCAGGCCGGAATATTCTTGTATGGCAGTTCGCATTATTTCTGATGTGATCCGAATGCAAAGCTGGATTTCTGATTTCTAATTAATACGAATTTTGGTGTTTGCTATAAAAACATATATTGCGTATGAGTCCAAAGAATATCGAACGCGATCAACTTTAAAAACATATTACCAAAATAAATTCCGCGCCGCGAAAATGTTTGGTTCTCTCATTTTTGGCTAAAACTTGCCATTTCTTGCCATTATGATAAACTCTAATCAAGAGAAAATACGATTTTTTAGATATCTAAAATCATAAATTTTAAAAGGAAAGGAGGTGTTTTAAAGTGCCCGAAGAAGAAATCGAGTTATCAGCCTCCGAAGAAAAAGGATGGCTGGGAAAAATCAAGGACAGTGTTTATCAAAATTGGCAAACCATACTGGTCGCCCTTATCGTCCTGATAGTGGGAATCAGCGCCTACAACTACAACGAAAAGACAGGAGCCAATCCTGCCGGAAATGTAAATCAAGAGCAGCAAGGAGCAAAGACCGACGCAGCCGCGACGACGGAGAACAAAGAGGAAACCGCCGAAGCAAAAGATCAGGCAGCGGCCGCAACCGATAATACGGAGCAACAGACTCAAGAGACGGCTACTCAGACCGACAGCAATGTTGCGCAGCAAACTCAAGAAACAAAAATCGAAGAAACAAAGACAAATACAGTGGAAAGCAACGGCGAGGGTTATAAAGTCGTGGCAGAAAAAGGAGATGGCATCACGCATCTGGCGAGAAAGGCCCTCGCACAATATCTGTCAGAAAATAACGACAGCGAAATAACCGCTCTTCACAAGATATACATTGAAGACTATTTGCAAAATGGGATAGGAAATCAAGTAATTGAAATAGGTCATGCTGAAACCATTTCAAAAGCTTCTATTCAAGAAGCGGTTGCCGCTTCGAAAAAGCTTTCTCAAAACTCGCTGGACAATCTAAAAAAATACTCAGCAGAGTAAAAATATACGCTCCGGAATAAAACGCATTTAGATATCAAAACGCATTAACAAAACCCCGATAGATTCGGAGTTTTGTTTTGTATTCAACTGTGCGGAGTAGCAAATTGTTTTTTTTGCATTTTGGATTCTCGGATCACACCAGAGATGGTGTGAATGCCACATAAAAACGTTCTATCCTGCATGGTTCACACCATTTCTGGTGTGATCCATACTGCAAAATACAACATATAAAAAATAAAATACGACAAATTTTTTGATAAACCAAAAGAAAAACGGAGTAGCAGGTGGAGTAGCATGGCTTCAGCCTGCGCCGCTGTCCAATGCAAAAAAGAACAAACGCATATACGTTCGTTCCATCAGCTTGGAACAACCGCGCAGGCTAAAGCCATGCTACTCCGAGAATTATTCCGTTTTAACATAAACAAAAGACGCGATAAATCGCGTCTCTACAAAGATACGGAAGGTTATTCCCGCATTGGACAGCAGCGCAGGCTGAAGCCTGCTACTCCGTTTGTCATGCTACTCCACACCCGACTCTCTGTTTTTATCACCCGTTCAATTCTTTCTCATACAAATCCGCATAATACATTACCTTGTCCGGATAGAACTTAAATCTCTGCCAGTTGTTGCCTGCAAGATATCTTCCCGCCGCCTCGTACTCGGCGTTATAATTGGCGGAAGAAACGCCGTTTACCTGCGAGAGTTTGATTGCCATCGCCGCAATCGCATCGGTCAGATTCCAAGGATCAGCCGGAGTGTGTCCGGTCAGCGCCGAAACCTGCCCGCGGTAAGATATCCAAGTGGTTGGCATCATCTGAGCCGGACCCATCGCCCCTCCCCAGCCGGAATAATTTTTGGGCTTCTTGCTTACCGGCATGGCGTTGGGATCGTATCCCAACTCCTGCGCGATTGCCTCAAAGATCGGTCGCTGACCGGGATTCATATCCACGGAATAAGTTCCTCCGCCTATATTAGTCCCCAATCCGGATTCCACCCGAAGAACACCAAGCAGAAAGGCCGGTCGCACCCCCGTTGCCTCGCCCACATATTTGGCGGCTGAAATCGCATCGTCAAATTGGATATTTTGCCCCAAACTCTGCAAGTCCCGCAGCTCCGCCCGAAGAGACGGCAACAAGCTGCGATTTGCGGCGACCAGCGCCCGATATTTTTCTTCTTCGCCGTTGGTAGCTTCCAAAATCTCGTTTTTCTGCGCTTTCAAATTTTCCAGCGCCGCGTTCTGTTCGTAGCGCATACTTATCAGTCCCTCATAGGTCTGCTGTGTTTCCTCCAGCTCTTTAGTGCGCTTGTCCAGTACTTCCCTCTCCTGCTTGAGCGCAACAACCGCGCTTAAGACTTTGTCCTGCGCCGCTTCCAGCGCGTTAATCTCATTAAAAAAGTCCGAGATGTTTTCCCTGGTTACCAAGATTTCCAGAAAAGAATCGTCCTGATGAGTGTAGAGTTCCTGCAAAAAACTCTTGAGAGCTTCCCTGTTCTTTTCAATCTTTACCCTGTCTTCCTCAATTTGGTTCTGGGATCCCTCCATTTCTATCTCCGCCTTTTCGATGTTGAGCTTGGTTTCCCGAATCTCCAGCTGATTTTGCGATATGTTGTCGTCAAAAATCTCAATCTCGTTTTCCAGCGTATTTCCCTCCATACGTTTCGCCTTGCTATCCGCCTGATATTTGGCGATATCGTCCTGTATCTTTTTTATTTCCTCAAGCTTTCGATTGACAAGCTCCTGATTTGGAGCCGCCGCGGTCGTCGACGAAGCTGCAATCGATGCGCCGCCCTCCTCGGCAAAAGATACTACCTTCAGAAAAGGCAACAGAAAAAAACCGAGCAACAGAAAACCGCACAGCCACCCGGCTCTGCGGTTTCTTTTGTGCACGAAAGATTTTTTATGAACAGAATCCATATTTGTTTTCTCTCCTAAAAATTATTCTGATTTTTATTTTTTCTCCGCTTTCTTGTCCGCAACCGGAGCTTCTTTTTCTTCCTTTACGGCGCCTTCCACTTTACCGACGTTCTCTTCCGGCTTTTCTTCCAGATCCTCCATCTCCGCGTCACTGCGTTGAGGAACGACACTTACGATCACGTTTTCCTCTTCATCAAGAACCTCGATGGTTCCCGGCAGCGCCAAATCTTTTACCCTGATCATATCGTCAAGCTTCTCAAGCTTGCCCAAATCGATTTCAACTTCCTGAATAAGATCTTTCGGCAGACATTTGATTTCCAGCACATCCATACCTTTTACCAGCACTCCGCCTTCGTTCTTCACCGCCGGTGATTCACCGATGAAAGTGATGTCCACATTTACGATCAATTTCTCGCTCATCTTAATCTTGTGAAGATCGAAATGGGTGATTGAGCCGTTAATTGGATCTACCTGATAGTCCTTGATGACTACATTTCCGATTTCCTTGTCGCCTATCTTCAAGTCAATCAAAGTGCTTTCTCCCGCCTCGTCCAAAGTATTTAAGAATTCTTTCCTGCCTACTTTTACCGAGACGCTCTCGAAACCGTGTCCATAAACCACGCCGGGAATAAAACCTTCCGCCAAAATATTCTTTGCTCTTGTTTCTTCCGCATTTCTACTTTCCGCGGAGATTACTATCTTGTTCATAATTATATATTATTTCTTAATTATCTTTCAAAAATTTGTACATTTCCAACACGTCGTCGCAACTGATGATGTTATTGCCGTTTATCTTTCCAAGGTCTTCCTCGGTGATATCCGTAGGAATGCTGATGGAGGTCACGCCCATCGGTCCTGCCATAAGGAGCATAACTACCGAGCTTTTGCAGCGACTGCAGCTTAAATATATGGACAAAGACCCGTCATTTTTGTTTATGACTTTTATGTCGTCTTTTTTGTAATTTGCGCTGCACATCGGGCATTTGGTCATTATTTGCAAATTGGGAACGGGATTGGACTTGGATTTTGACATGGCTGTAGAGTTAGGTAAATCAATGTTCTTTTTCGTTTCCGGCTTGAAAAAGCCATTTTTTGTGTCAGAACACACAATGACATAATTTATATTATAGCATCAGGAGCTCCCTGTCAAGCAAGAAAATCCGATCGGGAAACGGGGAAAAACAGAGAGTTGACGCGGAGTAGCAGGCTTTAGCCTGCACGATTGTCCAATGCGGAAAACAAACGTATGCGAAAGTTTTTGCGGCTTGGGACAGCGGCGCAGGCTAAAGCCTGCTACTCCAACCTGCCACTCCGCCATGCCACCTCGACCTGCTGCTTTTATCCTGCGAAATAATATGTATTGACTGTTTTTATTAGCCATAGTACAATGAAGACTTGCGAATGAGGAGACGGACATTTTAAAATATTTTTATTTTGTCCGCTATGCAAAAGTAGAAATAAAAACAGAATTACAAAACCGGGAGGGAACGCCCCGTGTTTTTGTTTTGGAGACTTTGCGCATTTAATACCGACGCTCCCTGCTCGCGCAAAAGCCCTCGCGCTATTTCCCGATCATCCCACGGGATTTTTTTGTCGCCAAAAATCATAAACTGCTCGCACCCTTTGCCGGTAATAACCACCAGGTCGTCCGGTCGCGCCGAATCGAAAGCTTTGCGCATCGCTTCCTTGCGGTCGCTGATGCGAAAAAGATTTTTATCAAGCGTCTTGTTTTTGATGCCGGACATTACCTGGTCGATGATATCTTCCACGTCCTCGCTGTAAGGAACCTCATTGGTCACAATCACAATATCGGCAAATTCCGCCGCCAGCTCTCCGCCGCGCGCGCGATAAGTTTTGTCCCTGTCACCGGTGCCGCCCAGTACCGCAATTATCCTGCCTTTGACGCGGGGTCGAAGTACGCCATAAACTTTTTGCAGAGACTCGGGAGAATGGGCATAGTCCACGACCACCTCAAAATTTTGCCCTTCGTCTATCTTCTCCAGCCGACCGGGAATATTTCCCACGACTGCCAGATTTTTCACAATGTCCGCCATGGCAACGCCCTCGACCCGACACGCCAGAATCGCCCCCAAAGCATTGTAAACGTTGAACTCGCCTATCAGCGGCAAGGCAATCGCACATTTCTCTCCGCCAAACAAGAAGTCAAAAGACGATCCGAATTCCTCGATTTTAACATTTTCCGCGCGCGCCAAGTTTATGCCGCCGGGTTGCGAAATATTCCAGAGAGTAAAAGCAATCTTCTCAAAAGCGCCCGGCAAGGTCAGCATCTCGTGCGTATTGGGTTCGTCATAATTGACGATAACGCTCTTTGTCTTTTTTCCCACCAGACCGTAATGGGAACTTTTGTAATTCTCAAAAGTCTTGTGATAGTCCAGGTGGTCGCTAGTAAGATTGGTAATGACAACCGTCTGAAAATCAATTCCCCAATAACGCGACTGAACCATTCCGTGCGATGACGCTTCCAAAATCGCATACTCGCAATCCGCCTCCACGGCCTTTTTGAGAAAACTCTGCACGTATGCCGGCGAGGGCGTTGTCAGTTTGACATTATTGAGCCATTTCTTTTCGCCGATTTGAAAATTGGCGGTGGAAAGCATCGCAACCTTGTGGCCGCTGCCCTCGAGAATGCGCGCAATCATATTGGTCGTGGTGGTTTTGCCCTTGGTGCCGGCAACGGCGATTATTTTCAGCTTCCGCGCCGGAAAACCGTATCTGCAGTTCGCGTAGACAACCCGGACTTTGTGAATGAAAAGGATCAAAGAGTAAGGCACGATTTTCCTAAAAATATTTTTGATTTCGTACAGCATAATTTTATTCTTTCCGCTTATCTTTTTTAATAAATGCATATTTGATGACTTCTATCATAACCACCGTCAAGAGACCCGCAGCGGCAACGACCCCCCAGTCGCCAAGGCTCAGCGCCTTCGTTTTCAAAATATTCTGAAAGAACGGAACATAAATCGCAATCAGCTGGAAAGCCAAAGCCAGAACGAGCGCCGCGATGAGATACGGATTGGAAAACGGATTTTGCCTGAATACCGAGCGGCGCAACGAACGAAGACTGAACACGTAAATCAGGGAGTCGACAGCCAAGAGGGAGAACACGACAGAGCCTGCCCTGCGCAAATCGCCGGTTGCGGCGTTAATGTATTCGAAAATCGGGAGCGCGACGATTCCAGACGCTATGCTGATTGCGGCTACAAGCGTTTTCATTTCCGCATTAAGCAGCGGCTCGTTCTTCTTCCGAGGTTTTTGCCGCATTACACCCTCCTCCTCAGGCTCCTGTGTCAAAGCGATATTCGGCAAGCCGTCGGTAACCAAATTTATCCACAATATCTGAGCCGCGGTGAGCGGCATCGGCAACCCTGCCAAGAGGCTGCCTCCCACAATTACGACTTCGCTGAAACTATCCGAAATGAGATACAAAATAACTTTCCTGATGTTGTCGAAAATGGATCTCCCCTGCCGAATTGCCATTATGACAGTCTTGAAATTATCGTCAAGCAGCACGAGGTTGGCGGTCTCTTTGGCGACTTCAGTGCCGCTGCCAAGCGCGATGCCAATGTCGGCCTTTTTAAGAGCCGGCGCGTCATTCACTCCGTCTCCCGTCATTGCCACCACCTCGCCGCGTGCTTGCCAGGCCTCCACGATGCGCAGTTTGTGCCGCGGGGAAACGCGGGCGTAGACTTTTATCTTCGACACTATATTATTGAAATCCCCGGTGCTCATTCGATCCAGCTCGACCCCTTCGAGAATATTTTCTTTCTCCACTCGCATTCCCAGTTCGTTGGCAATCGCTTTTGCCGTCAGAGAATTGTCCCCCGTAATCATTATCGTCCGGATGCCGGCCTCTTTGGCCGTATCCAGCATATTTTTGGCTTCCTCCCGAAGAGGATCTTTGAGAGCGATCAGACCCACCAGAACCAGATTATTTACAACGTCTTCCTCGTTGCTCTCCTTGAAAAGCGGAATTATCCGCTTGTCCGTTTTCTTAAATGCCACGCCCAGCACTCTCAGACCTTCCCGGCTCATATCCTCCTGCTTCTGCCGCATACGGCGCAGGTCGTCCTCGTTCATCTCCCTTGCTTTCCCTCTGACAAAAATATGCCGAGAGCGATTGATGATTTCTTCCGCGGCGCCTTTGACATAAATGACATATTCTTCGCCTTCTTTGTTGAGCGTCGCCATCAATTTCCGATCCGAGCTGAAAGGAATCTCATTGATCCGCGCCGATTCTTTATTGAGACTTTCCGGATCAAACCCCGCACAAAGCCCCGCCCACAGAAAAGCTTTCTCCGTATATTCTCCGTGAATAATCCAATCCTCCAATTTCGCCGCAGGATTTTCCACCACCGCGTCATTGCAAATCATACCGATTTTGAGCGCAGTTACACGCTCCCTCTCCTCCTCGCTTTCTTCCCGTTTGTTATTCCGGCAATTGTTATTTATCGTAAAGAAAGAATCCAGCGTGACGATATGGTCAACCTGCATCGTGCCTTTGGTCAAAGTCCCCGTTTTGTCGGTGCAGATAATGCTCACGCTCCCCAGAGTTTCCGCCGCCACCAGCTTGCGCACCAGCGAGCCGCTTTTGAGTATTCGCTGCATCCCCACTGCCAGAATAATAGTCACCGCTACCAGCACCCCTTCCGGAATGGCAGCGACCGCCATAGCCACGGCAGTCGTGAAAATGTCCAGAAACGGAACGGAACGGTACAGCCCTATCGCCATCACGATAACCAAAATCATAAAAGTAATTTTGCCGAAAGACCGGCTGAATTTTGTAAGCTCAATCTGCAAAGGAGTATCGGCATCCTCGGTCCTGTCCAAAAGATCGGCTATCTGTCCGAATTTGGTATCAAGAGCAATACCGGTGATAACCGCCAGCCCGCGCCCTTTCACAACGGACGACCCCATATATACCATATTTTTCTTGCTCTCCCCCTCGCCTTCCTGATCAAGCCCTTTCACAATCTTCTTGACCGGCACCGACTCTCCCGTCAAAACCGCCTCGTCTATTTCCATCTCATAATTTTCCAGCAACCGCCCATCGGCCGGCACCCGCCCGCCGGACTTGAGTACGACGATATCCCCCAAAGTGACATCCGCCGTGTCAATTTCTTTTTCAATGCCATCGCGAATGACATAAGTCTTGTGCGCCACGACGCCGCTGAGTGCCGCAAGCGCCGTTTCCGCTTTGACCTCTTGGATAAATCCCACAACCGTGTTCAGAAAAACCGCAAACAGTATTACGCAGACATCGATATAATCGCCGAGCAGGAAAGAAACCAATGCCGCCGCAAACAGCACATACACCATCGGGCTTTTGAACTGCGACAGCGCTATGCCCCAATAAGTAAACCTTTTCTTCTCGGGCAGCTTGTTTCGCCCGTATTTGACAATCCTCTTCTGCGCCTCTTTTTCCGAAAGCCCGGTTTTGGAAGTCTTAAGGGTCTTAAGAGTCTCCTGCACGCCCAGACCATGCCAATTCTTACTTTGCATTTTTATTTTTTAGCTTATGTCTATTCATTATAAGATAAAAAACGATAATTGTGAAATGAAAAAACGCGGAGCACGCAACCCGCGCGAAGTAGCATGGCGGAGTGGCAGGTGGAGTAGCGGGTGGAGTAGCATGGCTTTAGCCTGCGCGGTTGTCCCAAGTCGCAAAAACTTTCATATACATTCGTTCTCTCCGTATTGGACAGCGGCGCAGGCTAAAGCCGTGCTACTCCGCGGATGGTTTATTCAATAAAACTTTATAAAAAATAAACAGCGGAATGCCGCAAAGCAGCACCCATTGCGTCAAGGTCAAACCGTAAAAACGCGCATCGCAAAAAGTCAAGTCGTCGCATCGCAAAAAGTCGGCGCCAAAACGAAAAATCGCATATGACGCGATAAAAGCCAAAAAAATATGTCCGTCGCGTTTCCGTTTTGATTTCAATTCGTATATCACGCCCGATAAAAATATCAGAAACAATATTTCGTACGAAGCAACCGGATGTCGCAGCGTGCCGTCTGCAAATTCCATTCCCCACGGCAGCGTCGTGATTTTGCCGATATGATCACCAATCAAAAAACAACCGAGGCGCACGAAAATGAGCGCGACGACAAAACCGGGGGTCAAAATATCAAACACTTTTTTAAAATCCCGCTTTTTGTTTTTCAAATAAAGCAGGCTCAAAACTCCGGTCAGCGCCACACCGCCCGCGAGCGAAAAACCGCCATGCACGCCGGTCAAAACGGCGACGCTTTTTTCCGGACTTGAAAGAAAATAAAAAATACGCCCGCCCACAATCATTCCCGCCAATGAAATAATCATCACGTCCCAGACTGTTTCATCCGCAAGGCGGGCCTTGCGCGCTTCCTTCAAAGAAATCGCAAGTGCCGCAACAAAACCGAGGGCGACAAAAAGCCCCCATACTTGCAAGGTGAGCGCGCCCAGGTTTATTTCAGTAAAAGAAAAATACGAAAGCATTTTTATAAAAACAACGGATAACGCGGAGTAGCATGGCTTTAGCCTGCGCGGTTGTCCCAAGCAAAGAAAACGATTGAATATGTTTGTTCTTCCCGCATTGGACAGCGGCGCAGGCTGAAGCCTGCTACTCCGCCATGCTACTCCGTCCGTAAAACTTTTTTCTTAAATTTCGCACCTCTCAATTTTCGATGATACCCTATCGCAAAGCGGTGTGACTCGTCGCGGACTTTCTTTATCAACTCTACGTCGGGAAAAATAAAACTTTTGGGACCGGAGAAAAAAAGTTTTTCACCCTTGCGGTCGGGTCCCTTGGCGATACCCACGATGGGAATTTCCAGACCCAGTTTTTTCAAGATAGTCTTGGCGACATTGGTCTGCGTGAGGCCGCCGTCCATCACGATAACATCCGGCGCCCGCCAATCGTGATGATTGCCGAATCTCCTTTCCAAAACCTCATACATCATCGCTGGATCATTGGCACCCTCGACGGTTTTGATTTTAAATTTGCGATACTCGTCTTTGTCCGGCCGTCCGCGGCGAAAAACCACCATCGAACCCACAGCATCCTCGCCGCCGATGTTGGAAATGTCATAACCTTCAATCCTTTCGAACGTGCCGGCGTTGTCTTCCAAAAGCAGATCCTCTTTACGCAGAAACGCCGTGTCGCGAATATGCCGGAGCGCAAACAGTTGGTCGCGGATTTCCGCCGCTTTCTCGAATTCATTTTTGCGCGCCGCACTTTGCATCTCTTTTTCCAGCTTCTTGATGATCCCAGATTTTTTGCCTTCCAAAAAAGATCTGATATAAGAGATTATTTTTGCATAGTCCTCCTGCGAAATGTCGCCCGTTTTTCCCGAATTGTAGCCCTTGATATAGTATTGGCGATAAAGGCCGGATGTCGCGCTCGACTCGCCGCGGCGGCAGAAAATCTTGACCAGAAAATCGATTACTTTTCCGGCATC
Source organism: Patescibacteria group bacterium (assembly GCA_041670805.1). Classification (GTDB taxonomy): domain Bacteria; phylum Patescibacteriota; class Minisyncoccia; order JAHIHE01; family JAGLIN01; genus STD2-77. The sequence goes on from JBAXYM010000002.1 coordinate 51,297, forward strand.
ATACTTGCTGGTATACGGACCGAAAATGTGTTTGGCTTTTTTCTTTTTTTCGTCAGTCGCACGCACGATGAGCACGCGCGGATATTTTTCATCGGTGATGATGATATTCACGAAATATTTGTCGTCCTTGAGCTTGATGTTGTAATAAGGTTTATGAAGGTTGATGAGATTGGCTTCCAAAATCAGCGCCTCCATCGCGCTGTCGGTAGTGCGAAAATCTATGCCCTTGATGCTCTCAACCAGTTTTTCCGTCTTGGCATTCAAAGCGCGATTAAAATACGAGCCCACTCGTTTTTTGAGAGAAGTCGCTTTGCCGATATAGATAATTTCCTCTTCTCCGTCTTTCATAATATACACCCCGGGAGAATCCGGAAATCCCCTTACCGCCTCTTTTATTTTTACATCATATAGCGCCATATGCGAAAATTAATTTGGATTGATTTATCGCGTACTTCAAACCGGATGTGCACTCAAGTCCAATAAAGAAACGGGATATGTATTCAAAATACATATCCGATCCCATTATCTCACAATCTTATCCACAATCCCATATTTCTTCGCTTCCTCCGCGTCCATATAGAAATCACGATCGGAATCTTGCTCAATCTTGGAAAGCGGCTGGCCGGTATTCTTTGCCAAAATTTTGTTAAGATTCGCCTTGACGCGCAAAATTTGGCGCGCGGAAATTTCGATGTCGCTCGCTTGTCCTTCGGCGCCGCCCATCACCTGGTGAATCATAATCTCCGCATTGGGAAGTACAAGCCGCTTGCCTTTCGCCCCGCTGGAGAGCAGCAGAGACGCCGCCGATGCCGCCATACCCACGCATACGGTGGACACGTCGGCTTTGATGTAATTCATTGTGTCATAAATCGCCAGCGCGGAAGAGACCACTCCGCCCGGAGAATTGATATAAAGACTGATGTCGGTTTTCTTGTCCTGCTTGTCCAGAAAAAGAAGCTGCGCAATGATATTGTTTGCCACGGCGTCGTTGATCGGACCGCCCAGCATAATGATGCGGTCTTTCAAAAGACGCGAGTAAATGTCATAAGCCCTTTCTCCATCGCTGGACTTTTCGATAACTGTTGGAATTAACATATATTTTATAGTTAATGATTATGGGTTAATTATAATGTTTTTTGTGGTTTTTGCAAAGGATACATATGTTGTTTGTCACTGCGACTAACATTATGCGGGAGCGGGTATTCACCCGCTCCTTTTTAGTTCGATTTCAAAGATAAACAAAATCTATTTCCAAAATTGTTATCCGCCTGCGGTAAAATCAATTGTAATAAACGTATAATCTCCCGCGAATAGCTTCCTTTTTTGGTTATCGTAAAGGGATTGCCACGTCGGAGTACCTCCTCGCAATGAACAGGTAAGACAACGAAAAAAGCAAAAATGAATTTGCTTTTCTCTCAATATTTCGTCAAACAATAAACTTAGTTTTTTTCCGCCAAATCCTTCAAAAATTTCACCACTTTTACACGCAGCAAATCTCCTGCGATATAATCGCGGAAACGAACCATATCAATCTTGCCTCGGATTTCTTCCGCGTTCGGATAATATTTCAAAGTCTCGTCCACTTTCTCGGTAATTTCATTTTCCTCCGCTTTGATATTCTCGCGCAGAGCAACCTCGCGTACCGCCAAATGCTCTTTCACTTTTTTCTCCGCCAGAGGCTTCCATTCTTCGCGAATGCTTTCCACGGTAGCGTTGGCATTTTTCAAGTACTCGTCAAAATCCATTCCCGCCTGGCTGATATTACCCTTGAATTCCGCAACCATATTGGTAACCTCGGAATCAATCAAAACATCAGGGATATCCGCTTCCATATCTTTCACCACTTGATCGATAAGTTCGTGCTCCAACTCGTGATCGGCGTGCGCATCTTCTTCCGCTTCCATGCTTTTGCGAATATTCGACTTGAGTTCCGCCAAGTCCTTGATCTGACCGAAACTCCGGGCAAATTCATCGTTGATTTCCGGCTTTTCGACTTTTTGCACCAAATCCATTGTCACTTTGAAATTGGCCACCTTGCCGGCCAAGCCTTCCTTGTAATCATCCGGAAATTTAAGCTCAAACTCTTTGATGTCATCCTTCTTCATCCCGACCAGCCGGTCTTCAAAACCGGGAATAAATTTATTTTCCCCGATAATCAAAGGATGATTCTTGCTCTCCCCGCCCTCGATTTTCACACCGCCGACGCGCACCTCAAAATCAATCTCCGCCCGATCGTCTTTCGCCGCCGGCTCGTCTTTGGTGATATAAGCCGCGCGCCTGTTCTGCAGACTTGCGAGCTCCTTGTCGATTTGTTCCTCCTCGATTTTTTTCACCTCTTTCTTGCCGGTAACTTTTTTGTAGTCGCCCAGCTTTACCGCCGGCATTACCGAGATTGTCATCTTGTATTCAAAATCATTCCCCGGCGCCATCTTGGTAATTTCCGCGCGCGGCTGACCCAGAGGAATCATTTCCGGTGAGGCTTTCAGAATTTCCAGATAGGTTCTTTCGATAGCCATATGCGTCGCCTCTTCGTAGATCTTCGCCTCGCCGACTTTCCGCTTCACAACGTCCTTGGGCGCTTTGCCTTTGCGAAATCCGTCCAGTTCCACGTTTTTGGCAATATCTTCGGTCGCTTTCTCGACATATTTTTGCATCTCTTCGTTTGAAATCTTAACCGAAATTTCTTTCTGCGATTTTTCCAAATCCTTGATCGTATTTTCCATAATTTTCTCTATTAATTTGTCATTCTGAACGCAGCGATAGCGGAGTGAAGAATCCCGTTATCATACGGACAAAACTTTATATAAGGTTGTATTAATTATAGTAACCGGAGCTAGCTCATTCTTTTCGCGAGAACAGGTTTAAACCTGTTATCAATAGTTCTGTTTCAAAATAAAATAATATGATTGGGCAAAAAGATATCCGGCACTTTTTATCCGTTCAACATTTTTCTTCTTGAAATCAAACCCCGGAGAGCAGGTTTAAACCTGCTCCCGCAGCCTATGTCTATACGTCACTTCGTAAAATAGCTCACCAGCGGCGGCACCATTTGCTTCTTGCGAGAAACCACGCCTTTCAAAAACGCCATATCGCCTTTCGTTTCAACCCCGAACACCGTTTTCACAAGACCGCTTTCCGGCTCTCCTATAATGTAGCAATAGGAATTGTTTTTAAGAATGTCCACCACTCCGAACAATATATAGTCCAACTTCTCGTTTACTTTTTTTACCTGCAACAGGCTCATAATTTTAGCGGCGCTTGAGTTAACGCTCTCCGGGTTGGTGGTCTCCCATACGCCGATGCCGACTTTCTTCCCGCCCATTTCATATTCTTTATAGTCGCTTTCCACCACCCTGCTCAAGGAAATCCCCTTCAAACTGGACTTAGCCGCAAAAAGGTCAGCGGTAAATTTTTTGACATCTACCTTGGCAATTTGCGCGAGCTCTTTCAGAAACGCCTTATCCTCCGCCGTAGTTATGGGCGAAGTCAGATTCAAAGTGTCGGAAACTATTCCCGCCATTGCCAGCGTCGCAGTTTTTTTGTCTGCTTTGACGCCTTTTTCTTTCAAAATTTTATAGACCAAAGAGCAAACGCAGCCGATATTTTCCGCCCGCACATAAATCGCCTTCGAACTTTTAAGCCCGCCCAAATTGTGATGATCGATAATTCCCACCAGATTGTCTTCGGTCAAACCTTCGATAATCTGCCCCGGCTCGGTCGTGTCCACCAAAACCACGTTCTCGGTCGTGATTTTCTTGATAGGCTTCGGTTTGGATTCTTTGACCAGATCCAAAATATACTTGGTCTCATTGTTCACATCCCCCGCAATCCTGCTTTCCACTTCAAAGCCCAAGATTTTCTTGGAAAATTTGGAAACCAAAATCGCCGATAAAACAGAATCAGTATCAGGGTTCTTGTGCCCCACAACAATAGTTTTCGTTGCCATTTTTATCTATTAATAAATTATGGATTAAGTTTACCAAACGCCACACACCCACCAGCACACTATATTACGCGTCATCCTGAGGTACTTCGAAGGATCCCGCCACTATGCCAATTAATTATACAACAATACGATTGTCCTATTATAATGTTTATCCGCATGGCAAAGAGATTCTTCACTTCGCTCCGCTACGTTCAGAATGACAGAAATAAGTAAATTATTACACCTCCGTCTCCGCTTCCTCTTCCGCTTCCTCAACCGCCTGCACCGCTTCTTTCTTCTTCTCCACCACATCTATTTTCCATCCGGTCAGCTTGGTTGCCAAACGGACGTTCTGTCCCTGCTTGCCGATGGCGAGCGAGAGCTGATCTTCGGCGACAAATGCCGTCGCCAATTTCTTTCCGTCGTCCAAAATAATGCTGGCGACTTTTGCCGGTGAAAGCGCGTGCTGAATATATTTTTTCGCATCGTCATTCCATTCAATAATGTCGATTTTCTCTCCGCCCAATTCATTGATAATGGTCTGGATGCGCGCGCCCCTTTGCCCCACGCACGATCCCACCGGATCAATCCCCTCCTCGTTGGAAGCCACCGACACTTTGCTTCTGGACCCGGCTTCCCGGGCAACGCCTTTGATCTCCACCGTCGCGGCGTAGATTTCCGGCACTTCCAATTCGAAAAGCTTCTTTACAATTTCTTCGCTGGTTCGAGACAAGACAAGATTTGCCTCTTTGGTTTCCTGAGAAACTTTGGAAATATACACCTTGAGCCGCTGCCCCACCTGATATCTCTCGCCGTTAATCTGCTCCGCCGGATAGAGAATTCCCACCGCTTTCCCGACGTCAATCAAAACATTCCTGCCCTCAACGCGCTGCACGGTGCCATTCACGACTTCGCCTTCCTTGTCTTTGAATTCCTCAAACACCGCCTCTTTTTCCGCCTCGCGAATTTTCTGAATCATAACCTGCTTGGCAGTCTGCGCGGCAATGCGGCCGAAATCGCTGTGCGGCGGCAACTCGATGCGGACCTCGTCGCCCAGTTTGGCGTTCTTGTCGATTTTTTCCGCGTCCTCCAATGTAATATTTTTCTCCGGATTGAATTTCTTCTTCGGCTCTCCGTCGTCTTCGCCAATCTCTTCAGTTTCCCCTTCATCATATTCTTCATCGTCTTCATCACCGGTCATCTCCGCCACCACTTTGACCTGAAAAGCCCTGACATCGCCAGTCTCTTCGTCGAAATGAGTTTCGATCACCTGCCCCTTTTCCCCGTAATCTTTTTTGTAAGCCGCCGCGATCGCCGCCTCCACAATTTCCATCGCTTTCCTTTTGGGAATCCCCTTCTCCTCGCAAATCTGGTTGATTGCCAACGCGAATTGTTTTTGTTCCATGATTTTTAGTTACTTTTTTCTAAATTACGCATTATTGTTCTCTCATTCTTTAATCTGTCGAGTACGACTTTCGCAATACCCGTTATAAAGAAGCAGTTAATATTTGTCATTTCGAAATGAGGTACTCCGATTGAGAAATCTAGGAACAATACTATGCAAATATAATCTTACTGTAAAAACAATACCGACAAAGTCTTCGTGCATTTCTCAGATCTCTCAGTCGAGTACTCCTTCGAGATGACAAATAGGATTGGTCAAGTTCCGGTATCGGGATTGCCGCGTCGCCCGGAGTACCGGCTCCTCGCAATTCGAGAGTACTGCCTTTGATTTAAAAAAAACCAATCCGCCGGAAGGTTTTCTCAGAATCAGTCTAAAACTAATAACATTATAGCAGATTGATTTTCGGTGTCAAATTGCACCTTGACCCACTTGAACTTTGAATCACTTTTTTTGCCGAATTGAAAGGTAAAAAACAATCTTTTTTGTCATTCCGGAATTTCGGTACTCCGAAATATCCGGAATCCCGTAGCTATGCAAGGCAAGTATTGTATTTCATTTATATGAGAGTATCTTGCATTATGCATTATGGACCACACCAGAAATGGTGTGAACCACGCGGGACAAAACGTTCTTGCATAATATTTCACACCATTTCTGGTGTGGTCCAAATGCAAAGCTGGATCTCTGATTGATACAGATTTTGATGTCTGTTATAAAACCATATATTTGCGCATAACCCATTTTTATCGGCTTGGTAACGGGATCCCGGATATTTGCTACGCAAATTCCGGGATAACATCTCTTTAGAAAGCTATAGATAAGCGTCGGGAAGTGCAGGTGAAGTAGAATATGAGAATAATTGACAGATAAACGAAAATCATATATTTTGTATTATACAAAATAAAAAAAGCTGACAAAAAAGGAGGAATTACATGAATGCCGAAAACAAAATTCCTATTGGCAGTTCAATCGTTCTGCTAGTTATCGGAGCAATAGCAGCTCTGATAAACGAAATAACGCTGGACGATGTCACACCGGCGATAACTGTCGTCGCTTTTATAGGGTGCTGTTGTCAATTAACAAAATTCGCTACATTTGGCAGGGCATCAAAAACGGAAAAGGTAATAGCGGGAGGTCTTGGATGCTGTGCAATTGTCGCTATATATGAGATTGTAACAATTCTCAATATAGAAATATTAAGTGAGAGCCTGATGAAACACATTGGAATCATATTTATATTCTTAAATGTTTCTTCTATATTATTCAATCTATCAAAAATGATAGAAGGAACATCGCAATAAATTTTTCAAGCACATTTTATCTTCTCATAAATTACGCTTTTCCTTTCTCAGAATACTCATATTCTGAGGCTTTTTATTTATCCCAATAAATACCTCTCGCCCCTGCCCGCCGTGCGCCGACTCCAATTTTTCCAAAGTCTTATCGTCATAAATCGCTCGGATCTTGCAAAAAAAGTTTTCGCCTCGGGGCTGCAAAACTTGAATTTTATCTCCGCGAAAAAGCGCGTTATGGACGCGGATTTTTACACGGCAAGGACAGCCCTTTGGATGCGGTAAGGACTGTCCTTCTGCCCATCCTTCGGCGCTCACGACTTCGCCCACGAATTCATATTTTTCTTCGAGATGAGAGAAATTTGTTTCCTGTCCGCTTTCTTTGCACTCGCCAAAAAGAAATCCGGTCGTATATCCGCGATTCACTATTTCCGTCAGCTCTTTTTTGATCTTGCGGATTTTTTGTTTTCTGCTCTTGTCGCCCGGCTTGATATCCAGCGCGGTGCGATAAGACTTCACCGCCTGCGCGAGATAGGAGACGCTTTTTGCCCGACCCTCGATCTTGAAAGAAGTTATCCCCGCATCTTTTAGCTCATCCAAATATTCCACCAGACACAAATCCTTGGAATTGAGCAGATAAGATCCGAAATTATCCTGCTCGACCGGAATATATTCCCCCGGTTTCTTTTCTTCAACCAGCGCGTAGCCGAAGCGGCAATTTTGCGCGCAATCACCCAAATTGGAACTCCGCCCCGTCTGCCAAGCGCTTAGAAAACAGCGGCCGGAATACGCCATACACATCGCGCCGTGGACGAAATATTCCAGCTCCATCGCCGGCACCGCCTCGTGAATCTCGCGGATTTCTTCCAGAGAAAGCTCCCGCGCCAGAATAACCCTGGTCGCGCCGTATTTTTTCCAAAACTTGACCGCCTCCGCATTGGTCGTGTTGGCCTGAGTCGAAACATGTATCGGCACCTTGGGATAGACTTTTCTAATCGTTTCCATTACGCCGATGTCCGAAACGATAAACGCATCCGGCAGACAGTTTTTATAAATCTTCAGATGCTTTTTCAGTTCAACCAAATGACGATTATGCGCAAAGATATTCGCCGTCAAATAGATTTTCTTTTTCTTTTTATGTACAAAATCTATCGCCTCCAAAATATTCTCGTCGTCAAATCCGCGAATTCTCGACCGCAGCGAAAAATCCGGCACGCCCGCATAGACCGCATCCGCCCCGAACTCCAACGCGTACTTTATTTTTTCCAAATTTCCCGCCGGAGCGAGAAGCTCAAATTGTTTATTATTTTTTTTGGCTGTTTTCATAGAATGAAGTTCATTAACAGTTTATTTTATTAAAATTGCACCGCAGAAACAAGCGAAGTGACTTTCCTTTGCTTTTGCTCAAAAATATATTATCATTAAATACAGTTAAAGGCTAATTTCAAAAGGAAATGAAAGAAGATACGAATTACGATGCAATTGTCGCGGGAGCCGGCATCAGCGGACTCTTGACCGCTCTGGCGCTCAGCAAGGAAGGCAAGAGAGTTTTGGTCATAGAAAAAAGCGACGTGCTGGGGGGAAACTGCCGCACCTATGAAGTCGACGGCTATCATATCGATACCGGACCGCACGCCATTACCGGGCTGGACGACGGACCTCTGCAAATTTTGATGGACAAATACTTCGACAGGCAGCCGAAGTTTGTGCCGATTGGCAATTACTATGTCCGCGACGGAAAGGATTTCCAAGAGATACCGTTTACAGTCGTACAATTGGCAAATTTCAGTATACTTTCCAAAATCGACCGCATGCGTTTCCTTGCGATATTGATTGACGGCATCGCATCCTCGTCAAATTCGATTACAAAACACAGATTGCAGACAAATGTGTATGATTTTATAAAAAGCTACGGTTTTTCAACCAAGGCATTGCATTATATGGATGCTCTCGCCTATTTCCTGAGCGGCAAGTCCATGCAAGAAACCCCTGCATGGAGAATGCTCGGCGGATACGGCGGTCTCGACGAAAAAAAAGGGCAATCGATTAAAAGCAAAAGGCCCGCGGAAAGAATCAAGAAATTTTTTGTAAATGATTTTAAAACTCACGGTTATCCCATGGGAGGCCTTCAAGCGATCACGGATGCGCTTCTCGAGTCTATGCCGAAAGACAAGGTCGCTTTTCGAAAAAACGAAGAGGTCAAAGAAATCATCACCGATCGGGGCCGCGTCACGGGGGTCAAAACCGATAAAGGCAGCTACGCTTCCGACCTCGTCATTTATTCCGGATTTACAAAAGACCTGCCCAAAATTGTAAAAGGTCTGGAAAATTCCTACAAAGCGAATTTGGATAAAATAGAACAGTCTCACAGTATGGTTTTGTGGCTTGGGCTTAAAGAAAAAATGCCGGAATTCTCTTACGTCGGCTCGGAGGTGTATTTCAATACGAACACACCCTACTGGGCAATCCCGATTACCAACTATGATCCCGGTATGGCTCCGAAAGGCAAACAGCTGATCGGTTTTATGGCGGCATTCATAGAGGACAGCGAACAAAAACAATTGCAAAAACTTCGTGGCGTAATTTACAAGGCCATCCCCGAGATAAAATCCAAAATAGAATTCGAGCACGTCCAAGTGACCATTCCTGAAAAAGCCGCTATCACTGTCAACGGAAGATTTCCTTCACCCAAATCTCCCATCGACGGACTTTACCTGGTAGGTACCGACACCGACACCCGTTCCATGGGCGTGACCCGCGCCTCTTACTCGGTCTCGGAAGCGCTAAAATTTATGAGAGAAGACGGCGTTTTGAAATAAAATGTTTATCAAAAAAACAGACACAGGTTCTGTTTTTTTGTTTACCCGAGCAGCATTCGGACCACACCAGAAATGGTGTGAAATGCCGGATGGAACGTTCTTGTGCGGCATTCACACCATTTCTGGTGTGGTCCGAAATCATTACTCGAACATCTCTTTCAATTCCAAAAACCTCCCAAACGACTCCTCTCCGTATCCCCTGAATTCCTCCTCAATCGTTTCCAGAGTGTCTTTCTTCCCCGGTGTTTTGCTGCTGAATTTATCGGCGTAGCAAATAATCTTTTCCTCCAAAGAAACCGGCAGAAAATCTTCGTGCGGCAAATTCCAACCATTGGCGATAATATCCTCTTTGGCAAGCCCCGAACCGGTATGCCGTTTGGCGATAAACGATTCTTTTTCCAAACCTTCTCTTGCCAAAATCTCCGCGCCGATAATGCCGTGTCGAATATAGTTTTTCAGATCGGGCACGCCCCTCTTTTGAAAATCCTCGTCCGCGAAAAATTCCAGTGCGCCGATGTCGTGCAAAATAGATCCGGAAATTATCAGATCAAAATCTACCTTGTCGTACAGCTTTTTTCGATTCACGATTTCTATGCTTTTTGCGAGCACCTCCAGACTGTGGCGAAGCACGATCTCAAAGGCCTTCTCCGAGGTCGAATATTTTTTCAAAATTTCAAAATTTTTATTCATAAATTGTTTATAACCGGCTTAAATGATATAATCATATTAGCAATTTAAGCTCTAAGTGTAAATAATCAAAATGCAAAAAGTAATTCTCGTCATATTGGACGGCTGGGGCATAAGCAGGGAGGTGGCGGGAAACGCCATCAGGAACGCCCGAACTCCCAATATGGATATGCTGATGTCGTATTTTCCCAATACCGTTTTGCAGGCCTCGGGAATCTCCGTCGGGCTGCCTTGGGGCACGATGGGAAATTCCGAAGTCGGACACCTCACTATCGGCAGCGGAAAAGTGGTGTATCAGAGCCTGCCACGCGTGACCATTTCCATTCAAGACGGCTCTTTTTTCGAGAAAGAGGCGTTGCTGCAAAGTATAAAACACGCCCAAGAAAACAATTCCTGCATTCACCTCCTCGGACTGTTGAGCGCGGGCAGCGTCCACAGCCACATCAACCACCTTTACGCGCTCTTAAAGCTCTTGAAGATGAAAAATTTTCCCGCCGAAAAAGTGCTGATACACGTTTTTACTGACGGCAGAGATGTCGACCTTCACTCGGGAATAGATTACATCGCCGAGCTGGAAAAAAATATCAAGACGGAGGGCTTCCCGGGAAGGATCGCCAGTGTGATGGGAAGATATTACGCGATGGATCGCAATGAGAATTGGGACCGAACGGCGAAGGCTTACGCTTGCATGGCAAAGGGCGAGGGTAAACAGGCGGATACGGCGCGCGCGGCGATACTGGAATCTTACGATCGAGAAAAAAGCGACGAATTCGTCGAACCGGTAATCATCAAAGACGCAACGGGAAAAGTCAGCACTGTCGGATACGGAGACTCGGTTATACTTTTCAATATCCGCGAAGACCGCGCCCGGCAAATCACCAAAGCGTTTGTCCTTGACGATTTCAATCATTTTGCAAGGGGAGAAAAAATAGAGGGACTGAATTTTACCACAATGATAGAATATGAAAAAGATTTGCCCGTAAATGTGGTTTTTCCTCCCGAGAAAGTAGAAGCGCCTCTGGGCAAAATGTTAAGCGTAGCGGGAGTAAAACAACTCCGAATTGCGGAAACGGAAAAATATGCCCACGTCACTTACTTCTTCAACGGCGGCGAAGAGAAGCCTTACCCCGGAGAATTTCGAATGCTCGTCCCTTCTCCCAATGTCGAAAGCTACGACCAGACGCCTCGAATGAGCGCCGAAGAAGTAACCAATAATGTCATCGGGGCGATAGAAGGAAAAGAATACGGTTTTATTTTGGTAAATTTCGCCAACCCCGATATGGTCGGGCACACGGGAAATATCAAAGCGGCAATAGAAGCGATAGAATTTGTGGATGGATGCGTCGGAAGTATTTATAAGAAAGCCGCAGAAAATGATACAGTGCTAATTGTAACCGCCGATCACGGCAACGCGGAGGAAATGATCAACACCCGCACCGGCGAAATACTCACCGAACACACCACCAATCCCGTACCTTTCATTTTGGCAGACCCCCGCCGTCGATTTGAATATCCGCAAAAGCTCGGGCAGAGCAAAGACATAAACGGAATATTGAGTGACATCGCCCCCACGATTTTGGATATTATGGAAATCCCCGAACCGAAAGATATGACGGGAACGAGTTTGTTGAGAAGTATGTAAAACTTTCCCAGTGTTTTGAATTATGGAAGATATGGCATCCGTTCCCTTACATGTCCCGGAATTTGCGCAACAGAAAGCCAGCATTTGCATCCGGACCACACCAGAAATGGTGTGAAATATTACGCAAGAACGTTTTGTCCTGCGTGGTTCACACCATTTCTGATGTGGTCCATAAATCCATAATGCAAAATACACTCGTAAAAATGAAATACAACACTTGTCTTGCACGGCTACGGGATTCCGGATATTTCGGAGTACCGAAATTCCGGAATGACAGATAATTGATTTTATTTTTTAATTTGGCTAAAAGCAGCGATTCAAAATGCAGATGGGTCAGGGATTTTTCGACAAAAAAATAACCGCCAGTCCGGTTATTTTTTTGCTTCTTTATCGCGCCAGTCCTTAATTTTCCGATGGTGTCCGCTTAAGAGTATCTCGGGCACTTCCCATTTGACTCCCCGCTTGGGAGAAAAAACTTCCGGCTTGGTGAACTGCGGATACTCCAAATATCCCTCACTGGAAAAAGATTCCTCCACGATTGACTCCTCGTTGCCCAAAACCCCGGGCAGAAGTCGCACAACCGAATCCACAACCGCCATCGCCGGAATTTCCCCGCCGGTCAAAACATAATCGCCGATAGAAACTTCTTCATCCACCAGATATTTTGCCACGCGCTCATCCACGCCTTCATATCTGCCGCAAATGAGGACGACTCTTTCAAGCTTGGCATAATCCCGTGCTTTTGCCTGAACATATCGTTCCCCTTTGGCGGAGAAAAGCACTATCTTGGTTTTTGATTTTTTGCTTTTTCGCCAACATGGCAAATTATTTTTCCCCACAACAGAAACCAGCGCTTTGTAAATCGGCTCCAACTTGAGCACCATCCCCGCGCCGCCGCCATAAGGAGTATCATCCACGGTCAAATGTTTGTCCTCCGTAAAATCGCGCAAATTATGCACCACGACTTCGACAGCCCCCTGCTTTTGCGCGCGCGCGACAATACTCTCGCCAAAATACGAATCAAAGATTTCCGGAAAGATGGTTATGATATCGAAACGCATAAAAATAATTGATAATTAATAATTGAAAACCTGTAACTGATCGCCCACCCCGAAAGACACTGCCAAAAAGATTCCGTCCCGCATCAGAACTCCGGATTCGCCATGCGAAGTTTATCGGTCCATATATGCAAGCGGTAACATAATCCCAACCGTATGTATCCAATCAAAACCCACATATCCGAAACAAGGTCATATGCAATATATTGTATTACAACAAACACCGACTTTGCATTCGGACCACACCAGAAATGGTGTGAAATACTGCGCAAGAACGTCTTATCCTGCGTGGTTCACACCATTTCTGGTGCGATCCCATAATTCAAAATACACCGGATATGTCAGAGATCGTTTATCGGATCAGAACCCATAAATTACGTATAATCCAAAATATTCAAAACTTTATCTCAAACATTCAAAATTTCTTTTCTTGTGCGATAGAACCTCGGCATTAAAACAAACTGCCTTGTTTAAAAAGCTTCTTCTCTTCTTTTACCGCCGCCGGAATGTCTATGATTTTCTTTTCCCTGAGCGCGAAAAAACATCTGGCGCAGGCACTTGTGTCCACCAGCGCATCATGCGCATCCTCGAAATCTTTGCCGAAAAGCTTAATATGCAACTCGGAAAGTCTGGGCCATTTGTACCCGCCGCTGGTGGAAGATATGGCACAAAAATCTACCGACGCAAGCATGGTGCAAAGACGCTCAGTCTGAAAAAGCCCGTTTTCCATCTCGCCGCGCAAAAACTCCGCTCCCATAATTTTTTCATCAAAGCTCATATTGTGCGCCACCAACAAGTCCGCCTCGCTGATCTTTTTGGAAAATTCCTCCAGCACGAAACGCAAATCTTCGCCCTCGGTCAGAGCCCGCTCGTTGGTTATGCCGTGAACCTTTGCGGATTCGAGCGGTATCACAAACCCCTCGGGCTTGACGATATGCGCGCCCTCGTCCAGTTTATCGCCGCTTTCGTCATACAAAATCCATGCCAGCTGCACCAGGCGCGGCCAGTTGTTCAACTGCGTAACCGGCGCGTTCCAATCGCGTGGCAATCCCGTAGTTTCCGTATCAAAAAATAGATACATAGAGATTCAATAATTTATTACTTTTCCATTATAGGATAAATTCGGCAAAAATGGAAATCTAATGATTCTGGGACTTACGCGTTTAGATTGTCGTTGCGAGAAGGTGATCCTGTTAAAAGAAACAATCAATATTTGTCATTTCGAAATGAGGTACTCCGATTGAGAAATCTGTGAATAATACTATGCAAATATAATCTTACTGTAAAAATAATATCAACAAAGTTTTCGTGCATTTCCCAGATCTCTCAGTCGAGTACTCCTTCGAGATGACAAAAAATAGGGTTAGTCAAGCTCCGGTATCGGGATTGCCGCGTCGTCAGAGTACCGGCTCCTCGCAAAGACGAACGGTATTAATCGCGTAAGTCCTGGATTCGTAACTCACTCCAAAACCTCCACCTTTATCTCTTCCAACTTTCCCGCCTCGCTTTCCCTCTCGATTTTTTCCACTATATTGCCAAGTTGCCGGGTACGCACTCCCGAGACCGCTTCATACTGTTTTGACACCGAACCGATACGCTCGCCCAGTCTATCCATCTCGACATTATATTTTCCGAATTCCTCTTTGAATTTTCCAATCAAACCCACCAGGCGATGCAAATCCTCCTGAATGCAAAAATTATCATAAGACTGGCGAATCATCCGCGTAATAGCCGCGAAAGAAAAAGGTCCGGCGATAATCACTTTCTTGCGTATCGCCTCTTCCGAGATTTCCGCCAGCTGGTCACATATCACCGAAAAAACCATTTCGTTCGGCACAAAAAGAATAACAAAATCCAAAGTTTTCTCTTCGGGATTGATGTAGTCGCGGCTTGTCACTTGCTTGATTTTGTCCTTAACGTCTTTGGAGAATTGAGTCATATGCGCTTTTTTCTCATCCTTATTTTCCGCCTCCTGATATTTCATCAACGATTGGTAAGGAAATTTCACATCGATATTCACCTTGCTGCCGTCCGGCAATTTGATGGTGAGGTCGGGACGATTGATATTGGTTTCCTGCCGCACGTTCACGGTATAATCGTCATTGCGGCGAAAGCCCAGCATCTTGAGAATATTCTCCGCCACTTCCTCGCCGTATTTTCCGCGCAACTGATTATTGGACAGAATCTTTTTGAGATCCTCCGTGGAATGCTTGAGCTCCCTCGTCGTCTCCTTGTGCTCCTCGATAATCGTCTTGAGATTGGCGATCTCTCCGACCCGCTCCTTCTCCGTTTCTTCCAGCCGGCGGTTGCTTTTGGTAATTTCGCTGTCTATCTTTTCCACCAATTCTTTAATCAAATCCTTACTGCCGCTTAAATTCCGCTCGCTGCTCCTGATCTTATTTTCGAAAAACTGCTCATTCCGCCGCATCTTCTCTTCCCCCATCTCCAAAAATCTCTCCCGCTCCATCCGAAGAATCTCCCGATTTCTCTCCTCCATCTTGCGAATATTGTCCTCGGCAACACGACCGTTCAAAAGCGCCAGATATCCCACTATCTTGTTTTTGAACACCAAAACCACGGCAAAAAGCGAAAGCACCGTCCCGAAGATTACGACTAACATTTCCGCGATTTGCATATAGTAAAAATTATCATTCAACAGATTCATTCTATCATTTTCCGAGCAAAATAAAAAGGGACTGGAAAAAATTTAATATTTCCAGCCTATGCCTAAGAGGGTTTTGGTGGTGAGGGGGGGGGCAATAATATGTTCAAGCCAATCTTTTTACTTTGAAAGAGATAGCGAACCCCTTTTCGTTTTTCAGCTGCATTCCTCCTATGCCAGGTCTGCCTTTTGTACCCGCATAAGAATTCATGCCAGTCTTGATCTTATTGAGATTATCAAGACCTCTTGCAACGCAATAGGCATCACAAGCCTCCCCTGCGGCATTTAGCCCCTCGGGAGTGGCAACAAATTTTTGAGCAGCGACCTTGTCTTTGAAAGTCATGATAATGTGGGTCGTTTCTCCCGTGCCAAGACTTCCTGCTTCATACAGAGAGACAGGCGTCTCCGTCCCAATAGTCCGGTTAAGACAGGTTTCTGGATAATATTCCATCTTTTCCAGCACCCTGATTCCAACACCGTTGCCGTACATCACGGCACAATGAGGAATAATTTGCTCCGCATTCTCTTCTGTGGAAGCGGAAGTCGTCTCAACAAGACTACTGAGTGCAATAGCAAGCACCAAACAAAAAAATAAAAAATAAAAAACCGTCTTCTTGGTTACCATATACAGTCCTCTTTAGGGGGCATTTTTATTCTGACGTTTTTAATCGTTTTTAGCCCCCTGCTTATTTTTTGTTTCTATTGTACCACTAAACTATATTTTGTCAAACCAAAAGACCCGAAGCCTAACCAACCTGCACTTCCCGATGCCTATTTTTTATTTTCTAAAAACTATTCCGGAATTTGCGCAGCAAATATCCGGGATCCCGTTGCTAAAGTCTGCAATGCGCAGTCATATGACTTCTATTGGTCAATCCGCGGCATTTGGGATCACACCAGAAATGGTGTGAACAACGCAGGACAAAACGTTTTTGCGTAGCATTCACACCATTTCTGGTGTGATCCTCTTCCAATACGGCAGACATTTGGTTGATCTTATTATTTGCTTCGGCTAAGAAGAACAGAAAAGATCTCCTATTTAAATTCTCCTATCCAGCTCGCCGCGATGCCGAAAGCTACCGAGACATTGAGTGACTCTTTTTGTCCGTGCATCGGAATCTGAATGCACTTGTCGGAGCGTTTGAGAAGCGGCGACCTTACCCCCTCCACTTCATTGCCGATAACCAGCGCCAAAGGAAACTTCGGTTTGAATTTGACGTAGTTAATGCTCTCCGGAGTAAGCTCCAAGGAAATTATCTCAAATCCTTGCGTCTTGAGTTCGTCCAAAAGCCGCCAAGATTGTTTGCGATATTCCCAAGGCACGATTTTCTCCGCGCCCAACGCCACCTTGGAAAGTTTCTCGTCCGACTTGGATCTCCCCGGCCGTCCGGTAATGCCGCAGAGGTAAACGCGATCCACGCCGACCGCGTCCGCAGTACGAAAAATAGAGCCTACATTGAATAGGCTCCTGATATCATCACAAATGACCACGAATTTATCCATAATAACCGTACCGTTATCGGCTTGTTTCACATCCCCATCATCTTGCGCGCCAAGTCTTCGTACTCCTTGCGTTCCTGCGGCGACATCTTGCGCATCCGCTCCATCAGTTTCATCTGGTCAATCGCGGTCATGCTGTCGCTGGGCTCAATGCCTCCTAAAAGTTTCTTCATCTTTTCCGCCATTTCCTGCTGTTCCTCGTAGCTCATACTCTTGATCCGCTCCATCGCCTGGCGCGCCGCTTCCTTTTGCGGACCGTCCGGAATGTCTTTGAGCTGTTTTTCAATCGCCATATCCATAACTTTCTGCCCGGTCTTGGTCTGAGCAACTTTCATCGCGCCTTTCTGAACAGTCTTTTTGATTGAATCTTTTATTCCCATATTTTTATATATTACGATTTATTAGCTTAAGCGGCTTCCGCCAAAGCCTATGTTTGTGACCCCTATAATTTACCACAAAAAGCGAAGAAGAGGCAAGGGCATACGAATCATTACTTTGTCGGCACTAAAAGCTTCCTGACCTGCCTGCACTTCCTGACGCTTATCTATCGCTTTCTAAAAGCTGTTATCTCGGAATTTGTGCAACATAAATCCAAAATGCCTTTTTGTATCCGGACCACACCAGAAATGGTGTGAATGCTACGCAAAAACGTTCTGTCCCGCGTGGTTCACACCATTTCTGGTGTGGTCCGAAATCCATAATGCGTACCTGCAACTAAATCTTTCCCGACAATAAATCCTCCTCGAACTCCTGCACGCCTTTGAAATTTTGTGGATACTTTTCTATGTTCGGAAAATCCAGCCGCATAATTTTGCCGTAGATGATTTCAATCAAACCCTTCAGCCGCGCCACGTCCTCCGATTCGATTTCCAAATCCAAACAAAACGGCTCGCCGTCCAAAGCGGAAATAAAATCAATGCCGCCGCCGCTCACTTCGCAAAGGTGGAAGCTGCGCGAATTCTCGATAAGCAGTTTGTAAAAAATCAACTGGTTCTTGTATTCATAGGCCTTTATTTTCAGATGGTCGTCTCCCGGCGTCCACGAGCCGAAAGGTTTGCCGGTTTTGTAATCGTAAACTTTGCAAATTTTCGCCTTCTCGTCTTCCCAAGCGATACGGTCTATCTTGCCCGTAATGGGGCACTCGCCCACCACCACGCCTTCGCTTTTGAAATCCGTTTCCGCGAGATCCTTCGCATCAAAGACATCGGCGTTTTTTTGATAATACAATTCAAGTTCGTCTTTTCCCTTCTCCGCCTTTTCCGCAAAATCTTTTTTGTTAAGCCCCTGAAATCTGAGTTTTTCCTCGAAAATATTTTGTAATTCGGACAGTTCGGGCGAGTGGCCTTTCTCTTTAAAACGCTTGTAAAATTCCCGGAAGCTTTCGTGGATTGCCGTCCCGTAACTGGAAGCGGGACTTTTGGCGCCGGGAAAATGAAGCAAATTGCTTTCCAGAAAATTCGCCGGTCCGCCTTTGGTGACATTGAGAAAATTGTTGAGGTGGGTGACGCTAAGCTTGTAGTCTTCAAGGAGAGATTTCAAAAGCTCTTCCTCGTCGATATTCTTGACGCCGTAATGCCGGATCTCTTCTTTGAAAGTAATAATCTCCTCCGCGCTGCGAATGTTTTCCGTCGTGATCGCCTCGATTTCCGAAGTGGCAATATCCGGATCAAGAAAACGCAATCGATCGGAATTTCGCCTCTCCCCCTCGTCGGCGCAGTAATTGGTAAGGTAGAGCTTGCATTTGGCGCGCGTCACCGCCACGAAAAACAGCCTGATCTTGTCATCGACATCGTCCTTTTCCGCGCTCAGAGGAATATTTTTCGGCAAAGACAATTTGCCTCCGTTGCGATCCTTCATCCACGCATTTTCATTGCAATTGACGATAAAAACCGCATCGAACTCCAGCCCCTTCGCCTTGTGCGCGGTCAACAGAGAGACGGCGCCTTTGCCTTTGCTCAGACGATGAGATTTGTAAACGGAGAGTTTGTGCGTCTCGTGCAAATCCAGAAAATCCACCAGGTCTTTCAAGTACAAAGTTTCCCGGCTGCGATATTCCCGCAGCTTGCCGAAAAGCGTTTGCAGATCAAAAAGATATTCAAGATACGCCAAGCGGTCCTCGTTAAATTTTTCTTTGGAGAAATAATATTCTTTGAAACCGCTTACATATTCCACGCCGTCGATTTTGTCGGTGCCGGTGATAAAGTCCAGAATTTCTTCCATCGTCCGGCGCTTCGCCTCCGCGCCCAGCGCGATCAGAAATTCCGCAATCAGTTTCGGCCTCCCGCCGTATTCCAGCATCACCTCCAGCCAATTCTTATCCCAATGCCGGTGAGACTCCGTCGCTATTTTCCAAACGTCGATGCGGTCAAGCCCCCAAAAAGGAAACGCCAAAATGTCCGGCAGATATTCGTCCGCCTCCTCCGCGCCTTTTGAGTCGAGGGAATTGACGAAACGCGCGAGCTTGGCAATTTCCCGAATGTGCTTTTCTTGCAGAATGTTTTTATTGCGCTCATACGCCACCGGCAAGGCGTAATAGTTGAAAAGCATCGCCAAGTCTTCGAGATCGCCGTGCTTGCGCGCAATGACCGCGATCTCCCGCCCCGGATTTTCCGCGCGCAGCCTTTTGATTTCTTCCGCGATAAAAATATATTCTTCAATTTTAGTCAGAAATTCTCTCTGCGCAATGTCTCCGCCGCCGCTTTTCATCCGCGCAGCGATCAAGTCCTTCACGATACTGCCGTCTTTTTTTACCAAGCGGTCGTCCGCCCTTTCTATCACGCTTTTGGAATAATTCAAAATCTCCTGCGTCGAACGATAGTTATGCGTGAGCACGACTTTTTTCACCTCCCGATATTTTCCCAAAAACTCGCTGAAATTTTGCAAACTTGCCCCCTGAAATTTGTAAATGGACTGGTCGTCGTCCCCCACCGCCAAAACATTCGGGCGCCCCTCGTTCACTTCCGTATTCAAGACCGCATCCAAGAGCCGCATCTGCGCCCCGCTCGTGTCTTGGAATTCGTCCACCAAAGTATACAAATATTTTTCCTGAAGCTCATAGCGCAGTTCCGGATTTTTTTCCAATTCCTGCACCGTGTCCAAAATCATATCGGCGAAATCGTAAAAACCTTCCCTGTGAATCCGGTCCTGATATTCTTCGTAAACTTTCGCCAAATCCAAAAGTTCCTTGCTGTGGAAACTGCTGCTGAGCAGCCACTTGCCTGCCGCGTTTTTCTTGAGATAATTTTTCTTCCATTTTGTAATCGGCTTGGTCTTGGATTTTTTCTCTTCCGTCTCCTCCGCCTCGCTGACGGCTTGCCCCAAATCGTCCAGCAAGACGTCTTTCAGGGGATGATAATCCGAAAGCGGATTCTTGCGCCGCGCAATCGGAATCGCCGCAAGATCGGCGGCGAGCTGCTCCAAGTCGGCAAGCATATCGGAAGATATTCTCGCGGCAAAAACTTTGCCAATCAATTTATTCGCCTCGTCCTCAAAATTCTTATTCTCCAAAACGAGCAGCTTGAATTCTTCGGGAGAAAGCCCGCCTTTTTTGATGTCGTCGATGCGGGCGATAACATCCCGCAGATAAGTATAGCCTTGCTCGGGATGATAACTCTTGAGACGGCTGTTCCATTTGAGACTTTTGATAATGTCCTCGATAATTTCCGTCTTCGTAATCTCGTCAATCGGCGCGTAAATCGCGCCTTCGTAGAAACACTCGGGATGACGATTGATGATCTCGGAACCGAAACTGTGAAAAGTGTGGATGGCGACTTTGTAGGCATCCTTGCCGATAAGCCCCGCCAGACGCTCGCGCATATTCTTCGCCGCCGCATCGGTAAAGGTAAGACACAAAATGTCTTCCGGATCGGCATCGGTCAAACGCAAAATATTGGCAATCCGCAGCCCCAACAGTTCGGTCTTGCCCGATCCCGGCCCGGCAATCACCATGACCGGTCCGTCAATCGCATCCACCGCCTGCCTTTGCCGCTCATTCAACTTGTCGTATCTTTGCTTAAAATTGGACATAGAAATAGGTTATTTATTGCTGCTTGCATTATAGCAAAATCGCAGAAGTTTTACCACAAAAAACCGCACGAAGTAGTATATCGTGCGGAGTAGCATGGCTTTAGCCTGCGCGGTTGTCCAATGCGAATGGAACGAACGTATGCGTTTGTTCTTTTTTTGCATTGGACAGCGGCGCAGGCTGAAGCCATGCTACTCCGCGAAATAATTCGTTTTGACATAAACAAAAAACGTGATAAATTGCGTCTCTACGGAATACGTGTGAGATTGTTGAACAGCAAAAAAGGACAGTCCTTACAGAATTTAAAGGACTGTCCTTCCTGTTAATCTTCCAATTCATAACTGTCTTTTTCGGGTTTGTTGATCTCATAGATGGAATCGGGATCATAAGGGGTGGAAGGATTGAGGGGTTTTCTCTTACCGGTGTCGTTATTGGGGAATAATTGGTAGATGATGGTATCTGTGGTTTCTTTGACCAGGTTAGAGGTTTGGTATTGGTCTAGTTGTTGTTGAGATATGGTTTTAATGTTGTTCCATTTGAGATGGAGATAATAGTTGAAAATGGTGGGAGATAGAAGGAGACGTCTGTATTGTTTGTTGTTCTTATACTTGATGACATAGATATCGGGGGAAGAAGGAGATTTTACTATGTCTCCGTCTTGGAGAGTAGAAAGCGCAGCACCGCTATCAGTATTAGTATCGGCTTTTCTTTCGTAGATAATCACATCCGAAGCTGCCCCCTGTGTGGTACGAAATTTGATATAGAGTTTGGGCGCATCGCCAAAGCTTGCCAATATTTTATCTTTGTCTTTTATGTCTTCCCAAGATACATCCTTGAAATCAGAGGTAACAGAGACGGCTATTTGCATGACATTGTCGGGTATGTTTCCCAAATCCGGTCCCCCATCTTGTGTTTCGGTCACTGCCACGTCCGAAACGTTCGGCTTGCTGGGAGCGATAAAGGCGGACGGATCAACTTCATTATTGTCATTCAATTCAGAACATCCCCGGTCGTTCGGATAGTCGACAAGTCCGTCGCCGTCATCGTCGCGACCGTTATTGCAGGCAGGACGCATATCTTGAGGCCGATAATCGGTTTTTACCTTATAATCAACAGTGGCGCAAGAGTCGGTATTGGAACAATTAAAAGAAAGCCAGCCGATGTTTTCACCGTAAGCATAGCCGGTAAATTCCCCGTCGGAATTTATGGATACCGCGGAAAAATCAATCCAACCCAGATTCTCACTCCAAGCGTAACCGGATAAATCGCCATTGCCGTCATTGGCAACTTTGTAATCCACTGTGGCGCAGGAATTGGTATTGGAACAATTAAGAGAAAGCCACCCGACATTTTCACCGTAAGCATAGCCGGTCATTCCCGCATCGGTAACGCGGACATCTCCCAAACCGCCGAAATCAATCCAACCGACGTTTTCGCCCCAAGTGTATCTGGAAACCGTGTCTATTGTTCCGTTGGTAGTGGAAGAAAAAGACTGCTTTACACAACAACACCCCGCGATAAGAACCGCCAAGCTGCATAATATTAAATTGTTTTTTCTCAATTTTACCTTCATAAGATTTTATATGACAAATTGGAATGAAAAAGATCCTTGCGGAGAAGCATATGGAGTAGCATGGCTTTAGCCTGCGCGGTTGTCCAACGCGGGAAGAAAAAATGAATGCGAGGGGATTTTTGCGACAGCGGAAAAACACGATATCTGTGCTGGTTTTTGTGACTTGAGATAGCAGCGCAGGCTAAAGCCATGCTACTCCGTTCGACAAAAAATGACAAAAACATTTTTAATTGCCGGGAGAAAGTATGACGCAACGGACGTAGTAGCTGGCAGGCTTGGTGGTAGTGATCGAATAGCCACCGGACAGGTTAATGAGCCAAGTACTGGCGATAGCGTTCGACACGGTAGTCGCCGACCAGTAGTAGCGACCGGCTCCCGTTTCCAGATTGCCAAAAGAACCATCAATATATGCCTGCATAAGCTGTTTCTGATGAGGAAGATTCCAGCCGGCGATTGTTATTCCGTCATCTTTTAAGGCAGTTGAACAAAGTTGCGAAGCAGTATTGCTGTTATTGTTTGTTGCTGAATTGTCCCAAGAGTATGTCGCCGGGGACGCGTCGGAAAAAGAAGTGCAACCCACACCATTGCAAGGGAGACTCCAGACCAAGCCCGTGGAATCGTCCTTGGCATCGGCTCCGGCATTTCCAGTGCCACAATAGTCGTTTCCTGAAGTGCACTGCGTCCAGTCTTTTGCATATCTGCCCGCTGCAGGACCGCTGGCATTGTTACCATTATAATCGTCCACTCCTCCGTTCTCCTGAGTTCCACCTGGAAAAGTGTTCGCGGTGTCGCTACCGTTAATAAAGGCTCGTGAGCGCCGTTCCCGCTCCGGTGGCAGTCCCCAGCACCTTGGCAGCATTGGAATCACCATAAGCATAAACGGTCCCGGTGCCGCTGATCGCCAATCCGTCCACCCAAGCGATCTTGCCTGAAAGGATGTCTCCGGCGGCCGCGTTTCCTGAATCAGTAATGCACCAGCGGTTGGTTCCGTCTCCGCCGCCGTCATAAGCATCGGCGACCTTATTGCCTGCCCCGTCAAAAGTCGAAGTGTTGCAGGCGAGATTCAAAGCCCCCGTGTCAAGATCCCAATCGCCGGTAAGATGCGAGGTTTTGCCGCTAAAAAGATCCGCGGTAGTCGCCGTCCCTCCGTTGGGCAGCAAAGTTCCAGTGGAAGACACGCCGTAAGCCGTACCGTTCTTTATATTCTCGGCAATAAGATTCGCCGCATTGTATGTCCCGGCTCCGCTCGCGGTCGTCAAAACTTTGGAAACGTCCGTGTCGCCGTAAAGAGTTCCCGAGATCCCCAAGTATGTGGTGCCGACCTTGACCGTATTGGCGGCAATCGTCGGAATGGCATTATAGATTTCCTTAAGCGTACGCATCGTGGCAGATGGAGAAAGAGAAGATGCCAGATTGTGACTGCCCTCGGTCGCGGTGGCATTGGTAGTCAGCCGGGTGTAAATGTCGTTTAGGGTATACATCGTTCCGGACGGACTGGCGGAAGGAGCAAGCGAACCGGCCCTTGCCGCGCCGATGCCGTAAATGACGACTACCGCGAGGACAACGGAAGAAAGGCAAAGGAGGGCTTTCTTGTGAGTACGAAGCCGCGCCCTGCTCGGATTGGAAGAAGGGGTTGCGAGATCAGGTTGGTTCGTCTGCGATGGGAGAGGAATTTCTCGCTCCAAACTTCTAACGGAAAAAACCGAATCGACGTTTTTTCTTTTTATTGTTTGCATGGTTGATAATTAAATTTCGAAGAATATACAATTGTATTATATAGAAAAATAAAGAGGAGGGCAAATTTTTTGATAAACCGAAAGAAGCGCGGAGTGGTTACATGGAAAATTGTTTTTTGCATTTTGGATTCTCGGATCACACCAGAAATGGTGTGAATGCTACGCAAAAACGTTTTATCCTGCATGGGACAGCGGCGCAGGCTGAAGCCATGCTACTCCGCCACGTGCTACTCCACGAGATACTTCGTTTGGCAATTTATCTCTCCATCTCCAGCACCATCTCCTCACCGTTTTCCACTTTCTCACCGGCACGATTAAAATAACCGATGCGAACATCGGAAAAGCCGGAGCTTTCCGCCAAGTCGTAAAGCTCTTCCTTGGAAAATTGATGCATATAGCGATTCACGACCGTCCCGTGCGTGCCTTTCCAAGGGATAACGACATCGCCACTGGTCTTGCCGTTGAGTTGAGACTCGATATCAAATCTGTTCCTTGCCCAATCATTGAAAAGATTCCAAACGATGATTTTCGCCTTTCCCCGAGGACGCAGCACTCGGCGTATTTCATCAAAAAATTTCTTCCTAATCTCCCCGGAAGGAAGATGATGCAGGACGGCGAAACTTATCACAAAATCAAACTCCGCATCCGCGAAAGGAAGTTTTGATGCCTCTCCCACGGCAAGACTCGCCTTTCCCTCCTTGATCTCCTTTGCGTATCTCCCCCGAGCAATTTCAATCAAATTTTCCGCGACATCCAAGCCGTAATAAAAAGCTCCCTTTTCCAACACAAAAGGAAGCATCAAGGCATTGCCACAACCAACATCCAAAACTTTGGCACCTGCCTCTATCTCGTCCGTCAATTTTAATTTGAGTTGCGACGGACGACTTCGGCTCCGGTCCCATTCTTGGGCTATTGAATTGTAGTCATCTTTTACTTTCTTTACTGTTTTTTGCGGATCATTTTCCGGCATAAAATAAAAATTAGATTGCACATCGCCATTTATTACGCTTTCAAATATCGGCGAATCGCAATGAAGCTGCTGATGATTCCCATACCGGCTCCGATCAGAAACAGCACACCGCTTACGCTCCAGAAGTTGCCCAGAAAATAATCATAGAGATAAAAACCGGGGAATATCTGTTCTAATCGCACGGATAGCGAGACGGACAGCACGTAAGCCAATAACAAAGTTACCACGCATCCTATCGCCCCGAAAATCGCGCCCTCGATAATGAAAGGCAGCTTGATATACCGGTTGCTTGCTCCCACCAGCCGCATAATCTCGATTTCGACGCGGTGCGAATACATCGCCAGACGGATAGTATTAAAAGCGATCAAAATGCTGATAGCGACAAAAAGTAACGTGAGCGCGCCAATCCCTTTGCGAATATTGTCAAGGGCGTTGGAGAAATTATCAATCACCGCCTTGTTTTCTTTGTAATCTATTTTCTTGATAATCGATTTATAGTTCTCGTTGCCGTTCGCATAGTCGTCCACTTTTTTGCACTGTTCCAGCTTGTTGGTCTTCACGTTGAGCACGGCGAACAGCGGATTGTCCCCCAGTTCTTCAATGCTCTGGTTGATATATTCTTCGTCTTTATGCGTCTCTTTGAACTCCGCGAGTGCCTGGTCTTTGGAAACGTAAGTCACGCTCTTGACTTCCGGCATCGACTCCAAATCCTTCTTGAGATTGAGGATTTTCTCTTCGCCGGCATCATCCTGGAATTGGATGGAGATATCGATTTTGTTCTGAAAAGACTGCAAAGTATAGTTGCCCACCGCATTTATCGCCAGACTCACGGACACGGTAAAAAGCGCTATCACAATTATCACGACAGTCGCCATATTCAGCCAAACATTCCGAGTCAAATCCTGAAAAGCCGAATTCATAAGCCGCTTAAAACTTCTACTCCAAAGCATCATTTTTATTTCTCAAAATTGATAAAGATTATATATTATCTGCCATTACGACGCGACAATCCCGGGTCATGCGCAATATTAGGATTTTAACCGATACAGTCAAAGCACTTCTTCCGACCAAGTTATCATTCAGAGCTGTTATATCAAACCTATCAAACAATATTTCCCGCTATAAAGCCTATCTTTTTTGTCATTCTTGTAAGAATCCCTTGTCCTTTTAGCAATATCATAATATTTACTCTTTCAAGTAAACGGATAGCTTAAGGGATCCTTGCGAGGATGACAAAATGTGGGTTTTATTGCAGGAGAAGAAGTTTTGTTTATCTGAGTAAAGTTAGGATCGTTTACTAACAATTGTTCACTAAAATACACAGAACCTCGATAAAGATATACGTTCAGGATCAAATATTGTGTATGTGACCCGCAACCTCGTTGCCATAATTCATAAAAATCGCACAAAACTTTTCCCGCATAAAATCCGAAGTCTCGCTCCACTACATTTCGTCTGCAGCAACACTTGTTGGTATCTTATTTAAATTATATACTTCCCGTTGTCGAGCTGGTCTTTGGCGATTCTTCCATTGTCAATCGTAATCACGCGCTTGTTCAGCAAATTTACCACCTCGTGATTGTGCGTCGCCAAAATTACGGTCGTCCCGTACTGATTGATTTTGGTCAGCAGCTGAACGATATCCCAAGTATTGACCATATCCAAATTTCCCGTCGGCTCGTCCGCCACGATAATATCCGGACGATGCACAAGCGCGCGCGCGATTGAGACTCTCTGTTTCTCGCCTCCTGAAAGCTCGTGCGGATAACGACCGATTTTTTCTCCAAGACCGACGATATCCAAAACTTGTGGCACGTCAGCCTCAATTTCCCGGTCGCTCTTGCCGGAAACTTCCATGGCAAAAGCCACGTTTTCAAAAACGGTTTTCTTGTCCAGAAGTTTGAAGTCCTGAAAAACCACGCCGATATGTCTGCGCAAGATGGGCAGTTTGTTCTCTTTGATCTGCGTAATGTCACGACCCTTGATATAGATTTTGCCCTGCGTCGGTCTTTCTTCGGCGAATATCATCTTGAGCAAGGTGGACTTCCCCGCCCCGCTTTGTCCGACAATAGACACGAATTCTCCTTCCTTGATCTCAAAATTTATATCCTGAAGAGCGGCTCCGTTCTTATTATATTGTTTGAAAACGTTATCAAAAAGTATCATCTTTTAGTTTTTACTATCTTATTTATTCTTTTCTTTTTATGTCGTTACGGAAAGGTACTCCGACCATTCTGTCGCCATCATTCGCAAAGTCTCGTGCAAGGTTTTTCTTCTTTGTATTCGGACCACACCAGAAATGGTGTGGAATGTCTCGCAAAAACGTTTTATCCTGCGTGGTTCACGCCATCTCTGGCGTGATCCGAAATGCAGAATCCGAAATACGACGAATATATCAGGAGCCGTATACTGTTTAGATAAATAAACGGTTTCAAAACACTGCCCTCGCATTTTTATTTCTTCTCCGCCTTCTTTTTGTCAAATTTAAAAACCTTCCGCTCGTTGTATTCCGACACTTTGCCATTGTTCCACTGCTGCACCGGGCGCAGATATCCGACCACGCGGGAATAAACCTCGCAAGGCTGTTCAATCAGGCACTTGGGACAGGTAAAATGTTCGCCCACCAAATAGCCGTGATTCGGGCAGATGCTGAAAGTCGGAGTCAGCGAAAGATAGGGAAGTGAATTTTTCTCGAAAATCTTCTTGATAATCAATTTTGCCTCCGCGCCACTCGGCAGCCGCTCGCCCACAAAACCGTGCAGCACCGTCCCGCCGGTATATTTGGTCTGCAAGGGATCCTGCAATTTTACCGCCTCAAAAAGGTCGTCCGTATACCCCACCGGCAGCTGGGTGGAATTGGTGTAATACGGCTCGCCCTTCGCCTTCATTTCCTGAACTTTTGTAGTTTTTGCCATAGTTTTAAAATTATGTTTTAAAAATATCCGACCCAAACAAATCCGCTTTTATATTTGGCACCTTCTCGGGGCGATAAACGTTGTATCTTGTATCTTTTATCTTTTATTCGGACCACACCAGAAATGGTGTGAAATATTACACAAAAACGTTTTATCCCGCGTGGTTCGGATGCAAAATCGGTGTCCGTTACAAAACCATCTATCATGTATAACCGGCAATGTCATCTCCGCACCTCCTTAGATTTTCATTATACATCAAAAAATTATTTTAGGATAGAAGCATTTTCCATGATACCATTTTCTCTAAAAATCGCCATTATAATCATATTTTGGTTGCAAGGACAGTCCTTTCAAGTTTTGAAATCAAATGATTACCCTATATCTCATAATTATATTTTCGACATCTCTGCCGCCAAGTCTTCAAAGGACTGTCCTTTTTGCACTTGAAGAAGCAACTCTTTCTAGCTCCTCAATCTCGCCTCGATAAAATCCTCAATTTCCCCGTCCAAGACATCTTCCACTTGCGCTGTTTCCATTTTGGTCCGATGATCTTTCACCATTTTATAAGGATGCAACACATAGGATCGTATCTGATTTCCCCATTCCGCGGATTTGTATTCTCCGCGCAAATCCTGCGTTGATTTTTCTTCTTCCTCTTTCCGGCGCATATACAATTTCGACCGCAGCATATTCATCGCCTCTTCTTTGTTTTGCATCTGGCTCCGCTCGTTCTGACACGCCACCACGATACCCGTCGGAAGATGCGTAATGCGCACCGCCGAATCAGTCTTGTTGACATGCTGCCCGCCTGCGCCCGACGAGCGATAAGTGTCGATGCGGATTTCGTCGTCCTTGATTTCCACCTCGCCTTTGTCGGCAATTTCCGGCAGCACTTCCACGGAGGCAAACGAGGTCTGACGCAAACTGTCGGCATTAAAAGGCGACAGACGCACCAGCCGATGCACTCCGATTTCATTTTTCAAATAACCGTAGGCATATTTCCCCGCAACCTTGAAAGTCGCGCTTTTGATGCCGGCCTCCTCGCCGCGAGAATCGTGAATGATCTGCGTCTTGTAATTTTTCCTTTCCGCATACCGAAGATACATCCGCAGCAGCATCTCGGCAAAATCCTGCGCATCCACCCCGCCCGCTCCGCTGCGAATGGTCACGATAGCACCGGCAGCGTCATACTTGCCATTCAAGAAAAGCTGAAATTCATTCTTCGAAAATATCTTCTCCGTTTCAGACAGTTTTTTCTCTATCTCCCGCTCCATCTCCGCGTCTTTCTCGCTCTCGGCCAGACTCGCCATCTCGCCCAAATTTGCAACCTCCTCCTCGAGTCCGCCCCAAAAAGAGACGGTCTCCCTGAGAGATTCCATCCGCTGCATCATCTTCCCTGCTCGTTCCGGATCATTCCAAAACCCTCCCCGCTCGCTTTCCGCCTCCAGCGCCTTTATCTCATTTTTCGCAGAAACAAGGTCAAAGACGGTCGCTTACGGAAGCAATTTTCTCTCTCAAATCCTCAATTTTTTCGATGGTTTCTTTCATAAATAAATTATAGCACAAAATAAAAATATTAAAAAATTCGTGATGACTTCAAAGGACGGTCCTTGCAGAATCAAAAGGACTGTCCTTACTTGCAATAAAAAAACAACCCTCGGAGAGTTGCCGTGTAATGAGCCATCTGTCGGGGTCGAACCGACGACCTGCGG
Organism: Patescibacteria group bacterium; assembly: GCA_041670805.1. GTDB lineage: Bacteria > Patescibacteriota > Minisyncoccia > JAHIHE01 > JAGLIN01 > STD2-77. The sequence goes on from JBAXYM010000002.1 coordinate 81,217, forward strand.
TTTACGATACCGCCGCTCTACCAACTGAGCTAAGATGGCCGAAAAACTAAAAACGCCAAGCAAAAAGCTTGCATATGTATCTTATATTCTATTGAGGGATAGGTCAAGATGCCAGACTACTGCGCAAAAGCATTATTGTTTCAATCGTCTCAATTGAAAACAATGTCATTAGGACCTACGCGTTTGGACTATGTAAAATCACTTTTTTATAATTCCCGCATTGATATATTCCTTTTGTCATCTTTGTAAAGATCCCTTGTATACAGTTAAACAGTAATCAAGGGATTCTTACCAGAATGACAAAAGGTTGGTTCTATCGCGAAAAAGAAAGTATTGAAGATTGAGAAAATTTGAAATACGTGAGTCCTATAATAACTAACCATATATTGCGTATGATTCTAAAAAACGTTAAATTTCTTTGAGCGGATAACGGGAGTCGGACCCGTCTCTCAACCTTGGGAAGGTCGCATAATACCGATATACTATATCCGCATTTCTTATGAAATCATTATACTCAAGTTGGCCTTAAAAGCAATACTGACTGGCTAAACGAAAATAACTTACAGCTGATAGCTAATTAATATTTTGCCTACCCTTTATCATCCCTGCTGGCAAAGAAATAATTCCACCATTTGGTCGGGTTGGAAACGCCGGCTTGCTGCGCCGCTTCCTCGGCCGCTTTGACTTCCTCGACGCTGGCTTTTTTCTCGTCGATCATAACCACTTGCTCGCCCTCGGCTTTCAGATTGAGCCTCTTGCGCGCCTCCGCCTCCTTGTATTCGTCGGTCCTGTAATAGTCAAGAAGCTGCGAGAGTTCATAATTATCTTTTTCCATCGACCCTATTTCCGACTTGAGCGCCTCGATCTCTTTCTTTATCTTATACTCGCGATAGATTTCTTTGCTGAGCGCCGAGCCCAGAAGCAAAACAATCGCCACGACCGCAATCGCCGCCGCCTTAAAAGGAACTTTGCCCGAAGAACTCGGTTTTTTGCCGACTTTTATTATCATATTTCGTGCTTTTAAATTTATCGGAAAATATCCGCTCGCCGCCGTCCATGCTTTTTCGTGGACTTTGAATAAAAACAGTGATAAAATTGAATTGGAAAGAATTCTAAAAAAACAGATTCAATATTTTTAAATCGATAATCACCGAACCCGCTATGCAAAAGAAAAAAATGTTCGAAACTATTAAGTTTGTCGCCGTCTTACTGGTCGGGTTAAGCGTAATCCTGTCGCTCTTCGCGCCCTTTATGCTCAGCTACTCGCACAAGTAATATACCACATTTTTTGAAAAATGGTAATTGATGTCACTGTCCCTGTGAAAAATAACCGGCAGTTGGACCACACCAGAAATGGTGTGAATGTCGCGCAAAAACGTTCCATCCTGTTTTCCACACCATTTCTGGTGTGGTCCAAATACAAAGATGGATTTCTGATTTCGGATCAATACAGATTTTCGGTGTTTGTTACAAAATCATATCTTGCGTATAAACCTAAATTACATTTTAAAACCCCGCTCCTTGCAGGCGGGGTTTTATCGAAAACATTTTACTAAATATCCAAATTCTGCACGGTCTTTGCGTAAGTCTGAATGAATTTTTTGCGTGGCACCACGTCGTTGCCCATCAGAATTTCAAAGACGGAATCCGCCTCTTGCGCGTCCTCAAAAGAAACTTTTTTCATAATACGGGTCTGCGGATTCATTGTCGTTTCCCATAACTGCTCGGGGTTCATTTCTCCCAAACCTTTATAACGCTGAACATTAATACCCTTCATTTCTCCCTCGCCGCCTTCGGATTCCCCCTCAGCCGTAGACGTTTCTTCCCCGCCCCCGGCCTCTTCGTCCTCCTCCGCTTCCACCACAACCACCGCCTCCGCTCCGCCTCTCTTGCGCTTGGTCGCATCTTTTTGCATCTCCGTGATCGCCGCCGCCCTTTCTTCTTCCGTAAAAGCATACAGATATTTTTTGCCGTACTGGACCCTGTACAGCGGCGGTTGAGCGATATAAATATGTCCCTCCGTAATCAAATCTTCAAAATGGCGGTAAAAAAGAGTAAGCAGAAGCGTCCGAATGTGCGCGCCGTCCACATCGGCATCGGTCATAATAATAACGCGGTTGTATCGCAGCTTGGTCATATCGAATTTATCGCCGATCCCGGTCCCCAGCGCGATGATAAGATTTTTTATTTCCTCCGAAGTAAACACGCGATCCAGTTGCGCCTTCTCCACATTTAAAATCTTTCCACGCAGCGGCAATATTGCCTGAAACGCCCGATCCCGCCCTTGCTTGGCCGAGCCGCCTGCCGAGTTCCCCTCCACAATATAGAGCTCGCATCTGTCCGCTTTTCTTTCCGAACAATCCGCCAACTTCCCTGGCAGAGTCATTCCTTCCAGCGCGCCCTTGCGAATGATGGTATCGCGCGCCGCACGTGCCGCCAGCCTCGCCTTGGCAGTCAGCACACATTTGCTGAGAATCGCCTTGGCATCATTGGGATTTTCTTCCAAATAATAATCCAGAGCCTCGCCGGTGATGCTGTTCACGATCGATTTTACTTCCGCGTTTCCGAGCTTGCCCTTGGTCTGCCCTTCAAACTGCGGATCCGCCATCTTGACATTGATGACAGTGGTCAGCCCCTCCAGCACGTCGTCCCCGCTTAGATTTTCATCTTTCTCTTTGAGAAATCCTTTTTTGCGAGCGTAATTATTGAGCGACCGGGTAAGCGCCATACGAAAACCCACCACGTGCGTTCCGCCGTCGATGGTATTGATATTGTTGGCAAAAGCAAAAATGTGATCTTTGAAACTGTCATTATACTGCATCGCGATTTCCACCAGGACTTCTTCTTTCTCTTTTTCCACGTAGAAAGGAACCTCGTTTTTGACTTCTTTCCCCTCGTTCAGCTGCCGAACATAAGCGACGATTCCTCCGTCAAAATAGAAAGAATAATTCTTGACCGCCTCGGAGTTGCGCGAGTCAATCAGCTTGATGCGCACGCCCTTGGTGAGATACGCCTGCTGCCTCATACGCGTCACGATCCGCTTCCAGTCATACTCGATTTCCTTGAAAATCAGCGGATCCGCCTCGAAAACAGTCTCGGTGCCCGACCCTTCCGCCTTGCCGATCGCCTTCACTTCCGCCTTGGGAACGCCGGCATTGTACTCCTGCACCCAAAGCTTCCCGCCGCGCCGCACTTCCACGCGCATATAGGAACTGAGAGCATTCACCACGCTCGCCCCCACTCCGTGCAAACCTCCGGAAACTTTATATCCGCCCCCGCCGAATTTTCCTCCGGCATGCAACACGGTCATAATCGTTTCCAGCGCGGATTTCTTGGTCTTCTCGTGCTTGTCCACCGGAATACCGCGCCCGTTATCCTTGACCCGGACCCGGTTGCCTTCCATCAGTTCCAGCTCAATATAGTCGCAATATCCTCCCAGCGCCTCATCAATGGAATTGTCCACGATTTCCCACACGAGATGGTGCAGCCCGTCCAAACCGGTCCCTCCGATATACATGCCCGGACGCTTCCGCACCGGATCCAGCCCTTCCAGCACTTGGATATTCTTGGCGCCGTAATCGCCGTTTTCTGTTTTTCTTGCCATAGATATTTTGAAAATTACTTGTTTAAAACGCATTTAAACTCCACAAACAAAACCGTAAGTCGCATTTACGCTTACGGTTTCATTATAGCAAACTTTAGCTTTTTCTTCAATAGGCCGGAGTATTTTTGGAACATTTACTAGATATTCTTGATGTCCTTTTTCAAAAAATTCTATTTCCTGATTTCTCCCCCAATCTTCCCCAGCGCTTCAATAATCTTGTCCATAATCGCCTTAATATCCTCGTCGCTGAGCGTTCGGTCCTCCGCTTGGCATACTATCTTGAAAGCGATGCTCTTTTTGCCTGCCGCGATATTCTCGCCCTCGTAAATATCGAAAGGGGTGATCGCGCGAATATTCTTTTCGTCCAGGTCCGCGATTGCGTCGGCAATCTTCCGCCATTCGATGTTTTTGTCCACCACCACGGACAAATCAAACTCACTCGTCGGCATTTTGTTGATGCCCTCGAATTCTTCTTCGCCTCGTCGCAACGCCGGCAATTCTTCCAGATATATTTCAAAACCGAAAATGCGATTTTCCAAACCGAGCTTGTTCAGAATTTGCGGATGAATCTCGCCCATTTTGCCGATGAGTTTGTTTCCCGACATTATACCGGCGGACCGCCCCTTGTGCCAGAAAGTCGCATCCCCGTCGAGAGGATCGCATTCAAGCCCGTGAAGCCCCAAGCTTTCCAGAAAAGCTTCAATCTTGCCTTTGCCGACAGCGAATAATTTATCCTCATTGATATTTTTTGAAGAGAAAACTCCACTTAAATATTTTCTCTCCAAAGGCAGTTCGCCCGCCTGTTTGAAAGCCACCCGCCCGACTTCAAAAAGGCTCACCTCGTCGCGATATTTGAGATTTTCTTCCACGTTCTTCATAAGGCGCGACATCATGCTGGTGCGAAATATCATGGCATCTTCGCTCAGATAATTTTTCAGCTCCAAAGCCTGCGCGGCGTCCAGATTGAAATTTTCCAGATCCTTCTCCCCGATAAGAGAATAATTGTACACCTCGGAAAATCCCAGCCCCCGGAAAATCTCCCTCGCCTCGCGTTCCGTCTCCCACATCCGATCCTGGCGAACCTGCGCCATAGGCACCTCCGCCAAGCGAACGGGAATATTGCCATAACCGTAAATCCGCGCAATTTCCTCGATGACATCATTTGTTTTTTCAACATCAATACGGAAAGTCGGCACCGTTACTTTGATTTTGTCGCCTTCACTAATCGCATTCATCTCAAGCGAATTCAATATCTCAACGGCTTTCTCCTTTGGAATGTTTATGCCCAAAAGATTTTCAATGCGATCATAATCAAGCTCCACCATCTTCTCGGCGCGCGGTTCGGGGTATACGTCAAGCAAATTTTCATTCGCCTTGCCTCCCGCGTTCTCCATCGCAAGCCTGACCGCCTCTTTCAAACATGCCAGTGTCATCTCCGGATCGATTTCTCTCTCAAAACGATGCGAGGAATCGGTGGCGACTTTGAGGCGCTGCGATGTCTTGCGAATGCCCGTGCCGAAGAAATTCGCCGACTCGAAAATAATATTTTTGGTCGCCGCCGTGACCGACACCTCTTTGCCTCCAATCACCCCCGCCACTGCGAGCGGCTTTTCCTCGTCGGCGATCACCAGGTCGTTTTCCGTAAGCTCATATTCTTTGTCGTCCAGCGCCAAAATCTTCTCGCCGTTTCGAGCCTTTCGCACCACGATTTTGCCGTGAAGTTTATCCGCATCAAAAACGTGCATCGGCTGACCGAAAGCGAACATAATGTAATTGGTAATATCAACGAGATTATTAATGGAACGTAACCCGACGCTCTCAAGACATTTCTTGATATATTCCGGCGACTCTTCGACGGTCACGCCGTTCACGACCGCCGCGCTGTATCTGCGACACAGACCTTTTTCTTTTATTTCAATTTCCAGAACGTCGTTTTTGCTCTTTCTGTCTCCCGGAGATTTAACCTCGAATTTTTTAAGAGGCTTTCCCGTGAGCGCCGCCACTTCTCGCGCCACGCCCAGATGACCGAGACAGTCATGCGCGCGATTGGGCAAAACGTCGATATCCAAAATCGTATCATCAAGTCCCAGCGCCTCCTTGATCGGCGTACCGACTTTCAAATCAGCGGACAGCACCATAATCCCCTCGTGGCTTTTTCCCAACTCCAGCTCGTCTTCCGCGCAAATCATTCCGCAAGATTTCTCTCCGCGCACTTTTCGCTCCTCGATTTTCATCCCGTTCGGAAGCTCGGCGCCGACCAGCGCCACCGCCACTTTCTGCCCGACTTCGACATTCGGCGCACCGCAGACAATGTCCAGCGTCTCCGTGTCGGAGATTTTAACTTTGGTAACACTCAGCTTGTCCGCGTCGGGGTGTTTCTCCCTAAAAACCACCTCGCCCACCACGACACCATCCAGCCCCGCGCCCAATTTTTGCACCGATTCCACCTCGAAAGAATGCGCCGTCAAAAGCTCAGCCAGTTCTTCCGGCGTCTTATCGATTGCAACATATTCCTGAAGCCATTTATATGATATTTTCATTTTGATTGGTTATTTGATTAGCGGACTCATCTGCACTTCCTGCGAATTATTTTTGATTCAAAATTTATTGCACTTTTATTTTTTTGCAAGCCATATGTCATCCCGGAATTTGCGCAGCAAATATCCAGGATCCCGTTGCTAAGTTTACAATGCACCGCTACCCGGCTGCACACACCATAATTCTTTGTCATCTCGAAGGAGTACTTGACTGAGAGATCCGAGAAACGCACGAAACTCTTTTGATACTATTTTTTCAATAAGGCTATATTAGTATAGTATTGTTCTTAAAATTCCAAATTAACTTAATCCGTACCACAATCCGCTCATAAAGTATTTGGATTTCTCCCTCTCCTATCGGGAGAGGGTCGGGGTGAGGGGGAATAAATGTAAAATCATTATGTAATTGATTAAATTGATTCGACATAAGATTTCTCAATCGGAGTACCTCATTTCGAAATGACACAAAGGTGCACGTACCATTCCGAGAGCAGCGACAGCGTCAGCTATTCCCGCATAAATAAAGTTTCAAAACCCTAAAACTGCTCCAAAAACCTCATATCGTTTCCGTAAAAAAATCTGAGGTCGTTCACTCCGGTCTTTATCATCGCGATGCGCTCCAGTCCCACGCCGAACGCAAAGCCTTCATATTTATCTTCTTCAAGTCCCACCGCCGTAAACACTTTCTGATTGACCATTCCCGCGCCCAAGATTTCTATCCAGCCCGTCTGTTTGCAAATGCGGCAGCCCTTGCCGGAACAATACGGGCAGGCAACATCAATTTCAAACCCCGGCTCCACGAACGGAAAATAGCTGGGACGGAGCCTTATTTCCAATTCCTTGCCAAACAGTCCTTTCATAAATTCCGCCATCATCGACTTGAAGTTGGCGACAGTCAGCCGTCCGCTGACGTCGACCATCAAACCTTCCACCTGATGAAAATTCGACTCGTGCGTCGCGTCGGCATTCTCGAAACGAAAAGTCCGCCCCGGTACGATGATGCGAAACGGCGGTTTATTTTCTTCCATAAAACGAACTTGCATCGGCGAAGTATGAGTGCGCAAGAGATTGCCGTCCGTAAACCAAAAAGTATCCCAAAGGTCGCGCGCCGGATGGTTGGCCGGTATGTTGAGCGCGTCAAAATTATGGAATTCATCCTCCACCTCCCGCCCGTCGGCGATCAAAAATCCCATTGAGCGAAAAATATCCTCAACTTCATAGCGGGTTTTGGTGAGCGGATGGATATGCCCCACCGCGACTTTTTCTCCCGGATAGGTAACGTCCACTTTTTCTTTCGCATCAAGCTCGGCGAACTCTTTTTCTTTCATCACTAGCTCTTTCGCCGCGATAGCCGATTCGATTTCCGTTTTTACCGTATTGGCGACTTGCCCGATTTCTTTTTTCTCTTCGACCGACATATCCTTGAGTCCCTTGAGAACTTCCGTCAATGCGCTCTTCCGTCCCAAATATTTCACCCGCACCGCCTCCAAAGCCTCGGCGCTTTCCGCCTTCGCGACCTCCGCCAGCGCGGTATTTTTTATATTCTCGATTTTATCTTGCATATAATTAAATTATAATGGTATTTATAAACCCTGATTGTACCTGCCATTTTGTCTGTCATTCCGGAATTTCGTTACTGCGAAATATCCGGAATCCCGTGAGCAATTTCCGAAAACCACATTCCACATTTTATCGATATAATCAGAACGACATAATGCTTTACACCTCGTTCGGTACATCCACAAACTCCGCCTCTATCTTGAATTTCTTCGCCACCAGATTTCCCAAATTTCCAATCCCCTCTTTCTCGGTATTATAGTGTCCGGCATTGATAAAATTTATCCCCACCTCCTCAATTTTGCGCACCACGTCCTCCCGAATATCGCCGGTAACAAAGACGTCCGCCCCGATCAAAAACGCCGCCTCAAAATCAGGAGAATCGCCGCCGGAAATAATCCCGACTTTTTTAACTTTTTTCTTTCCGGCTCCGAGCACGAAGGTGTGCGTGCATAATTGCTCCTCGACTTTTTTCCTGAATTTTTCAAAATCCGTTTCTCTTTCCAGTTCTCCGACGAATCCGTAACCGAACGGCTTGGTTTTTTTGACCCCCAACATCTTGCACAGACTGATGTTGTTCCCGATCACAGGATGCGCATCAAGCGGCAGATGGTAGCCCGCCAAATTCATATCGCTCCCCAAAAGCATTTTCACGCGATTCTTCATAAAGCCGGCAAGCACCAGCGGACAAGGGACATCGCCCTTGAAAAATCCATGATGGACCATGATCATATCCGCCTTTTTCTCAATCGCCTTCTCGACCAGAGCCTTGCTCAAAGATACGCCGGTTATTATTTTTGAAACATCAGCCTTGCCCTCAATCTGAAGACCGTTAAAACAGCCATCTTCAAAGTCTTTGACTTTCAGATACTCATCACAAAACGCAATTATTTCGTCTCTTTTGACTGACATAATTTAACTAAATATATATCAAAGTGATACTATCTGTCTGCGAGAAGCCGGCACTCCGGGCGGCGCAACAATCCATCTTTGTATTTGGACCACACCAGAAATGGTGTGAAATGCCACACAAGAACGTTCCATCCTGCGTTGTCCACACCATTTCTGGTGTGGCCCCATATCAAAATACATCGGAGGTATGTCAGGCCTTTCTACTGTTTATGCGTATGACCTGCAAAAAATCATCTTCTCCGACGGATTCCAAAGGCGACTTAATCCTAGCAAAATTTTCTTTATCTTTCAAGTAATACCGAATTAAATTAATCCGTACCACGATCCGCTTATAAAGTATTTGGATTTTCTCCCTCTTCTATCGGGAGAGGGTCGGGGTGAGGGGGAATAAATGTAAAATCATTATGTAACGGATTAAGTTAATTCGGTATAATCCAAGCCGATGCCCGGCAAACGTCATCTCTTAATCAGAAAGTAAAATTCCGCCGCCACTACAAAGAGTACGAAAAAAAACGCGCTATAAAGATCAAGCCTTCTTTCTCCTTGCAGAATAAGAAGCCCCACAAAGGTTATCGCAAGAAACATCCCCTGGCGAAAGGCGATTTCCACCTGCTTGAATTCGATTTTATCCTCGAAAATCCTCCGGCGCAAATAGAATCCCAGAAGAGAGAAAAGACTGGTCAGAGCAAAGAAAAGGGTAAAATAAAAAAGTAAAAAACCCCCGAGGTGCGCGCTATCGGGACTGATATTTTGCAACACCAAAAACCAGGCCGCAAAAGAAACAACTGTGCTTGCAAGCATTTCCCAAAGATAGGTTTTAATTGTCATAGATTCAAGATTATCCGCTTTTTAATATGATTCCATTTTAACCTATTTATCCGCTTTGCGCAAAAAAAGACATTGAAAAAGTGGAGTAGCACGGCTTTAGCCTGCGCGGTTGTCCAATGCGGGGAATGCGATATTTGCGGAGGTTTTATCGGCGTGGGACAGCGGCGCAGGCTGAAGCCATGCTACTCCGTTTACCATGCTACTTCGTATCATCTCCGGCTTTTTTAAAAAAACTATACCCCCTCTTGACAGAATTTTATTTTGATATAGGATGCAGATAGTTCCGGTAGGGTAGCGGCCGATCCTAGAGCCCGCTTGGAGGCTCTGACCCGAGTTCAATTCTCGGCCGGGACTTAAAAACTGATGGATTAAGACAAAATGGGCCCGTAGCTCAGTCAGGCAGAGCGACTGGCTTCTAACCAGTCGGCCTTAGGTTCAAGTCCTAACGGACCCGTTTCCATAAACGAAAAAAATAATAAGCCATGCAAAGCGGGAAGGTGGTCTAGCCAGGCATAATCGAGGTCAATACGCCTCGGATCGTGAGTTCAAATCTCACTGGACACATTCAAAACAAACAATCAACTTGTGCGAGTGGCTTAGCCCGGCAGAGCGATCGACTCTTAATCGATTGACCGAGGGTTTGAATCCCTCCTTGCACGTAACACGGATGTTACTTCAGCTCAATAATCAAAGAGCTCAATAAGCAACACCCTCTTTTTTTGTTCAAAACTGGCTCCTCTTGCCTTCTTTGGATTTATCATATATACTCTATTTATCCTTCCGAAAGAAATTTTTATCGCGGGGTAGAGCAGCGGCAGCTCGCGAGGCCCATAACCTCGAGGACGGAGGTTCGAATCCTTCCCCCGCAACCCATTGGAAATCTCGGCTTAACCGCCGGGATTTTTGTTTGTATATATGGAACGGAGTAGCATGGCTTTAGCCTGCGCCGCTGTCCCACGCAAAAGAAACAAACATGCGAGCCGCATTTTTCTTGACAACCTCCATACTATATCTATAATAGTATGTAAGAAATAACACTTCATTTTTAACCGCAAACATATGGACTCATCGCAAGAAATGACGCGCGGCGCCATCGAACTGGTCGTACTGCAAACTCTCTCCGATCATGGAGACAACTACGGCTACGAACTCATCAAAACCATCGCGCAAAAAAGCTCCAGCATTTTCGAATTCAAAGAAGGAACACTCTACCCCCTGCTTTATCGTCTTGAAGAAAAGAGGCTGGTCAAGAGCTACCGCCAAGTCGCCGAGAGCGGCAAAGAACGCAGATTTTATCACATCACCGCCGCCGGAGAAAAAAGACTGGCAAACAAGAGATCCGAGTTCGAAACTTTTTTCAAGGGGATGGACTCAATCCTCAAGCCTAACAACTTAAGTTTGGAGAGATGAAAAATCAGAAATCCGCCGAAAGATTTGTCGACGACATTATCAAAGACCTCCCCCTTTCCCAATATACCCCGCGCTTCCGCGAGGAGCTTTTGGAGCATCTGGAAGACGGCGGAAAGGATTTGACCGACCGGAACGAAAACAACATTTCAGAAAAGATTATGCAAAAAATCGGAGACAAAGACACACTGACCGAAAGCTACGTCGATTTCTACAACCGTTATTGCGGCAATCTTTGGTTCTTGGAATTTTTAATCTATATGCCGCTTTCCATACTGGCTTTCATAATGACATCCGGTTCCATATTTATTTGTACTCACTCTGCCACGGTTTGGTATATGGAAGGATTCAACCTTATTTTATCCGTTATCATCTCTTTCGGAATTGATTACGCTTTTTTCAAAATAGTTTTCTGGCGTTTGGCTCCGCACATAAAAAACAAAAGAGACAAGACCGTAACTGTGATATTTTTGACGCTTGTCCCTACCCTCTACAGTGTCCTTGCCTTAACATCCATGACAGCCGGCAGCATATTTCTTTGGGATAATTTTAGAGATTTCTCGATGCCGCTATCCGCCATATCCATATATTATCTGGCTATCTGTATCGCTTTTAAAATATTTACCCCGCGGCGACGAAAAATCTTCTCCATTCCGCTAAGCCCATACTTGCTTTTGGCAGGCTTTTGGCTGATACTTGCCGCTTCAATTTTTGCCTCATACCAAAAAATCGAAACATCGGACGGAATATGGCAAGTTATAGGTGCGGCGCTTCTCCCTTTAAGCCTCACGACCGACGTTTGCCTCAACCTGATTCTCGGCAATTTATTATCTTTAACATTCTCCCCCGCCACAACCTGCTTGATAATAGGCAGCTTGATCCTTGTCATTCTCTTGGCGGGAATATATCTATTTGTATCCTCAAAAAAAGACACTGCCACCAGACACAGACAATGGAGGAGCGTCTTCGCGATGACCCTAATTTCTTACAGTCTGTACCTTCTTCTCCCGCTTTACAAAATCAGCGAACCAAAGATTGACTGGACAGTACCGGTTTCAAAAATCTCCGAAAATATTGAAAGAGACGAACTGGGTTTATTCTACCATCTTTCCAAATATATCAACCAAGACGAAGGATTTGCTTTCCATTACCAGGCTTGCGCCGATGGCAATGTATTCACTATCGTGCAAAGCTCGGAAAAAGTTTTTCTTCTGGAAACCGACACTGCCAAAACATCCGATGCGATTCCCCAAGCCGTATTCAAAGAAAATGTCGGCAGCGGAAAAATCTCCTGCGACCAAGACCATAATGGCGACTTTGCAAATGGCTTTACCTGCCTTGATAAAAACGGCAAGCCCTATGCTGACTACATCGGCAGCGCACCCTCTTCCTTTTGTGAAAAGTTGGACTACAACGGCAAAGAAATTTTTGCAAATAGCTCTCTCGGCTCCTTCGGCAGTCTTAATAACATAGTCATCACCGGAAATAAAGAATGGGCGATCATTGAAATTGAAAGCGGGTTCTATGCAACGGAAGAAATCTATCTGGTAGATCTGCGAGGGCTGAAATAGAAATGGTTCCATACATGGCTCCGATCACACGCTAAATGGTAGACAATTCCCGACGTATTCGTTGTGTTTTGAATTACGGATCACACCAGAAATGGTGTGAACAATGCAGAAAAGACGGTTCTTGCGTAACATTTCACACCATTTCCGGTGTGATCCAAATACAAAGCCGGATCTCTGCTTTTGGATTGATACGGATGTTTTGGTATTTGTTAGAAAAATATATTTTGCGTATGCTCCATAAAAATCCGGGATAAAAATAATACTGAAACTTCCTCTGGACTTTTCTGTTTTTTTATATTACTATTGAGAAGTATTTGCAAGGCTTTATTTGCAAATCACGACACGCGCGCCAAGGTAGCTCAGTTTGGTTAGAGCATAGGACTCATAAACCTAAGGTCGTGGGTTCGACTCCCACTCTTGGCACTCATTGAATTTGAGGTTCGGCTTTCCGAATGTTTTCAAAGTAAAATCTCTTACGTCTCAACCAAATCACCAAAAAAGATATGAACAAAGACAGAACAGCCGATTTTCTTTTCGAGATCGGCACTTTGCGCAATATGCGCAGAATGCAAAGCCAGATCTTGCCGGAATCAAATGATACTATCGCGTCTCATTCTTTTGAAGTGGCGCTTATCGGTATGATTCTTGCCCGAAATGAAAACGTCGACGAAAACAAGGTGATCAAAATGTGCCTGTTCCACGACCTCGCCGAAGCGCGGATCGGAGACGCCAATTTCATCCACAAGTTTTATGTAAAAACCGACGAGGAAAAAGCGCTCCGCGACCAAGTCGCCGATACGCCGATCGCCGCGGAAGTTTTGGAAATCATAGAGGAATTCGAAGCGCGCGAGACGAAAGAAGCCGTTGTCGCCAAAGACGCAGACCTGCTGGATCAGATTTTAGTCCAATCCGCCACGATAAAAAATCAGGAGGACAAAGAACTCTGGAATGAAAACAGCGCGAAAGGGCTGCAAACCGAAACGGCAAAAGAGCTGGCAAAAGTTTTATCGGACACCAATCCCCTGTCGTGGGTATACAAGATGGCGGAGTAATACACGCGGAGTAGCATGGCTTTAGCTTGCGCGGCTGCCCCAAGCCGAAAACACGTTTCCACTTCCAAGAGACAGCCGACGCAGAGAACTCGCCAATCCGACCGAAATTATTTCGAATTATTTCAGCCTTTGTGTGCTAGCCTCTGTGTTGACATTTCTCACAGAATTGCTATCATTTAAAAGTCGAATTCAATGGGGGCGTAGCTCAGTTGGTTAGAGCGTCTGCTTGTCACGCAGAAGGTCATGGGTTCGAGCCCCACCGTCCCCGCCAAGAAAAAATCGCTTGCAGAAGCGGTTTTTTAATATAAGATCGATGGGACTTGAACTTTTTTCATAACGACTATTGACAATAGTTATAAAATATGATATATGTAAACTACCAAAAAATATGGAGAATCAAAATGACAGAAAATGAAGATCCGAATAAGATTACAGAAATAGAGGAACTGGTAAAAAAGCATAACGATCGAGCAAAAGAAATCCTTGCCATGGCAGAGAAAGCTAATCCCTCCAAAGATGATATACGGGGAAAAATCTATGAAATCCAAACAGACGAAGATGACATAAATCGATTTGTCAGGGGAAACCGTGAGTTAGCCACAACAAACAGCAAGATTATCAAGCTCATTGCAAGCACCCGGGAGCCGCACAGCCAGATCCTTGGTGTGATTCGAAATCTGAAAATAGGCAGATAAAAACCCTGGAGCTAAGGGGAAATAAATTGTAAAAAAATACTATACAGTTTATCCCCTTTCAAATTCCAAGCCTACAAAACACCATTTGCAGGTTTAGAAAAGAAAACAACAAATTTAAATCTGTTGTTTTTTATTGTAATTTTTATCTAACCAAAAATTTTTCCAGCCTTTCGAAATTCAATTCTTTTGCCACCTTTTCCCCAATCCATAGTTCTAAAGTCGTTCCGCAGTCCCCGCAAATCGAAAATCGCCATCTGGGCGATTTTTCTGATATAGGTTCAGTTGAAAAAATCAAAGGTTCTCTGGGCCATACGCAAACAATTTATGATTCCAATTATACATCTAAACAGCAGACAGCCCCTGACATATCTGCTGTATTTTGTATTATGAATTTTGGACCACACCAGAAATGGTGTGAACCATGCAGGACAGAACGTTCTCGCGCAGCATTTCACATCATTTCTGATGTGATCCGAATGCAAAACTAGATTTCTGTTTTTTAAAACGGATGGAGTTTATCTCTCGCGATTGAAAATATAAAATATCAATGCCGTTATCGCTATGAGCGCCAAAGACAACGCGAAGCCGAGCCGGAAAGAAAAATATGTGATGGCGATGCCGGTCAAGAGCGGTCCGACCGTCTGGCCGATATCCATGATGGCCGAGAGCGCACCCAGAGAAGAGCCGAGCTTTTCGGGGCTGGTCACCTCCGCGGCATAGGAGCCGGTTGCAACCGTGGAAAAAGAAAGTCCCAACCCAAAGAGCAATCCCAAAATGACGACTGCTGTCACGGAATGAAAAAATCCCAAGGCCCCGATTGACAGCCCCAACAGCAACGCCCCCGGCAAGATTTGTTTTCTTTTATCGACCTTGTCCGCCATTTTTCCGAACAGAGGCTTGGAAAGCGCGATAGCCAAGATCTGCGTGGAAAAAATCACGCCGATCTCCCCCGCCGAAACATTAAACTGCGTCAGATACGAAGGCAAATAAGTTTCAAAAGCGCCATAAGCAAAATATATCGCCATCTCGACGCCGGCCGTCGATATTAATTTTTTGTTGGCAAAAAAATATTTCAGATCCGTATAAAAATCACGTGTGTTCACCTTCGCACCGCCTTTGCTCTCATCCTTGATAAGCATAGTCAAAACAAAGACCGGAATTGCCAGAATGAAAGCGGCGACATAAACATATTTATAGCTCGCCAGAGATGCTCCCGGCTGTGCGAAACGGGAAAGAATGAAACCTCCCAACATGGGAGCCAGCGCCCGACCCGCCAATGTCGACGAAGAATATAATCCGAGTTTTTCTCCTTTGGAACTCGCATATTTTTCAACAATCATCGCGGACACCACCGGCCCCAAAATGGCGGTCGCCATGCCATGAAAAAACCTGACAGGAATAAGCCACATGGGAGTGCCGACCGCCAAATACAGTAAAGGGCAAATCAAAAAGATGCCTCCGGAAATCATCAACAATTTTTTTCTCCCGATTTTATCCGACATCAAACCCACGGGAAAGCTGAAGAGTATTCCCGCCAACGGTGAGAAAGCGGAAATCAATCCGATGGTCATTTCGTCCCCACCCAACGCTTTCACATATAGCGGTAACACCGGACTTTTGGAAATCGTAGTCGAGAAAATAGCAAAGAATCCGATCAGCGACAAATAATAAATCATACCCGACTTCAATTCTTTTTTCATGTTTTTCCAACTAATTGATTTTTATGCGTCAGTCCCATCAATGGAATTATACTCTTTTGCTCGATACTCTTCAATCGTCGCGCGCGAAATGGTCATTGTTTATACCAAATTAACTTGTGGTCCGCATCACATAACCCGTTCACAAGGCGTAATAGATCTCGCCCGCAACAAAAAAACACCCCGGAGATCCGGGATGTTTTTTCTGAAAGATATTAAGCCTTCTGTACGTCAGATGCGGCCGGACCTTTCGGAGTGTCCTTTACTTCGAAAGTGACAGTGTCACCTTCTCTAAGGTCGTTGAAATCAGCG
>JBAXYM010000003.1:0-97155 GCA_041670805.1 Patescibacteria group bacterium
CTTACCACTTTCTTTATTTCCTCATAGAGGACAATCTTAGTTTCCATAGTGGTGTAATAGTTGGATTATTACAATACTATTATACCACTATTGAAACTTGGATGGGAGTTTCGTAATTCAAAGTAAGTTAATTCTAGCATTTTTGAGGCGAGGAGGCAAAAATTTATAGATGGTACGGAAGAACAAAACTTTTTTGCCCAATATTTAAGCCTCTTGCCAAATGGCCTTTGTATGCTAAAATGTCTAAGTAAATAAGCGGGTGTAGTTCAGTTGGCTAGAACATCTCCTTGCCAAGGAGAAGGTCGCCGGTTCGAACCCGGTCACCCGCTCAGATATAAAAATACCGACCTTTGGAGGTCGGTATTTTTGTGTGCACATATTCTCTGAGACATCTGTAAATCACTTATTTTTGCCAAATTGAAAGATAAAGAACAGTCTTTATTTGTCATTCCGGAATTTCGGTACTCCGAAATATCCGGAATCCCGTAACTATGCAAGGAAAACATCGTATTTCATTTTTACCGGCTTAGTAACGGGATCCCGGATATTTGCTGCGCAAATTCCGGGATGACAACTTTTAGAAAGCAAAAAAAATAGGCATCGGAAAGTGCAGATGGGTCAGGAGAAATGTGCATCTTGCAGAGATGCGATGTTTTGCGTCTAGCTCGTCGTACATAAGAGAATTAAAAAATCGATCTTACAACAATACAAAACAAAACTCCTCAAAAGGAGTTTTGTCAGTGTGTGCCAGGAGGCGGACTTGAACCGCCGACACATGGATTTTCAGTCCATTGCTCTACCAACTGAGCTATCCCGGCAAAAATGGTTTGTGACTGCCCCACACATTTTGTCATCTCGAAGGAGTACTCGACTGAGAGATCTGGGAAATATACGATACATCGATAATATTATTTCTGTAATAGAATGAATTATCCAGTTTAGTATTTTCCCAGATTTCTCACTCCGCTATGCTTCGTTCGAAATGACAATAGTTGAACTGTGGGCGCTGAGGGATTTACCCATCCGGGCATAAACTCCTCATCCCTTTCCGCTAATGCTATATCAATCATATAGCTGTCTCTTTTTTACTATTGTGTATCTTTCTTGGTGGGCGCTGAGGGATTCGGACCCCCGACCCTCTCGGTGTAAACGAGATGCTCTAGCCAACTGAGCTAAGCGCCCGGAAATAACTAACAACTTATAACTGATGGCAGGATGTATCCTATCGTTGTGAGTTATTGGTCATCAGTTATCTTTGTGTCGAAGGAGGGACTTGAACCCTCACGCTCTTGCGAGCACAGGCCCTCAACCTGTTGCGTATACCAATTCCGCCACTCCGACTAAATTAACTTACATCTCGTAGCCGATAACGAAAGAGCGATGAGTTGTAAGTTAAGATAAATGCGATATCACTGATTAATTTTATCCGCAAACATCGGTTTTGTAAATAACAGTTCGGTTACTTCGTTTCTTCCGCAACAGTTTCTTCGTTTTTAGTTTCTTCTTTAGTCTCCTCGGTCTTTACCTCTTTCGTGGCAACCGCCTCTTCGGCGATTGTTTCAACCGGAATTTCTTCGATTGCTTTTTCCCCTACTTCATCAACGGGCGCTTTGGCTCCCCTTTTCACTCTCGGCTTGTTGTCTTCGGCAGTGGCAAGCTCTCCTTTCGGTTGAGTTGCTTTTCCGATACGGTCGCGCATATAGTTGAGCTTGGCGCGTCTGGCCTTGGTGATCTTGGAGATTTCAATCTTGGCGATAGAGGGTGAGTTGAGCGGGAAAACTCTTTCCACGCCGATGCCTCCGGAAATTTTGCGCACGGTAATAGTGGCGGTGATATTGGTTCCGCCTTTGACGCCAATCACCAGCCCTTCAAAAATCTGGATACGCTCTTTGGTCTCTTTCTTCTTGCCGGTCACTTTGGTTTCTGTGATTTTCTGGTGGACTTTGACCACGTGTCCCGGTTTGATTTCCGGCAGGTCTTCCTTGGTCCCGGTATGGTTGAAGTCGATTAATCTGATTGCCATTTTCGTATTTTATCTTAGTTAATTTCAAACAATATAAAAGAAATGTCTGAATAGACTACTTCATAGTAATGTAAAAAAATCGTTTAGTCAAGGTCAGAACAGCCAGACTGATTTTTGAGGAAATTTTGGAGGTCGGTCGGCAGTTCGGAGTGGAAGATCTTGGTTTGTCCCTTTGGCAGGGCGATTTTGAGCGTGCCGGCGTGCAAAAATTGTCTTTTGAGTTCCGGAGTGTTGCGGAGGAGTTTTTCTTCGGCATATTTGGGATCTCCCACGACGGGATGCCCAATGGCTTTCATATGGACGCGGATTTGGTGCATGCGGCCGGTTTCAAGCTTGACCTCAAGGAGCGAGTAATCGTTGCAATTTTTCACTGTTCGATAGAAAGTGCGCGCGGCGCGGCATTTGATGGTTGAGCTTTCGGGATTTCTGATGACGGTTTGTTGGCAGGGCAATTTGGGATTGCGGCCGATAGCAAAATCTATTTCTCCCGCCGCGGGCTCGACTTTGCCGTAAACGAGCGCGGTGTAGATTTTTTCGACTTCTCGCTTTTTGAATTTGTCCTTGAGAAATTCAAACGCCTCTTGATTTTTGGCGGCGATCATAATGCCGCTGGTGTCTTTGTCAAGGCGGTGCACAATGCCGCTGCGCTGTTCGTCCTCTCCGACTTTTTTGATAGGCGGAAAATGATTTTCCAAAAAATCAGTGACCGCCGGCGCATCGCTCGTCCCCACTCTTTGCGCTATCACGCTGATCGGCTTGTCGATGACGATAACATCGGCGTCTTCGTAGATAATTTTGATGTCGGGAATTATCACTTCCCTCTTTGCCGGAGTATCTTCTTTTAAAATCTCAATCATGTCGTTTGCCTTGACCGAATATTTCGCATCGGCCGCCTGACCGTTTACCAAAACTTTCCCGCTCTTGATCAGTTTTTGCCAAGCCGCGCGGGATTTTTGCATATCAAAATCAGCCAAGAATTTGTCCAGGCGCTGGCATTTGGTTTCAGCGGTGATACGGATTTTTAAAATAGACATTTGCACTGTACTAAAATTGTAGTATCAAAGATAAGACTGATGACCGGATTGACTTTAGGTTAGCAGTATTTAATATAAACTGCAAATCTGACAGTTGCGGTGAATAGCATCTTTTATGAGAAGCATTTTAGAGGTCATACACAATACATGGTTTTAATCGACACAGTCGACGCACACTTCTTTCAACCGAGTTATCGCTCAGAGATATCATCTCAAAGTTGCCAAATAATATTTCCCGCTGTAAAACAATCATTTTTGTCATTCTTGTAAGAATCCCTTGTCCCTTTAGCAATATCATAATATTTACTCTTTCAAGTAAACAGACAATTTAAGGAATACTTACAAGGATAACAAAATGTGGGTTTTATTGCGGGAGAAAAGATCTTTGTTTATCTGAGTAAAGTTTGAGTCGTTTACCAAATACACAAAACCTCAATCAAAGATATGTTCAGAGCCATATATTGCTTATGACCCTATTTAGAAAACGTGTATCATGTATACACGTATGATACACGTTAGATACATGACAAAGCAGTATAGTTTGGTGGATTTTTATAGGGGTCCGAGAAGATTCGAACTTTCGATCTCCGCAATGTCAATGCGGTTCTAAAATTTGCAATCGGTCTTTTTTGAATATACAATGGAAGAAAGTAACCGTTTGCACAAATTATTTATGAATATGTCCGAAATTAACAACAAAAAAGAGGAGAAAAAAGCAGGTTCAGAAGGGGCAATCGACCTTGGCTTCAATGATTTTAAGGAACTTATTCTACGGGATGACCGCAGTCTTTGGGAGGAACATCTTCGGCTCCGAGGGCAGTTTGAAAAACTTGATGTTGATCCGCTTTCTTTTATCTTCGTATCTTCACTTGAAGAAGCAAGGCGGCGCGGATTTGAGACGGTCTCTGGGATACTGGCAGAATTTGAAAGACAGGGTCAGCTGACTTTCAGTCCCAGCCATGGGATAGGACATGCTATCCGGGATTATCTTCATGCTCTTATTCTTGCCGCCGAGGACGCGGATCCGAAAGAGGCTTATATCCGAATTATGGCAGGAACGCTCCATGACATTCTCGGTTGCAGTCTGGTGGAAAGGTTTGAGGAAGGCGGTCGGAGTTTGCGGCATGCGGAGGCAAGCGCGCTTCTTTTTTGGTGGCTAAGCCAAAAAGTCGGAATGGGAGAAAAAGAGGCGCTCCCGATATATTATGCACTTGCGGCTCATACCAATTATTTGGAAGGAATGGAAATCGTGGATGGCGAAGGCAATATAAGAAGAATAGAGCCATACAAGAAATATTATATGGATGGCAGTACGATTTATTTTCTCCATGCCGTGCAGGAAGTGGACCGTCTTGATATCGCCAGCCCTTGCGGATTTTTGCGGCATTATCTTTCGATTGCGGAATCGATAGGAAAAGAATCGTATTATGGACCGACGGGAAAATTCTTTCCGGTAAGTTTCTCCAAACATATGCGACCGCTTTTACGGACTGCGGAAGAGATAGTCCGAGATGTGACAGGGGCGACAACAAGAGAACTTCTTTTCAGTGTGGCGGATACGCAAATCGACAATAGTCCTTATTCTTGCGGGGATGGACCCGGAATGATCAGATTTCGCGATCCGTATTGCGAGAGTTTTTCGCGTATTCTTGAGGCTTTTGATGTGCCAATCGAATTGTCAGCGCAGGAAAGGGGCGCGCTTTTTTCGGAACTGAACGGGCTTATCGTTCAAAGGATTGAGCCAACAGAAGAAGCGCAAAAAACTTTTGAGGGGCTGCGAGAGATGTTTTATGTCTTGCCTCCCGAAACCCAAGCGGCGTGGTTTTCGGTATTCAAGTTGGCAATAAGAGAATATGAGATATGGCGGAAAAATTTTCAAAAAGAAATCGCAGATATTCCGGAAGAGATGTTGTGGCTTCCGATTTTGGGGAGAGTGGATCGGATTATTCAATGATTGCATAATTTTGTCTTGGAGCAAAAATAAAACCCGCCCCAATCGGCGTTTTTTTGTGGGTCCGGGAAGATTCGAACTTCCGACCTCCACAATGTCAATGTGGCGCTCTAACCAACTGAGCTACGAACCCAAAATACTATTTTAGTTTAGCCTTTTGGAATGTTTTGTCAATGACAGGAGGCTTGAACTGACCCAACTGCACTTTCCGAAGTTTATTTTTTGCTTTCTGAAAAGCTCTCGAAGAAACACTCGACTGAGAGATCTGAGAAATGCACAAAAACTTTGTTGGTATTGTTTTTTACAGTAAGATTATTTTTGCATAGCATTGTTCCTAGATTTCTCAATCGGAGTACCTCATTTCGAAATGACAAATATTGGTTGTTTTTTTTAACGGGTATCCCGGAATTTGCGCAGCAAATATCCGGGATACACAGAGCTCAGTCAAAAAAACGGAAGATACTCTTCCGTTTTTGATATTGTGATTTGATCTATTTGGCGTAGACAAAACCCATAATTACCGAACTGTTTCTCGGGATGACACGCACGCTTTTTCTCGCCCAGCCTTCGTAATTCATTTCGGAAATGGTAATAGTGTTTGCATTTACCGATTCGACATATGCGACGTGTCCGTAGTAGCGGCTTTCGTTGGTGACCAGAATTGCGCCGGCGGCCGGAGCTTTGCCCGTGGAGTAGCCATAAGCGCGGGCGTTTGCCAGCCAAGCTTTGGCGTTTCCGCCCCATGGGACGTAGGTGCGGGTGGAAACATACCAAGTGCATTGTCCATAAGGGAAAGAATGACCCCTTGGGACGTTGCCGGAAGCGACATATTTGCCGGAGGAAACCACCGTTCCCTTGCTGACGGTCGCGGGAGTGGCAACAGGTTTGGGTTCCGGGACAGGTTTTTCTTTTTCGCCGTTGGGAACGATCAGAATTCTGCCGGCGGTCAGTTTGCCATCAGCGGGAAGTTCGTTGAAGTCGATAATTTCTTGCACATCCGCCTTGTATTTGGCGGCAATGGCTTCGATAGTGTCTTGAGCCGCTACGACGTGTTTTACGCCGTTTACGGGCAGGACTTCTATTATTTGTCCCGGCTTGATGTAGTCGCCCACTTTCATATTATTGGCCCATAAAATCGTGTAGAGTCCGAGGCCGAAAGAGTTGGCAATGGAGCTGGGAGTGTCGCCGTCCTCAACTGTGTATTTGATGATGCCGTATTGCTGCTCGTCGGAAGTGCCGTCATAGAAGCTGGAAAGAGAAACCAAGAAATTGTCTTGCACGGTCATAGGCTTGTAGCTGATTTTTTCTCCTTGCTGTCCGGAAGAAATTGTTTGAACCGCCTGTTCTTCTTCCGTTACATCGCCCATCGCGGAGTTGCTGGCGGTATAATTGCCCCAGAAAGAAGTATCGGCGCTGGCTACTTTGATCAAGTTGGTCTCGTTGCTGCTGGCGGTTTCATAATCTTGGTTGTTGTCGACAATAATATTGCCGTCACCGTCGTAATTGCCGCCTTTTCCGTCTAAATAGCCAAATAGAAGACTTCCTTTTTGGAAGTTGTAGTCAGAAACCATAACATTGGATGCTGATACCAGAGACAACAAAAAAATCACTGATAAAACAGTAACGTGAGATCTTATAAAACCAAAACTACAACAAATCACCTTTTCTGCCATATAAGGGGTTTTGTCGATGTCTAGCATAGAATCAGAATCCAGCTGTACGGTCGGTTTTTCAATAATTGTACTAATCGTTTTATTTCCTTCAAACTTTTGCGCCTAATGGTCACTTTTCCGGATATATATCGTTTTGCGACCGCGTGCTTTGGCCAATCAGCGAAAAGCTAAAAAGTTAATATTTAAACTTACAATAAAAATTTAGCACGGGGTCAAAATAGTGTCAACGGTATTAAGATTATAAATTAAAACGTTATTTCTGTCAAATATCTTGGCTACCTGACCTGCCTGCACTTCCCGACGCCTATTCTTTGCTTTCTAAAAGCTGTGTCATCCCGGAATTTGCGCAGCAAATATCCGGGATCCCGTTACCAAGCCGGTGAAAATGAAATACAATGCTTGTCTTGCATAGTTACGGGATTCCGGATATTTCGGAGTACCGAAATTCCGGAATGACAAATAATGACAAATAATATCCGGCGCGCAAGTCCTAACGCTAAGACATTTCATTGCGTTTTTCAAGATGGATAATCCGTCTCTACTTGTGTTTAACGGTCATAAGCCCTTCGCACTACTCCGGTACCGTGTTTTCTGCTATAATTAATTGTAAAAATAATTTTTCAAATAAGATGCTAAGAGACTTGAATGAAAAACAGCGGGAAGCGGTGCGGAGGACGGAAGGTCCGGTGCTGATTATTGCCGGGCCGGGATCGGGTAAGACCAAAACACTTACTCATCGCATTGTCTATCTGATTCGGGAGAAAGGCGTGCTGCCGGAAAACATTTTGGCGGTGACTTTTACGAATAAGGCGGCGAGTGAAATGAGGTCGCGGGTAAGCGGTCTGCTTGCGGGGGGCGCGGTTGGCAGTCAGGCAAGCGCGGGATTTAACGCTCCGTTTAGCACGTATTTCAAGAATCCGGCATTGCCGCTGGTCGGGACGTTCCACAGCCTTTGCGTGCGGATATTGCGCGAAGATGCCGAGAGTCTCGGGCTTAAACGGGATTTTGTCATTTATGACAGCAACGATCAGTTGGCAATCGTGAAGGGCGCGATGAGGGAATTGAACTTGAATACGGAGCAGATGAATCCCCGCTCGGTACATGGCGCCATTTCCGACGCCAAGAATTCTCTCAAGACGGCGGAGCAGATGACCAACTCGGCGGACAGTTTTTTTGCGGAAAATGCCGCCAAAGTGTATGCCGTCTATCAGAAAAGGCTTGCGGAGTGCGGGGCGCTGGATTTTGACGACCTCATTATGCAAACCACTCTTTTGTTTACGCAAAGTCCGGCGGTGCTGGAAAAATATCAGGACAGATTTCACTTCGTGATGGTAGATGAGTATCAGGACACCAACCATGCGCAGTACAAGCTGGTGGATCTGCTTGCCAAGAAGCATCGCAATTTGTGCGTGGTGGGAGACGACTGGCAGAGTATTTACAAATGGCGCGGTGCGGATATTCAAAACATTTTGGATTTTGAGAAAAATTATCCCGAGGCCAAGACCGTCCTTTTGGAGCAAAATTATCGTTCAACGCAGAATATTTTGGATGCGGCTTACGGTGTTATTGCCAAAAATCGTAATCGCAAAGAGAAAAAGCTTTGGACGAAGCAAAAAGGCGGCGAGAAAGTCGTGGTTTATGAAGCTGCCAATGAAAAAGGCGAGGCGGAATTCATTATCGGCGAAATTGCCAAGCTCAACCGCGGAATGAACGGCAACGCAAAGGTCAATTTGAACGACGTGGCGATTCTCTATCGCACCAACGCGCAGTCCCGCTCCATCGAAGAGTCTTTTCTGGAATTTCAGGTGCCTTATAAAATCGTGGGCGGCACTAAATTTTACGACCGGCGAGAGGTCAAGGATGTACTTGCCTATTTGCGTTTCGTGCAAAATCCGAGCGATACCGCCAGTTTGGAAAGGATAATCAACATCCCGGCGCGCAAGATCGGCAAAGCGACGTTGGAAAAAGTACTGAAAGAGATGAGAAAGGGTCAGACGGATTTCGTGCAAACGATTTTGGGCTATCAGGGCGGCGAACTGACCAAGGACAAACTTGCCAAGCTCAAGGGGTTCGCCGGGCTTATTCTTGAAATGAAGCAGCGGATGACCGAGGAAGACACGGGCAAATTTTTGGAATATTTGCTGGAAAAGATTGATTACGAGGGCTATATCAAGGACGGGACGGAGGAGGGCGAAGGGCGCTGGGAAAATGTGCGTGAGCTTTTTACCGCCATTGAAAAATACAAGGATATGCCGGCGGAGGAAGGGATGCGGGCTTTTTCGGAGGACGTGACGCTGATCAGCGATGTGGACGGCTGGGAGGAAACGAGCGAGGCGGTGACACTGATGACTCTCCATGCTGCCAAAGGCTTGGAGTTTACGGCGGTTTTTATGGTCGGAATGGAAGAGGGGCTGCTTCCCCACGGTCGGACTTTTTCGGATGAGAGCGAAATGGAGGAGGAGCGGCGGCTGTGTTATGTGGGAATGACGCGCGCCAAACGCTACTTGTTTCTCACTTGCGCGAGGACGCGCCGGATATTCGGCTCCGTCCAATCCAATATCGAATCGCGTTTTATCGGCGATATTCCTCTGCAACTTATTGAGAGACAAACACAGGGTTACAGTTATTTGGATGATTTTTACGAGGAGAAATATTTGCACTATTAACTCACCTTACACAGAAGTGGCTCTCCAGACCCACTCATTAGGATTTTTGGCTTCAGGATAACATTCTTTTTATTTCGAAAGGTAAAAACAATTTTTATTTGTCATTCCGGGATACCTGTTAGAAAGCAATTCCTGTTAAAAGAAACAATCAATATCTGTCATTTCGAAATGAGGTACTCCGATTGAGAAATCCGGGAACAATACTATGCAAATATAATCTTACTGTAAAAACAATACCAATGAAGTTTTCGTGCATTTCTCAGATCTCTCAGTCGAGTACTCCTTCGAGACGACAAATAGGGTTAGTTAAGCTCCGGTATCGGGATTGCCACGTCGCCCAGAGTACCGGCTCCTCGCAATGACAAATATGTTTCTGTGCAAGGTGAGGGTATAATTACAATAAAAGAAAATATGCTTAATATAGAAGAAATCAAAAACGCTTTGCGGGAGGAAGATTTAAAAGTGCTCAAGAGCTTGGGGCAGAATTTTTTGATCGATGAAAAAGTTTTGGAAGAAATTGTGGCGGCGGCGGAGCTTCGATCCGATGAGACGGTAATCGAAGTGGGTCCGGGGATGGGCGTGCTTACTTTTGCGCTTGCCGATAAATGCAAAAAAGTCATCGCTATCGAGAAAGACAAGAAAATGAGCAAGTATCTGCGCAAGGAGATTTTGAAAAAATACGGCGAAGAATCCAATATCGAAATAGTGAACAGCGATATTTTGAAAACCAATTTGCCGAAATTTCTGCAAGCGCGCGGCGTGACGAAATATAAATTGGTCGCCAATATCCCCTATTACGTCACTTCTCCCATCATCAAGCTTTTTCTGGAAACGGAAACGCCGCCGGAAGCGATGGTGATGCTCGTGCAAAAAGAAGTTGCCGAGCGAATTTGCGCGAAAAAAGGAGATATGAGCATTCTCGCTTTGAGCGTGCTCCTTTACGGCGAGCCGAAGATGACAAGCAAGGTCGGCAGCGCCGCTTTTTATCCCGCACCCAAAGTGGATTCGGCGATATTGAAAATCGCAAGCATCGGCAAAAAATATCCGGCTGAAGATTACCGTGAAATTTTCCGTCTCATAAAAATGGGTTTCTCTTCCAAACGCAAGAAGCTGGTAAATAATCTGTCGGCAGGACTGAAACTGCCCAAGGAAGAAGTCGAGGAAATTTTAGTCCGCTGCAGCATCGATAAGGATACTCGCGCGCAGGATTTGGAGGTGGCGGATTGGGTGAAGATGGAAGAAGTTGTTTTTGGTGAAGCGAAGAGTTCGTAGGTCGTGCGGGGTGAAAAATATTTGTGTTAATATCCGGAAACTGTCGAAGGTAACGGGTCAATATATTTTGTGATTTAATATCAAAATACCAAACGGAATATCAAACGGAGTAGCACGGCTTTAGCCTGCGCCGCTGTCCAACGCGGGAAGAACGAACATATATACCGTATTTTTGGCTTGGGACAACCGCGCAGGCTAAAGCCGTGCTACTCCGCGTAGCTCTCCGATTTCTTTTTATTGGAGGAATCTGTCGAAAATCTTGACAGATTTTAGTTTTTGGCTTATAATTTTGGGTTCCTGATGATGCCTAACCGTACCTTTTTGTTAAAAATGGTATGAGAAAATAAAGGCGTTATTTGGGGAAATGATCTTTGACAATTAAATAAAAGAATAGAAAAAAGGATGGTGCAAATATGATAGAAACGGAGAAGGAAAAGGTTATTCGAGAAAAACAAGAAAGGGCAGCCCAATTGCAAAGAGATGAAGAAGATAGAATAAAAGAAGTCAGGAAAAAGGTGAAATACGCTACCCCGAAAGGAATGTGGTCTATTCCAGTCTTTTTAGTCTTTTTAGTCTTTTTTGTTCTTGCACTGCTCGGCGAATTCTATGTCTGGGCGAGCATTTGCCTCATACCCGTTGTAACTTCTTCTTTGATTATCTACTATGGCGCGCGCGTTATAGAAGAGAACCAATGTCCGATGTTTGAATTCTGGGGTGACTATAAAGGAGCTCTAAGATCTGATCACCGGCTTTGGGGTGGTCTTAATATCTTATTGCCACGTATAGAAAAAATCAGGGAGATTCCCGGCTTTGATTATAATATTGTTCACTTGAGAAACTTAAATATTAAGCTCTTCGACAATAAGGAAAAAATTGAATTCGCACAAACTACGGAAGCGGGGATAAAGATAGCGGCTACTATTTTTGTTGTTGATCCTTATTTTTTGTCGTATCATGGCACGGATGTAATGGAACAAGTAAAAATGCTTTTGGAACAGGCAGCCTGGGATGTTCTCCGGCACATAGACATAAACAGACTTGTCGGTGAGGCCAGCGTCGGAGAAAGAGAAAATGTAACAAAACAGATGATGGAAAATTTGGAAGAAGTTCAGGGAAAGTTATCTTGGTATGGAATTTCAGCTTTTGTTTTCATGATAACTGACGTTGATTTTTCTCAAACTACAATAGGATCGAGGGAAAAACTTCAAACTCTCGCAGTGGAAACTCAGAGTCTGGATATCGAATTGGCGAATGAGGCAAAGAGAGTTCTTGTGGAAACCCAAAAAGCTTTACAAGAAAAGCAAAGAGGTATCGGGATATTCAATCGTTTGAAAGCAACGCGTGTTGGAGACAAAAACATTGAACCATCGCAGGAAGATATTGATAAAGCCATGGAATTTGAGATTAATGCCATCAAATATAGGAATGGGGTAGCCCAGATGACAATTATCGAGACTAAAGAAGGAAATGACGAGAAGACTGCCAAGGAAGGGAGTATCTTTGGTAATGCCTTCTTTAACAATCTTCCACGGTCTCAGAAAGAGTCATCTGGAAAAGAAGAGGTGACGGATGAAAAAGTAAAAGAAACAACAAAAGAAGAGGAAAAATAATGACAATGGAAAAAAGCCCGATTCCCCTTTATGGTGGAGTGGCGCTTATATTGTGTTGCCTGGTGTATTTGGTGACAGGTAAATTTTCCCTTGTCGCCGGACTGTTTGTGTTGGCGGCGGTTGCAATTTTCTTCTTGACAAAAAGCCGAGGAGAAACACCAACGGAAACGGCAGAAGCGGTAGATGGCATATCAACAAAAACGAAAATTAAGGAATTGATAACTCCATGGATATTGCCGTGGATAATTATTTTCTTGATTTGCTATCTGTTCCCCTTTGATCTTATAGGAAGGGCAATTGCTGCTACAGTGACAGTGGCGATGTTAAAGGCGACATTCATCCTTTTCGGGTACACTCTAATGCCTATTTCCGCCTTAATAAGGAAGTGGCAGGCAAAAAATCAAAGAGAGAAAGAGGACGATTGTTTTGTTTTGATGGGCTTTGGCGCTGCGTTTTGCATAATAATATTCTTGCTGATATGCTATGCGCTGAAAGTACCGGAACTTTTATCAATCGTTTACAACTATTTTTTCAACTGAAAACATTGGGCACAAGGTCTCATAACTAGACTTTTGTGCCTTCTTTTATTTTTCAAATTTTTTTGGAGTAATTCCATATTTTTGGACTGCGGAGATGATGATAACCAGTGGTATGAACGGTGAGAGAACCGGGGTAATCTCGGACTTGAAACTTTTGTTACTTTATTTCTTTTGTGTTATAATGCCAGTAAGTCGGAAACCGAAAAACTTAAAAAATATTTAATCTCTCAAACATATAAACATAAGGCATATGAAAAATTTTCTTGGTAAGCTGCGGAATATTAAAACCGAAAAGAAAGTACTCTATTTTTCAGCTTTTATACTTATATGTTTTTTTGTGGCAATGCCTGTCTGTTCCGCTCATGCGGGGTCGGTGGTGACAGATCTCGTTGACGCTTTCGTGGGTGGGGCGGAGACATTGATATGCGCTTTTATTTATTGGGCGGTGTATGTCGTTTTTAAGTTCGTGTCTTTTTTAGTATATTTCGCTGCTTGGCTGGTGGATATGATGCTCAATCCGGCATTGTATAAGAGTATTTTGGTAGGAACTCTTGATTCTGCTACCGGCAAATATACCGGCGCCGTGCAGACTGGCTGGCAGACAGTCCGGGATTTTTGCAATATGTTTTACATCTTTTTCCTGTTGCTCATGGCTTTTGCGACCATCGTCGGCAATCAGACATACAGCGCCAAAGCTCTTATGCCGAAATTTATCATTTCGCTTTTTCTGATAAATTTCAGCGATGTTATTACCAAGATGGTGATCGATGTGGGGCAAGTTTTCCTTTTCGGCATGGCGGCATGGCTGGGAACTTTCTCCGGCTCAAGCGGCGGAGGCTCGTCCTTGTCTGCAATTATAGATTATTTTGAGCTGGCGCTAAGTTCAAAAAAGGATATCGGTTTCAGCTCTATTATTACCATAATCTTTGCTACGTTGTATACTTTCTTTTTAGGGGGGGTATATCTTGTGTTGGCGGCTTTTTTGGCCATTCGTCTTGTAATGTTTGCGAGTCTTATTATTATGTCCCCTTTCGCTTTTTTCAGTATGGTGCTGCCTTCAATGCGAAAATATACCTCCCAATGGACATCTTCTCTGATAAGCAATGCCATATCCGGTCCGGTGTTGATTTTCTTCGTGTATATTTCTGCAATGATGGCAAAGACTCTCGTAGACAATCCGATTGCCATAACCATAGGAGATACGTCAAAGATGGCTGATATCGGTGATAGCATTTTGGCGCGCATAGTTCCTCATATGGTGGCCTTGGGAATATTGCTTTATGGCATCACGGTGGCTAAGGCTGCCGGTAGCGCGGGATCCGGTCTCTATGCTTCTGCTGGAGGAGGAAGATTTGGAATGGGGAATGCGTTGATGGCAGGTTATGCGGGATTTAAGCTGGGAGAAAGAGGTGTAAAAGGGTCAGCGTCCAAAGCAGGGAGGGGTTTAGGATGGGCAAAAGATGCAGCTGTAAGAAATTCCAGCACTTTTGCCGGAGTCGAGAACAGATTGCACGGAGCTGCACAGAAAAAAGTCGGTGAGTTTGGAGGTAAACATCCTATTGTTGCCGGAACTGCGACGGGGGTGATAGCAAGGGATATGGCTCGACAAGATGCTGCCAGACAGAAAATGAGCGATGACAGATTGAAGAAATACGGAGGAAACTTAAAGGCTTTGGATGTTGATCTTCTGAGTAAAGGAGATAATGTGGATAAGGCGCTCGCTCTCAAAGCGGCAGCAGAGCAGGGAAAATTGGGAGATCCCGCGTTAGCGACACATTTTAATATGGCACAATCTGTCATGTCTAACGGCGATATAAAGAATCTGACTAGTAAAAATTTGGCATTTAACACCTTGACTAATGCAAATAGGAGCAGGAGGAGTGGCGATGGTTCTTTTAATGCGGATGCTGAATTGAGGATAGCGGACGCTGTGGCACTTGGTATCGCTCCTGATAGGGCGGTAAAAGATGAAATCATGAGAGAAAAATTCATGGGGCTTATTGATGACGGAGAGGATGGAAAGATTCAAGATTTGGGCGATAAAAACACAGCAAAAATTGTGACCGATGCTTACACTAAACCTCAGCTGGTTGCCGCGATAAAGAAAATGAGCAAGAAA
The DNA here is from genome assembly GCA_041670805.1 of Patescibacteria group bacterium. Classification (GTDB taxonomy): domain Bacteria; phylum Patescibacteriota; class Minisyncoccia; order JAHIHE01; family JAGLIN01; genus STD2-77. The sequence goes on from JBAXYM010000003.1 coordinate 14,888, forward strand.
AAGAAGAATGAATATCGTGAGGGGATGGAGACGAACACTTTAGAACTTGAAGCTGCTAGAGGAGGGGCGGCTCCTGCGGTAAAACAAGCGATAGAAAAGAAAAAGATAGAGTATGCGGTTGCTGCTACCAGGGCCGGGTCTGATTTGCAAAAAGCCATTGCATTGAATGAAATTCATGCCGATTTTGATGATCATGCCGAGAAGTTTTTTAAGAAGGCGGATACGGGTGCTATAAGCGGAATGCAAGATACTGATCTGGAAAAATTTGGACATCATGCGGATGCAGACAAAATAAAAGATCTTTATGCGCAGAAGGAAATACCAACCATGCAAAAAATGCGGAAGGCAATAGACGCACAACCGGCGCCGAGGAGTCCTGAAATGCAAAAAAGATATAATGCGGTACATAAATATTTAAAATTATAAACTAGACGATAATGAATGCGGAGACATTGAATAGGCTGGAACAACTGCCTGAATACGTACAAGACGGTTCTTTTAGCGAGAGGACGGGAGATGCCATTCTTTTGGTCTGGAAAAAATATCTTGGCGATGATGAAGAAAAGCTTGAAAAATTCAAAGATATTGTCGGGCTGGTTTATTTAAAAGATATTAAAATCGAACAGCTGCATTTGGTATTGAAAGAGGCTTTCGGATTTGATGAGAAAGTTGCCGATGAGGTCGCGCTTGTCGTGCTGTGTGAGATGCTTTATCCCGTTAAAAATTTTTATCCCGGGGTTGAAGGTGAGATTATAAAACTGGGCGGAGAAATTCCGAAAGAGGCGGTGGAAGAAAAAGTTGTTCAGCAATTTGCGAACAGGGAGGAAGCGATTGAGGACATGTTGGAGAGGGAGGATGCGGAAGAGGAGGCGAAAAAAGAGGATGTAATTATTTACGGCAATATCGAGAATTTGATTTCGAAATATCCGGAGCTGGGAGATTTTGTTATCGGGACGCAAAATTCCATTACTCTCAAAGATATGCCGGACATGAAGCCGATGATAAAATATTGGATTCGGGATTACAAGGATAAAGTTGGAATCTACAACCATTCCAATTTGGACAGGGTCCAGTATATCTGTCACGACAAGAACACGCGCAGTATGAATGACGAGGAGCGCAGGCAGCTCAATCTGGTTGTGAAATCCGTTGACGGGGAGATAGAACTTCCCTACTCCACCAAGATGAAAAGGATTGATTTTTCTCTGATAACGGAGGAATAATAGCTGACTATGTTCCTCGTCATTCTGAACGCAGCGGTAATGGAGTGGAGAATCCCGAGTTTATTGGGATAACGCAGACAAGGTAAACGCGTCCTGCGAAAAAGTCAATAATAGAAATCAATATTATTATAGAAGCTATAAAACTGCGCGACGCGTAGGAGTATAGCTCCGTAGGAATATTAGGTCATACGCAAAATATGTTTTTATGACAGACACCAAATTTTGTATTTGGATCACACCAGAGATGGTGTGAACCACGCAGGACAGAACGTTTTTGTGTAATATTTCACACCAGAAATGGTGTGGTCCATGGTCCGTAATTCATAATTCAAAACACGCCGAGTGTGTTAGGGCTGTCTGCTCGGTTAAGACGTATGGATCGGGATCCTTCGGAGTACCTCAGGATGACACAAAAAAATCAAAAATAACTTTCAATCATATGCAATTCAGCGTTCCGCAATTTATTGACGTAGAAGACAAAATCGTTGGGCCTTTGACCGGCAAGCAGACTATTTATCTGATTTTGGGAGGGGGAATTCTGCTCTTGGCTTTCACTTTTTTTAATATTATATTCGCTATAGTCATTTCCATAATTGTCGCTCCTCTGACGTTGGCGTTCGCTTTTTATCGTCCGAAAGGCATAAGTCTTTCCAGCTATGCGGGAAATGTTTTGGAATATTTTACGACCAACCATCTTTATCTTTGGAGGAGAGACCCCACGATGACGATGTATAAGATGGTGCAGAAAAAACATATTGTTGTTGCGGAAGAGCCTGCCAAACATGTTCCTCGCAGCAGAATTCGCGATCTTGCCAATCTTTTGGATACCAGCGCCGCTGTCAGTATGCCGTACGAAGCGCAGACGAGGCCGGACGAGAATATTTTCAGGAGATAAATGGGGTGTGCTATTCCGAAGAATTTTGCAATAAAAAGATTTGTGCGGAATAGTTTCGGGATCCTTCGGAGTATCTCAGGATGACAAAGGCGGCGGGCAATGCATGGAATTAGAAAAGAAGAAAGAGAGAAAGTTGCAGTTTTGAGAGAGGAAGACTTCAACTTTAGATTTTTCTTAAATTCTAACAGCTTTTATTATGTCAATGTCCACTCCGGAGAAGCAGGACCAAAAAGGGCAAAGCTCGCAAAAATATCTTGAGATCAGCGAAATTAAAGATAATGTGGTCGTTATGAAAAACGGCAGTTTGCGGGGGGTGTTGATGGTCTCTTCCATAAATTTCGCGCTTAAGTCTATCGACGAACAGGACGGTATAATCTACCGCTATCAGAGTTTTCTCAACTCTTTGGATTTCTCGGTTCAAATTGTCATTAATTCCCGGCGCCTCAATATTGACACTTATCTTGATGCCTTGCGCGAGGAAGAAAAGAAACAAGCCAATGATCTTTTGCGTATGCAGATTTCGAGCTATATCGAGTATATCAACGGGTTGGTGAAAATGGCTAATATCGTGGCCAAGACTTTTTATATCGTCGTTCCCTTTTCTCTGGCGGAATCCAAGGATGGGAATATTGCGGCGAAAGTTTCTTCCGTCGCCAACGCGCCGCAAATTATGGCTAATCGAAAGAATTTTGAGAAGTATCGCGATCAGCTTTTCCAGAGAGTTGATCACGTCGTGGAAAATTTAAGCGGGGCGGGGTTGCGGATGACGATGCTTAATACTCAGGAATTGATCGAGCTTTATTACAATTTATATAATCCGGAATCTGTTGAGAAAAAAGGGCTGCCGGATATCGGGGATCTTGATCTGGCCCAGTAGTAAAATTCATTTGTCGCGATGCAGTTTAGATGTTCTGCCTGTCATTGCGAGAAGACATTCCCTTTAGAAAAAACAATCAATACTTGTCATTTCGAAATGAGGTACTCCGATTGAGAAATCCGGGAATAACACTATGCAAATATAATTTTATTGTAAAAATAACATCAGCACAGCTTCGTGCATTTCCCAGATCTCTCAGTCGAGTACTCCTTCGACAAATAATAGAGTCAGTCAAGCTCCGGTATCGGGATTGCCACGTCGCCCGGAGTACCGGCTCCTTGCAATGACAAACGGTATCAATCGCACAAGTCCTTAAGATAGGCAGCAGCAGGATGGCTATGGCATTGATTTAGCTGATTTGATATAATTCATAATAGATAAAACAAAAATAATATGGGAATTTTAGATGCAATAAAACCGGCGAAGAAGCTGCTGGGCGCTCCTAAGGCGCAGACCAGTGAGGAAAAAACGGACCTCTTGGAGTCGGAAAAACTTTATCAGCGCGGGCTGGCGACCTTTAAGGACATTATCGCGCCGTCCGTCTTTCAAATTACGCCGTCTTATGTGAGGATCAACAACAAGTTGGCTTCCACTCTTTTTGTTTACGCTTATCCTCGTTATTTGCAGACCAGCTGGTTCTCGCCTATTATCAATTTGGATTCCACTTTCGATGTGGCGATGTTCATTCATCCGCAAAATACCGTCGACGTTTTGAAGCAACTGCGCAAGGTGGTAACCCGCATACAGTCGCAGATTTCCATCAATGAAGACAAAGGAATGGTGCGCGACCCGGTACTGGAAACCGCTTATCAGGATGTGGAAAATTTGCGAGACGATCTGCAGCAGGGCATAGAACATTTTTTTCAATTCGGGCTGTACATCACTCTTTATGGAGACACCGAGGAAGAAGTGCACAAAGCGGAGTTGCAAGTCGAGGCGATTTTGGAGGCCAAGTTGGTATATATGAAAGATGCGACGATGCAAATGGAGAAAGCTTTTAATTCCACCTTGCCGCTTGCCAACGACAAGCTGATGATCGGGAACAATATGAATACCTCTCCCCTTTCCACGACGTTTCCTTTTGTTTCGAGCGATCTTACTTCCAATCAGGGTATTCTGTATGGCATCAACCGCCATAACAACAGTTTGATACTCTTCGACCGCTTCTCGATGGAAAATGCCAATATGGTGATTTTTGCTAAATCCGGCGCCGGAAAAAGTTATATGGTAAAATTGGAAATACTGAGAAGTTTGATGCTCGGCACCGAAGTCATCGCGATTGATCCGGAAAACGAATACAAGCATCTATGCGAAATGACCGGAGGAACTTTTATGAAAATCTCGCTTTCTTCCAAAAATCACATCAATCCTTTTGACTTGCCGACCGCGCTGGAAGACGAGGATCCGGGAGACGTTCTTCGTTCGGCCATCGTGAACGTGTCGGGACTGCTGAAGGTGATGCTGGGAGAAATCACTCCGGAAGAGGATTCCATTTTGGACAAAGCAATCACTGAGAGTTATGCCATTAAAGACATTACCGTCGAATCTGATTTTACAAAGATGGAGCCGCCGACGATGACTGAGCTGCAAATGGTGCTGGAAAATATGGTGGGAGCGGAGAGCTTGGCTGCGCGGGTCAAAAAATATACGGAAGGAACTTTTGCGGGATTCTTGAATCACAAAACCAACATTGATCCGGATAATAAATTTGTTGTTTTCAATATCCGCGACATGGAAGACGATTTGCGGCCGGTGGCGATGTATCTTGTGCTCCACTTTATCTGGAATATGATCCGGTCCGAGAGGAAGAAGCGGATTTTGGTGGTGGACGAGGCGTGGTGGATGATGCAGCATGAGGATGCCGCCTCTTTCCTCTTCGGAATTGCCAAGCGGTGCCGGAAATATTTTTTGGGACTTACCACTATTACGCAGGATGTTACCGATTTTATGGGTTCCAAATACGGCAAACCGATTGTGACCAACTCTTCCATTCAGCTTTTGCTCAAACAATCCCCTGCGGGCATCAAAGTGATCGTGGATACGTTCTTCCTGACGGACGAGGAAAAGTTTTTGCTCTTGGAGAGTAATGTCGGAGAAGGGATTTTCTTCGCCGGTCCCAAGCGTGCGGCAATCAAAATCGTAGCCTCTTATTCCGAGGATCAGATCATCACTTCCGATCCGGCACAGCTCTTGGAAATCGAAAAGGCCAAACAGGAGCTGTCGGGAGTGGCTGATATGTAATCTATAGTTTTTGAAATATTATGCCAGAAGGCGAAGAAAAACAACAACAAACAGGAGCAAACAAGACGGCGAAAACATTCGGGTCGCCTTTTGGTGCGCTTTCGGGCAGTGACAACAGACAGCCGGACCTGAGTTCGGAAGATAAAAATAAAATCGAAGCGAAAGTTTCGGCAAGGACTCTGGAGAAAAAGGGGGCGTCAAAAAGAGGAGGGGCTTTAGGCGAAACACCCGGGGGCTTTAGGGCGAATGAAGATTTGTCGGACAAGATAAGAACCGACTCAGCGAGAAGAGGAAACTCCGAAAAAGAGGATGGTATAGCGCAATCGGATACTCAATCAAATTCCACGAATCCGATTTCGGAGGAGCAGTACAACAAAAACCAAGCGGAAGGAATAATGAATAAACCTCAAAGCGTCAGAAGTGTGCGTGAAGAAATGCAAAAAAGAAATATGCAATCCAATCCGCATCTTTTTCAGCGCCGTGGGAAAAATGGCGAGGTCGGAATGGGAAGACCGGTGTCTTTTTCCAATTCCAAGGGCATTGGCCCTAATGCGGTTATCGGATCGGAGAATAGGAGGTTGCCGGAATCCGGAACGTCGAGGACAACATCAGGTGCCATTTCCGGCGGAGGAGCGCAGAGAGCGGAAAATTCCACTGAAAGACGGCGGAAGGAAATGGATCTCAAGGGGAGAAAAAGGCTGGCTGAAAAATTTAAGACTAGAATGGCATCTTTGCAAGGAGGCCATGAAGAAATCAGCAGCTTTGATTATTTTTTGCTTTTTATGATTTTTGCAATTTCGGTGGCAGCGGATATTCTGGATCTGGTTATAGATCTAACCGGCGTAGGCGCTTTTTTTGCTCCCATTATGAGTCTGTTTACGACGATTATTTTGGCCATTTTATGGTGGGTGGTTGGCGGAGAGTACCGGGCAAAAAATTTGAAGGGACTGGGTGTCGCGACTTTTGTAGAAGCCATACCTCTCGTAGATCTTTTGCCAACCAATACTTTCGAGTCCGTTAAAGCTCTCATGCTTATGATAAGCGGTAAAAAAGCAGGGAAAGCGGCAAGTAATGGAAATTCTTTCTTTTAATCCGCGTCTTTTATGGATGTATGATGGCTACTGGTCCTTATCTGTTTACCGTCGATTTCGCATTGATTTACCGTGTATGATGAACTCAATGATGAAGTTAAGAAAAATTTTCTTGATTTCTCAGTGAAGTTATTAAACAGTCAGATTAAAATCTAATAATACGAAAATGAAAAAGAATGCTCTTGCGGTCTTTTTGGCGATGTCCGTGTTTTGGGCGTCCGGGGTCTATGCCGCCGATACCCCTGCCCCTGTCCCTACCACTACGGGATACGAACCTTTAGTGAAAATTCCGGGAGTTCCCGATGGAGTCGTGGATATATCAAAATATATCATAGGAATATATGATTTTCTTTTGAGTATTGTCGGAATCGTGGCGGTGGCGATGTTGATTATCGGGGGGATGAAATATATTACCGCGGCCGGAAGCGGCGGTGCAGTGTCCAGCGCCAAAGAAACTATCAAGGACGCTCTCTTGGGTCTTGTTTTGGCGCTGCTTTCCGCCGTAATTGTGAGCACTATCAACCCCGATGTACTTTATTTGCGCCAACCGGGGGCGGCCTTGACGAAGGATAATACAATTTCTTCCAGTGCCAGCGGGACTTTCACTACTAACCAGGATGGGACTGTCACCTACACCAGCCTTGAAGGGTATGAAAGAAAAATGAGCAAGGAGTCGGCGGATAAGGTGAGGTCAGGGGAAATAAAAGTTGAGTTTAACGCAAACGAGAAACTTGCGGCGATGAAGAAAAATTTGTCTTGTATCGCTCCCGGTTCTCCTTCCGGCAACAGTGATCCCAGTTATAGGCAAAGCGGCGGAAAATGTACTTGTATAACCGGGTATGAGGCTATTTTGCCCGAGGGGCAGACCAACTGTAATGTGGTGTGTGAAAATGCAAATGCGTGCGGATATAAATTCATTTCGATCAATCTTAACGCCAGACATGGTTATACCCAAAATGAGAGTTCTAAAGAGGCCGGCGATGCCGTTACCGACACCGACACCGCTGACAGTTCCGATACGGATACTGTTTCCAATCTTCCTGAATATGATCTGACTAATGATGCCCAAATACACTCCGATGAGTTATTGGAGATGGAGGGAACCAATGATTCGACTTGGGGGGATTTCAATATTGTTTATGATACAATCGAGAAGAGGCAAAATTTACAAACGGGAAAATGGGAAGAGATAAAGCTTGATGCACCTAAGCGATACGTGGAGACCGGTACGGAAATTTATCCTTGCGCCATTTTGGTGACGAATGATAAAGAAAAAAGCAGTGATGATCAACATTTTGTTTATTGGGTGCCACTGGGAACGACGGTGGGCGAAAATAACAATCTTTTTGCTGATATTAAGGGCGGATATAGAGGAGGGTGCGAAAAGGATAAGCCCGGGTATTATAATATCGTTGCAGGGTCTTGTGATCAAGCATGGACGGATCGTGTTATGCTGGCTAAATATTCAGATAAAGTGACGGACAAGTGTACGTTTTGTGATTTGGCGGAAGGAGAAGACGAAAAGATTTATCGTTTCGAGAATACATATACTTGCAAAAGCGGTTATTGGCAATAATGTTTTAGAGTTCTATGTGCAATAATTAAACCGACATTTGGATTACACCGGATAGCGCGAAATATGGAGTGGAATGTTTCTTATACGGTACTTATGCTATTTCCAGTGCGGTTCACCTATGGTTTTTAACAGATACGGACAGGGCACTTCTTCCAGCCCGATTATCTTCAGAGCTATTTCATCAAACCTATCAAATAATATTTTTGTCATTCCAGTAGGAATCCCTTGAATGATATTTATTTGCATATGATACTATTTAGCTTATAATGTATGGATTAAGGGATCTTTACGTTGATCTCTCGCCTGTGCACCTCCCGACGCTTATATCTATTGCTTTCTAAAAAACCGTCATCCCGGAATTTGCGCAGCAAATATCCGGGATCCCGTTACCAAGTCGGTGGAAATGAAATACAATACTTGTCCTGCATAGCTACGGGATTCCGGATATTTCGGAGTACCGAAATTCCGGAATGACAGATATTTGACGGATGTCTATTCTTTGGTATAACTTGCTAGTTTAAGAAATCCAATCAATAAAAACTCAACCGTTCACGGTTGAGTTTTTATTGAAGGTTAGGAACAGGGAAGATGGTCCCGAAAGACCGGTTTTGGTAGAAAATTTTTGCCCATCGAACGCTTGCGGAAGAGGAGGAGACTCACCTAGCTATTCGGCAATATATGATTTTCCAAATCACACAAACAGTGCTGCCTCGCTCTGACGTAGTTCGTTGTATTTTGAATTATGGATTTTGAATTTATGGACCACATCAGAAATGATGTGAACCAAGCAAGGCAAAACGTTCTTGCGTAACATTCCACACCATCTCTGGTGTGGTCCGGATGCAAGAATGCATTTCTGGATTTCGAATTGTGAATTTCCGTATTTCGGATCACATCAGAAATGATGTGAACCACGCGGGAGAGAACGTTCTTGCGTAACACTTCACACCATTTCTGGTGTGATCCGAATGCAAAGATGGCGTCTATTGTAAACACCACATTTTGCGTATGAGCGATTTACCCTGCCAAGCATAAACTTCTCATCCCTCCTAAATGCGGAAGAGGAGGGATTTACCCGGCAGCGGGCATAAACTTCTCATCCCTCCTAAATGCGGTGTAATCGGGTTAAGTACCCGTAACTTACAGTCAGTATAAGGCTTTTTAGGCGGTTTGGCTAGAAGGGGTTTTGAGGTACTCGGGTCGGGGTCTGAAATGGCAAAATGAGACAAATGAGACACTTTTAGTAGTTTTCAAATGTGTCCGATTAACCTATTTTTCCTCTATGATTAGCCGAAAAATTAGCGAGACACGATAAAAAACTGTGTCTCAATCATTATTGAATTTGCGTCTCCGAACAGAATCTGATAGTTAACTAAAAGTCCTAGCTTTAGTAAAAATTTCCGTTTCTTGACTATTTTGCATTCTTGTTCTAAATTATAAGGATTATCTAATATTTAAAGTCTAGACTCATAGTTTTCGTATAACTAAGCCTATAGCCTGGACTTTATCCCCCATGTTATTAAGATAAAGTCTAGGTATAAACAAAAAGGAGCTAGATAACCACGATACCCCCGAAAAATGTACTCGTATTGTTTTCTGGAGGAAAAGATTCTTTTCTTGCAACATGCAACCTGGCAGAAAGAGGCTTTAAAGTATATATGGTTACATTTGAAAACGGAGCTGGGCTAGGATCAAACAATGTCGAACACGGTGCCAAAAGGATTATTGCGCATTATGGAAAAGATAAGGCTGAATTCCTCGGCGTACAATGTACCGCGGGAATATGGCGAGAGTTTTTCCTGCCATATCTAAATATGAAGCCAAGCGAAGTAATCAAGGAATATGGCGAATTGACCGTCTCGCAATTTAACTGCCTAACATGCAGATCAGCAATGTATATCTGGTCTATTATTAAGGCAAAAGAAAAAGGAATAAATTACATTGCAGACGGGGCTCGAAAAGATCAGGGATTTGTGATAGAATTACCCTGTATGATAGAGAAATTCAAAGAACTCATGTCCGAATTCTCTATTGAACTTTTACTGCCCGTATGGGATTTAAATTCCGGCTGGGAACAAAAAAATCTTTTATTGAGAAGAGGATTCATCCCAAAAACGCTGGAATCACAGTGCTTGCTTGGAGCTCCGCTACCAGAGGACAAACAACCGGAAGAGGAAATACAACAAGCGGTAGCAAGATATTTTGAAAAAGTTATCTTACCAAGAGCGAGGAATTTAATCTCTTCTGAGTTAGAAATCAGACTAGGAGGAAAAAATGAGTAAAACAAAAACACAGACACAGGACAAAAGGAGCAGGAAATTTATTTTTATTCCTTTCTGTGTACTTTGCCAAGCCTTTCAGGCTCAAGGTATTGTCAGATATGATTTTTCTTCCGTAATGACTGACATTATAGAAGAAATAATGAAGCACGATCTGAATATAATTCAAATGCCTTGCCCCGAAAGCAAGCTGGGGGGATATAAAAACGGGTTGCAAAGACTTCCGCAAAGCATTAAAAAATATGATACTCCTGAATTCAGAGAAATTTGTATGAACTGCGCATCGGAGGTTATGGAGCAGATTAAAGCAATCCTAGAAAATGGATATGAAATAGCAGGTATTTTGGGAATAGAAAACTCTCCTTCATGTTCAATAAAATTGCAATATTCTAACAATGGTGCGTATCGTCAGCCGGGTATTTTTATTGAGGAATTAAAGAAACAACTTGAGCGAGATGGCATAGAGATTCCCTTACTAGGCATAAACCGAAGAGGAGTAGAAATAACATTAGTCAGGCTGAAACAGATGCTCGATACAGATCAGGTATCTGTACAGCAAAAGAATTTGAATGAATTTTAATTGCTAACATTATTTTTTGTTAGCTTTTTTATTTTATAATTTCCAACCAATATGAAACTTATCAGCGCCTGCCTGTGCGGAATAAACTGCGCATGGAATGGAAAATCAAAAATTTCCCCAAAGATACTTGAACTTGTAAAATCCGGAGAATTTATTCCTGTATGTCCGGAACAGCTTGGCGGGCTAAGCACTCCCAGAATTCCGCAAGAAATACAAGGCGGATCGGGGGAAGATGTTTTGGCGGGGAAGTGCAAAGTTATAAACAAAGAAGGAAAAGACGTAACCGCCCAATTCGTGAGAGGGGCGGAGGAAACATTGAAAATCGCAAAGCTCACGGGAGCGAAAAAATTTATTGCCAAATCAAAAAGCCCTTCCTGCGGCTGCGGCTTCACTTATGACGGAACTTTTTCCGGCACGCTGATTGAAGGTGACGGCGTTACCACGGCGCTCTTGAAGCGGAATGGAATAAAGGTGATAAGCAGCGAAAATATCGAGGGATAATCTTATCATAAAAATTAGATCCCATACGATAAAATTTTTATATATTTATTTCTGATACTTATAAAGCAATGAATATCTAAATCTGAATTGTTTTTTCTTAACACAGTTTTTTTACATTGTGAATTACCCTGTGTGTCCTATGGACAACACAGGGAGTTCTTACTTCTTAAAAACAAATCATAAGACTCGCGGATGCAGTTTCTTAGCTAAGCAGGATAAAATGTTGAGGGCTGTCTTTTGGATATGGATATGTTAACATTTTTATAATCTGTTTATAATTTATACAAAGAGTTTATTTGGTAATCATAGTAAAATATTCGCAAATATGCTAAATTAATGGCATGGAACAACAAATATCTAGACGAACAGTCAAACAATGCTTGCCAGTTATTAATGCAGTGTATGCCTTTTTCGAAGTGCAAATAGTGGCATATGAGAACTTGGAAAAGAAAGATGAGCTGTGCTTTTTTCATTTGGAAAAAGATTTCGGCATTCCCAAGCTATTAAGCGTAGGATATATCTTCGGCGAATGGCTAGAAGGATCAGATTTTATCTGCAATAAACTCTGCATCGTTAAAACAAATAAAAAGGCTAAGTGGCTTGATTTTATCAGATTGCTTGATAAAAAGATTAATGGGTACAAAGTTGATACTAACATTATAGAAATATCTCTTGCATCGAATGGGATGATTTTCAGAAATATCAATGGAATGCGATATAGTTACGATTTTAAAAACGACGGCTTGAAGAAAAGAATAATTGCTTTCCTCGCCGAGCAGAATGATTTCGTGCAAACAGCAGCTATCCAAAAATATGTTAAATCTACAAATGTAAAATCTTTTTCAGATGCTGTCGGGCAGATTAATTCCATTATGGAACAGAAATTGAAGCTACCTAAGGCGCAGAATTTAATCAAAAGCAAACGTGGCTCTGGTTATAGAATTAACCCGCTATACAATATCATTTTGACCGATTAACCAACACCTTTGCATCTCCAGTGGATAAGTATAAAAAATACCTTTATTTAAGAGGTATTTTTTGATGGCTGATGGAGATGTGATGGATATAAATTATTTAAAATATATCCCATAATTTTGATATAAGCCTAAGTATAATTTATATGTCTACAAAACAAAGGTTAGAATGGCACACTGAAAAATGTTCGGTGGCAGAACTTATCCCCAATGACGAAAATCCCCGTGTAATGAGCCAGAAACAAATCGAGGATTTGAAAAGGAGTCTGCAAAAATTTAATTTGGTTGAGATTCCTGTTATAGATACCGACAAAAAGGTGCTGGCAGGCCATCAAAGATTGATGGTGCTCAAATTGTTAGGACGAGAAAACGAGGTCATTGAAGTTAGAGTGCCGAATCGTAAATTGAGCCAGAGAGAATACGACCAATATTTACTTACGAGCAATCGTGTCCACGGTGATTGGGATTGGGAGAAGTTGGTACAAAACTTCGATCTTGACCTCTTGGCTATTAGCGGGTTCGATGAAAATGATTTATCGCATCTCTTTGAAGACTTAACAGTAGAAGATGATGAATTTGATGTTGAAGTGGAACTGGAAAAGATTAAAAAACCGAAGGCCAGGCTAGGAGATATTTATTTGCTTGGCAATCATAAATTAATTTGCGCAGATAGCACCGATCCTGAAACAGTCAAAAAACTATTTGGCAAAAACAAAGCGGATATGATTTACCAGGATCCGCCATACAACATCGGCCTGAATTACAACAAAGGGATTGGCGGCAAACAGCATTACGGCGGCACGGTTAATGATTCTAAAAGTGAGACCGAGTATAAAGAGTTTCTTGGAAAATCTTTGCAAAACGGACTTTTAGTCTGCAAGCCCGATGTCCATATCTTTACTTATTGCGACCAATCATATATATGGCTGTTTCAAATTCTTTATCAAGAATTGGGTATTCAAAATAGAAGAGTCTGCTTGTGGGTAAAGAATAGTTCCACGCCTACACCGCAAATAGCCTTTAATAAGCAATACGAACCTTGTGTTTACGGCACAATCGGCAGTCCTTTTCTTGCCGATAAAGTACTCAACTTATCAGAGATTATGAATAAAGAAATTGGCACAGGCAATCGCACACTGGAGGACATATATGATATGATCGATATTTGGCTTGTCAGAAAACTGAGTGGCTCTGACTATCAACACCCAACCGAGAAGCCACCTATGCTTCATGAAAAAGCTTTGCGAAGGTGTTCCAAACCGGGCGATATTATCCTTGATTTATTTGCTGGTTCTGGGAGCCTGTTGATAGCTTGCGAACAATTAAAACGGTCTGCGTACTTGGTCGAACGCGAACCAGTATTTGTTGATTTAATAATTCAAAGATATGAGAAACTCACAGGAAACAAATCCAGAAAAATCTCTTAAACACGGCCAGATTTGGCAACTAGGCGATCATAAGTTGCTCTGCGGCAGTTCGTTGGATTCCGAGCTGGTGCAAAAGCTCCTTGCGGGTTCAAAAATAAATTCCATTATCACTGATCCGCCTTATGGCATTAGCTTTGTCGAGAGCAAAAAAAATTTTTCTAAGGTAAAAGTGAACAAGAGAATTCTCAACGATAATATTTCCTCAGAGAAAGAATACTGCGAATTTACAAAGCAGTGGCTAAAAATTCCCTTGCTTTACCTAGCCAAGAAAAATAGCATTTATATCTTCAACTGTGATAAAATGCTCTTTGCCTTAAAAAAGGCGCTTGACGAACTTGATGTTTATTTCTCGCAATTAATTATTTGGGTAAAGAATCATGCCGTAATCGGGCGTAAAGACTATCTGCCTCAGCATGAATTGATTTTATTCGGTTGGTTTGGCGCTCATGCTTTTAAGCGAAGTAAGGACAAATCTGTTTTGTTTTATCCAAAACCGAATAAGAGCAGTTTGCATCCTACCACCAAACCCATGGAATTAATCAGTCATTTAATATTAAATTCTACCGATATCGGCGATACTATCTATGATTGCTTTGGTGGTTCGGGCACTTGCCTAATATCAGCCGAACTAACTAAAAGGCGCTGTCTAATGGTCGAGTATGACTTAGAATATTGTGCAATTATTATGAAGCGCTGGGCACATATAACTAAACAAGAAATTAAATTAATTTATGAAGAAGAATGATCAAAACAAAAAATTATTGCTTGAACAGCTGAGCAAAACACCAATTATTCAAATTGCTTGCGAAAAACTGGGGATTGCCCGTCCGACTTTTTATCGCTGGAAAGCGCAGGATAAGGAATTCGGTAGGCAGGTCGATGAAGCAATCAGAGGCGGTAGATTGCTGGTTAACGACTTAGCTGAAAGCCAATTAATTAGTGCCGTCAAAGACAGAAATATCCAGGCCGTTATGTACTGGCTTAAACATCATCACGTGGATTATAGGAATCGTCTGGAAATTGACGGAAACATAAATACCAGCCAAGAATTATCACTTGAACAACAAACATTAATTAAGAAAGCCCTTGAGTTTGCTTCCTTTGACCTAGAGCAGAAACAAGATATTAAAACCAATGAAAACGATAGCTGAACAAACCTACGAGTTGATGTCCGATATTATTAGGGATAAAGATATTCGTACCAAAGTAGCCACCGAAAGCCACTATTGGTTTTTTCATATTTATTTTCATCATTATGTTAAATATCCAACCGCTGATTTTCAGAGAGAACTATTTGCTATTACCCAAAGCGATAATATCAGCACGGCTGTCATTGTAAGTTTTCGCGGTTCGGCCAAATCAACTATCATGACTATGTCATATCCAATCTGGTCAATTCTAGGCAAACAACAGAAGAAGTTTGTTATAATTATCAGCCAAACCCAGTATCAGGCCAGGATGCATTTAAGCAATTTGAAGCGGGAGCTGGAAAGTAATCGACTATTGCGCTCCGAACTGGGGCCATTCGAAGAAAAGAATGAAGAATGGGGTTCTACTTCGTTGGTAATTCCTAAATTCAATGCCCGTATTACCGCCGCTTCTTGTGAACAAAGTGTGAGAGGCCTGCGGCATGGAGCCAACCGTCCCGACCTTATAGTCTGCGATGATGTCGAAGATTTAAATTCAGTTAAAACGCGGGAAGGGCGTGATAAAACTTATAATTGGCTGACGGGAGAAGTAATTCCTTCCGGTGATCGGAGCACTAAAGTGGTTGTTGTCGGCAATTTATTACATGAAGACAGTTTGCTGATGCGGCTTAAGGCCAATATTGAAGAGAATAAATTAAATGGTATTTTTAGAGCTTATCCTCTGACTGATCATCGAGACCAAACAAATTGGCCTGGCAAATTTCCTACCAAGGAATTGATTGATTTGGAGAAAATGAAAGTAGGCAATGAAATTTCTTGGCAAAGAGAATATTTATTGAGAATTGTACCTAATATCGGACAGGTCGTGCACAGGGAATGGATTCATTATTATGATGTGCTTCCACAATCTTCTGAACATTATACATCCACGGTTAGTGGTGTTGATCTGGCTATCTCCAAAAAAGATACCGCGGATTGTACAGCCATTGTGTCAGCCAAAGTTTATTCCATTGACGATAGTTTTAAACTTTATATCTTGCCTAATCCGATCAATGAAAAAATGGAATTTCCAGATATGATTAGAAAAATAAAGGCATTAGAAACTGTTCTTGGCTACAGTATGATATATGTTGAAGATGTCGCTTTTCAAGCTTCTTTGTATCAGCAATTAATTGAAAAAGGAATTCCTGCTGAAGGGGTAAAAATACATGGTCAGGATAAATTATCTCGATTGACGCTAACCACTGCTCTAATCCAATCCGGAAAAATTATTTTCCCTCGAAAGGGCACTGAAAGGCTAATTGAACAAATGCTTAACTTTGGAATCGATAAGCACGATGATTTAGTCGATGCTTTCACTTTATTAGTACTAAAGGTTGCAAATAACAATTACAGTATGCCAAGAGTCGTTTTGCTTTAAGAGAATAGCTAATCCAATATTCTCAGTTCAATTTGATTTAAGCTATCTGATTTAGCATAGACAGCATGATGAGTTTTTGTCTATCTAATTACAAAACTATTTCAGATATAGAAGCTGATTTACTTTTATCTAGAGAATTTGCTTTTATAAACAATTCTATGGCCTCTTTCTCGCTTTTGTCTGACCAAGCTTTATCTCCTAATTCAGCCAAACATACACTGAATTTATCTGGATTGTAGGCGATCTTAAAATCATTATACTGGAAATATTTTTCCTTTTTATAGTCTAGTCCTTCTTTCACAAAATGCTTCAAGAAGAAGCCAGTATCTCTCGGATTTTTTCTAAATGTTTTTATGAGGTAATCAGTTACTTCCTCATTACGATCTCTATCTTCGTCGCTCCAATCAACCGCCCATTGAAAGAGAATAATGGCGAACTCGTTATATTTTTTATACTGTGTAAAAACATTCCTATTTTCCTTAATAAAATATTTTTTTAATCGTTTTTTGATGATATTTTTTAGTTCTTCATGATTAATATTCTGATGAATTCTATATAAACTGCTGCTTCGACCCTCACTGCAAGAAAGAACTACCGTAGAAACAAAATCCAAACGTTCTGTTCGTTGAATAATTTCCTTTAAAATCCCTTGAATCTGGTTTTCTTCTATTTTCTTATTGTCTTCCAATAACCGAAAAATTAATCCGTATGCTTGATTATATTCGTTGTCCCACAAATCTCCACTTTGCATAAATCTGTTACAATTTTGATAAATAACTCTAATCAATGTTAGGGCAATCTCTTTGTTAACCTCTTTTGCATACAACTTAAGAAGGTGCAAAAGATCAATTAGTTTTAATTCTTTTTGGTATTTTTCAAAAAACGATATTTTGATGTCATTTTCTAAATTATCAGAAAGCTTCCATGCTTTGAGTATGTCATCAAATTCAGAATCAGATATTACGTTTTCACGCACTCCTAATGTAAAATATTTATAAAAACAATCCGGGTGAGCTATTCTCCTTTTAATTCTGTACTCTTCGACCAAACCTCCATAGCTGTTATTATCAAATGCATTTTTTATCTCTGGAAAAATATCCTCCAGCAAAGATATAATTATTTTATTATTTTGTGTAATTATTTCTATATGACTCTTTATAGTTTCTCTTTTTTCTCTATCATCATATGGCAGGTAAGTATATGCTCTAAGCTCCAAAGACCAAGGAGAGACATAAAACCACCAGTTTTTTCTTATATCATTATATATATCTGGAAAGAAAGTATGAAAGATTTCTAAAATGAAAAAATCGTATAAGTGTATTTCACGTTCTATAAACGGCAACCTAAAGAAGATACTATTAAGATAACGTTTAGCGGCTCTATATGTGGGGAAAAATGGTTTTAAATTAGATTGATAAGTTTTTGTAAACTCTTCATCAAACTCCTTTCTTCTAATGCTATCGATCTTGATACCATCAAAAAATTTATCAATTTCTGATATGCGTCCGGAATCTGGATATGAAAATAGTAGAAAGTCATCAATCTTTCTATGATCAGTCGATGGCAAATATATCGGCAATTGAATGATTTTTTCAACATAATTCACAGGATCGCCTATCTCCTTGTTATTTTGTAAAATTGAAGATACTATCGAAGGGTCAAAACAAAGTAAAAAGACCATATTATTCATACGGCTTGTTAGTTTTACAAGCCGGAATACAGCTAGAATCTCATTAGCCTGAAGACGATCAACATCGTCTATAATAACTAAAACTCTCTTGTCTAGTGAAGCTACAAATTTTTCAATTTTTTCCTTGAGCTTCAACGGTCGATCTTCGGTATTATTATGTAACTGTAAAGATAAATTTGCAAAACCCTTGATTAATACCTCTGGATAGAAATTAAGATAATTCTTCACTTTGTTAGGCACTAAATACTTTTCTTCTAACAACTTCTCTAATCCATGATAAAAGTTCACCGTTAAAGCATCTTTTTCTCCGAAGAACCAAGGATCAAATTCATAAACTAGCAGTTGTTGGTCATTTTCCAGCTCTCTCTTAAGTAAGTTTAAGACAGATGTTTTACCTTCCCCCCAACATCCATATAGACCCATGACGAATGATTCTTTAAAAGATAATTTATAAATGTTATCTTTTAATGCATCGGCGAATCTCTTTCTTCCAATTAGGTCATTGCCATTATCGTTTATCGGCTCATCTGTTAACAGCTTTGTTTGTTCGCCAAGACTATCTATCAATTGATTTTCTATTTTTTTCTCTTTGATTGTAGACAATAGAGCCTTCAGATATGTTGCTAAAGCAAAAAATATTATAGGGAATAAGACAACTCGAAAGCAAGGTAAATCTAGAAAATGTTTTGATAATAACCACCATATGCCTAAAAAACTGACTAAAGACAAACTATCAACAGCAGAAAACTGTGGTTGTTTTATGAAATAAGATTCTCGGTATTTGCGCCAAATTGAAATGCCTTTTTTCCAAACGGCTCCAAATATTACTAACTCAAATAATATAATATATTGTGGTGCAGGCAAAAATGGAATAATACTATCAAAAAAATCTTTTATATTTGATTGAAAAATTCCAGCAATCCAAAAAAGAAACATACCTGCTGCCGATGAAAGCAGTAAGTCATTAAAATTTATTTGAATATAATTTAAGAGTGCTACAATTTCTTTGTTTAGGAAATATTTCATTTTATTAGAATATAATACTATTCCATCCCTTCATCGTTGGAGTATATGAATAATTTTTATCCTGATTAATTTTCCACCCGTTGGCATCCTTAACTGCAATTCCACCACAAAAATTCTTTTTTCCCGCTAACCATTCCTGCAAAGCTTCGGCTTTATATTTTGTATCATTTGATTCGGCAGTAAAGCCTGCTTTAGTATCAATTATCCAAATCTTGTTTTTGGTCTTTATAATCCAGTCAGGATAAAATAGTTTTTCTTTATTCTCGTCAGGGTTATAATAAGAGATTGAGAAATATTCACTACCAGAATCTCCATTTTTATACCACCATTCAATATCGTTGCTTTCTTCTAAGAATTTAATAAAGAATTTTTCATTTTCTACTACTTCCTTGCTAATATAGAACGGCTCCATAGCAGAATATTTAACTTTCATATCCTGATAACTATCAGTAAAAAATAAAGAAGGTCTAGGTATCTCTATAATCTCAATTCTCTTGGAACGAACAGCTTTCTTATTTACTTCCTGGTCGCGGATAGGCCTATAAGTCTCCAATGCCTCTCCGATAATAGGACGTAAAACTCCAGATTCCTTCAGAATGTCATTTAGTATTGCCTTGTAAGCATCATTACGATTATCACCAAGCATTGGAATTAGCCATACATTTAAAGCGGTTTTTAATTTTCCCCAAGAACGTTCTGGTGCAAATTTCTTATTCTCATCCGTCTGCTTGCTAATAATATTAAAGCAGACAAGGTTGTATAATCTCTCAATATCGTTTTGAGACATTTCTTGATCATGATTTCCTCCCTCGGCTAATAATTCTTTAACGAAATTATCGTAATCATCAATTTCCACACCGACAATAATTCCGTTAGTTACGCTTGGTTTTATGTCAAAATCCTTGGCAATCAGCTTTTTTTTAGCATCTTTATCTCCGTCTTTAATCCCAAAATATTTATTAGCTATTTTTTTAAAAGTAGTCTGGAATGAATCGCCGAGATCGTTATAGTCCGAACGGCCCATAAATACTGATTCGATCTGGATTGGCTCAATATTCTTTTTGCGATAACTGCCAAAAATTGCCGGTTTATTTTCAGATTTATTCTTGTCATATTCACTAATTACCTCATTGCGTTTATAATTAGTATACAAATAACCTAAATTTAGTTCTGGTTTGCCATAATGGGTGCCAGTTGGCATGCGAAGAATCCTACCTACAGTTTGAATGGCAAAGGTAGGATTTTTTATTTCCCTAAACATAACCAGCACACCAGCACGAGGACAATCCCAGCCAGTGGCTACGGCTTGTTTGAAGAGTAAAAATTCAATCGGAGAATCGTTCTTTTCAATGTCATCAAGATTAACTTTATCTTCAGACAGCCAAATAGCGATGTTATTTTCTAAAACACCTTTCTTTTTTAAAAATTCTACAACTATATCTTGTTTGCTAGTACTGCTTGTTTCCGCCGAAGCTTTGTCATCATTCGGAAGTTGAATAAGTACCAGGGGATTAATATCTAAACCTAATTCCTTGTAGTATTTTACCAGCTCAATTCGTCTATTATATGCAAGCTCAAGAAGAATCTCATCTTGATCCATATGTTTGAATTGTTTTTGATTCAAATCTTCTTCGGTCTGAAAAATAATCTTTTCTTTTATTAGTCCTTCTCGCACAACATCTTCACGTTTCACTCGAACAAACCCAGCTTGATTGTCTTCTATGTCGCTAAGAGTCGGTTCGTATTTTGGAGTTGCAGAAGCACGGATGATGATTTTAGGTTTAATTAAACCATCAATAAGTTCAAGAGCTTTGTCGGTGTCAGCTCCAAGATGTTCTTCATCAATAATCACTATGATTTCCCTTTTCTCTTCATGAGTAGCCTCAATCATTCCATCAAAAGAAACATCCTGTTCGTTTTCACGCCTAATTTTTAAAACTTCTTTCGATTGTCCTTTTAATTTTTCCCAATTTATGAAAAAAACACTGTTGTGAGTAAGTACCTTGTGATTAAGATCATTTATATCCAAAAGCTCCAATTCCGAAGCGCCGCCATAATACTCAAAGAGCTTATTCTTGCTCTGCTCAACAAGAGTAGGGCCTTTGGACATCCATAAAAAAGCAGCGTCGTTACCAACAAAACGAGGATCAGAAACAATATCACGTAAAAATTGTGCTAACATCACAGTTTTTCCTGACCCTGTTGGAGATTTGAAAACTAGAGGCAGTTGATTTTCAGAAGTTTTCCATAAATCTAAAAACTGATCTTTAAGTTTAGCTATGGCAGTTTCCTGAAATGGTTTTAGTGCAAACATATTATAGGCGATTAATTTCTTTATAAACTTCAAGAATTGGTTCTGGAATATCTTCAACATGAATATTGTCAGAGCTATATTCGTTGGTATACTCATTCTTGCCCCAACTGAAAATATATAGGGCAGCAGGTTGCTTTCTTTTTTCTAATATACCAACTAGGTTATGTAATTTCTCTTTGTCCTCCTTAAAGTAAATAGCTGTAATTTTTCCCAATCCTTCAAATATTTGCCACCAATTATTTTTCTCAACTTCATTTAATGTGCTTTCGCGCAAAGCAATCATTTCACCAGCCTGATAAGTTAACTTAATTTTTGCATTATCTGGTGTACCATGTAATTTTTCGATATCGACCAAATCAGTTTTATAATAGCGAAGATTGCCACCTAAGCCTTCTACTTGCTCTCCTTTTTTATTTTTATACCCCTTCATTACACGCTTAATTCGTTCATATGTTACTTCTTCACAGATGTTATTTTCGTTATTTGTGCATAGAATAAATTTGCGGTTCCCGCCATCTTGTTTATTTAATTCAAGAACAGCATGGCCGGTAGTACCTGAACCCGCAAAAAAATCAAGTACTTTAATGTTTTTTGTGATTGATCCCATTTCAATGATTCTCTTTATCATTTCTACTGGCTTTGGATATCCGAATATCTTTTTTTCAAGAATTTCCTTTAGCAGCAATGTTCCTTTTTCTGTATTTACATCTTTATCGTCCCAAATCGAGCGCACCATCTTTTCTTTCTTTCTATATTTTTCAACTATCTGATATCCGCCATCTTGCATCTTTTTCGCAGCTATTTCAATATTAAGATTTTCTAAGGATTTAGACTTACCCCATCTCCAGACTGTTTTTATGCCCTGTGACTCTTTAGGAAAAAGCTCAAACCAGCCAGGCTTTTTATCTAGGGATATTTCAAAAAAACCGTTGTCTAATTGTTTATTAGGATTGATATAAAAGGGGTAATAAAGATTCGGTCTATTTTTATCATTAAAAGCAATGTTGCGATTCCTTAATTCTCTGGTTTCAAATCCGCCTAATGCATCCTGAAACGGAAATTCCTTATTCTCATCAGATATGCTGAATATTTCAGATTGATCAGTTGATGAATACACCAAAACATAGTCGTGCATTCTAGCAACGCCACCATAGTCACGTCCTCGAGGGTTACCTTTAACGGTTATAGATGCTCGATAATTATTTTCTCCAAAAATAATATCACAGAGTGATTTTAAATTTGCATACTCATTGTCATCTATGCTAATAAAAATTAGGCCTGTTTTCTTAAGTAAGTTTCTTGCTAAGGTTAGCCTATTATACATAAAAGAAACCCACTTGCTGTGACGAAAGTTATCATCCAAATCCACAAATTTATCATTATAGGCAAAATCTTGATTGCCGGTGTTATAGGGCGGATCAATATATATGACATCAAAACTATTTTTATGGGTATAATTCAGAACTGTTAAGGCATGATAATTATCCCCCTCAATCAAAATATTTTCATCCTTCGATTTGTCTGTGATAATCACAGGATCGATTTCCTTCCTTTTTTCTTTTAGTTGTAGGATAGGTATATTGCGTTTACAATCCATAACAATTTCTTCTGGTTTATCTTCCCAAACTAAACCATAAGTTTTTTGCTTCTTAATTTTCTTAAGCTCAGTTTCTAGCTCGGAAATTCTCTGCAATAGGGTTTTTTCTTTATTTTGATCCAACATCATATATTTTAATTTTCATCATTGTTAATTTTTCAATAATAGTTTTTACAACCTATTAGAAATCGGTATTAAACTATCGTTACTTTACCTCTTTTTACGCTAAAAGTAAAGAAAAATTGGCAATTCCATATCGTTTAGAAGACTTAAGTTATCAACAGCTAGTAGTCTGGACGCCCCGCGTGCTATGTGTCATTCATTGTAGTGTAATAAATAAGGGAAAATGTATGGAAATTAAGGAATTTCAGACTCCAAATCAAATAATCACTGCAAAAGAAGACATAAAATATTGTCTATATGCCCGTAAATCAACCGAATCGGAAGAAAGGCAGGTCCTTTCGATAGATAGTCAAGTCAAAGAAATGTTGGAGCTAGCAAATCGAGAGAACTTGAATGTTATCGAGATAAGGAGAGAATCCCACAGTGCCAAAGAAACTGGCCAGCGAAAAATATTCAACGAACTTGTAGCAGATATTAGAACGGGTAAATTCAATGCTATCCTTACTTGGGCACCGGACAGAATATCCAGAAATGCCGGAGATCTGGGAGCGATAGTAGATCTGATGGATCAAGGAGTATTGAAAGAAATCAGAACTTATGGACAGAAATTCGGAAATAATCCTAATGAAAAATTTTTACTGATGATATTAGGATCCCAAGCTAAACTTGAGAATGATAATCGAGGAGTTAATGTCCGGCGTGGATTACGGACCAGAGCAGAGATGGGACTATGGGTAGGAGTGGCACCGCTGGGGTACTTAAACCAAAAAAGAATGGACAAGAAGTGCCAAGTTATCCAAGATCCATTAAGAGCTCCTGTGATTAAGCAGATATTTGAAAAAGTAGCTTATGAGAAATATAGCGGAAGACAAGTATATAACTGGCTAAAACATGACCTTAATTTCTACACTAGAGGTAACAAACCATTAACCTTAAGCGGAGTATATAGAGTTTTGGATAACCATTTCTATTATGGCATGTTTGAACGACCAGTCGGAAGTGGTAATTGGTACCACGGAAAACACAAAACCTTAATTACACAAGAACTATTTGAAAAAGCCCAGGCACAATTAAAACGAGATAAGATTGTTAGGGAAAACAAAGAGTTTGCATTTACTAAGCTAATCACTTGCGGATTATGTGGATCGGGAATATCAGCAGAAGAAAAATATAAAGAACTCAAAGACGGAACAACGGCTCATTACATTTATTATGGATGCAGTCGGGCCAGAGACAGGGATTGCAAGAATAAGTATATCCGAGAAGAGGAACTTATCGCGGAACTTTTAAAAATACTTGATAAGATAGATATAAATGAACTAGGAATGAGAACTAGACTAGAGATGGAAGTTGATAGGTTTAACAAATTCCAAAACATGGTATTCGGAGAAAAATCTAGTATTAAAAAACAAAAGCCCGCAGTTGATTTGCGAGTTTATGCAAAATATGTGCTTAAAGAAGGAAGTGCTACGGAGAAGAGAGAATTACTGGCTAATTTGAGAAGCAGG
The DNA here is from genome assembly GCA_041670805.1 of Patescibacteria group bacterium. Taxonomy (GTDB): domain Bacteria; phylum Patescibacteriota; class Minisyncoccia; order JAHIHE01; family JAGLIN01; genus STD2-77. Next base: position 39,378 of record JBAXYM010000003.1, read on the forward strand.
ATAGTGTTGAGAGAGAAGAGGTTAACGCTAATTAAAGAGTAAAGTTTTCAGGAAATATTTTTTTAATATAATTATCATCAAATAATTCTTTGATTACCACTGAGTGTTCTTTACAATAATTATTAGTATAGGAATAAAAGGGCCAAGTGCTTTTTTCTTTATCCAATATCTTGGTTTCAATAAAGGATTTAAATGAAGTCTGCTGCATAGCTTGAATGGCAATTTCAAATTCTTCAATACACATTATCGAATATGGATATTTTTCCAAGAGTTCTAGTGACAGCTTATTTTCTCTAAACAGATTAATAACCTTTTCTTTTACTAAGTTATTAACACCGATATCATTATGGCCCGACATAAACCAGTTCTCTAAAGTCAATATCAAAGGATATATTGATTGGTTATTATATTTGCAACTGGTATATAAGTTGTTTAAATAATCATCTAATGTTTTATAAAGTTGAAAAATACCTTCCGCTAAAATGCTATAATCTTTATCAGCTTTTTCATTAATATCTATCAATATTTGAGAGTCTATCGACAATCTTTTAGCTTTGCATTCGATGAATAATAGTTCTTTATTGTCGCTTACGATAAAATCAACTGTCTTTTTTGGAATTCCAGGTCTGGGATAATATTCTTCATCTCGATAAATTCTGAGATTTCGCAAATTAGTCTTTTCCAAAACTTCATTTATATAATTCTCGAAAGCTTTCCCATAAATATTATCAAAGTCCTTTTCTTTTACGAGATCATAATATACACCTCCTGTTAACCTCCAAAATAAAAAGGTCGGTATAGGGCAAATCAATGCTTCCTTTCCCATATTAGTGCATCGGATAATTGGGTAATATCTGAGCGGATTAAATTGATATAGAAAATTCTCATCTATTTTATTGGAATTGGCTATTATCTTTTTAAAATTTGAAATGTCTTCGGCAAAATATTTGAGAAATTTATCAAGCTTTTCTTTATTAATTTCTTCTACCTCAATTTGTGGTGGATAATATATTATAAGATTGTTTATATAAACTCTCAATAATAACATGCCTATTGTATATATATCTTTGATGGATAGACCATATTTATTTTGAACGATAAAATCAATATTTTCATCGCTATAGATCGAAAAATATCTAAACATCATGGAAGACTGCGGTTTTTGTATTTGCCAGGGTGATTCTAGAAAAAATATCCTGCGCAACTCACTAAGTATATTGGTTTGATTTAAATATAGCTGAGATATCTTCCCTTCCAGTGTCTTTAATTTATTAATTGAATCAGCTAAATAATCCCATTTTTTTAAAGATGATAGGAATTGATTTGGTTCGATATCTTGGGCATTTAAAATTATTTCTCTGGCCAATGTAGCAAGATTCCATTCAGCCATCCATCTTCTTTTTTCAATATCATTTGCTTGCAAATACTCCCTTATAACTTGGACGTCTTGTGGCAATGATTGGCTGAACTGAAGATATTGCATGTATGCCCTAATAACACCAAGAGATTCCCATAAAGGGACTTTTCTGAGTTTGTTCCTGAGTGGTTTATAATAGCTAAACAATGAATCTTCTAGCATTTTTATATAAGATTAAACTCTAAATATCTTTATTATAATTATAAGGGCAGTAACTATTGAAAAATATGACTTAGAGATTAAACTTTGATGACAACAACGCTGCATCTCTTCCATTGTTTCTTTTTTCTAATCCACTCAATACTTTATTTTCTGTTTCTGCCGTCCAATATATTTTTAATTTCTCCTTTGCACGTGTTATAGCCGTATAAAAAATATTATGCGAAATCATTTCCTCAATCTCGTCAGTAATAACAATTTTAACCGAATTATATTCCAATCCTTGAGCCTTATGGATTGAAACGGCATAAGCAATTTGAAACGGAACTATAGTGTCTGAAGCAGAATCATCATCTTCATCGGTACTTCTGTGTTTGTTAACAAAAAAACGAATTACTGATTTGCTCTTATCGGAATTTGGCATCAATTGAAAATCATATCTCTCTGCATCAAGCTGATTTATTACCTTATCATCAAGCTCAATATCGAATTGAATTTTATCATTAAAAATTTCTATACCAACTATTTTGCCTTTTAAGTTGTTATAAATCAAAGGCGCGAATCTTTCTGATTCATTAAACAAAATAGGGTCGTTAACTTTATAAGTGTGAACGCCCCATTGCATAGGAGCATTTTCATTATTCCCTTGCAAAAATCTGTTGATATTATTTATTCCGTAAAGTCCGTCATAGTTTAAACATAAAATTATTTCATCCTCTTCGGAGTGTTCAAAAATTGATTCGTCTAAGACAATTGAATACTTATTTTTCGTAATGTGCTCCAAAATATCTTCATCTATATTTCTAACCCTATTCCACAATGTAAGCAAATGGGGATTATTACTACGATAAGGTTTAATCAATTCAAATATAGAAGTTTTTGGAACAAAAGACTTCGCTATATTAAACCAGTTTCCAAAAAGTATTGATTCTATCTGAAAATCATCGCCTACCAAGACTAATAATTTAAAGGATGCTTTCTCTAAAACTTTACGCATATCAGAATTGCTAACCGTACTACACTCATCAATAATTAATAAATCAAATTCAGTATCAGAATTTTTCTCAGATAAAAATTTAGCTATTGTTTTAAAGGTGCCATTAGCAGCATTCACTCTTCTTCTTAAATTATCAACTGCCGGATTAGTATTCGCCAAATAGAGCTTGCTTTCATTATTAAAGAAGTTCGATATATAGTTTATCATGGTAGATTTCCCTGTTCCGGCAGAGCCATATATAAGAGCCACCATTGAATTCTCAAACATCTTTCTCAAAGCTTCTTTCTTTTCGGGACAATCAATGTGATAAGTTAGCGACTGCAACCATGCATTAACAGAGTTTGAGTAGTTTTTTACACCACTCAAGGATAGATCTTTAAGTTTTTGAATAATTTGGAGAGTATCTTTTTCGTAGCCTCTTATATAGATATAATCTTTATAACTTTCTAATCTGCGATCTGTATGTTTATAGTACAGGGCCTTATTATACAATTGTATGAGACTATCAATATTTTCAAAGCCGGTTATATCTTTTTTGGAAATGTAAAGCTGTCCTTTTATTTCGGTATTGTTTCTTATAAATCTTGCGAATATCTCATGTGTTCGATTTGTTGAATCTATACAATCAAATAAATCTGAGCTTTTTGGATTATGATCTATTAATGAAGTATTAAGCGGCATTTGATCAAATGGGATGCATCCGTATTTAAGATTTAAATTTGATAATTTTTCACATTCCTCATTCTCATATTGTTGTTTAATAATTTTATTGTTTAGCTTATAAAGCAAATATCTAATAACATTACTTCCCTGGCTATTGTTTTTTATTAGTTCACGACTTTTATCTAAAGCATCCAAGAAATGAGTCGTCTTCGCTTTTTGAGTGATCTGGCTTTTAATACTCTGATAATAATTATCTGCAAAATCAATAGTTTCAACGAGATTCAGATTATATGCTGTTAAAAATTTCATTAATTCACGATATTCAATATTTCCACTTTGTATCTTGGAGTGACTGCCAAATATATCAGCAAAATGATCAAGTTCACACGGACGAATTGATACTTTCCAACCATCAATAATTTGAATAGGCATTTCTTTACCCAAAATTTGTATATTATCGTTGCTTATTAATAGCTTTACAGCATAATTTTGAGATATATCAAGTTTTGTAAACGCAATAATCCTATCGAATTTGCTTGCTTTGTCGTTAGCTGTTGTAAAAGTCACCTCGTAATAGACTTCACAACTGATAAAAAACGGTTTTATTTTCTGAATATAATATCGATCGTCATAGGTGTTTTTTATCCTCGTTGATTCTGGCTGGTTAATTTTTTCAACTATTTTCTCATAATAGTCTTGAAGGGCAGGATCGGTCTTTATGGGAAATTTACTTATATTATCAAGAACATCAAGATCGTAAGTGTTTTTTAAAAACGTTTTTATTCTTAGCAAGTATTCATAATATTTTAGCATTAATCTTACTGAATTATCTTCATCAGGGGTATAATGAGAAGCAGTAATTTGCAAGAGTTTATGAAGTTTTCTTAAAAAAGTTAAATCTCCTCTAGTTTTTATATAAGCATTTGCTTTTACAATATTATCATAAGTATTTTCAATATCCTGCCCGTTGCTATATATTTTCAGTGAAATATGCTCAACGAAATTTCTAAGTTGTGATAAGATATTCTGCGATAACAAGTCTCTGTCACAGGGATCAAACTTTTCAATATTATTACAAATAACTTTATCAATTCCTAGAATTTCATCATCAATTTTATTCATATTTTTACCTTCATTTATATGTTGAAAAGATAGACACCTGATCTGCTTTCATATTTATAATATGCCTTAAAAAGACCGAAAAGTAAAGAATAAAATGAACTTACTATCAGTCAAACGGTAGTGGTTTTTGCTTATAACAAAAACCAGATCCAATTGGATCTGGTTTCACGCAGGGGGTATGTTTGGTTTGTCCTTGTAGTTTAACATAGAAAACACCCAACAAAATCTGGGTATTCGGGTCTATCCGATACTAAATTGTCTTGGCGGTGTAAGTGGGTTAAGTACCCATAGCTTACAATCAGTGTAAGGCTTTTCAGGCAGTTTGACTAGAAGCGGTTTTGAGGTACTTGGGTCGGGGTCTAAAATGCAGAATGAGACAAATGAGACAGTATAAAAATAAATATGTTCTTGTCTCATTTTAGACAGTTTGACTAGAGCTGCCTGTTTTATCAGACGAAAAAATTCTAAGATAGTGTTCATTAAGAAGTGGTAGTGAAGCGGAAAGGAAAGATCTTTGTATTGCGGTTGTTAGAGCAAAGGCTAACTCTGTTTTTCCTTCCTTTATCAGAGCGTGTACCTCTTCTCTTTGTTCAGGAAAACTGTCAAGGGTTTTTTCGAGACTTTGCATTGTTTCTTCTTGGCTTAAGTTTGACATGGATAATACCCAATCAATATGAAATTTAACCTTGTCATTATTATCACTCATATTTTTAAGAATTTTTCTATATCTAGCAGGAAATATTTTATTTACGTGCTCAACTTGAAATTCATCAAGAAAATCACCTGCAGGAGGGCTAAAGGCAAATTTTTCGAATAATGGAAGTGGCTGAAGCGCCATTGGAAAATTAGCGACAAAGGCTTCGCTAACTAGCTGTATTGCTTCAATGATTGATTTTATTCCTAATTCTAATCCTCGTTGACTGAATGTAATCGTATTGCTATTTCTCAAGGAACGAAACGATCCGGAAGATCCTTGTGTGTGAACATATACCGATAATGAGTTGTAAAATTCTCCAATTCTCTGACTCCATAGAAGTTGAGATTCAAGTAAAGCAATTTTAGGATTATTCTTCAAGAGGTAGTCTACTAAAAATTTTCTTGTAGGAGTCCTCTCGTCTCCAGAAATCCAGCGGAGAAAGCTCTCGATATCTTCATTGGTAAAATAATAAATACTCATTAGATTAAGCTCGACAAAGCTTCGTAAGGATCGGAAGCTTTCCTTGTACATGCCAGAAAGAACAAGTGTTATTGCTGAATTAAGCTCTTGTCCTGCTTCATGTAGACAATAACTCCAAGGTGGTAAGAAACCATATTTATTATCCAATATGAGAGGAACGACAAATTGCTCTTCAGAAAATCCTAAAAGCGAACTATTTAATTTATTATGAAGATCTTTATGTGTGCTCAGCCATTTTGAACTTTCTTTAGCGCAAGAACTTAATGCCTTAGTGTTGTAAGTGAAATTTGAGTCAATCATATAAAAATAAGATTATTTTAAATATTTTATCATATAACTGATTATAAAGAAATAATCAGTCGTATAGCTGATTTTAGGTGCTTATATGAGAAGCAAGACGAGGCAAAGAAGACATAATATATTGTAAGGATTGCAAACATATGTTTCGTCTCATTTGACACAATATTTCCATATGTGATATATTATTAATACAATTTAATAAACCTGTATCTCTCTAAGACAAAAGAGGGCGAATAAAATTTATGTTAGAACCTTGTTCAAAAAACTACATAAATAATATTCATTGTTCTATTTTGTTTGAGATAGAATTTCATTTCAGTTTTGAGGCAGTGCCACAAAAATCAAAACAAGGATGATTATTCGGATGGATTTCTAATGCTCTATATGTTCTTATCGGGTCCTTTGACCAAAAAGGATAAGACATATATCAAGGTTATAAATCGAAGGAAATAAACAAGCTTATGCTGTTTGTTGCTTTTGATTCATAACCTTTTTTGATTAAGCAATACCCAGCTAACTTGCAGCTGGGTATTTTATTGTCCAGCAAAACTAATAAAATAATCAATACTTATGAACAAAGAACACATTAAAATTGAGATGGTTCCTATTGACCAGCTAAGGCTGTGCGAATACAATCCTCGGAACTTAAGCGAAAAAAGGGAGAAAGACCTAACCGAAAGCATTAAGAGATTCGGTCTAGTAGATGCCTTGATTGTGAATAAAAACATAAGCAGAAAGAATGTATTGATTGGCGGACACCAACGTTATGCCATCGCTAAAAAGCTGGGATATACAGAAATGCCGGTGGTATTTGTAGATTTACCGCTAGAAAAAGAAAAAGAACTCAATTTGCGTTTAAATCGCAATACTGGGGAATGGAATCTGGATCTGCTGCGAGAGTTTGATATTGATTTACTCTTGGATATAGGCTTTGATGATAACGACCTAGCAGGTATCTGGGATGAGAATCTGGAGATAGAAGATGATAATTTTGACTCTGAAAAAGAATTAGAAAAAGCAAAAGAAACAGACATAAAGGTTGGAGACTATTTCGCCCTTGGAAATCATCGCCTCATTTGCGGAGACTCCACTGATCTTGGCGTTGTTGAGAAATTGATGGATGGAAGTAAAGCAAACATGATATATTCAGATCCCCCTTTTAATATCGGGCTAGACTATGCCAAAGGCTTAGGAGGAAAGAGAAACTACGGAGGGAAAGTTAATGATAGTAAGAGCGACAGCGAGTATAAAGATTTTTTGAAAAAGACTATTTTAAATGCAATAACAGTGAGTAAAGAAGATTTGCATATTTTCTATTACTGCGATCAAAAATTTATCGGCATCCTTCAAGAACTGTATAGAGAGATCGGAATTGATAATAAGAGAGTGTGTTTGTGGGTGAAAAATGGGATCAATCCCACACCTGATATTGCTTTCAATAAATGCTATGAGCCTTGCGTCTATGGTATAAAAGGGAAACCATACTTGTCGGATATCAAAAACCTAAACGAGATCCTAAACCATGAAGTCGGTACTGGGAATAGAACCATTGACGATATTCTAGATATGCTCGATATCTGGCTGGTTAAACGATTGCCCGGCCAAGATTATGAACATCCTACAGAGAAAAGTCCCACTCTGCACGAAAAGGCGCTACGCAGATGCACGAAAGTGAATGATATTATTCTCGATCTTTTCGGGGGTTCCGGATCAACAATGTGCGCATGCCACCAGCTTAAAAGAAGATGTTTTACAGCAGAAATAAATCCTCTCTTTTGCCAACTAATTATTAATCGCTTTGAAAAATATGCAAACACAAAAGCAAGAAAGCTCAATTAAATATGGGGAGATAATAAAACTGGGAGAACACAGATTATTATTTGGCGATGCCCGAGATGAAGAAAGTGTAAAGAAACTGATTGAAAATGATAAAATCAGAACAATTTTAACGGACATTCCGTATGGCATAGATTATGTGCAATCCAAGTCGGGGTTTAAACAGAATATTGCTAAGCCTAAAGAGATTGAAAATGATCAGACGCAAAGCGAAGCGGAATATATAGAATTTAATGAAAAATGGCTAAAGGCCATTATTCCCTTCTTGGAGAAAAAGAACTCGATTTACATCTTCAATTCCGATAGGATGGTTTTTGCCTTAAGACAAGCGATGCTAAATAGCGGAATATATTTCTCTCAGCTTCTGGTTTGGGTAAAAAATAATGCTGTGATGGGAAGACTCAATTACCTTCCCATGCATGAGCTTATTGCCGTCGGATGGTACGGTACTCATCTCTTTAAAAAGAGCCAAGATAAAAGCATTCTTTTTTGTCCTAAACCCAATAAGAGCAAACTGCATCCTACCATGAAACCCGTGTCGCTTCTTCGCAGACTTATTCTAAACAGCTCTAATATAGGCGATGTGATATATGATCCTTTCGGCGGATCAGGCTCACTTCTTATTGCCTGCGAACAAACAAAAAGAAAATGTTTAATGGTAGAAATCGACGCGGAGTATTGCCAGACCATAATCGAGAGATATGACAGATTACCTAAGCGGAGATAACATGTTAACCGAAATTTTATGAACTCAGATAAAACTAAGATTACATCGCTGAAGGATCTTAAGGAGAAACAAAAAAAGGAAATAGTGGAAGAGCTTAGAAAGACGCCCATCGTACAATATGCTTGTCAAAAATATAATGTTCCCAGATCCACCTTCTACAGATGGATGAAGAGCAGCAAGAAATTCAAGAAAGAAGTAAAGGCTGCTTTAACCGATGGATGTGATTTGATTAATGACCTAGCAATATCTCAGCTCATTGGCAAGATAAAGAATGGTGACAATACAATGATAATCTTCTGGCTCAAATGTAAGCATCCTGACTTCCTCGATGTAAGGCGCATTAATCATGTGATTACAGAAAGAAAAGAAAATCCAATGACCCCGGAGAAAAAGGCGCAAATTGCAAAAGCATTAAGGGGATGGCAATTGGGCAGAGAAGAGTTAAAATATCTAGCTCATAAATATGCTACGTTGCCCTCAGAGAAATCAGGGGAAAAAGAATCACGGGATAAAGATGAACAGTGTTAAGCGGATTACTAATCCAATGGCCAACCTTCTTTCAGTCCCTCATTGGTTATCGACTTTTCTTGATCTGTATTAATATTATATTTTGTCCTTATCGCCGAAACGTATTTTTCCCTTAATTCGCTAAATTTCGCATCATTACTTTCATAATTTGTTGGAAATAATCTATTCGCTTCTTGTCGTGCTTTGTCTTCTGCCGCTACAATCTCTTTATAAAGCTGTCTTCTTTGTTGCTCAGTCAATCCATAAAGAGTTTCCTCTTTCCCTCTCTGACTAAGATATTCGTCCAGATCATCTCTCTTATCAACTGTAATTGTATAGGATGTCCTGTCATTGCCTACTGCAATGACAGGAGTAACATTGCCCAAATCGCCTAAAGGAGCCCAGACGGCAGTTGCTACGTCATACGCTCCGTCACTAATAGCTAATTCTTTATCGCTATATAGAAATAAAATAATCTCATCAATACCGCTATCTTTTGAGATTATATCGCTTATGATCTTGTTGACAGTTGAATCGACTTGATTTTCTTTTATCGTCGAAGGAACAACGATCTGATACTTTATTTTCTTATTAGTAGGCAGAGCCGCTAATTCGCTCGCGCTAAAATCTGATAAATTCTTATCGCCCATGGCTTTTCTGCTCAAATCTTCTTCTTTGACAATTTCATAATTTGTCGAGATACCCACAGCTGAAGTACTAATAGTCGATTGAGTTTGGTTAGAATTAATATCTTCGGAAGATACAGATTCGAGTACGGAGAATAAGAAAAGGATGAAGATAAAAGCCAGAAATATTTTTGGTCTAGTAGCTCCATGCTTAAACGACTTTTCAAAAATGGACGGCCTAATCAAACCGATTATCATTGTTACGAATACCAAAAATTCCAAGAACGCATACACGCTTAACATAGTTTTGTAGGATAGGTTTTTTAAATTGTTTCTGGCTCAGAATACAAAAAGGGTCTTCCGAACCAGCTGGTGAATCCTTCCGGAGACACCACTACCTCCTTTCGAAGATAGACCTATCCTACAAGTACTAGTCAGAAGACCGTTGCTATGTAGGATAGGATTTGATTACCATGCCCTGACCGAAGCCAGAGTTTAGGCAATTTATGAGTATATAGTAGCACAAATATAGAAAATGGGAAGTCTTAGTTACCTACAGTTTATCTACTTACCTTTAGTCTTTTTCTTGAAGTCATTTTCGACTAGTTTCAAGAGATTTTCTTCGCCTTCTACGCCTTTTAGCCTTCCTTGAAGAAAACCAAGGCGATAGTCAATTCCGCTACTCATTAATCTCCAGTTTGTTGGCGCGAGAGTTTCCTTTATAAGTCTTTGCAGATTATGAACGCTGTCATATTTTTCTCGAACCGGTTTATTATCTTGTAAAGTAAAACCTAAAATAATATCCTTTTTAAACTCAGGCTTTTCAAACTCAAGTTTAATATAACTATTATTTTCAACTACAGGATTAAGAAGATTTTGCAGTTCTGCTATAGTAAGCTTCTTTATTCTGCTAACAGCATCATAAACATCTTTGTTCTCTTTTTCGTCTTTATATTTCTCAACAAGTTTTCCCATCTGTTCTGCTCGGCTTATAATTTCATATCCTTCTTGTTCGGAAATGCAATATTTCTTTCGGTTGGCTTCAAAATTGGGATCTATCTTTTCCTCTTTTCTCTCATTTAAATCCCATGTGTCGGTTTCCACATGACCACAATGTGAACAAGAGTATGCGTGAGCAATAATATCTTTCTCTCTTTTACTTTCTGTTTGCACTTCAAAATTACATTTTATACAAGTTGGCTTATGTTCCCATTCTGTTCTATCTTCCCAATAACCCCGGCGTTTTCCGCACTTAGCACATTCAAACATAAATAGCACCTCTTCTTTTCCCTTATGATTATTCAAAAGATCTCGTGATATGCAGTTTTCCAAAAGTGAGCTACAGCCTAAGCATCGAACGCCTTGTGGTTCTTTGGCATTAATAATTTTCTCGTCTTTCTCTTTGTCTCGTTTCATCCATTCTTGAATTGTTTCAGATTTTTTAGAGGCACGCTCTGCTTTAATGAAATATAGGGCGATAGGTATGACTGAGTTGTAAAAACATCTTTCCTTAGCTTCTTCGATTTCCTTTTCTTTGCCTTCTAGTTTAGAAATGTCTTTAGAATATTGGCGCTTCTCCCACCACTGGCATTTTTCGATAGTAAACTTATCGTAAAGTTCACTGTAATAAAGTTGATCCTTTAAGTGGATATATGGTCTATCGTTCATATAATTATATTATTGTGTTACCTAAACACATTATTTTATCTGATATTGGCTAGGATGGCTAGCCATTTTAACAATAATAACCACTTATAAGTGGTTACTTTAACTGTTTGGAGTATTATAATCTAACGATAATATCTCTTTTTGTGATATCGTCGTCCGCTTGGTTCCCAAAGATAAGGCCAGAATCCAGATAGATGTAACAACAATCCCGATGAAATAAATACAACAAGATGGATTTCGTATGGCCATACCATGCAATATACAGAATCACCAAATAATTTCTCAAAGGATAAAAGTAGTAATGCTTGCAAACCTGTGTAAGTACCACTGCCAACAAAACGATTGAAGGACGGAGAAAAACCATTTTTAGAATTGTAGTGAAACGTACCATTTCGGGTTAATATTTCCCAAGCGATCCATATAAAGAGAAATATAAGTATAACAAGCCAATACCATGGCCATAGTGTATAGATTATCTGCCATAAAAATGAAGATGCGGATGAAGCAAATGGAATAGAAACTATGGAACAAATATCACCTACTGAAAACATCCTCTTAGTATTAATTTATTATTTTGAATTGTTAATTATATATCTATAACCCTAATTTTATGTATCTATCAATCTGACCCTTAAGTTCATGCCATGAAGTTTGACCGTCTTTCGGAAAATGTGCCAACCCTCCAGTATTACAGTAAGAATATATTTCTCTAATATCCTCTATTTTACTAACAACATCTTTTACTCTACCACTTTGTATAGCATCAAGTATATATTCAAATTTATCTTCAGAATAACCCAAATGACGATCCTTGATTTCCTCTAAGCAGTAACGGAGTTTTTGTCCATAAATTACTATCATATCATCAGTTCCAGAAACAGAATTAACATTTCGAAAGTCATTTCTAAATGTTGAATAAATCGTATACAATTCTTTAGGCCTAAAATGTATTGATGAGGAAGCTGATTTTAATATATAATAGAAGTTTCTAGATTGTCCTAGTGCTTTATTGCAAAATTTTAGACAATAGCACCTAAAAAGCGAATCGCATGTAAAAATGAATGATTGATTATAATTTATAGCTTCTTTATATATTTGTTCAGCGGCCTGTTTTCTTTTACCTGCATCAAAACAGTTGATCGGATCATCAAATACAACAATCTTTTTATTTTTATTTTGTTGCTTGTTAAGATCAGCAAGAAAATAACTGATTGCAATGGCTTGTTTTTCCCCTTCACTTAACTCATTTAATCTGTCTTTACTATTATACACAACCTCCAAACCACAAGTAACATCACCAATACGAAGGTCGTATTTCGGGTGGGATCCTATTATCTTCAACTTCAATTCAGGACAGAAGATATTAAGATTCTTCTCTATTTCACCAAAATGTATGTCCACAAAAGTTTTAAAACTATATTCGACTTTTTTTCTAAGGGAATCAAATATTTGCCTAAGCTGTCTTATTACTTCCTTATTATCAGCTATTTTTGCTTCACATTTAAAAATATTTATTAAAGCTAAATAATTTTTGCAAACAAATATCTCATAATTATTCTTTTCTAATTCAGAGGCTAAGTCGTTCTTTTGTTTTTCTAAAGCGCCGGAATCAATATCCAATTTTATCTTCAGTAATTTCGATTTAACTTCTTCAATAACTAGGTTGTATGCCTGAATTTTTCCATTAACATCATTTATAGCTTCCGTTATTGACGTAATATCAGCAGTAGCCTTAATCGTAATATTCCTAAGTTTACTATCAGTATTAGCAATCTCTTTTTTAAATATTTCCACTTGCGCATCAGTCAAGGAAAGATCGGGTAAAATGAATTCTGTTCCAATAAGCTTATTAACGCATGTTATTACGTCTAAGTTATTATTTGGATTTTTAGTACCCAATATGTTCAATATGTGTGTTTTATATGCTTCAAGTGTTCTTATGGTCTTATCTTGGTTTTTTATAAATTCAGCATCAAAGATCTTTTCATACTCGCTGATTGGATCAATATATCCATTCTTATCTTTAATTCCTTGCTTGCAGAAAGGACAAATATCAAGTTTTTCTTTATTTATGATATCCGCACCTTCTCTGATAAAATTTTCCTTTTTGTTTATTTCTACAATTGTTCTAGCCGCAGACAATCCAATGGTAAAATTAAAGGCAGATTCTACTTTATTTTTATCAGGATGTACCAAAGTATTAAAAGTATCCGGTTCTACTATTTTTTTAATTTCTTCCGATTGAGATAAACTTTTCACTATTTTCTGTATGTCGCTTGATAAAATGAGTGACTGTTTTTCTATATCATCGATTTGATCTTGTAATTTGTCGGGACTCCCTTCAGTTATATTCAAAACAGCTTTTTTGACTTCATCTTGTCCATAAACAGATGTAATCGAAGAATAACTAGTGTCGTTTTTTATCCCTAGACCACGATTAACCTTTTCTAATTTATCAATCAGCTGAGATAGATTATCAAGTTGGACTTTATATTGAAAGAAATCACCTAGATATAGCATCAATTTACCTGTGTTTTTATTATGATTTGCATCCCTGCCAGTTCGAGAAGAATGTATGAAATTTTCTATAAAATCTCTATCGAAAAATAAAATCTTATCTTTGAGAGAATCATTTTGTATGCCGTTTACGTCATCATAATTAATTGCACCAGAATCAGTTTCAATAACAAAAGAACTTGTATCACCTTCATGATCCCAATGTTTCTTTAAAGATTCCCCTGAATCAGTATTTAAGCTTTTAAAAATTTTTACAATAGTGGTCTTGCCAGCACCATTTTCTCCAAAAAATACGTTATGTTTATTAAATTCATTTTTTATTACCTTAGGATTCCCGTTTTTGTTTGATATAGGTTGTCCGTGTGCATCAAAAACTAGTGAGGGATTTGAAGAGTCCCAATCAAAGAGGAAAAACGAACCAATATTGCTAATCGTCGTTAGTTTACTTATCATTTTCTTTTTGTTGCTCGACCCAGAAATGGCCATCAGAGATTAACCTTTTTTCTAATTCTTCTGAGGTATCCTCTAAGCTGATAAGGCTTTCAGCTAGAGATTTTAAGCCATTATCCTGAGTTTCGGATATAAAATTTATTAATAGATCGTCCATGTAGTTAAGAATCTAGTTTATTTAATTACTCAATTAATGGGGCATATAACATTTTTACTTTGATCAATATTCGCCCCATTTTATTTTTCCAATGATTCTACAAATCTTAATAATTTTTTAATCTCTCCTTCTTTATCTTGGAACCAATTCGTTGACCAAATACGATAAACAATGAAGCCCATATTTTCCAGTTCTTTCTGTCTATACATATCATAAGCATAGGCTTCTTCTGAAGAATGGTATGCTTTTCCGTCACACTCTAAAACTACGTCCTTAGACCCTGTCTTAATCACAAAATCTAATCGAAAGCCGCCAACCTTATATTGTTGAATGATATTGTCTTTTTCAAAATGATCTAATAATAATTCATAAACTTCTTCTTCAAATGGAGATTCAGATAAACCATCTGTGCTAGAGATGATTCTAGGTTTTTCGAAACTTTGTGTTTTTAACAGTTTCAATATATTATCAGCACATTCATTGTCATGATTCGAGATTGCTTCGGCATAAGCCAAATACGCGTACAAAATGCCTTTCTTGTTATTGCCTTCGTTTTTTATTATTTCAGAATAGGCAAGGTATTTATCCTTTGGAATAGAAGTACATACATAAAGCTTATGCTTTGCTCTCGTAATCAAAACATTCAATAATTTATACCCCTCGATCCTATTCAATCGCGCAAAATTCTGAGAAAACGTTCCATCTGGTTTAATTCCATAAGTAGTTGAAATGATTATAATGTCTTTTTCGTCACCCTGGATATTTTCCAGATTTTTAACAAATAAGCCTCTCTCCCTTAACTCCTGAAGTTTTATTGCAAACTCAGAATCATTTTCAGCCACCTCGTTTAAAGCTTCCGTTATCAAATTTCTTTGATTTATATTGAAAGTCGCTATTCCCACGGATGGATATTTGCCTTTTTGGTCAGGATGGATCTCATCTCGGATAATTTTCAGGATTTCGGCTATTTCGGCAGGATTAGTTCTTGTTTCATACCTACCATTTACAGCTCTGAATTCAATGGGTTTATAAACTTCTTGAGCAGGAAAAGAAATCAAGTTGCCTCCATAAAATGCGCTATTGGAAAATTCGATAAGGGCCGGATGGTTTGATCTATAATGAAAGTCCAAATATGACTTATTGATATTTTGTAGATCCGTCGCATATTGGAGCAAAGACTCACTCTCAGCAAGAACATTCTGTTCATCCTCTTCGTTAAAAACATCATCGTTATCTTCTTTTTCTTCAAGATCAAGCGCTTCAATCGTACTTTGAAAATAATTTGATGGTGGCATTTGATGTTCATCTCCGGCAATAATTTTATATTGTCCCCGAATTAAACTTGTGAAAGTATCAGGTATTCTAAGCTGACTTGCCTCATCAAAGATAACAATATTAAAAAGTCCCTGTTTGAGAGGCAAAATCGCATTTGCGGCGGCAGGATTTGTTAAGATTACTGGAAATAATGTTGTAAACAAATCGAAATCTTTTTCAATTATATTTCTTAACGAATTCTTCGGACCAGCATTGTTTCTTCTTAAGTTATAGAGAGTATTAAAATTAAAAGTAATTTCAGACAGCTTGTGATTTCTATTATCGTTCCAAACGGATTTGATTTGCTTAATTTGTTGCTTTTCTAGCTCTTTGTATAGAACAGTTAATTGTTGTAATTTGGAATCAGATTTGTGGAAACCTATACCTGTATTAGATTCATAATTCAAAAGTGCCCCTCGATAATACCAAGCATTGAAGATGTTTTTCCAATTTTCTACTGGGAATCTCTTAAAAGCTGATAAGATTTGCAATTCAAATTCATTCTTATTACTGCAAAAATATTTCCAATTATGAAAACTTTCGTACGAATCCAGGTAACTTTTTATTTTCTCAATCTTATTTTTAAGTTCTAAATAATATTTGCATACCGATTCATGACTTCCTAAATCGCCATAATTTATCAATTCAAAATCAAAGATTTCATCTTTCTTAATTTTAGCTAAATTCGTCTCTGCTTGTTTCAGTTTAATTTCGATAGCTTGTATCATTTTGATTTTGGATTCAGCACTCCTAACTTTAGATAAGACCTCAGATACATTACTTTTCAACTGCTCATATGAATTATATTCTTTGAAATCTGGCATTTTCCGTATTTCAAAATTAAACTTTTCCATTTCCAAAATAGATTTCGATACAGAATCATACAATACAGAAATTTTCTTTCTGATAGTGAAAATTTTTCTATTTTCAGCATTGGCAATAGATGAAAGACTAAGCAATAGATCCTGCCAATAACCTTTACTATTAAAACTGCTACGATTTAAAGCAATACCTTGCTCATATAAATTAATAATTTCTTCTAGATTTTCTATAGCATTTAGTACGACAGCGCCACTTTCCTCTACAGTTTTTGGCACAAATAGAGAAACATTCTTTTCTTCACAGTCATTCTGCTCCTTGTTCGATAAGAATAAATATATGTTTTCTATAATTTCTAGGAATTTACTTGTCTCATCTTTTATTTTTTCCTGCGTTGCCCATTTATATCCTATTGAAAATAGACGATGATCTAGCATTTGAAAAATTCCTTCCGCATTGTTTTCTAAATCGCCAAAGAGAAAACTGCCTTCTTCCACTAGTGATAAATAAGTTGAATACTCTTTATGGCTAAATTCTAACTTTCTATAATCTAATATTGAATTTATCTGATCTATATCTCCAGATTTTGAAAATCTCAGATATAATCCTATCAACTGTTTCCACGAAAAATCACCGAAAACTTTTTTTAGTGATTCGGCATGCTTTGAATTTATTTCTCCTTTAAGCTGACAGAATTTATTATATTTATCATTAAATTCTGATTCGGAAAATAAAGTATTATGTGAGCATTCTTTAATATTTCTAGCCCTTTCGATAGTCTTTTTTCTGTCTTTATTCACATCGTCGATAACCATTGAAAAATCTTCTAGTCCTATCTTTTCTAAATTTGCATGGATAACATCAAGAGCAGTCTTTTTCTCACAAACGATTAAGCATGTAGCATTATTTGCCAAAGCATTAGAAACAATTGCGGTAATGCTTTGACTTTTGCCAGTACCAGGAGGACCTTGAATCAGTTTAATTTCATCTTTTGTTAAAGTGTTCACGATCTCTTCCTTGCTTGGATCAGTCTCAACTGCAGAAATAGTAGATGTCTGAAATTTTTCTAAGACTAATTTTTCACTTTCGAATTCTTCAAATCTCTCAAGTAGCTCTTCCGTGGAATGAATAATAGTTTCGTTCTGTGATCTATAAAGGCCAAAGACCCCACTCCATTGTATCCAAGGTTTAGAATTAGCAATCGCCTCAACCTGTTTTGCATCGGGACATTTCTCAATCTTTATTTCTAAATTGTCTACCTGAGAATTTAACTGGGATAAAATATTTTTACTCAATGCTATAAGTTCGTTTTGGTCTAATATTCCATCTTCCAGTATCTTTTCTGATATCTTTTCAATCTGAACAGATTCATCTTTCGATAAATGAGAAACCAGTAGTTCGTTTATCTTAATTGGCGAATCCTCCTCTTTTTTGATTGTCCAAGTATTCTTATTCTGATAAGAACGCTGAATATCTAATTGCCAAATAAAAAGAGGAGCTTTTATAATCTTCGTAGGATCATTTCGATCACGCTTTATTAATATAGGATATCCAAAACCAAAATTTTTAAGCCCAAACTCCAAGAAATTGTCTTCATTCTCTATTACGATAGCATTTAATCTCTTCGATATAAGTGCAAGTCTTTTCTTTTCCTCCTCATCTATTTTTCCTAAATCAATTTTGTCATAGGAAATTGAAAATGAAAAAGACTCATTGTTAAGAATCGTTTCGATAAAATCAAACGGCATTTTTTGATCCACACTCATTAATTGGCATAAATCGAGACGGATCGCAGAACGTCCCGGAATTACATTCAGATGAATAGAACGAGCATTCCCAACCTTTAGTTTATCGAGCAATCTCTTTACGAAATTTTTATCAAATTTTATTTGCGATATTTTTTGCTGAGCTTCTTGATTGCTTACATTAGAGTGCATTTTAGTTGTTTTGTCAGTGAAAACAGCAGTGGAATTATCTTCTGTTTTTGTGGTTGTCGATATTTTTTTGTCCTGCTTCATTACTTCTTGCTTACAATAGGAACAAACTGTTCCACTTTTTACTTTATGATTTTTGCATACAATGCATAGGGGCTTATTTGCCCAATATGCTTGTGCGTCAAACTTGCGATAAGATTTCATATTTAATAAGTTATTTATACCAAATCATATAATCTACCCTTTTTCCTATTATATGTACGAGTACTTGAACGTCACCATCAGGATTTAGTATCTGAATAGTACTTTCTTTTTTTCTAGAGTCGATATATTTCGTAATCGCCGGTGATAAAATATCATTATATGATTTTTTAGAAGGATACGAATATAAAGACCAATCTATGCCATTGCCGCTACCATCAGAATACTCTTCTCTTCCGACTTCTATCCTTGCATCATCATACCAATATTCATAATATTGATTATGCTCATCATTTCGAATATTATTAGGATTTCCGTACAAACCCTTTGCATTTTCAAAATTTAAACCCGGCAAAAAGGTGTGAAAAAGTGTAGTGTCTACTAGATCTGATAATTTAGCTCCTTCAACTGGTTTTATGGTAAGCCAGTGCTGATAAAACTCAATACTTTTCACTGGCGGTTCTCCAGCAATTTCATTTCGGCTTGACTGAACATAAAAAATTCTACCCAAAAGTAATAAAGATATTATAGCGACCGCTATTAGTACGTTTTTATTCATAGTAAATATTTATCATATTTCCTTCTTTTTGTAGAAATTGTCTTCATGAATCACAATAAATCACCATTACTTTACATCATTTTTCGCTAAAAGTAAAGAAAAATCGGCAATTTTATACAATTTTATAGCATTAGTTATCAACAGCTGGTAGTCTGGACGCCCCACGTTCTATGTGTCATCCATTGTAGTGTAATAACTAAGAACAATATATGGAAATAAACGGACTTCAGACCGCAAACCAGACAATCATAGCGAAGGAAGAAATAAAGTATTGCCTCTATGCCCGCAAATCAACCGAATCAGAGGAACGGCAAATCCTCTCAATTGATAGCCAAGTCAAAGAGATGCTGGATCTGGCAAACCGGGAAGATCTGAATGTTATAGAAATAAGGCGAGAATCACATAGCGCTAAAGAAACCGGACAGCGCAAGGTGTTTAATGAGCTTGTAACAGATATTAGGGCAGGTAAATTCAATGCCCTCCTCACTTGGGCCCCGGACAGAATATCACGAAATGCTGGAGATTTAGGAGCGATCGTAGATCTGATGGATCAAGGAATATTAAAAGAGATCAGAACTTACGGTCAGAAATTTAGCAATAACCCAAATGAAAAATTTTTGCTTATGATTCTAGGATCGCAGGCGAAACTGGAAAATGACAACCGAGGAGTCAATGTCCGGCGAGGATTAAGGACAAGAGCAGAGATGGGATTATGGGTAGGATTGGCACCTCTCGGATATTTGAATCAAAAACGAATGGATAAGAAATGTCAGGTTATTCCAGACCCATTAAGATCTCCAGCTATTAAACAGATATTTGAAAAAGTGGCGTATGAGAAATATAGCGGACGACAAATACATAACTGGCTCAAGCATGATCTTAACTTTTATACCAGAGGAAACAAGCCGCTAACTTTAAGTGGAGTTTATAGAGTCTTAGACAATCACTTTTACTATGGCATGTTTGAAAGGCCAGTTGGAAGCGGAAATTGGTATCATGGAAAACATAAAACACTTATTACCCAAGAACTTTTTGAGAAAGCGCAAGCACAACTTAAAAGAGATAAGATTGTCAGAGAAAATAAGGAATTTGCATTCACCAAACTAATTACCTGCGGGCTATGTGGTTCAGGAATATCAGCCGAAGAAAAATATAAAGAATTGAAGGATGGAACCACAGCTCATTATATTTATTATGGATGTAGTCGAGCAAGAGACAGATTTTGTAAGAACAAATATATTAGAGAAGAAGAACTCGTTGTTGAACTTCTTAAGATAATTGATAAGGTAGATATAAACGAACTTGGAATGCTGACAAGACTTGAGATGGAAGTTGATAGATTCAATAAATTCCAAAACATGGTCTTTGGAGAAAAACTTAATAATAAAAAACAAAAGCCCGCAGTTGATATGCGGGTTTATGCAAAATATGTGCTTAAAGAAGGAAGTGTGACAGAGAAGCGAGAGTTATTAGCTAATCTGAGGAGTAGAATAATATTGAGAAATAAAAAGCTAATATTAAATGATTGATTTTAGAAGATTATTTATCTTGCTTCTCGTGTTTAATGATATCCCAATATGGTTTTGCATAATCTTCTCCCTCTATGTCTTTAAGGAGCTTAATTTGCTTTTCTGGAATTTCAGCTATTAAGTGATCAAGATAATCTAAAAATTCATTTTTATTGTTAAGTGAAAAAACTTGTGATTTAAATTCTTTTAGCCTGAGATACCCCGGAGTGCCTTTGGGGAATTCTTTTAAAAGCAAAGCCGATTCCTTATCTACAAAAAGAGCATCACAATAAGGTAAATAGCTTGAGATAAATTGAACATCTACTGTTGATTTCGGAGCATCTTTTTTCCCATTAGCAGCTCTATAAGCTAGCCCTGCAAACATAACAGAATTGATTTTAATAGCTGGGATTTCAAGTAATGAATCAATATCGCAAAGATATTTGGCAATTGTTGGTAGTATCTGAGTATCTGGTAAATTGTTTACTTTTGTATATTCCCTGGTAATTTTAAATAATGTTTCCCATATATCACATGAAAGTGGTGGTAGTATATCATCCATTTCAAAGTTATAAAATTCTCCTGCTGCAATTTTTTTAGCAGCTATCTCCCTTCTTTTAGCAAATTGCTGTACGGCACCGCATATACCTTTTCCAAAACCTAAAGTTTCTTCCTTTACTCTATCAATAAAATTTGCTCCTTCGTCTTGCCATCTAGTCCATATTTCCTGAAGCTGTTCCTTAGTTAAAGCATTAATTTTATTAAGACCTTCAATTTCTCCAGGATAAGGATTAGCATTGACAGACACTCTTAGCCCTAATGACCAAGTATGTAAATTCTTAAAAGATATACCCTCTGGAAAATAATCAAATTTAACTTTCTCATTATTCAGCCATCCCTTAAAATGAGTTTCAACTTGCATCCTTTCAATAATAGCACTTGGATATAGTGTTTTACCACATGAAAAATGCTCATATAATCTTCTCATTAATTTGAAATCTATTTTTCCGGTTAGCGATTCATTCAAATGATAAAAACTATCCGGACAGACGATTGCCTGAGATTTAGAGGCAGCTTCAAGTTTTGTAAATAGAGATTCCCAAAAGGGATCTGACATTATTTTTTGATGGCTTGGGTGCGTATTATCTAGTAGTTTGATTAAATTACTAATGACAAACTGATCCAAATAGATAACTTTCTTATTGATTGGCGGCAAATCGTACACTTCTTGATAGCCGCATTCGGTACATTCTCTCGTGTAGGAAGACATGCCTTCTATGCATGTTAGCACCCCAAAAGAATCCTGGACTTGACATTCTGGGTTGGGGCATTGTTTATATGGACCAGAAATAAAATCACGGCGCGTTATCCTCATACTTTTTTTCTCATTTACAACAGTTTCTTGATTTATTCTGTCCATACAGCACTTTTTATATTTTTTACCACTTCCGCAAGGACATGGATCATTTCTTCCAACTTTATCCATTTTGGTTAGGCTAAGGAAATTAATAAATTCCGACACCTGTATTGGTTAATGCTTGCAATATAATTAAATACCCAGCAATACTGGGTATTTAATTATACAGTTCTATAAAATCTTACTTGGTGTAAGAGATAATGCCCTTTACAATTCCTTCGATTCTAAAATTGTTTTTATTGGCCAAAAAAGGCTCGAAGGATGGGTTTAAAGAAACAAGGATAATATCGTTTCCAGTTTTTTGAATTTTCTTAATCAACGCTTCGTCATTATTCACGCATACTACCATATCTCCATTATCTGCTTTATTATTTTTTTGGACGATTACCAAATCGCCACTTTTTATTTTAGGTTCCATAGAGTTGCCTTTAGCTCTAACCAAAAAAGCATCCGAAGAAGAAAATCCCAGTATCTTTGTTGATATAGGTACCCTTTCTATTGGATTACCATCCAAAATTGATCCATTTGGGCCGCATTGCGCCATTCCGTATAAGTTTAAAAATGCAATTCTCTTATCCGGAGAATCAATCAAGATTTGATAATCCTGTGGATTCCTGGGATTTCTCCTTAGATATCCTTTTATTTCAAGTTGTCGGACATGATGATGAATTATGCTTGTCGATGATATATCTAATTCATCTTTTAGCTCTCTAACGGTCAAAGGATCTTCGATATTATCCTTTAGTAAAGCAAGTAATTTTTGCTGTGTAGGATGCAGTTTCTTCATAAAATTACTTATATTTATTATTTATTATACCATGTGGATAATATGTGTGCAAGAACTTATTGACCTGTTCTAGTATTTGTTCTATACTGAATTTAAATTAAATAATCATAAGTAACAAAACTATGAGCAACTCAGAAGAACACAAGGGCGAAGCGCCTGGTCAGAACAAAGAATCTACGATAATTGTAAATGGCAGGGAAAAAATTGTAACTGGAAAAGAGTTAACCTTTACTCAAATTGTCGAATTAGCTTTTGGTCCTTCAACAAATCCAAACACTATTTATACGGTAATCTATAAGAAAGGTGATAATGACAAGCCTGAAGGTACTATGGTAAATGGTGATAAGGTTAAAATTAAGAATAAGATGATATTCAATGTCACAGCAACTGATAAATCATAGCCCTGATCTAAAAAGATTAAGGGATGACGGTTTTGAAATAGAAATTGTATCAGGTTACCTTTTGATTAACAATGTGCCCTATTTTGATTCAGATAAAAAGCCTGTATACGGTACTCTTATTTCAGAGCTTACTTTGGCTGGAAATAGAACGACAAAACCCAATACTCATGTTGTTCATTTTAAAGGTGTGTATCCTTGCAATAAGGATGGATCGGAGATAGAACAAATCAGGCATAATAGCAACTTGCAAACGCTTGCCGATGGATTAGTGGTCGACCATTCATTTTCCAATAAACCGCCCGAAGGATACAATGACTATCATGAGAAGATGACAAGATATATAGATATTATTTCTGCCCCGATCCAATCAATGGATGGTTCTATTACAGCAAAGACATTTAAGCCTGTCGAATCTGAGGATGAGGATTCCGTATTCCATTATATTGATACAAATTCTAGCAGAGCAGAAATCAACCTAATTTCCGACAAATTAAAATATCATAAAATAGGAATCATCGGATTAGGAGGTACTGGTTCTTATATTTTAGATCTTATCTCTAAAACGCCGGTAAAAGAAATTCATCTTTTCGATGGAGATAAATTTTTGCAACACAATGCGTTCAGAACGCCAGGAGCAGCATCAATTGAAAAACTGAAAAAATGCCCGACCAAAATCGAATATCTTAAAGAGATATATTCGAACATGCATAAGAATATTTGCCTGCATCCCGGCTTTCTTGATTCCTCAAACATTGAACAATTGTTTGGCATGGATTTTATCTTTATTTGCATAGATAAAGGCGAAGTAAAAAAACTAATATTTAAATATCTTGAGGAGAAAAATATTCCCTTTATTGATGTAGGTATGGGAGTATCTATCGTAGATAATAAATTATTTGGAAATATCAGGACTACTTCCAGCAAGGAAAACAAACGAGATCATATAAAAACGAGGGTCCCTCTTGTAAGCTTGGAAGATGATGAATATTCAACTAATATTCAAATTGCCGAACTTAATGCACTCAATGCGGCATTTGCTGTAATAAAGTGGAAAAAAATATGCGGATTTTACCTCGATCAAGAAAATGAGAATAATAGCACATTCGCAATCAATTTAAATACATTAATAAGCGATGATCATGATTCATAAATTTGTCGAAAATATTCCAGACAATCTAGAAGAAGGAACTATCTATATTTCTATTGAATATGGAACTGTTGTGCATAAATGCTGTTGCGGATGTGGAAACGAAGTGGTTACACCGCTTTCACCAACAGATTGGCAATTGATATTTGATGGTGAAACTATTTCACTTTACCCTTCAATCGGAAATTGGAATTTTGATTGCAAATCACACTATTGGATAATTAATGATAGGATTAAGTGGGCAAGAAAATGGTCTAAGCAGGAAATTGATGGTAATAGGCAAAAAGATAGTTTAGATAAAAAGAAATATTATAGTCCTAAAGATTCGTTTTATAACAAAGAAATACACAGTGAAAATAATAAAGGATTAAAAAACCTATTGAATATGATTTCTCGTTTCTACAGGTAGTATGAAATTAGTCTTTAGTCATAAAGGTCGAAAAATAATACAACTTCAAATTTTATTAGCATGAAAATACCCAGCAAAAGCTGGGTATTCGGGTCTATCCGATACTTTGTTGTCTTGGCGGAAGAGGAGGGATTCGAACCCTCGAGACCCGTTAAGGTCTACTGCTTTTCGAGAGCAGCGCTTTCAACCACTCAGCCACCCTTCCAAACGGTTGATGCCGTATCAACCACTTTGCTATTTATTTTCGTCTATGCGTAATCGCTTTGTCTTTAACCTTCTTATTTTAACACTATTTTTGAAAAAAGAAAGAGCGCGAACAAACAGGCAAACAAAAAATCGGCTTGCGCCGATCTTTTTTCGTCTGCTCTATTTCTTTAGCAGGTCTATCATTTGGAAGGTGTGATCTTTGGAGCTGGTGAAAATTATATAACCTTCGTATAAGAAGTAATCCATCGAGGTGTCCGAATCCGGCAAGTTGACGAATTTTAGTTCGACTCCATTGTACATGGCCGGCTGGAAAGTGGTCGTGCCTTGTTCGATTATGCGGGAGTTGACGAAGATGCTTTTCATAACGGCGTAGATTTTTTTGTTCTGGGTATTGGTTCCCGCCCAGCTCGACATAATGTCTTTGAATTCTTCCTCTTTGGATGCGCTATATTTGAACACCAATCCGAGCCGCAAATAGCCGTTATCTTTGAATACCAATATGTTGTATTCGGGAGAAATGGCATTTATAAAATCATCGGGAACGTTCGAGGCGTTACTTTCGCCGAGAACGGTTTTGAGCGCTTCTTCCCGTGAAAGCATAACGTCTTGATTGTCATAGGTAATATTTAATCTGACAACGTCTCCGTCACTGAAAGATTTCCAAGGGTCCAAATTGGCATCGAAATAATTCAGGGTCATGACTTGGCTTTGCTTGGCGGAAGAGGCGGCCGTAATCTTTTTGTCTATGTCGGCAATGCTTTCGCCTGCGACTATTGTTGTTGACTTTTCCGTGGTAGCGGTGTTTTTGGCTGATTTCAATTTTGGCAGGACCATGGTCAAGAATCCGCCGAGAATTGCTAAAAATACGATTCCTATAACAGCAACTTTTATTCGCGAGGAGGCGGAATTTTGGGTGCCGTATTTTTTGGCGATATCCCGTTTAAATCTCTTCCCCTTTTCTTCTTCACTCAGTTCTATCTCCCTCTCTTTTAAAACGTCATCCAGACCGTCAAGATTTTCCGCCTCGGTCCTGGGCTTGATGGCTTTGTGCATTGTGCTGTAAAATTCCTGTTTTCCATGAATCAATCTGTTCTCGGGGTCCACATAAGAAGAATTTTCTTGTTTTCTCTCTCGAATTCTTTGCTGCGCAGTTCTTACATTATTTGGCATAACCAGCCCGGTCTCTTCGGGTCGCGCTGTGTATGCGGTAGGTTTGTCATAAGGAGACGTGTCAATCTTCGCCGTTCCTACTGCTCTTTGCTGCGGATTTACCGCGGGTTCTTTTATGGTGTTCTGGATTTTTTCCCAATAGAATTTGTCTGCGTTTATTTTCTCCAAAAGTCCGGTACTTTCATTGTCTGTTTTTGTATTGTTTTGCTCGGCCGGTAAGGTCTCTTTTGGATATTCCTCTGCAGTGGACTTTTCTTTTTGCAGACTGCTTGACATTCGGGCAAGCAGATCTTTGAGATCCTTATCTTTGTCAGGCTTGGTGATTGTTTGGGGTTGATCGGAATAATTTTTTGCTGATGTCTCCATCGAGTTCGAGACTCTTTTGATTAGATTTTTCATTTCTTCGTCTTGCACGCTTGGCGCTATAGTCTCCTTGGCGGCTAGTTCTATCGCAGCTTTTTCCTCTGAAGGAGGAGTGTCTGCAGTTGCTTTGAGATCACTCAAAATGGAGTCATCTGCTTGTGACGGTTCTTTTACTTCTGCCAAATCGCTCCTCTTGCTTTTTCGAAGTGCATTCCAAAATGCCTCGCTCGAATCCGTTTTTTCTTCTGTGCCTGCGTCAATATCACTATCCGGTTGGATTTCCGATGCATTCTCTTCCGGCTTTTCTTCGAATAGTGCTTCTTTTTTTACCCGCTCTTCCTCTTCCGCCTTTTGTGCGGCTTCCCGTCTCTTGTTCGTTTCTTCTTCTTCGGCTGCTTGTGTTTTTATGGCTTCCTGTCTTTTTTCTTCCAACTCTTTTTGCCTCAGCCGCTCTTCTTCTTTAATTCTATTTTCTTCTTCCTGTCTTGATCTTATTTCCTCATCTGCCCGTTCTTCCGCCTCCGCTTGCTCTTTTTCTTCTCGGATTGTGCGTTCATTTTCTTCTTCCAATCTTTTCTGCTCCTCTTGTTTCAATCCCTTGCCTCCTATCTGTTTTGCCGTCTCTTCTTGTTGCTCGTCTTCCTCCTCTTTGATTTGATTTAAAGTGTCTAACTCCCGTTTCTTTGCTTCTTCCAATTCAATGATTTTTGCCTTCATTTCCGCGATGAGTCTTTCTTCGGCCTCTCCTCTTTCGGTTCCTTCCTGCATGGAATCCGATATGCCTTTTGTCAGATTGGCTATTTGCGCGTCTTTTGCCCGGATTGTTTCTTGAAGTTTCCCGATCTCTTCTTCTCTATGGACATTTTGCTCCTTGAATTGTGCAAGAATACCCTCCCTATTTTTCCGTTCCTCCTCTCTTATTTTAGTGATAATTTCTTGCTCAATTTCTTCTTTTTTGGGAGTGTCTTTTCGCAGCGTAGCGGAAATTTCTTTCATAAAATCGGAGAGTTGTACTTCCTGCACCTTCATCTGCGCAAGAATGTCCTCTTTATTTCTCTTCTCTTCCTCCAAAATTTTTACTCGCATTTCCTCAACAAGAGCTTCTTTTGTCAGAGGATTAGAAGTGAGCTTGATCAAATTCGCGATATCCGCTTCTTGCGATTTAATAGCTTCCCTAAGTCGTGTCGCTTCCTCGGCGCGCTTGGTATCTTCTTCCCGCAGTGCTTGCTGTGCCATTTTTGCTTCCTGTAATCTCAGAGACTCTTGCCTTTTTAATTCTTCTTGCGCTTTCTGCACTTCCTGCATCCGCATCTCTTCCCGCTTTTGGATTTGTGCCAGAATAGCCTCTTTGTTTTTCTTTTCCTCTTCCAGCACCTTTGTTCTCATTTCCTCGATGATCGCTTTTTTGGATTCTTCCGCCTTGACTTCTCCTTGGATCAGAGAGCTTGATACTTCCTTGAGTATGTTGGAGATTCTGGCTTCCTGGGCTTTGAGTGCTTCTGATGCCTTGTTTTCTTCTTGTTTGCGCAGCTCTTCCTGTTTTTTTACATCTTCCATCGCCTTCCATATTTCCCGCCTCCGCGCTTCTTCCTGCTTTTGTATTTGTGAAAGAAGATCTTCTTTGATTTTTTCATCTCCTCTTCTGACTTCTTCCAGAATTTCTTTTTTTATTCCGGCATCTTCAGAGTCTGTCGTATCTCGTATCTCGTATCTCGTATCTTTAATCTTTTCAAGCTCTGCAAACTTTCTGATTTCCTCAATTTTTTTCCGCTCTTCCGCATTTTGCTTAGTGGCTTCCGCCGCTTTAAGCTTTTCAATTTCTCCGGGCTTTACAATCCGTTCGGTTTTTCTGACCTCTTCTATTATGGGCTTTTCAGTTCTCTTCCCAGCTTGAACCGGAGGTTCCGCGAGTGGAACCTCTTTTCTTTCGGTTATTTTTTTTTGCAGCCTTGCAAAAAAATTATCCTCCTTTTTGTCTTTCTTTTTTTCTTGCAGGGTCGGAGGCAGAGAGACGCCGAGGCCCTTTTTCTCAAGATCGCCTCTTATGTCCGCGAAGTTCCCTCTCTCGGTTTTTGCAGGAATATTGCGAGCCGGTGTCTTTGTCTGAGATATGGCGGTGGCGATATTAGCCTGCTGTTGCGGTAACGGCTTTTGCGTCAAATCGGTTTTTCTCTCCGGTTCGGGTTTTTTAAAAATCTTTCTTCCTGTCTTTGTATCTTGGATTTCCGTGAGATCGTCCTGCATTGTTCTAAGAATTTTCTGGCTCATAGAAATTAGATTCCTTTATGAGTTAAATTTATTCTTCCTTGATCGTCAATGCCTTTGACTTTGACTGCGATAGTGTCACCCACTTTGACAACGTCTTCCACTTTTTCTATTCGCGTCGGAGCGAGTTCGGAGATATGCACCAGTCCTTCCTGCCCCGGCAGGATTTCCACAAATGCGCCGAAGGTCATAATCTTTACCACTTTTCCTTGAAAAATTTCCCCCGGGATAACTTCGCGCGTAATGTCTTTGATCCAGGCAGTGGCTTTCTGTGCGGCCTCGGCGTCTTTTGAAGTGATAAGCACCGTGCCGTCGTCTTCTATGTCGATAGTAACGCCGGTAGCGGCGATAATCTCGTTGATTTTCTTCCCGCCCGGACCGATAACGTCGCGGATCTTGTCGGGATTGATACGGAAACTGGTAATGCGCGGCGCGTAGGGTGACATTTCGGCTCTTGGTTCGGCAATGGCGGAACTCATTATACCGATAATGTGCACGCGTGCTTCTCTCGCTTTCATAACGGCTTCTTCCAAAACGTCTATGGAGATGCCTCCGATTTTAACGTCCATCTGTATGGCGGTGATGCCTTCTGTGGTTCCTGCGACTTTGAAATCCATATCGCCGTAATGATCTTCCGGTCCCTGAATGTCGGTCAGGACTTTATAATTTCCTTCCCGATCGGACATAAGCCCCATGGCGATTCCGGCAGCCAGACGGGGAATCGGTACTCCGCCGTCCATCAGTGCGAGCGCGCTGCCGCAGATGCTGGCCTGGGAAGACGAACCGTTGGATCCCAACACCTCGGAAACGAGTCGGATGGTGTAGGGAAAAATTTCGCGGGAAGGGATCAAAGGCTCAATGGCTTTCTCGGCCAAAGCGCCGTGTCCGATTTCTCTTCGTCCCGGTCCGCGCATCGGCTTCACTTCTCCCACGGAATAGGGCGGGAAAGAATAGTGGTGCATAAAAGTCTTGGTGGTTTCTTCTTTCATTCCATCGATAGTCTGCTCGTCGCCCGGCGCGCCCAAAGTAAGGACGGTAAGGGCTTGAGTCTCTCCGCGCTGAAAGAGTCCCGAGCCGTGGGTGCGGGGAAGTATGTTGACTTCCGCGCTGATCAGACGGACCTCGTCCATTCTTCTGCCGTCCGGTCTTTCGCCGCGACGAATGGCGGCTGTGTGGACGAAAGCGTCAATCTCTTCATCCAGCACCAGTTTGGCGATCTCGATATATTCTTTGCCTAAATTTTCCGCGACAAAATCCAGCAAGCTTTTCTTGAGCGCGCTCATATTTTCATTGCGGGTCTGTTTGTCTTTTTCCATCACCGCGCCCTCGATTTTGCCTTCCGTGAATTTTTTCATCTGCTCCTCTATCTCTTCCGGCGCTTGCATCAGTTTTGCTTCTTTTTTCGTCTTGCCGAGTTCCGCAATGATTGCCTTCTGAAAATCTTCCAATTTTGCGATATACTGCTGTCCGAAGCGCATGGCTTCCACAATTTCCACTTCCGGAACTTCCTTGGCTCCCGCTTCAATCATATTTATTTTGCCGTCTTTGCCGGTCAGGAAAATCTCAAAAGCGCTTCTATCTCGCTGTTCGTAAGTGGGATTGACGACAAGCTGTCCATCAACTTTGGCAACGCGAATGGCTCCCACCGGTCCGTCCCAAGGTATGTCGGAAATGCCCAGCGCGATTGATGCGCCAATCACCGAGATAACGTCCGGGTCGTTTTCTTGGTCGACGGATAAAATAGTCAGTATAACCTGCACGTCGTTGCGCATTCGACCGTTAAAAAGCGGCCTGATTGTCCGGTCGACGATTCTTCCGGAAAGAATGGCTTCGTCGGTCGGCTTTCCTTCCCTTTTCATAAAACGGCTGCCTTTGATTTTTCCGGCCGCGTAGAGCCTTTCTTCATAGTCCACCATCAGCGGGAAAAAGTCCACGCCTTCGCGCGCGCCGTCGTTCATTGTGGCAGTCGCCAAAACAACCGTTCCTCCGTACTGAACGGTCACCGAACCGTTTGCCTGCAAAGCAAGCTTGCCGGTTTCGATAATCAGATTTCCTCCGTTTATCCGACTCTCAAATTTCTTTACTTCCATTTTTTAGATCCTTTCTTTGTCGAACTGATCTGCAAACTCTAGATTATCATCCCTATTTTTGCACAAGATGATCGCATCTAACTGTCCGCAGGTCAATTCTTAAAATTTTGATAAAATTAAAACAGGCTAAGAAAAGTTTTTAATCTTTTATTAGTTTCTCCATAGGCGAATATATTAAAAAAGTTTATTTGATCAAGAATCTTTTTTTGTCTTGGCTCAGATCAGTGAATTCGTCTGCGGCTTCGACAAGCTTGGAAGAAGTGCTTTCTCCGAAAGCGATGATTTCCACCCGGCAACCTTTGTTGATTTTTAGATATTCTACCAAAGGTACATAGTCGCCGTCGCCGGAAATTATGGCGATGACATCCAATTTGTCCGCCAGCTTGATCGCATCTACCGCCAGTCCCACATCCCAGTCCGCTTTCTTCATTCCGCCGGGAAAGATTTGCAGGTCTTTTTCTTTGATCTCGAAGCCCAGCTTTTCCATCGCGTCGAAAAAGGATTTCTCCACTCCGCCTTCCGTACTGATGACGTAGGTGATAGCCCGGATAAGCACCCTGCCCGCCACCGTTTCTTCCAGCACCTCTTTGAAATTCACCCGCGCCTTGTAGAGGCTGCGCGCGCTGTGATACATATTTTGCGCGTCCACAAAAATACCAATCCGCTGGTCTTTGTGCCGTATGGACTTATTTTTGCTCTTCGGATTTTGAATCGGTGTCCTGATCGCCATCGTCTTTGATTAGTTTAGCTTCTTTTAATTTGAGGGCTTTTACGATTTTGGCAAATCTCTCTTCGCTGTTCGCTTTGATGTCCCGCAAAAGTTTCTTTCTCTTGGCTACCATTTTGAGCAATCCCCGGCGCGAATGATTGTCTTTCTTGTTGACCTTCAAGTGCTCGGTAAGCTCTTTGATTCTTTCAGTGAGGATTGCCACCTGGACTTCCGAGGAGCCGGTATCTTCCTTGTGAATTTTGAACTTTTTAATAATCTTCTCTTTCTTTTCTTTTTTGATCATTTTCTTCTTTAAGTGCTTATTAGGGTTGATGATTTTCTTCTCGCTATAAAATTTTCCATAGCTTAAACTGA
The DNA here is from genome assembly GCA_041670805.1 of Patescibacteria group bacterium. Lineage (GTDB taxonomy): Bacteria > Patescibacteriota > Minisyncoccia > JAHIHE01 > JAGLIN01 > STD2-77. The sequence goes on from JBAXYM010000003.1 coordinate 71,376, forward strand.
GACAATATATCTCTCCTATCAGTCTATCACATTAATTTTAGATAGACAAGTTCTTGGATATGTCGTAAAATATAAAGATAAACAGGGTAAAATTTGTCGAAATATGCCTCAAGCTAATTTGCAAGAACTGAAAAGGGAATTTCTGGAATATTTGGAGATTGAAAGGGACCGCTCTCCTTTGACGGTGAGAAATTACGACCATTATTTGGGGAAATTTTTGTACTGGTCGAAAGCGGAAATGCCCGACGATATCACTGCGGAGGCGGTGCGGGGTTTTCGGCTTTACCTCAATCGTTACGAGGACGAAAAGGGTCGCAAGCTGAAGAGAATTACGCAGGATTATTACATTATCGCCATCCGCGGCTTCCTCAAATTTTTGGCAAAAAGAGATGTCAGGGCTTTGAGCAGTGAAAAGATCGAGCTGGGCAAGACAAAAGACCGGCAGGTGGAGTTTTTGGAGCTTGAGGAAGTGGAAAGGCTGATAAATTCCACCCGCGGGAAAAAACCGGAAAATCTGCGCAATGTCGCCATTTTGGAGATGCTTTTTTCCACAGGGCTGCGTGTTTCCGAGTTGGTGAGCCTTAATATCGAAAATGTGAATCTCAAAACGGGCGAATTTTCCGTGCGCGGGAAAGGTGATAAAATCCGGCTGGTTTTTCTTTCAACTTCGGCCAAAATCGCGCTCAATGACTATCTGCTGCGCCGCAAAGATCTTTCTCCGGCACTTTTTGTGAGCCTTAAAGAAGGAGGCAACCCTTCGCGGTTGACTTCTCGAACTATGGAAAGGATTGTAAAAAAATGCGCCGTCGCGGCGGGAATTGTCAAGAAAATCACTCCGCATACTCTCCGGCACAGTTTCGCCACGGATCTTTTGCGCAACGGTGCGGACTTGCGCAGCGTGCAGGAAATGCTCGGGCATTCCAGTATAACCACCACGCAGATTTACACGCACGTTACCAATAAGCGCCTCAAGGAGATTCACAATAAATTTCATTCGGATAAGAAGTAAGGCTGTTGTTGTGTTGCCAGTTCTTGCGAAGAGTATTTTTTCGCACAAATAAACATGGTCTTATAAAAAATCATAAGTTGTGTCCGTTGGGGTCATACGCAAAATATGGTTTTATAACAGACACCGGTTTTGCATTCGGATCACACTAGAAATGGTGTGAAATTCTACACAAGAACGTTCTGTCCCGCATGGTTCACATCATTTCTGATGTGATCCGAAATACGGAAATTCACAATTCGAAATTCATAAATCCATAATTCAAAATACGCCGGGTGTGTTAAAGATTGTCTACCGGATCATAACCATGTATTGCGTATGACCCGTCCGTTGTTTTGTCCCTTGCTTTTTAACTCAATTTGTCTATACTTAGTAAGTATTTTATCGGCAGGCGTGGCGGAATTGGCATACGCGCATGGCTTAGGACCATGTTCTTCGGAGTGTGGGTTCGACTCCCACCGCCTGCACGAAATAACTTATAACTGAAACTTTATAACGGATAACAGACAGCATTTTCTTCCGTTGTCAGAAACAAAAACCGCCTTTTATGAGGCGGTTTTTGATTTTTATTTAGCAGAGCGCTCTACTTTTAAAATTTTTTGTTTTGCAAGGTTAGTTTATGCGTTTGCTATAAACAGACCGCTAATAACTTTGACCAGAGCGTATGCCAGTGCGCAAATAACCATACCGATAATACCATTGAGGATAGTTTTCTTCGCTCTATCTACCATGTCTTGGTTACCGGCGGAGGTCAGATAGAGAAGGCCACCGTAGAGTACGATCAAAACAGCAATCAGGAAAACGAATCCCAGAATGAAGTTAGTAATATCTTTGATAGTAGCATCAAGATTCGTTGGAACACCTCCCGGGTTTGCAGAATCAACTTTTGAGTTCCATCCGGGGACTGCCGCGCTGACCTCGGAAGCGAAAACTACGCAGGAAGCGAACAATCCCGATGTCGTTAATTTGGTTAAATTTTTCATTCTTTTCACCTCCTTTCAGATGTTCAGGTTAATTTGATTTAAATAAATGTTGTCGATTTTTTTTGGATATATTTCTTTGCGTTTTTATGCTGTAACACAATTGCTATGTAGCGGGGCTACTGCTGCTGGATTCAACCAAAACTTTTGTAACAATGGTAAGCACTATCGCATAAGCCAGCCCGGCGATTACCAAACCTATTATTGCATTTTTTATTGTGGCTTTTGCGTCTCTCACTTGATCTTCATTTCCGGCGGCGGTAAGATATTGAACTCCTCCGAATATAAGCGCCAATATGGCTACCAAGCCCACAAATCCCAGAATCCAGTTGGTGGTGTTGTTTACCACCAGGTCAAAATCCTTGGGGGCGCCTGCGGGGTAATTGGAAGGGGCCGCCCAGCCTGCCGCCCATGCCGTTGATAATGGAAGCATCGCCAGCCCGGTCGATAGCAGAACTTTGTTGACTCTTTTCATCGCTACTGATTATTTGATTATTATAGAAATTAGACCGTCGCGCCGACCAATATCTTGGTGATAACAAGGTTTACCACTGCATAGGCCAGTCCCGCCATGGCGACTCCTATTACGGCATATTTGATTGATTTTTTCGCCATAGTAATGCGGTCTTGATCTCCGGATGCCTCCACATAAACCAATCCTCCGTAAATCATAGCCAGCACGGTTACGACAATGGTAAATTCCAACAGCCATGTGGTTATATTGCCGATTGAACCCATAAAATCTTCCGGAAGGTTTCCGGGATTTGTGGGCAATTTCCACCCGGTGGCGCTGTCGTCGGCACGGACAATGGGTACACTCAAAGCGGAAATAATTGCAAACAAGCTTATTGTCTTTTTCGGTAATTTCATAGTGTTATTTGGTTGTAATAAGGACGCTGTCAACGAGCTTTATCATGGCAAAAGAAAGCCCGATTATGGCGATGCCGTAAATGGCGTAGTGAATGGTCTTTTTTGATTTAACGATTCTTTCCTCGTCGCCGGTCGAAGCGACATAATTCAGACTACCCCAAATAATCAGGACGACGCAAAGCGCCACTCCGAACTCCAACAGCCATGTGGTCAAGGCGGACAGAACTTCGGTCAAGGATTTGCTTGGCACTCCGTCTATTTTTTCCAATTTGGCCAGTGCCGAGAACGGAGCAAGCCAGGAAACGAGGCACGCGAATTTTACCAGATTTTTCTTTGCGGAATTCTTAATGCGCATATTTACGATATTATTCAACTTTAACGGAATTTTAGCACCATTTGATTCGTTTGTAAAATCTTTTTTATAAATTCTTATCAAAAGGTAAAATCAATATGTATTTGTCATTCCGGAATTTCGGTACTCCGATTTTACGAGGCATTTTGACTTATGAATTTTCGGATCACACCAGAAATGGTGTGAACCAAGCAGGACAGAACGTTTTTGCGTAATATTTCGCACCATTTCCGGTGTGGTCCGGATGCAAAGTTGGATTTCCGATTTCTATTTCCTAACGAGCGCCAGCGCGTAAATCATATCCTTGCTTAATTTTTCCGATACGCTGTTGTCTGCTTGCACTTTTTCCGTTTTCCAGACCGCTTTTAATTGTTCGGGAAGCTTGATGCTTGCTTTGAAATCGCTACCGACGGATCCCGATTGTTTTTGGATGATGGCGCTGTAGGCATCCACTTCTTGGTCGGACGATTTGAAGTCTATTTTAAAAGGCAGTTCGTATTTATAGACGACAGTTACTTCTTCTTGCGGACTGACGTAAACCCAATTGCCGAAGACCGTTTTGCCTGCTTCCTCAAAAACCTGTGTCCCTGATACGGAGTCAACTTTGATTGTTTTTTCGGCAGCCTCCACGTCAGCGTCGGTCTTGAAGTTGGCGTAGTCTATAGGGGGATTATATTCTTCCACGGTGTTGCCGGACGCTTCCAAAAGAATGCTCCCCTTCGGCACATAGACGCGCATATAATCGGCATTTACGCGATTGTACCAGTCGTATTCTTCGTTTCCGCCCAAGTGCTTGCGCTTTATGGTGACCGTGTTTACGACTCTGCCGTCTTTTTGAATCTCGGTCTCCAGATTGATTTTTTCTTCGATGACCGCATCCGTTTTGTAGCCGTTGATGTTTGAATTGATTATGGAAAGATAGTCGCCTTTTTCATTTTGGATGACCTCTCCGCCCCAGCCTCGTTTCTTAATCATGCTTTCAATCGTTGCGTCGCGATGATATATGAGGATATGTTTTTCCTGGAGAGATTCTTCGCCGATTCGGACAATTTCCAATAATCTCGCAATTCCGTCTTTTGAATCGTTAGCATCGGACCGGAGGATTTTTTCAAGCAAGACAGGCGCCAAATCCGCCAAGATTTGCTTGGGGCGATTTTCTTTTTGGTCGTAGAGATTTTCCACTTGATCTTGAGTTTCGGCGACGAAATTATCCGCCGTTATGGTAATATTGTACGCCGGCATTTCAATAGGACCCGTGATGGCGAGGAGTTTTTTTACCGTTTCCGGAGTGATGGCAATCACGCCGTCCACGGTAGCGCCGCCGGTTTTTTCATATAAGAGAGCGATCTTTTTTGCGCTGGTCGGAAAATCCGCAAACCAGTTGGCGTCGTGCATGCTCCAACTGGAGCTGATTTTTTGGACAGGCATCGGCGGCACAATTTTTTCCTGAAGCTGTCCGTCGGGATTGTAGATGCCATCAATGCTCAGGTTTTTGATCTTGCCATTTTCAATATCCAGAATGCCGTAGCTGCCGATAAATCCTCCAGTGGCGCGCATCTCGCTGTTGTTCTCAAAAAGCAGGAGATATTTTTGCGGCTGCTCGCTGCCCAGCATCTTGGAGATGAGCGGATAGTCTTCGGCGAGCTTTTGGAAATTGGACGAGACGGGTGGCAGCGTGTTTTTTGCCAGCTCGATTTTTTCCCGCATATTCTGTGGAATATATTTGACATCCACTTTGTCGAGGTTGTCGCTGGCGCTCTCGAGGTGCTCCGAAGCGCTTTTTATATTTTCCTCCAGCCCGCTTATTTTTTCCAGCAGTGTCTTGCTGTCGCTTTCGGAAGAGACTTTTTCCAGCATAGCGCTGAAGTCTTTTCCTGCCAGTGAAATATTTTCTCCCGCGGTGGTGAGATTTTGGGCGGTGGAAAGCGGGGTGTCGATGGGAAGCTCGGCGATGGTTTCTCCGATGCCCAGCCCGATGCCGTCAACCGTCTCGCGGGCTTTGGCGAAATTCAGATTCGCCGACGCAAAATTTTCTCCGGTCATAATGAAGTCGGACGCGAGAGCGTAGCGCGCCGCGGATTTCAGGTCGTTATAGGCCGAGGTGCTGTCTCCCAAAACTTTTCCCTTTCGTTCAAATTGCGACTGCGTGAAAGAGAAAGTAAAAATGATGGCGGGTATCATAAAAGAAGAAACGGCGAAGCGCAGCAAAGATTTTTTGCGACAGATGTTCACTCCGGACAATTCAGGCGACGAAAAACGCGCCGTGGATGTCGAAAGCGGCAGCAGCTCGGTTTTTGTTGCAACCAAAAACGCGCCGCGGTTTTTGCCAAGCCTTTTCTTCTCGGCGGCTCGCAGAAAATTGTGGCTGTTCGGCGCACTCCTCTTCTTTGCAAAAATCGGCGCACTCTCAACGTCCTTTCTGCCTGCAAAAATTTGGTTTGGCTTTTCGGCGAAAACCTCTCGTGTTTCTTCCGGGGTAAATACTTCCCGCTCCGACATTTTTTCTTCCCGGTAAAATCTTTCGTCTTGCGGTCTTACGTCAAAATATTTTTTTCCGCCGGGAACCACCTGAAAGACCTTCTTTTCTTTCGGCGCGCGAGAAGTCCGAACCGATCGCTCGTCTTTTGCCAAAGCGCGCAGGTCTACCACTCCTCTTGCTCCGGAGCCTTGCAGCTGATTTTTCTTCTTGTTATCAATATCCATTTTGCGTATGCTTTTTATATTTTTTCATATAGCTCAAGAGTCTCCCTTCCCATCTTGTTCCATTCGTATTTTTTGATTTGTGCGAATCCGTTGCTCTTGAGTTCATTATACAGTTTTTTATCGCTAAAAACCAGATGTATCTTTTCTGCCATATCTTTGGGGTTTTGCGGATCAAAATATATCGCGCCGTTTCCCAGTATTTCCGGCAAACTGGTGCGGTCGGAGGAGATGACAGGTGTGCCGCAGCTCATCGCTTCCAGCCCGATAAGTCCGAATCCTTCATAAAAAGACGGAATGATAAACGCGGCGGCGGCGTTATAAAAAACGGGAAGCTCCTCTTGGCTGATGAAGCCGACAGGAATGACGTCTTGTTGCAGTCCGAGTTTTTCCCAAGCCTCGCGCACCTCCGGATAAAACGGGTCTTCTTTGCCTCCCAGCACCAAGCTGATGTCAAGGCGATATTTTTCTTTGGCGATTTTGAATGCTTCAATAAGCCCTACCAGATTTTTGTGGTTGCGCCAAACACCGGTGTAGAAAAGGAAAGGTTTTTTGAGCGCGTATTTTTTTCTCAGATTTTCCACGAGACTGCGGTCTTCAAGCGGGCGGAATTGTGCGTCCGCGCCTTCGTAGATCACTTGTATTTTTTTGTCTTTGACTTTGAAATATTTGACGATGTCGTTCTTGGTCGAGTTGGAAACGGCGATGATTTTTCGAGCCTTTTTGACGGAAAAATAAAAAACCAATCGGAAGCCCAAACGGCGCAAGGGCGATTTCATTTTGTGTCCGGGGAAGAAAAACGGCGTCACATCGTGGATGGTGGTGACGGATTTGCGAAGATACAAAATGGGAGAATTGAAATGCGTGAAATGCATCAGGTCGAGATTTTCTTTATAGAGCGTGAAAGGAAAAATAATTTGTTCTCTCCAACCGTACCATTTGCAGGAAGTTTTTACCTTGCGCACCCTCTCGTTCGGAATCGGAAAACTATCGAATTCTTCCGGCATCAAGAAAATAACGTAATTGTTCACGCGGTCGTTTTCAAAAACATACTCAAGTAAGTGGCGGATGTAGTTGCCTATCCCCGTCTGGGCATAGCCGAACATCCGCGCATCAATGCCGATGGTTTTGGGTTTTTGATTTTGCATAAAATTAGGAGTTACGGGGTTGGATTTTCGGATTGTGAATTTCCGGATTTCGGATTCCGGATTCCGGATCACATCAGAAATGATGTGAACCACGCGGGACAAAACGTTCTCGCGAGACATTTTTCACTATCTCTGGTGTGATCCGAATGCAAAAATGCATTTATGAATTTCGGATTTTTGTATTATGGATTTTGAATTTATGAATTTCCGGATTCCGGATCACATCAGAAATGATGTGAACCACGCGAGATAGAACGTTTTTACGCAGCATTTCACACCATTTCCGGTGTGATCCGAATGCAGTCAGGATGCAGTCGGAAATGCAGTCTGAATGTACACTGCATTTATTTCTCAATAAACCCCAGCGTCTCCTCGGCGCATTTGTTCCAGTCGAAAAGTTTTGCTCTCGCGCGTCCCCGGGCGGAGAGAAGATTGGCGAGCTTGGGATCGCTTAGTACTTCCTTTATAGCTTTGTAAAGTTCATCGGGATTCGCAGGACTGACGATCACGGCCGCGTCTCCCACCGCTTCCGGGATGGAAGAAATATTGGAAGTGATAACCGGCGCGCCTTGTGCCATCGCTTCAAGCGGCGGGAAACCGAAGCCTTCGTAGAAAGACGGATAGACAAAAAGTTTTGCCATACGGTAAAGGGCGGGTTTGAATTCGTCCTCCACAAAACCGGTGAAAACGATGTCGCCACGCGCGGAAAATTTTTGCGCGGTCGTAAAAATGTCATCGTAGAGCCATCCTTTGGCGCCGGCGATTACCAGCTTAAGTCCGGAATTTTTGAAAGGCGCTTCTTGTTTCAGCCTGTCAAAAGCCTTGAGCAAACTCACGACATTTTTGCGCGGCTCCAGCGTACCGAGATAGAGGATATAATCGTCGGGCAGATCATATTTTTTCCTTGCATAATTTTCCTCTTGCGACGAAATTTCTTTTTTAACTTTCTCGCTCAATCCCGAATATATGACTTTGATTTTTTCCGGCGCAATCCCATAAATTTCCACAAGGTCTTGCTTGGTGGATTCGGAGACTGTGATGATCTTGTCGGCGCGCTTTGCTTGTCGGCGCGGGTTCATCGAGAAGTGCCAGAAATTTTTCTGCGAAGAATAAAACTCGGGATATTTCTCGAAACTGAGGTCATGAAAAGTCACTGTTTTTTCGCAGCGGTTGCTGACGGAAGAAAGAAAAATGTGCGGCGAGAAAAACTTGTCTACGCCGCCCAAGAGTTTGTCCGCTTTGGGAAAATCAAGCAAGCGGAGAGTTCCGTCCAAGACGCGGTTGGGAATATGGAATTCCATAAGCTCGACATTGGGGAGCGCAAGCCAGTCGAAGTCCAATTTTTCTTTTTTCCAGCCATTGTAAAAAAGTTTGAAATGGACGTTTTTATCCAGCGGCAGCATATGCTTCAAAAGTTCGGAAGTATATTCTTCGATGCCTGTTTTGTTCGCGCGCGCGAGCATCCGGATGTCGATGCCGATGGTTATACTCATAGCTTCAGGCAAAATATTTTTTTAAAAAGGCGGCGAAAACGCCGAGAAAAGCTCCCGACAAAAGCCCGACCAAGAGATTTGTCGTCGCGTCGGGTTTGTCTTCGATGACGATCGGACGGTTATTCTCGACCGAAAAGGCGATTTCATTTTGACTCCGGTCGCCGGATTGCTTCAACTGTTCGTTGACGGTTTGGGTAAGGGCCGCGGCCAGTTTTTCCGCGTCTTGCCGGTTTGCGGTTCGGAAGCTGACTTCGACATAGGAGTTGGACATTTTTTTGGCGGTAAATTCTTTCTTGTAGCTTTTGATGTTTTTAAAATCCGAGTTCACTCCCGACGCGCTGTAAATCTCCTCGACCACCTGCGGGCTTTGCAGCATTTTTTCCACGTTGTCCGCCACGATCTCCCCCGATTGCAAAGCGTAGTAGCCGTCATATTTGAATTCGTCGGTGGTTTGCGCGCCGTTTTTGGCGATAAAAAGCGACACGGACGCCTCATATTTCGCGGGCATATAAACCGAAAACATCCAAGCGGAAATCGCAGTCAAGAGCGTGAAAGCGATAATCATTTTTTTCTCCGACTTTATGATTTTCAGATAGCTTTTTAGTTCCATTGTTTTTGATTATTTTTAAAATTTGCATACTCGTTTTCCACCGTCTGTTTGATTTTGGCCTTGAAGACATTCCGGTCGAATTTTTCCGCCTGCGCGCGGATTTTTTGCGGATCAAATTTTTCGCTATGAAAATTTTTAACGGTCTTGATGACGGCTTCGGGAGTCTGCTCCCCGAAAAAAGTTCCGCTTATATTTTCCGCCACGGTTTCCAGCGCGCCTCCTCCCCGGTAGGCGATGACCGGGCGACCGGAAGCCATCGCCTCAAGCGGTGTGATGCCGAAATCCTCTTCGGAGGGAAAGATGAGCGCCCGGCATTGCGCGTAATATTCGCTTGTTTCTTCATCGTTCAGATATCCCAAAAATTCAACATTGTCTTTCGCGAGCTTTTTCAAATTTTCCATCTCTGGCCCTTTGCCGACGATTTTGAGCGGAAGCTTGAGTTCGTTGAAAGCCTTGATGACGATATCGAATCTTTTGTAAGGAAGCGCGCGGCCGACCATTAAATAATAATCTTGGATGCGGTCGGACAAACGGAACTGATCAAGATTGACGGGCGGATAAATCACCTCGGCATCTTTACCGTAATATTTTTTGATGCGGCCGGAAACGAATTGGGAGTTGGCGATATATTTATCGGGCCGGTCGGCGGAAATCTTATCCCAAAGACGGAGATAGTTCATTCCGAAAGGCATAAGCTTTCTGGTAAGCCCGGAATAATCAAACTCCCGCATATGCCGGTGGCAGTCGTCCCAAGCGTAACGCATCGGCGTATGGCAATAGGTGATGTGCAAAGTGCCGGTGCCGGTGAGAATGCCTTTGGCGTAACTGTTGGAGTCGGAAAGCGCCATATCGTAGCCTCTCAAATCGAAACTTTCGATTGCAGTCGGCATCAGCAAGGGAAATGCGCGGTGATGGGAGCTTACAAAGGGGATTTTTTGCAAAAAGGAGGTGTGGATTTTCTTGCCCCCAAAAACGCCATTGGTCAGTTTCTCGTCATAAACCATCGTAAAAATCGGCGCGTCGGGAAAAATCTCGCAAAAAGTTTGGAGCACGCGTTCCGCTCCCCCGTACTGCACCAGGTAGTCATGCACCAAAGCGATTTTCATTTTTCTATGTGAAAGCTGATTATAATCTTCTCCCATTATGGCAAAAAAATGAAAAGAAGTCCATAAAAATAACTGACAATCTATAGCTTATAACGAATGCGTGTCATTCCGAGGTACCCCGAAGAATCCCGGCCTGTCCTGCGATAATTGGAAATATTCCGTTCCGTCATGAGGACAGTCCTTACAGAACCAAAAGGACTGTCCTCGTTTTTTTCGAAGTCAAAACAAAAGGTTCAGTCGAGATGACTGAACCAACGGGACGAATGACTTTGAATTTTTGCGGGATATGATATAACGAGATTCTTCGGGGTGCCTCGAGAATGACACATCAGTTTAGGACTTTATAATCTTCTAAAACCCCTGCCTATCCAATTCCTCATTCACCAGTTTGTCCGCCAGTTTATTTTTCTCTCTGCGAACATGGACGAATTCCACTTTATCAAAATCGAGACATAGTTTGCAAACTTTGGCAAACAGCTCTTTCATTTTTTCGTCTTTGACTTTGTATTCCCGCTTGAGCTGCTTCACTACCAGCTCGCTGTCTAGGTTGCATACCACTCCTCCTCCGCTTTTTAAAAGTTCTTTGGCTTTTTCCAGCGCCAAGATGAGCGCGCCGTATTCCGCTTGATTATTTGTGGCGGTGCCGATGTATTTTGCAAAGGTGCAAATGATTTCTCCTTTCGCGTCTTGAATCACAATGCCACATGCCGCCGGTCCGGGATTATTGCGCGAACCGCCGTCGGTATAGGTTATAAGTTTATTCATTTTGATGGTTGGTTAAAAGCGGAGCCGTCTTGTTGCGGCAAAGTCGGGTACTAACTTTTGGGATTATACACAATATGTGGTTTTAATCCGGTAGACAATCCTTAACATACCTGATGGATTATGGATTTTGGACCATATCAGAAATGATGTGAACCATGCGGGATAAAACGTTCTTGTGTAACATTTCACACTATTTCTGATGTGGTCCGGATGCAAAAATGCATTTCTGTATTTCGAATCACACTATTTCTGATGTGGTCCACAATTTATATAATTCAAATTATTGCACATGATCCGTAAAGTCGATTGCATCGTTTCTCTCTCAAAAAGAGTCAACCGTCATTTCTTTTTCAGCTCTTCAATCTTGGCGGCTGCCGCGTCGGCTTGGGCTTTCCAGTTTGCCCGGTCGTTGTATGTCTGATCCAGCATTTCAGTCAGGATGCCGTCGATGCCGTCATCAAATTTGTTGTAACCGCGGGCGATGCTCGTCTGCTTGGCGAAGGCGGACACTTTATCGTCTTTGACCGCTTGCTCGGCGCTCAGGTCGGTGCGCGCGGAGGCTTTGCCGGTGGCGTTCAAATATTCAATTATATTTTCTTTTTTGCCGGCGAAACTCAAGAAGCTCCAAGCGGCTTGGGCGCAATTTATGTCTTTTGCATCTCCCTCAATCTTGCAAGAATTTTGATTGGAAACGACCGGAAACCAAACATTGGAAAGAGCGATTTGGGTGGAGTCGGGAAGCTGCGGTGCCGGCGCGATTCCGTAATTAAGCTCGGGTTTGAGCGCGAGCAGGTTTGCTTTTTGATAAGCATAGCCGAACAGCATCGCGGTTTTTCCCTCGGCGAAATCTTTGAGGGAATCGGTAAGAGTATTATTCCAAGCATATACTTCTTTGTTCGTGTCGGAAAAATCCATATAAAATTGCAGTGCGGTGAGCCCCGGCTCTCTTTCCACTGCGCCGGTGCTTGTCTGAAGACTGACCTTTTTGTTGAAATCTATATTGCCCTGGCTGTCAACAACTTTTCCTCCCCCTTGGAGCGTAAGCAGGGAGAAAATATCGCAGGAGCGGTTGACGTTTTTTCCACTACCCAGCGCGATGCCCGATTGCGTGATCTGGTTTTTGCTGTCTGTAATCGTAAGCTTTTTTACGGCAGCCTTGAGCTCGTCCCAAGTGGCCGGCGGATTTTCGATGCCGGCTTTTTGAAATAAATCCTTATTGTAATAGAGCGCCAACGAATCGGAGTAAACGGGCAGCGCATACATTTTATTGTCTCCGTAAAAAACGTCTTGCAGCACATAGGGCGGAAATATTCCCTCCAAGTCTTCATATTTCAACAGTTCGTATTTATCAACATTCGCCATACTGTCTGTCAGCGGCTCCAGCTTGCCGGCGTATCTCTCCAGCCAATAATTATTGATAAGGAAAATGCTTGGGCTCTTGTTGCCGTCGTAAGCTGCCGCGATATCCGTCTCGTAGGGGGCGATATCTCTCTTGGTATAATTGACTTTTACCTGCACTTCTTTTCCGTTCCAAGAATGCGTCTCGTTTTCGTATTTGTCGATTATGGATTGCCAGCTGTCGGAATTGTCCCACACACCCCAAAATTCCAGAGTGACTTTGACGGGATCCTCTTTTTTGCTGATGATGTTTTTCACCGGTTCGTAATTCGCATAGCCGGAAACTTCAAAAACGATTATCGCCGAAAGTACAAGGACAATCGGAATAATCAAAAGCGCATTCTTTTTGGTCATCTCTTTATTTTATTTTTTATTTATATGATTATTTTAGCCTATTCTTTAATAATCCGCCAGATGAATAAAATCGTCCCCAGAAGAATGGCAACGTCGGCAAGATTGAAAATAAATTCATTCGATAATTTTATCCAGTCGACGATAAATCCGAAGCGCAGTCTGTCGATAGTGTTGCCGGCAATTCCCGCAAGCACGAGCGCGAGCGGCAGGGAAAAGAGCGCCGCGCCTTTCTTGTTCTTCATCATTATGCAAATGCTGAAGAGGAACGTGATCAGCGTTACTATCGAAAAAATCGGATCTGTTTTTATCCCGAAAAGCGCCGCGTAGTTTTTTTGGAACAGTCCTTTGCTTAAATATATATTTTTTAACAATTGATCCAAAAACAAAACGCCCGCGAAAACCATAAAAAAGTTTTTAGGACGTTTCATTTTGGATTCCATGCAGAGCATAAAATTATTTTTCTTCACATTTGATGCAAAGGGTCGCTTCCGGCATAATTTCCAGCCGCTCCAAACTGATCATTTGCTTGCAGTCCTCGCAGAAGCCGTAAGAGCCGTCGGCGATTTTCGCCAGCGCGGCATCAATTTCCGTAAGATTGTCTTCCAACTCATGTTCGATTGCCAAATTCTCGCCATAAGCAGTCACCTCGTCAGCGTTCTCTTCCGAGCTGTCCCCTATCTGTTCAAAGACGGTTTCGTAGTCGTTCCTGATGTCGGAACTTTTTTTGGCAAAGGCACCGAGCTGCGCCTCAATATTTTGTTTCCTGCCGATGAGCTTATTTTTAAAATTATCCAATTGCTCCGAAGTCAAACCTTCCATAATTTTTATTTATAATTTATCTGATGTCATTTTAGCATTGAAGGAGTTTTGAGGCAATACGAGAACCGTTTAATGATAAACGAAGACCGGGCGCGGAGTAGCAGGCTTCAGCCTGCGCCGATGTCCAATGCCCGCAAAAACTGCGCATACGTTCGTTCCATCCGCTTGGGACAACCGCGCAGGCTGAAGCCATGCTACTCCGCCAGCTATTTCGTTTTCAAAAAAGGTTTTCTACCAAAAAAAGCGGGACGCGCCTGCTTTCTGTGTTCGGAATATATGAAAAACTGATTTTAGATAAATGAAATGAAAAGAGAGCTCAGTGGTCCTTCAAAATAATTAAATAATAAGGAGTTGGCTCTCGTTTCGGCCACTGTGTGGATTACGGTGGCTGTATTAGGTAAGTATATGAAAACTATCAATGAAATAATTTTCATGTACTTACCCAACAGCCCGTAGCCAAGGGTGGAGGCTACTTTCAGCAATCAGTAAACAATGGTCGTTTAATTTTATTTTTCTACCGTTTTTAGCGTTTTTCTTTTTCTTTGCTTATTTTTTTATGTTTTTATTTTAATTTTTTTTATTTTTTTGTTTTAAAATTTTTGCTGCAAAGAACTCGTGAAATACGCGAGTAACAGCAGAAAAAGATTGGATGCAAGTTCGGCTTCCGTCCAAACCTTTTCTGATGTATTGTAGACTCTGGTTTTCAAGGTGCTTCTCAACTTCTTATAGACCCATTATAGCATAAAAAAAGACCCCGGTCAACTATTGACCTTGGAGCTGATATTTTGTTGCAGGTAAGCCAAAGTTTGATGTTGCGATTTCTTGAAATTTGCTTCAGAGACAAAAAAATAACCCCGCTTTTTAGGCGGGATTATTTTTCTTTATCAACAAGTTATCCACAGTTGATACTAATCCGTTTGCTTCGATTCGGTTTCTTCCTTCTCGTCCTTAGCTTCCTCCGCTTTCGGCTTTTCTTTCTTCTCTTCAGCTTTCTTTGAAGAAACAGGCTTCAAGCCCAAGCGATGGTCTTCGGGTTCGATGGAAATGATCTCGAATTCGTAGCTCTTGCCGACTTCGATGTTCTTGGTTTCACTTTCGCTCAATTTGGAAATGTGAGCCAAGCCGTGAATGTCTCCGTCAAGCTGGGCAAAGATGCCAAAGGGGTTGATCTTTGTGACTTCACACATAACCCTCTGTCCGACTTTGTATTTCTCGTGGACATTCTTCCACGGATCGCTTTCCAAGGCCTTGATGGAAAGGGAAATGCGGGCATTATCGATACCGATAATCTTGCACTTAACCCTTTGTCCGACATTGAACAGCTTTGACGGGTCGTCGATAAGCTTCCAAGCGAGCTCGGAAATATGGACCAGACCTTCCAGGCTGTCGTTGAACTTGACGAAGACTCCGAAATCAACGATACCGCTGATTTCTCCTTCGACCACGTTGCCGACTTCCAATTTGGACACTTTTTCCTTTTCCTCTTCCTCTTTGGTGGCCTTTTCACTGACAATAAGCTTGCCTTCTTCTTTATCCAAGCCAATAATTTTTACACGAACATTCGTGTTGACCATTTGCATCAATAAAGAAAGAATCTTGTTCTTGTCTCCATCGCTGACGCGCGGGTAGTGGTCGGAAGTAAGCTGGGATGCCGGCAGAAAGCCAACCATTCCGTTGACCTTGATCATAAGACCTCCCTTGTTTGCCTCCAGGACTTTGGTGGTGAGGATTTCTCCTTCCTCCATTTTCTTTTCCAGCTCGTTCCAAATCATATCCATGCTGGTCTCCTTGAGGGACATTTCCACAAATCCGTCTTCATTTTCCAAGTCTGTCACCGTGGCAGAGATGGGATCGCCGGATTTCAGGTCTTTGAAAGTACTCAGGCTTCCTAAAACTCCTTTACCATAGCCATAAATCGCTCCCGTTCCGATGGGTCCGAGGTCGACGTAGGTTATGTTGCTCCCGATTTCGATGATGGCACCTGTCAAAACATCGCCTTCCTTGGGAAGCTTCGGGGCGTTTTCGTCATTGAGCAGCGTCTCCATTTCACCGGAGGGGGCTGTTTTAGTGGCGCTAACCATTTGTTTAATTCTCCTTTCTTTTTTGGATTTTCAGTAGCAAAAACCGGCAAATATAAAAATGTCAGTTGTGAGACTGAATTTAATCCAAGTATAATCCATAATTACGATGTTGTCAAAAACCAAGGCTTGTGCTAGAATTCAATTGTAAAAAGGGCTGAACATAGCCGATTTTGATTTTTCATTACTAACAGGACTAAAGATAATCTATGAATATTGTATGGTACGGACACAGCTGTTTTAAGATTCAGGGGAAAGATGTTTCCCTTATTACCGACCCTTTTGGCAAGGAAACCGGACTGAAACCGCCGGCGACAAGCGCGGATATCGTGACGATAAGCCACGAGTCTCCAAGCCACAACAATCGGGATACCGTCAAAGGAGAACCGTTTGTTATTGACGGTCCCGGCGAGTATGAAATCAAAAAAGTGGTGGTCAAGGGGGTGGATTCTCTCTCCTGCGACAAGCAGGGGCAATTGTCCGAAGAGAACACCATCTTTGTTATCAATATCGAAGATATCAGAATCTGCCATTTGGGTGATTTGGGCGAAAAGAGTTTGAGCGTCGACCAGCTGCATATGATCGGTGAGGTGGATATTTTGCTCATCCCGGTTGGCGGGGTTTGCACGCTGAATGCCAAAGAGGCGGAGTCGATTATCGGGCAGATTGAGCCGCGCGTGATTATTCCGATGCACTATAAGCTTCCGGGCGTAAAAGGTGATTTGGAAAAGCTGGAAGATATCAATCTCTTCTGCCAGAATCATAACCTTAATATGAAAGAAACCGTCTCCAAAGTGTCTTTTAAGGAAAAGGATCTGCCGGAGGAAGAACCGCAATATATCATTATGGATACAGGTAAATAACAGGAATGTTCAATAGAAGAAAAAAACCGGGGCTAAAATTTTTAAAAAATATCCGAAAAGGGTCTGACGCGGAAAAGATGCGGCTGACCTGGTTTTTGGTGATTTTTTTTATGGTCGGGGTTTTTCTATTGTGGGTTGACAGTGCGCAGAAAAATTTCGCGCGTATGTCGGAGCATCGCTTGGACACTTCCGCACTGCCAAGTTTTCCCAAACTGGACGATATGGATTTCAATATCGAGGACACGCTAAAAGACAGCGGGGAGAAAATCAATGAATATCTTGCCGAGGATAAGGCGCATTGGCAAGTTGTCGGGGACAAATATATCAAAGAGAAAGTGATTTTGGATGCGGACGGTTTTTTCGACCTGAAATTCGTCGACAGCAAAAAAGACGGCGACGCGGTTCTTTTGGAATACGCGCAATATTATAAGGATGTTCCGGTTTTGGGATACGGGCTTACGCTGTCCGCCAATCCGGGCGACGGTTCCGTAATTGAAAAAGAAAACCGGCTTGCGGTTGGAATCAATTTGGCGGTGGATCCCGCAGTATCGCTCAAGGCTGCGGGGGAAATTGCGGAAAAAACATCTGGCAATGAAAATTACGCTTTTCAAACGGGCAGTTTGGTAATCGTCAGGTATGAGGGGGAATTTTATCCGGCTTGGCAGATTGTTTTGACTTCCAACGAAGACGGAAGCACGAAAAACGTGCTGGTGGGCGCCAAGCGCGGCAACGTCATTTCCGCAGACGCGGTTTTGCCTGAAAATGTGAAAGAAAATCAGACAAGCGACATAGTCGAATAGAAATATTCGGTTATATTTTTTAGCTGATTTGAAAAATGTTAATTTTGCCTTGCTTCGGAGTTTGGGATCATACGCAAAGTATAATTGATTATACATTCAAGCAGTAGGCATTTCTGACATAATCCGGTGTATTTTGCATTGTGAGTTATGGATTTCGGATCACATCAGAAATGATGTGAACCACGCAGGAGAGACGGTTTTTGTGTAGCATTTCACACCATTTCCGGTGTGGTCCGAATACAAAATCGGTATCTGTTGTAAAATCATATTTTGCGTGTAACTCGGAGCTTGGCTAAAACGTCTGTTTCGCTTTGTGCGAAGGGGATTTTTGACGAAATTCCAAATTTAATAATTTCTAAATATCTATGAAAAACAAGAAAGAAAAAAATGAAAAACATAAAGTTCCGGAGGAGCTGTTTGAAGAAGGAAATATCGGTAAGCTTCAGGAAATAGCCATTGTCGATGAGATGCAGCAATGCTATATAGACTACGCAATGTCGGTCATTGTGTCGCGAGCTTTGCCGGATGTGCGTGACGGCTTGAAGCCGGTGCACAGGCGCATTCTCTACGCTATGCACGATATGGGTTTGCGTCCGCAGGGAAGATACAGAAAATCGGCGACTGTAGTCGGTGAGGTGCTGGGTAAATATCATCCGCACGGCGATACTGCCGTGTATGATTCCATGGTGCGTATGGCGCAGGATTTTTCGATGCGCTATCCGATGGTCAACGGTCAGGGAAACTTCGGTTCAATGGACGGCGACAGTGCGGCGGCTATGCGGTACACCGAGGCGAAGTTGAAACCGATTGCGGAAGAGATGGTCTATGACATCAACAAAAATACGGTTGACTTCATTGACAACTACGACAAAAGCCGCAAGGAACCGGCAGTGCTTCCGGCGCGGGTGCCGCACTTGCTTCTCAACGGCGCGGTTGGAATCGCAGTCGGTATGGCGACAAATATTCCCACGCACAATTTGGGCGAGGTCGTGGATGCGACGCTGTATCTTATCGATCATCCCGATGCTTCCATTGAGGATTTGGTGCAATTCGTGAAAGGCCCCGATTTTCCTACCGGCGGATATATCTACAATCACAAAGATATTTTGCAGGCGTACGCGACGGGAAAAGGCAAAGTGGATATGCGCGCCAAGGCGGATATCGTGGAAGACAAGAAAGGGAAATTTCAGATTATCGTTTCCGAGATGATTTATCAGGTGAATAAATCCGTACTTATCGAGAGGATAGCCGATCTGGTTAAAGACAAAAAGATTGAAGGCATCCGGGACTTGCGCGATGAATCCAACAAAGAAGGCGTTCGCGTGGTAATCGACCTCAAAGCGGACGCTTATCCGAAAAAAGTTTTGAACCAACTGTACAAGCTGACGGATTTGCAGAGGGCTTTTCACTTCAATATGCTGGCGCTGGTGGACGGAATTCAGCCGCGGGTTTTGAATCTGAAAGCGATTTTGGAATATTATCTCATCCACCGCGAAGAAGTGGTGCGCAGAAAAACGCAATATGATCTGGATAAGGCAAAGGAGAGGGCGCATATTTTGGAGGGATTGAGCAAGGCGCTTGACCACATCGATGAAGTCATCCAGACCATCAAAAAAGCGCCGAACAAAGAAAAGGCGCACGACGATTTGATGAAGAAATTCAAACTGAGCGATCTTCAGGCTACGGCCATTTTGGATATGAGATTGCAGACGCTTTCCGGCTTGGAGCAGAAGAAGATTAAGGACGAGTTGGACGAGAAGCGCCGGCTGATCACGGAATTGGAAATGATCCTGGGCGATCGCAATAAGATTTTGGGCATTATCAAGGACGATCTTCATGAGGTCAGAGACAAATATGCCGACGAGAGAAAGACCAAGATTTTCAAAGGTGCTATCGGAGAATTTTCGCAGGAAGATTTTGTGCCGGAGGAAGATGTGGTTGTATCCATTACCCGCGCGGGATATATTAAACGGATGGCGCTGGACGAATACCACGTGCAGCATCGCGGCGGCAAGGGCGTGACCGGAGGGAATGTCAAAGAAGAGGATGTGGTGGACAGCCTTTTCTTCACCAACACGCACAACGACCTCTTATTCTTTACCAATATGGGAAGGGTGTTTCAGCTCAAGGCTTATGAGATTCCGGCAGCCAGCCGTACCAGCAAGGGGCAGGCAATCGTAAATTTCTTGCAGCTCTCGCAGGAAGAAAAAGTGACAGCGGGCATTTCTTTGGGGAAAGAGGCCGCGGGAAAATTTCTTGTGATGGTGACGAAAAATGGTATAATAAAAAAGACGGAGATTGGAGAATTTGCCGCAGTGCGCAGGTCGGGGCTGATTGCAATCAATCTCAAACAGGGCGATGAGCTTATCTGGGTAAAGATGAGCGGTGGAAAAGACGAGGCGATGATAGTCGCTTCAAATGGACAATCGATTCACTTTGAAGAAAACGACGTGCGTCCGATGGGGAGATCGGCATCCGGCGTAACGGCAATCAAACTCAAAGGCGACGCGAAGGTGGTGGGAATGGGAATTGTTTCCAAAGAAGAAAAGCGGAAAAATTTCGTATTTACCATTACGGAAAACGGATTTGGAAAAATCAGTGATTTGAATTTATATAAAGTGCAGAATCGTGGCGGTAGCGGCATCAAGACTGCCATTCTCACGAGCAAGACCGGTAAATTGGTTTCCGCTTATGTGGTGGACGAGGACAATCTCAAGAAGGACTTGATGATTATCTCGCGCAAAGGGCAGATTATCAGAATCCCGTTCGACTCGGTGGCCAAGTCCGGGCGCGCCACGCAAGGGGTGAGGATTATGCGGACCGGTACCGGCGATGCCATCGCTTCGGCAACGACATTATAGAAACGGCTTAATTCCAAAAACAAAAATATGGAAGAATCCAAAAATGTGGTTTCGGCGGTAAGAGCCGGAACAGGAGGCCTCATCAATCAAGACAGAATTATTGCGCAGCTTGGCATAAAAAACGGAATGATTATCGCGGACTTGGGGTGCGGAGCCGGATATTTTACCATACCGATGGCAAAGGCGCTTCACAATACGGGCCAAGTTTATGCCGTGGATGTTTTGGCTTTTGCGCTGGAATCGGTTATGAGCCAGGCGAAACTCTACGGGCTTCTCAATGTTCGCGTGAAAAGAGCGAATGTGGAGACGGTTGGTGGAACGGGAATCGAAGCGGGCAAAGTTGATATGGCGGTGATGGTCAACATTCTCTTTCAATGCCAAGACCGAGACGCGGTTTTTCAGGAGGCAAAAAGGATTCTGGCACCGGGAGGAAGGATCGTGGTAATAGATTGGATTCCCAATAATATCGCCCTGGGTCCCAAATTCGAGCATTGCCTTCCCGAAGAAACGGCGAAGAGAATCGCGATAAAAAACGGACTGAAAGTCATCCGAATAATAGAAGCCGGTGAGACTCATTACGGGTTTATTTTGGAATCGGTTTAATCAGAATAATCTTTCAAATATGAATCAGGGAAAAATGGCCGCAATCATCATCGCGGTTTTGGTTGTAATCGGGATGGCTTGGACTTACCTGCATTGTACGCCTTTCCAATCTTGCCCATGGTCAAGATCGACTGCGGATAAGAGTCCTAAAAAAGTCACACTTTCCTTTTATGGGGCTCGGGACACGGAGGAGGACTGGAGCGACATTATCGCAAAATTTAAAACTTACGAGCAGAACAATCGGCATTTGAACGTGACAGTGGAATATAAACAGCTGGATCAATATAATTACGAAGATTTGGTTTACGACAGTCTGGTGAATAAAAAAGGCCCAAACATTTTTATGATGTTCAATAGCTGGCTTCCGAAATATCAGGCGCGGATCACGGAGATGCCTTCGGGAATGATGACAATGGATGAATTCGAAAAGAATTTCGTGCCGGTTGCCAAGAACGATTTGGTGAAGGATGGCAAGATATATTCTATGCCGCTCTATATTGATACGCCGGCTCTTTTCTACAACAAAGAAATGTTTTATAACGCCGGCATAACGCGCCCGCCGGAAAATTGGGATGAATTTGCGGATGATGTCGAGAAGCTGACGCAGTTGGATAAGGACGGAAAAATAACGAGAAGCGGAGCCGCTTTCGGAGGGGCGAAATACGTAAATCGCAGTCAAGATATTGCAATGCTGATGGTGATGCAGAACAATATGAAAGCTGACGACACGCGAGGCAATCCGGTGTCGTTCGGGACAAGTGAGGCGAAGCAGGCGGTTAAACTTTATACCGATTTTACCAATTCTTCCAACCGATTTTACACTTGGGATTATAACAGCCAGATATATTCCATCGACGCTTTCATTCAAGGAACGGCGGCGATGAGTATGAATTATTCTTATGAGATTGCCAACATCGACAGCAAAACTCAAGACGGGCTGGATTACGGCGTGGCGCTGATGCCGCAGAAATATGAGAATAACAAAGCCAACTATGCCAGCTACTGGGCTCCGGTTGTGGCGAAAGGCGCCGAATGCGTCAAGGAAGACGGGGTGACGATGAGCTGCGAGGATATTTCTTGGGACTTTATAAATTTTGTCGCGACGCACGCGACGCAAGAAGGTAATACTAAAAAGTATGATATTGAATCGTATTTGAAGTCCGCCAATCGTCCGGCGGCGCATGTCGATATAATTGAAAAGCAAATGGGGGAAATCGGAAGTAAGTTGGCGCCGTTCGCCGAACAGACCCTGACCGCCAAGAGCTGGGGCAATGCGAACAATAAAAAATCAGACGAGGTTCTTCTCAATATGCTCGACACCATAATCACCACCGATACGGCAAAAAAGAAAACAGTCGAATCGGCGATGAAGCTGGCAGTGGACAATGTCAAAGAGCTGGAATAAAAATTTGCAAAACAAAAAAACAGAGTTGGGAAACTCTGTTTTTTTCGAAGCAAGGACTGTCCTTCCCGTATCATTGTTAAACCAAATTAACCTAATCCGTACCACGATCCATTCATAAAGCATTTGGATTTCCTCCCTCTCTTATCGGGAGAGGGTCAGGGTGAGGGGGAATAAATGTAAAATCATTATGTAACGGATTAAGTTAATTCGGTATTATACCTGCGCGAACACCACTACATAATTATGTCCGTAGAATTTTGCGCACTTGGGACAGGTGGTGTAATAAAAATAATATTTCTTTGCGCTCTTTCCTTGCGCGGCGAGGTATTCGTCCATTTCCTTGATCCATTTTGGGACGTCGTTGTAGGGTCCGTCAAAGACTTTTGTTGCGAAGGTGCCGGAAAGTTTTACATTCTCCAATCCGGGCACCTCTTTGGTAACGTGAATAAAGTGTTCACATTTCCATGGAGAAGGATCATAAGCGAGCCATAGAAATTCTTGGTCAGACGGCTTAG
The DNA here is from genome assembly GCA_041670805.1 of Patescibacteria group bacterium. Taxonomy (GTDB): domain Bacteria; phylum Patescibacteriota; class Minisyncoccia; order JAHIHE01; family JAGLIN01; genus STD2-77. The sequence continues at coordinate 94,102 of JBAXYM010000003.1, forward strand.
CTCCCGCGGCCTCTATTTCTTCCCAAGACTTGGTCATCATTTTTCCAATCGTGCCCGGCAGAGGGATGTGGAAGATTTGGGGCGCAGTCTTCTTGATAAATAATTTGTCCTTGAACACAGTGGTTTTTCCATCCCAGATCGCGGGATCAAATCTGGGACAGCAGCCGGAATCTTTTGCGGTTTCTGTTGTTGTTTCCATAGTTTTTGGTTAAGGTTAAAAGTTTTATATGATTAGGACTTACGCGATTGATTCTGTTTGTCATTGCGAGGATCCGGTACTCCGAATGACGTGGCAATCCCAATACCGGAGCTTGACTGACTTCTATTTGTCGAAGGAGTACTCGACTGAGAGATCTGAGAAATGCACGAAGACTTTGTTGGTATTGTTTTTTACAGTAAGATTATATTTGCATAGTATTATTCCTAGATTTCTCAATCGGAGTACCTCATTTCGAAATGACAGATATTGACTGCTTCTTTTAACAGGAATACCTTCTCACAACGACAAGCTAAACCCGTAAGGGATATTTACAAAGATGACAAAAGGAATGTATCAATGCGGGAATTATAGAAAAGTGATTTTATATGGTTTAAACGTGTAAGTCTTCATGATATTCAATCCGTCAATGAATTCATTGAAATTCTTAGAATAGTATTTAAGCATCAAGAGTTCTCCTCCAAGAAAACAATCAACGCGGAAATTCCCACGGATGTAGTGTTCTTCTTCTATCCAGATTGAATGAGCTTTTTCAAGATAATATGCTCTTACGCCACGTGCCAACTCTTCTATGCCGAGAGGATAAATTTCATTATACGCAGAAAGGAATACGCTGGCGTCGTCAAAACTCTTTGCCGTGTAATCGTTTGAAAAACACATATAATCTATCGCGCGCGCAATTTCTATAGTGCGAGGAGACACCTCGGTTTTTTCAATGTCGAAAATATTTTGCACTTCGTCATTATTATCGTAGAAAATATTCTGTCCATGGTAGTCTCCGTGTATGATATGGTCTTTCCTCAGACTCAAGTCTTCAAGGCATGTTTCATTTTCTTTCGCCAATTGGATTTTGCAGTTAAGAGTTTCCAGCGCCAATTTGTCAAAATATTCTTTCTTCGGGATCGCTTCGATTTTTTCTTTCATGCCTTCGGCTCTTTCGAGAAATGTCTGCTTGTTCCATCCTCTGTGGCAGCTGTCGATAATGCGAGGAAAACCGTTTTTGCTTAAGGCATGAATTCGTCCGAGCATTTTTCCCGCCGAGGCGAACGCTTTTGGCGACCTGTCCTTTCTTCTGATAATATTTCCTTCTACGAAAGGAAAAAGCGCATAAAACTTTCCGTCGTCTTCGAAAATATATTCGCCCGTGTTATTTTTAATGGGAAGAATAATGGGAATGCCGCCATCTCTAAAAAAGAATTTTACCCGATGAATCTCTTCGATTTTTTCCAGGCTCGCGAAACGGTACTGTTTTAAAAACAACTTGGCATTGTCACCTTGCAAGATGAAATTATGGCTCAAATAACCTCCGCTAATTTTTTCCGTCAGCCTCGCATTTCCGGCTTCCTTATAAAGGACCCTGATCTTTTCCAGCGTAGCCGGGGCTATTGTTGCAGTTTCCATTTTATTATTTGTAACGATAAACGAGACACTGACTCACCTGAACTTTGAATCGCTTCTTCTTTTTAGTCAAATCAAAAGATAAATCAATCTGTTTTTTTGAATCACGGATCACACCAGAGATGGTGTGAACCACGCAGGACAGAACGTTCTTGTGTAATATTTCACACCATCTCTGGTGTGATCCAAATACAAAGTCGGATTTTTTGATTGATACAATTTCTTGGTGTCTGTCATAAAACCACAATTGCGAACCCATTTTTTACCGGTTTAGTAACGGGATGACAGCCTTTTAGAAAGCAAAAAATAGACATCGGGAAGTGCAGGTGGGTCGGAAACGCGACCAAAATGAGCTTAGTGTTATTTTAGCAACTTTCGCGCCATAAGTAAATTGTGAAAATGTTCCAATAAAAAAACAGAGATTATCCTCCGCCTTCTATGTGGGCCATCCTGGACTCGAACCAGGGACATCGACCTTATAAGGATCGCGCTCTAACCGACTGAGCTAATGGCCCGGATGTTTTTGTAACAACATTATTCTATTAAAAAAAACACAATCGGTCAAGGATAAGGTTCCCAAAACCGGCATATAAAGGTTATAGAGGAAAGAAAGGAGAAGAAATGGAATACAATGCGGAGTAGCATGGCTTTAGCCTGCGCGGTTTTGTTCCAAGCCGAGAAATACAATTATATACATCCGTTCTGTCTGCATTGGACAGCGGCGCAGGCTGAAGCCTACTACTCCGGAATATTTTGCCCGGATGGTATTTTAAAAAAGTGTGGCAAAAAGGCAGACCACGCTCCATTCTCCGCCGAGCGGGTCGATAAATCCCCAGGCGGAAAGGACAAAATCAACTATAAGCCAGGCGCAGAAAATCACGACGTAGCCTTTGATGATGTTGGTAATAGCTTCTTTTCCCTGACTCTTTGAAACAGGATTGGCGCCGGCAAAAATATACAGGAGAGATGCGACCATAAAGGCGAGCAGGGCGCAGGCGGAAGCGATGCCGAAAATAAAAAGTATGAAATTGTTGGCGATAAGGGCGAGATGACAAAGCGTGCACGCATCAGTCTCGTTGTTTGCGGTTTTGGGATTATCCGTTTCCCGACCGCAAGGGACGATTCCTCCGCTGGTATCGGGAGCGGTTGCCGCAAAGGCGGTGCTTGTTGCGAAGGTATTTGCTTCAAAAGTGGTATTTATGTTAAGAGTACCGGGACTCCAAAGGGTTAAACTTAGGACCACACAAAAAATAGCTGATCTTAAAATGTTTAAACCGGAATTACTTTTATTTGGCAGCATTTTTATTGTCATTGATGAGATAATGGTAAATATGTAATGCTATTTTGATAATAATTCATCAATCAATTTCAGTTTCCTGTTCTTTTTCAATCCTCTGTGAATCCTGAGCATATCTTTTAAATGGGAGAATGATCCATCC
>JBAXYM010000004.1:0-52357 GCA_041670805.1 Patescibacteria group bacterium
ATTTCTTTTCATTCAGTCTTTTGATTTGTCCTTGCATTTTTTTGTATGTTAAATAAATAAGTCCGAAGTAATATGTTGAAATATTAATAGTGACAATAATAGTTTCGCATAGTCTTGCGGCAGTCTTTGTTAAGACCGATTACCTTGAATTGCAAGATTCAAGCTAACGAGTTGACTATATCATAGAATAATAACGTTGTCAAGCATTTTTCGTTCCAAAAAAATAGCTCGGATTATGATTTTTACTTCCAATAATTTACCTACTGATGCCTTCGAGACGACAAAGACGGATCGCTTAATTTATCTTGCCGTTTCTTATGAATCATATATAATTTTATATGCCATTAATATAGAATTATGTACGATAAAGACAAACAATTTTTATGCAATCGGCAAGGCAAACAAAAAGATAACAATGATGACCCCTCAAGAGAAAATTGAACTTTTTAAAAGCATCTTCCGCGGACGTGAAGATGTTTTTGCCGTGTATTGGAAGAAGGCTGATAAATCGGCCGGCGGTTATACCCCCGGCATGTATGAACGAATGGAAATCGGGACTGTGCCACAAATTGCAAAAACAAAAATGCAAGGATTGTCCGAATGCCAAATATGCGGAACTTAACGATTATTATATTGAGCAGCATTTGCGCGGGCAAAAGCTTCTTGGCATCTATCCCCTTTTCGAAAGCAGCAAGTCGTATTTGATTGCCGCGGATTTTGACGGCAAGAATTGGCGAAAAGATATTTTAAAATCTTATAAAAAATGTACCGAATGCGATTTGCCTGTTTATGTCGAGAGATCGAAATCCGGCAAAGGCGGACATGCCTGGCTGTTTTTCGAAGACGGTTATCCGGCTTTCAAAAGTAGAAACATTGTCATCAATATTTTGAGGGAAGCCAATATCATCGACCAACTCGCAAAAGACGACAGTTTCGACCGCCTTTTTCCGAATCAAGACACTTTAAGCGGCAAGGGCTTCGGCAACCTGATCGCCCTGCCGCTTTACGGTAAGGCTCGAGAAAACGGCAACACGGTTTTTCTCGATCCAAAAAATGATCTGCTGACATTCAGCGATCAAGGGGAATTATTAGGTGGCATCCGAAAAATTACTCTCGCACAATTGGACAATCTATATGATAAATTTAACGGGAAATCGGACTCAAAAGAGCTATCGAAAAAAATTAAATCCGCCGGGCAATTAAACCTGATCCTGGCAGAACAAATTTCTATAAGCAAAATCAATCTTCCCAAAAAGCTCATCAATTTCTTGCGGGAAGAATTGAACTTCATAAATTCGGAGTTTTTGATAAAGAAGAGGATGGGCGTCAGCACTTACAAAATCGAAAGATATTTCAAACTGATTGATTCAACCGAAGACTTTTATACCGTTCCAAGAGGCTTTTTGAGCGAAATAATAAATTTCCTGAACGAGAACGGCATAAAGTTTACGATTGAAGACGGGCGCAAGAAATGCGATGAAATCAGTTTTGAGAATTCCTGCAAACTTTACGATTACCAAACCGAGGCCGTCAAAAAAATGCTTGCCGAGGAAAATGACATTCTGGTCGCACCGCCGGGAGCAGGCAAAACGATTATGGGCATTGAGATAATTGCTCAATCAAAACAACCGACTCTGATTTTAGTCCACAAAAAACAAATATACGGCCAATGGCTTGAACGGATAGAAAGTTTTTTGAATATCCCCAAGAGAGAAATCGGGCAGATATGCTCCGGCAAGAAAACCGCGGGAAAGAAAATAACGATCGCCATGCTTCAAACCTTATCCAATATCGAAAACCCGGAAAAAGAATTGGGTCTTGGTGATATCGGTTTGGTGCTGGTGGATGAATGCCATCATATCCCCGCCAAAACTTTCCGGAAAGTTGTTACCAAACTGAATCCGTATTATTTATACGGTCTCACCGCCACACCCAAAAGAAAGCACAATGATGAAAAATTAATTTATATTTTCTTGGGCGAAATCTTGCATGAAATCGACAAGGATTTTAATTTTCCGCAAAAGAAAGAAAACACCGCCGCTGCAAATTCCGGAATAAAGGTCATAATCAAAAATACCGAAATCGACGTGCCGTTCAAAGTCAAGGTGGACAATTTTCAAGTACTGTCAAAAATAATCATCTTCGACTCAAGCCGCAATCGACTGATTGCGGATGATGTAATTAAAGAAGCGGGAGGCGGCAATAAATGTCTGATCTTAACGGAAAGAAAAGAGCACGTCGAAACTCTGAGCTATTATTTCAAAAGCGGATATGAAATAATAACCTTGACCGGCGACTTGTCGGAAAAACAAAAGAAAGAAAAAATGAAACAAATCCATGCTGGCAATTTTCAGATCTTGATCGCCACGGGGCAACTGATCGGCGAAGGCACCGACCTCCCCAGCCTGAATCGCCTATTTCTGGTCTATCCGTTTTCTTTTGAAGGCAAGCTGACTCAATATATCGGACGAATTCAAAGAGGACAAAATAGCGATAATATCATTTACGACTATCGGGATGCCAAAATCGATTATTTGGAAAAATTTTATAAAAAACGGAGAAAGTATTATGAGAAGCATTTTTCTTTGGACAATTTGAATGAATAATACCAGATTAACTTAATCCGTTACATAATTATTTGACATTTATCCCCCCTCACCCTGACCCTCTCCCGATAGGAGAAGGAGGGGATCCAAATACTTTATGAGCGGATTGTGGTACGGATTAAGTTACTTTAGTATGAGAACCTTCTTCATAGACACCGCATTCCTCCATCCTTTCCAAAATCTTATCGATTTTCAAAGTAGCCTCATACAGAGCATCCGCCCTTTTTTCCGCATGCTTGGACTGCAAGTTGTCGGCAATGAGCATCAACGGAAGCAAAACCAGTTGCAGCCAGCCCGATGATATAAACTGCACATAATCCCTCCAACCGGGATTATACAAAACACTGAAACAAAGGATATTACAGATAACAAAAAAAATGACCGTTCCGACACGATCGACTATCAGCATAGCCGCCTTATCGGACATTGACAGACTTTCCTCATGCACCACGTTGGCATTTTTCGACATACGATTGCGATTTAATAATAAAAATCCCCATACCTCCACGCCGGCTTTTGTTTTTATTTTCATAAAAACAAAAGAAAACCTCGACGAAAATCCATTCCTTTTTCATTCACCCCGACACCCCTTACAATTAAACTATAATTTTCTAATTAAAACTGGACTTCAGTTCTTTTCTTATCTCATCATAATCAGGAATAGCTACAGACACTAGATTCCAAAATTTTCTGGAGTGATTAAACTCCTTCAGATGACAAATCTCGTGCACAACTACATATTCCGCAAGTTTTTCCGGCAAAAATAATATTTTATAATTAAAATTCAAATTACCCTTTCCAGAACAACTTCCCCATCTGGTTTTTTGGTTTTTAACATTTATCTTGTTATAGCTAAAATTATAAAACTTATTAAGTTCTTTGACCTTTTGCATTGCAAATTCCAAAGCTTCCTTTGCGTGTTTTTGATAATGAGCCTCGTCGTTTCTAAAAATCCCCAGACCGCTAAGCGACTTGAAATATTCCAATTTTTCCAGCACCCAATTAGCTCTATCTTTCAAAAAATTATCAACCAACTCATTTCTTACTCCATATGGTTTAGTCACCACAAAACTGCCGTCACAGTAAACCGCCAAACGCATTCTCTTGGCTCGCCTGCTTGTTTTTAACTTATAAACAACCGTTTTATTATGTAATTTGATTGTTTTTTCCATAGTTAAAACTTTTTAATAATAATATCAACCAAACGATTCAGATATTTATTAAAATCATTAACTTCAAGCCTCCCCTTATATTCCTTCAAAACCAAAGATTGGACTATCTTTTTTATATCCTTAAGAAACTGATCTCTTTTAGTAGATTCTTGCCAACCCTTGTCCAAAACGCCTTCCAATTCTTTCGACAAGTCTTTTATAAAATCTTTCATCACGTCATCCTTGAAATTACTCACGAACTCTTCAGAAATAACATATAGACCGTACTCTTTCAGATTCATTCCAAGCTCTTTTGCTTCTTCCTGTTTATCCTTAATATCATTCAGAAGTTCATAATATCTCTTTATCCTGGTTTGCAAATCAATCTGGTTTTGCTCGAATTCTTTTCTAATAGCAGACAGTCTCTCGCTGAATTTTTTATAAGCCGGATGAGAATCCATATTGATGGAAATTTCCTGCTTGAGCATTTTCTCCAAATTCAAAGCCTTCTCTTCGTCATCCATCTTGTCTAGTCTCTCAAAAGTATATAGCTCATTGACTTTCAGCTCTCTGAAATTCTTAGTAATTCCTTCATAATCAATTTTCTTCTGAATGAGTTCTTTCACTTTTTCGCCATATTCCGCCAGTTCATGACTGTCCTGTTCGTTCATTTTAAATTCCTTGGCAAAAGCCAGATAAAAACCGGTGATCCATTCGAATTTTCCCAGGTATTCTTCCAGAAAAGGATCCGGCGATAAAATTTCAAACAGTAGTTTCAGCTTGTTGTATTTGTCGGAGAAAAATTGCTGCTTGTCTTTATTCTCAATAAATATTTTAAAGCATCGGCGCAAATTTTCAATGGATGGATCTTCTATATTAATGCCGACAAACAAATCCATAATCTCATCCAGAGTTTCAATAAACTTTTCTTTAATAGCATCAATATTTATCAAAGCGCTATCAATCACGCTCTCGTCAAAATCCAAAGCCTTCTGCAAATTTCTGGTAATTCCATAATAATCAATGATCTTTCCGCAGCCTTTATTCGGATATACCCTATTTGTTCTTGCGATAGCTTGAAGCAAATTATGATCACGAAGCGGCTTATCCAGATACATCGCTTGCTCGATTGGAGCGTCAAAACCGGTAAGAAGCATATCGCAAACCAGCAAAAATCTAAGCGGACTTTCCTTGTCCTTAAAACGATTGATTATCGTCTCTCTTTCTTTTTTATTTGTATTATATTTTTCCAGACTGTCGCTTTCAGAGTTAGGATCCCCGGGAGAATAAACCACCTCGCTCCATTCAGACGGAACAAGTTTATCCAGCAGTTCTTTATACTTTGCCGTTGCTTCCCGATCATAGCAAACAATTTGCGCCTTAAAACCATTAGGTTCGACATAAAGCTTATAATGTTCAACAATATCTTTTGCAACAGCTTCCATTCTCTTTTCAAGCTTCACGACAGCTTCTTTTTTGCCGTATTTTTTTGACAAATATTCTTTCTGATCTTCCGACAAATCTTTTGTAAGCTCATTAAATTGTTTTTCAACCTGTTCTTCGTCTATAAAAAATTTGGAAAGTCTGGCTTCATAAGTAACCGGCAAAGTCGCCTCGTCATCCACTGCCTGTTTGATGGAATAATAATCCAAATATCTCTCCCCTTCCTCGCCGAAGTTTCGGTGCGTATTCAAAGTCAATTTATCAATCGGCGTTCCGGTAAAGCCGAAGAAAAAAGCATTTTTCATAGAGCTGCGCAATTTAATCGCCGAAATCCCTTCGTTATCGCGATGAGCTTCATCGGAAAGCACAATCACATTACTATTCAACATTTTCGCATCGCTTCCTAACTCTGAAAATTTCTGAATGGTCGAAATAAAGATTCCGCGCTCGGAAGATTTGATCTTTTTCTCCAAATCTTTCCTCGAAGTTACACGAATAACATTCTTTCCTCCGCAATTTATAAAAGTATCAAAAATCTGAGTGTCCAGGTCCACACGATCAACCAAAACAAAAACCTTGGGATTTTCCAACTTTTTTGAAAAACGAAGTTTCCAGGCTGCGAAAAACATAGTCAGGCTTTTTCCGCTCCCTTGGGTATGCCATATCAATCCTTTTTTACTTTCTCCTTTTTCTACCCTCTCAACGATTTTGTTGGCCGCGCGATATTGCTGATAGCGACAAATTTTCTTGATTCTCTGTTCTTTTTCCTGCTCAAATAAAATGAAATTGGAAATAATATCCAAAAGTCTGTTTTTTTCAAGCAAACAAAACAAAGTAAGCTCCAACTCTTCCTTGTATTTTTTCTGCAAATCTTCATCTTTCCAACGCAAAAAATATTGTTTCGGCGTATAAGTTGCTCCGTAAACCGTGTTCAAGCCATCGGAAGCAATATTGAAACAATTCGGCAAAAACATCTTGCGGGCATTTTTCTCATATCGTTTCAACTGCCCGATTGCCTTTTCAAAATCAACGCTCGTCGAAGCGGTCGGACTCTTGGCTTCAATGTCCACAATCGGAAGGCCATTCAAAAAAATCATAATATCAGGTCGGATGTTTTCCAGTTCACCTTCAAAATATAACTGATTCGTAACGACAAATCTATTGTTCTCTATCTTATCATAATCAACAACAAGATAATCCCGCTTCTTGCCGGTTTTCAGATCTTTGATATTGACTCCGTTACGATATAAATTTAAAAACCCCTCATTGGTATCAATTTTCCTGACTTCACGAACGACTGTCAGCGCCTCTTCTTCACTGATATTATTTATCTTTTTCACAGCTTCAAGCAAAAGCGGAACTATAACATATTCGCTCTCAAATTCCCTCGACTTTGAAAATTCTTCCGAAGAAATATATTCATAGCCCAAACCACCTTTGTTATCTTGATCACTTTTCTTCTCAGAAAGGTTTGCTCCTGAAAGAAATTTTATAATGTGATTTTCTACTGTATATTGTTCGTTAAACTTCATAGGGTTTATTTCGCTAATTTATCTTTATCCAAATCTTTTAGGCTTTTCTTTTCGTCAGACTTTAATTTTCTTTCTATTTTTTTAATGTCTTCTTCGGCTGGTAATTTTTCAGGATATATTCCTCTGGAAATGAGAGTTTTTCTGACACTCCTATTATTAGTAACATGCTCTTCGGAAATACTTAGCTCCGTATTTAGTCCCTTCTCTTTTGCATTAAAAATTGTAATTTCAGATGCAAAATCTTTTGCTTTCAAGATAATGGTCGGCTGAAAATCGGATAATGGCCTGGATTGCGGAATGCCCAATTTATCTTTCATCTCCTGCGTAGTATATCCAAATAAGGCCTTGTCTCCTTTGCTTCTAATCAAAGCAAAATTTTTATCGCTACCGGTTTGTTGAAAGATAACTCCAGACAATTGCTTTTCCGTCTCCGTTAATTTATGCCTGGCCTGCAATCTCTCAAACTCCTGAATCTTCTTCTCTATTATCTCAAATTTTCTAGTTTGTACAGCAAAATATGTCTGCGCGAAAGCTATTTCTTCTTTGGAAGAATCGCCGTTTTGAGCAATCAAATAACATGCATATCTTGTCAGCATCATATCAGACACCGTTTTTTCCGCATTTTTAGGCATTTTTATCGTTTTCCCGATGTCGGCAAAATGATCGGAAACTTGTCCACCGGACAATTCACAAGCCGTTTTTGCCTTAGAAATAACATTCAGAAAATTATCCCATTTGGCATAACCGAGTAAATATTGCAAATCGCGAGCAAGCCAGAATTCAATGCCATCTTCTGTTTTATTGACATACGATTCAAAATTCTTCGTAAGCGATTTTATGATTTCTTGTTCCATTGATTTAAAGCTTACTTAGTTAATTATTTCTATTAAAAGTCTTCTTCTAAAAGTTTTTCGCATGAAAATGCATACCCTATACCTGTGTTAGCTGAGCGTTTTATATTTTGCGATATTAATTTCATCTGATTTTGTGAAACTTTGAAAAATTCTATCGGATTTATTCCTAGCATTCCTATACTACCGTTTTTTTGTGCGGCTTCTAATGCTCTTATATTTTCAGAAAAAGATTCTAACAAATCATCAAAATCTTTAGCCAAACCCGATTGCTTTCTTGTTACTATTCCGATCACCTTTTCCGTAGCTAAATGATAAAGTGGCCCGCCTGAGTTACCTTGATTTATACTTGCATCAATTTGGATTTTATTTATACCACCATCTTCATAAAGAGCCGAAATTCTTCCGTAATGAGTTGTTAGATAAGAAGTTCCAAAAGGAAAACCAAGCAACACGACCTCATCTCCTTCGCTAATATATTCAAGATTACTCAAGTCAAAATTAAATCGTTTTTCAATATCTCTAACTTTCTCAGATACATCATATACAGCGAAATCTGCATTTGATTCGTCTGAACCGGTAATAAGTTTTAAATCTTTCATTTCTAGCTCTGTTTTTTCTTTATCACCAAAAATTAAATTTAATTTGGTTTCGTTGTCAAAGACAAATCCACTCGGATGAAACACATGCGAATTTGTAACAAGTCTGCCCTTATAAATAAATCCGGATCCTGAATTAACAAGCACGCCATTAAGATAAAATTCAATTTTGCAAACCCCAGATCTAGTCTGATTTATTATTTCTTGTATAATCATAAATTAAAAATATTTACCGAATCAATTATGTATCTCAAATTTTGCCATGCCATAGCATAATCAGAAGCTAACATTGCGAGAATAAAGAAAACCAAAGAAATTATTTTATTATCCTTTACAATTGTTGCACACTTAATAATTCCTACTGAAACAAACAACAATAATTTCCATAACCACCACAACAGATTGGTAATTTCCCAAAAGTCAAAATCGGAATAAAATAACTTGTAAATTTGATATTTTTTATCGAAACCATCCAAGATTTCCACCAAAACAATATTGTAATGCTTTATCAATTCTTCTGGTGCAAAAGGCTCAAAACCATCATCACAATCGGGAAGATGCAATTTTATTATTTTCTCTTTTTGTAATTTTAACAAAATTCTCTTTTCCTCATCATCACTTAATATCCCAGCTCCGACTAGGCGTGTATTGAAGATAAACCTAACCCACCTCGAATCAGGATTTATTTCACTTTCTTCCTTTATTTGTTTTAAAACTTTTCCTATTTTCCGTTTGGCATTCATATTTTTACTCTAACCTCTCCACTCAAAAGATCTTGCATCAATCCGTTCTTCAGCTTCTGCGTATTTTTGATTATCTCATCCGTTTTCTCAATATCTTTATCGACACAAGCCAAAATCTCCGCAATCTTTTTTTGCTCTGAGATTGGTGGAACATTTACTTGAATATTTTGAACAATAGGCAATCTTAAAGATTTGACTGTGCTACCGACTGCCTTTTGAGCAAAGATATATCTGTTAAAAAATAAATATTGATATAAATAAGGAAGATAGATTTTATCATCTTTAGCAAAAATCGCATAAGCTCTTTGGTGAAGATCAAACTTCCCTTTGAAATATTTCGGTATAAAATCGGCACCCTCGCCTGGCAAAATAATTACTTCTTTGTCAAAAAGATATTTATTGCTTCTTTTAATTAGAACAGACCTATCAAAAAGTGGATACTCTCCGTCGATAACAGCATCTTGGGTGTTAGTTTTGCCATTAGTAACAAAAGCAACTTCACCAAGCCTTACCTTTGTCCACTCTCTTGGAATTGTACTTTCTTTATTTTTCATTTATAGTTTTCCAGAATAATCCAATTATTAAATCATAACCTATCAAGTTGACTTGTTTCACAATAGCGTTATCCCAATCTCTCAATAAATCCCGCCTATGGCTAGAAAAAAAGGCGAAATGAAAGCCAGTGATGTTTTTATTTTTCAAATCGTAAATTATATCTTCGCTGGTAGGACTTTTAATCTCAATTCCATTTTGAATTTTATTGAAATGAAATTCCGAAAAAGGCCTTTTCTCATAATCAGTAATAAATATTTTTCTCTGATCTATGCTTTTATAAATTATTTTCCCATCACAGCCATAGATATGATGCTCATATGGAGGACACTTCTTATTAAAGTTTGAATGATAACTTGATTTCGTATGTAACGCCAAAATATGACGAATATAGAATCCTTGATCCTGCCCCTCTTCGCATTTCAAGAATCTGCAATAATCATTACCGCATTTTATTGTTAGATAGAATTCTTTTATTGGAGTTGCCATAAATTTCTCAATTATAAGGATCAGGATCATAGGCAGCACTTTTTGCGTTGATTTCTTCCACTTCCCTTCTCATTTTGTCTTGTTCTTCTTTAGTAGATCGATCGATATCAACCCCGAATTTGATTCTACTTACAGACGAGTTTCTGCTCTCCTTGGAGATATTTCCGCCTCCTTCTATCACCTTATAAATCCTAATGCCCGCCTTTCCTGAGTTGGCAGTTGAGTCTTCCACGGTTACGGCAATATCAAATTCTACTGTTCTGTTTTCTTTTGTGCCAGAAAGCCTCATATCTCGATTGGATTGCGTTCTAACCTCTTCAACAGAATCCACCAAATCTGACAAAACATTTTTCACGAAATCTTTTAATTCCATATTTTAAAGTTAACGAATTTACAACTTAAAATCTGACAAAATTAACAACTTGACAGGATTTTTAAATCTGATAAACTGTTCTCATAACCTACTCGAGGTTAATTCGAGACAACAATTCACAAAGACCTGACCTAGTCAGGTCTTTGTTTTTTCTATTCTGGCTATATGTCTTTTTATATTCTGCGCATTAACCACTAAGTCAGCAGATTCCTTCAATTTAGTAGTTATATAACCGCCTTTTATTAGGATAACTTTCTTCCGTCTTTTTCTTAAAAAGTTATTAAGATAAACAAAATCCGCATCTCCGGAAAATAAACAGAAAGTATCATAATGATCCATCATCTTGATAACATCAACCGAAATCTCGACATCAAAATTGCATTTTCTGATCTCTACATAAAGATCCCCGTTTTCATCCGTAGAGATATATTTTGCGTCACTCCCCGATTCGTCAAGCTCAATATAATGTTTTATCTTCTGCAGATCTTTTGTAATAACATCACGATTCCCGAATACCTGCCTCATTACGTATGTAAATTTCAACGATTTGGGATTTTTCGGATCTTCACCATAATAAACTCGGACTCTTTGACTAAAAGTGCCTGCAAAGCTTTTCAGATTAGCAATATCAATGCAAAGTCTCTCATCTTTTGCAAGTAACTTGTTATTCCAGTCCTGAGTATCTTTTTTGAACCAGTTGTTCACATTGGAAAAATCTATGAAAGAAAAAACTTTCCCGTAGGTATCGGAAATTCCCGATTCTTCTCGTATGAACTGTTTTTTGAGTTCGTGTAAATCCATATTAGTATTTTAATTCCTTTAAAAACTTTTTCACTTTCTCGCCAATCTTCTCCCTCTCCTTCTCAAGCTCCGCAATCTCTGCTTTGACCGCTTTGACATCAATCTTTTCCTCTTCCTCACTATTATCCACATACCTGCGAATATTGAGATTAAAATCGTTCTCCCCTATTTCTTTCAAATCAACAACTCTGGCATATTTCTCTATATTTTTATAACCGTCATAAGCCTCTACGATTTTATCAATGTCCTGCTTTCTTAAAGAATTCTGATTCTTGCCTTCCAGATAATCATTTTCCGCATTAATGAAAAGTATTCTATTCTTCCTATTCTCTGGTTTGTTGTTATTAAAAATCAGAATCGAAACGGGAATCCCCGTGCCAAAAAACAGTTTGGCAGGAAGCCCAATCACGGCATCAATCAAATCGTTTTTTATAATTTGTTCTCGAAGCCTTCCTTCCGCCCCGCCACGAAACAAAACTCCATGCGGAAGAATCACGCCCGCTCGACCATTAGCATTCATTGATTTGAGGATGTGTAAAACGAAAGCGAAATCAGCGTTTTTCGTCGGTGGCAATTCATATCCATCAAGTCGCCCGTATTTATTATTTCTAAAAATTTCATACTCCCAATCTTTGATTGAATAGGGGGGATTTGCTACCAGAATATCAAATCTTTGCAAGTTTCCGTCATTATTCAGGAATTGCGGATTTGCAAGCGTGTCTCCACGAACAATCTCGGCACTGTCGAGCCCATGCAGGAACATATTTATCTTAGCGATCGCATATGTCCCGATATTTATTTCCTGTCCGTAAAGGTATAAAGTTTTTGCGATCTTCTCACCCGATTTATTTTTCAAATAATTATAAGCCTCAAGAAGAAATCCCCCGCTTCCCACGGTCGGGTCGCAAATGTGATCTTTCTCGTGAGGTTTTAAAATATTAATAATCACTCTCTCAACTTCACGGGGAGAATAAAATTCCCCGCCTTTTTTGCCGGCATCCGCTGCGAACTGCTTGATCAGATATTCATAAGCGTCGCCCAGCAGATCAGAACTGATATATGTGTTACCAAAGTTATATTCAGAAAAATGATTTATAAGGCGCTGCAATGTTTCGTTTGGAAACCTGTCTTTGTTTGCAAAATCAAGATCATCAAATATCTTGTCCAACTTGGGACTGTTAGCATTTGCAAGTTTATCAAAAATATCATTCAGCTTACTGCCAATCCCGTCAGCCTGTTTGGTGATAACTTCCCACCGACAATCCTTAGGAACCTGAAAGCGATGGTTATAATCCGCCGTTGCCAGTTCTTCGTTATGATATTCTTCCATAATCTGATTATATTCTTCATCCCAGATGTCGCTGATTCTTTTATAAAACAAGAGTCCAAAAATATATTTCTTATAATCCGAGCTGTCAATTTTCCCCCTGAGAATATCAGCGCTCTTCCAAAGAAACTGCTTGAGAACGGCCAGTGTCATTTTTTCCTCGCTTATCTCAACCATAAGCGATCCCATATCCTGGTCAATAATTTTTTCGATATCCGCAGGCCTGTATTTTCTGTCCTTCCTCGCACCTACCCGAAGAGGGGTAATCATGCCTCTTTTCTCCCAGTTCCTTAGGGTATCCACATGGACATTAAAAAGCTCTGCGGCCTCGCCTATTGATAACAATTTCACATTTTTATCTTCAGTTTTTTTGTTCCCAGTTTTCATGGCTTGTATAATTAAGCAGCTATCTGTATAAATTATATTATCAAGCATAAATTTGTCAAATTTCATACTTTTTCATAGGTTATCTATGTCATAAACATTTACAACAAGCAAGTTTCAAAAATATACCAAATATCCCTATAGTTATGGTAAGAAATATGAAAAGTGCCGCGGGAAGCTAGGTTCTTAAAAATAAGCAGTGGAAGAAAGGAGGTGATCCATCCACAGCCTTCTGCTCCACTGTAGTTCGAGACCCATTCCACATCAAAAAAATACCGAGCTTTCACTCGGCATTTTTTGCTTGTTTTAGCCACGCATACGGGTCGCTTTCACAAAAATTAACTGCTCGCCTGGCGGAACAGCTTTCGAACTTTTGACTGGGAAAAGGCACTGCCGGTGCCGGAAATGGTGATAAAAGATGTTGGGAAGTTATTAACTCTAACTTAATATTCTTGCTATCCCCACCCCTTTGGAATTTCCAGATCGGGGCGCTTATTGTGAATCATTCTTATAAACTTTTTATGTCTTCTATTTTATTGTTACATTGAGATTATCTTTGCACGCTCTTAAGACACACTATCCGAAAAATTATACCCGAAGAGATAAAAACATGAAAAGAGCCTGACAAGTGTTAAACTAGCCAGGCTTTTAGATACTTATAGTTAAAACTGATCTTCGCATTGCGAAGAGAATCCGTTCGACCTCCGAAAGAGATCAATGGTCTCATTTTTAATCACTTGATGCAATCAGTATCTGATCCATTTAATTTATTTTTCTGATAATAAGCTCTTGCCCTGCACCCTCCACAATATGATAGATATTCACACCCACCGCATGGTTCGTCAAATGAAGAACGATCTCTTAGAATGTTGAATATCTCCGATTCAAACCATAATTGCTTTAGGTCGGTTTCATAGATATTACCCGCTTTGAGTCTGAGAAACGGACAAGGAACAACATCTCCATTCGGCAGAACTACGCATGCAGCAACACCAGCAGTGCATCCACCCTTGATACCAAGATACTTTTCCGTTTTTTGCTCTTTCAAGATCGCTGCAAACGGAGAAGTGAATCGCAGAGTTTTTTTATTTAGATACAGCCGATGTAGCTTTTTCATAACCTCAACCTTTTGGCTGGAGGTTAATTGAAGATCTTCCTTATCACCGGGAATGCACAGATTGAAGCCGATGTCTATACCATTATGATTCGCTATATCTACCATCCAGTCAATCTTATCGATATTACCGGGATTGGACTGTCGCGAAAAAATAAGTATAGATTCCGGCATCAATAAATCGTTTAGCAGTATTCACCATATCTTTTACGAAAGTTTTCCGTATAGCAGAATCATCAATCTCAAAACTGAGATGAACAATATCAAAAGCTTTGACAATCTCGATATCCATTTTACCTATCAAACCATTTGATTGAACAACCATTTTGAGATTCGGCTTGTTTGACTTTATGTAGTCAGCCAAATCTTCGAATTTTTCATGCAACGCCGCTTCGCCGCCTGAAACGATGAACTTTTGGACACCATTCGCCTCCGCAAACCTAATCAGATTGATCACGTCGTCCAGAGGCATATCGTGGTTCTTGTTGGTTCGATTGTAGCAATGGCGGCAATCCAGGTTGCATTTGGTGGTTATCTCAACTTCCAATAAATGCAGACCCAATTTCGCATCGTCGATCTCTGACATTTTCGAATCCTCCCTCTTCATAAGTTGATGCCCATGCTCTACAGCCAGAATAGCATCTCGGTTTTTTCAGACACTTGTTGCATTCTCCGGGAACTTTGTCGCCAAGTATAAGCTGGCGAAAAAGATTAAAACCCTTGCCCGTCTTCCAGATACAGTATTCATTGCCGGTTAAAATATTTCCGCAATAAAATTCTTCACTCTTGAAGAAATTACACGGAAAAACTCTACCGTCGCTTTCTACTACCAGTTTGTACTTCCCTGCTGCACAATTGGGCAGCAACAGACCTGAATTTCTATAATGTTCTTTATTGTTAATGAAGATACTATGAAAGCCATGTTTCAATGTCAGTTTGTTTTTGGGAATTTTTTTCAGATTATCCATATAATCTATCAACAATCCCCTATCCAAAACTAACGCGACATCTTCGAAAGCATTTCCGAATCGTGAAAACACTGGAATAGACGGTGCGAATTTATGAATACTGAACCTTGAATCGAAATACTCGAACACTTCCATCATCTGATGATAGTTCGACTTGACCAGTGACATGTTTATCGAAACCCTTACCCCCTCTGCTACAGCTCGTCTTATATTGTTTTCGATCAAATCAAATGACTTAGCTTTTCCAACAATTTCGTCGTGAACACTTCCGATACCATGAACTGAAAAAACCACTTCATCGACGCTTGCCAATACACTCGAAACATCCAATGTTCCGTTTGTGTTGATTCTTATTTCGAAATTCAATCTCTTGCACCAGTTTACCAATGTTGCAAAATCAGGATATAAAAAGCTTTCACGCCCCGTAAAATCCAACCGTCTAATTCCAAGATTACGGAGCTTGAGAATTATACACTGCCACTGCACCAGCGTAAGATCGGGTTTTGTTTCCACGATCTTTTTACCGGTATAACAGAATTTGCACCTTTGATTACATTTGGCTGTAAGCTCAAGCTGGGCCAAAATCGGTTTTTCCCATGCCATCTCAAGCAGCTCCTCACGACTAAACCCATTCATGACTGTTCCTCCAGTATCTTCTTTGAGATGAGATAATTCAGAAACGATTCAGGCAACTCCCTAAGACTGCGCTTCTCGTTGATGATTACAAACATCTGATTGATAAGTTTTGCAGCAGCCCCCGTAAAAAATGTGTAACCAAAGTCGTAGTAAAAAACATAGACTCCGCTTTTTTCTCGGTAGGCGACAGCAGGATTGAGCAGCAATAGCTTTTTCATCGCTTCCTCCCTAAAAAAATTGAGAGGTTCCATCATGGTTATAACGGAACCTCAATCTGAGACATTAATCGGCGTTAATAAGACAGCCATTGGCATTAAACTCTTCGACGTCCATCTGCCAGTTTGCAACTTCGACGTTAGATTCTTCCTGCGCGATTGGTTCCATTGTTACACCTCTTTTTTGTTTAGTTTTTCTGAGCAACAAAGTAGAGTCTGCTCAGGTGCTTTTCGTTATCTTCGTAAACTTTGTATTCTTCTCTGACTTCCAGCAAATTGAAGCCAGCTTGCTCAAGCAACGGAGCAATATCCTCCTTGTCGTATCCTCTCTCAATGTGCCTTTCCTTTATTAGATGATAACACTCCCTCTCTCTGACGAAGAAATCGATGTCCAGCGTCCAGAACCTGCCCTCGCCACCGAAACGGAATACCGAATAGAATTCGGCTTCTTCGAATACCCGCGGCTTGAATTTTTGAGCAGTTTGAACGTGATCCATAGGATTCATATCGAAAAGAAAGATCGTGCCTACCGGAATGTTGCGGTTTACTGCTTTAAATGTTTGCAACATGTCCTCATCGGAAAGCAGATAATTCAAGGAGTCATAGAAGGAAACCGCCAGTGTGACTGGTTTGACCTGGTCTCCCAAATCAAAGTTCCTCGCATCCACACAGACGAACTGCTCATCAGGAAATTTTTGCTTAGCAACCGAGATCATCTCATCCGAGATATCGATTCCGATCACTTTGAATCCCAGCTCAATCAAGAGCTTGGAAATATTTCCAGTTCCGCAAGCCACATCCAGGCAAACACCCTTAGGAATGTTATATTTTTCAACAACTTCGGCAATAAGGTTTTTCCAACCAAGATATTTGCTTTCCCCCATCAACCTATCGTAGAATCTTGCCATCACACGATAGCCTTCTGAATTGTCATATTGTTTTTCTTTGTCCATAATTATTCTCCAATAATTGTTTTCTTATAACGGTTTGAGAACCTACAAAAACCTCCGCAAACGATTTCTTTGTCGTTTTTAGTGCATCTGCGACAATCTTCATTTTGTATCAGCAATCTTTTGGTTTCATCTTCCAAATCACTCACCAACATTGTTAGCGAATAATCTTCGATATTACGCAAAAAACGTGACCGATCCATAACACAGGGATATAGCACCCCACGACTGTCAACAGAAATCCTCTTTCTTAGTCCGCATCCGTAATAGTGTGAATCAGGAACAGTTTTTTTGGTATTTAACAGTCCGTTTCGCACATTCGGATGTTTCAATAATATTCCCAATTCTCTCGCAAGATCCACTCGCTCAAGATTGTTGAGAATTGCCGCACCGGTTTGGATAGTGGGTCGAAAATGGACTGTCGTATTGAATCTCTTTGCGACATCGACCATTTCCTTGGCACTGCTAAGATTTTCTTTATTCAAGGTTGAAATAAAATAAATGCTAACCCCCTTGGAATAAAGCTTCTCCAGCCCTGCCATCATCTTACCATACAACCCGGCACGACGTCTAACCCGATCGTGAATCTCGCCGATCCCGTCCAGACTTACTGCCAATCCTAAGCCTTCTTTTAAAATATCAACCAGTTCATCCGACGAATCAATTAGAAATTCGCCGTTGGTCACAACATAAAAATGCAACCCATGCTGTTTGATAAAAGTTAGAATTTGACATAAATCCTTACGAGAAAACGGCTCACCCCCTGTTACCTCAAACAACCCCACCCCCAGATCCTTCAGCTTTAAAATCCTGGCAAGCAGGTCTTCAAGTGGAGGAACATAGTGATCAAGATCCGATTTGTGATAACAAGTTATGCAATCACAATTGCAGAAAGAAGTTACTTCGAACAATACCTGAGTCGGCAAGCCGCTGACATCAACATACATTTCTCTGTATGCCTGAGTTAAAGCTGGATTTGCCAGAATAACCTCGTTCTCAAGCAAAACTGACAACACATGATTCGATATACCTTTTCCTGAAAATGTCCTGCTTCTCAGCAGATCCGCCATTTCTTCATCCACAAACAAAAAGGAGGAATACAGCATTGGCGGAGTAATAACAGCTCCGTTCGGCTCATAACGAATAATTGCCGAAGGATTAAGATGATAAAAATCATCTCTTTGGCAAACAGTGTCGTCAGATTCTCTGATTCGTACAATACAGGGAACCGCCAGATGATGCAGATTGGTAACAAACATGGATAACCTCCTTATAAACTTTTTATTTCAAGAATTTCCACCAGCTCCTTGTAGGACTGTTCGTTTGAAATATCTACATTAGTAATCATTTTCAAAGCTTCAGCATAATCAATCACACCAAAGCGCACCCTTTCTGCCAGATAGTCTAAAATGATCGGATATTTTGCGATCACAAATTCCATCTCCTGATTGGGTTGAAAATTTAATCCCTCCGCAAAAAATACACCGGGGACAAGACAATCGGTATCAAATCCGCCACATCCAGAGTAAACCCATGGAATCTTATGATCCCTAATGTAATCAGAATTAGCCGATTTTGAAAGACCGAAAGCATATGCGCCACGTACAATGATAATACCGCTTGGCTTGGTCCAAAAAAGAGAATATGCTCCTTTTGAATTTTTTTTGGGAGTATCCCCTCCCGTAACCAATGTAGTAAATCCCAAATCTTTCATCACAGAAGCGTATGTCCCGTCTATCATAGTATTGCATATCTCGCCACAGGGCAGTATGCCTTTTTCTCTACAGATCCTGTAAACATTAAGCGTCGTGGCCGGATTTCCGGTTATTTTCAGGATTTTTTGATCATCCTGAATTTTATCGGCAACATCTATATAGCGATGGTCCTCCCTAAGATTGAGAAAGTTTAAAACATTCTCGATATTTTTTTCCGCAATCCTGCCCTTCACTCCCGTATTTACAGTAAAAAGCTGCAGTTCAATAGACTTTTTCTGGCATTCCCGAGCAAGCTTCGCTAAAACAGCCGTGCTGTCCAAACCTCCCGAGTATGCGAAAAGAATTTTTTTGTTCTCTCGCAAAAACAACTCAAACTCTTCATTGAATTGCTTTCTGGAAGGCAAGTTGCCAGAATTTAGGACATCAAAGCAGATATCACAGACGACTCCCTCGCCACTTTCGTGGAATTTCAGTTCTTCTCCGGTTCTAGGATTAATAACGTTCAAACCTACCGGATTAATGCAATATTTGCAATGCTTTTCCATTATCTTGTCTCCTTTTCGTTGTCAATGTACTTTCCAAGCTAAGCCTTCTAGCTTTACACTAAACTTTATACCAAATTCCTGAATTGTCAACTATTCTAGCCTACATTCTAATCCCAATCTTAATCTCCCAAAAGAACATCTCAGTAGATGGGCGACGAGCTATCTGTACTCTAAAGAGTGGGAATGAAACAGAATAAGAAACAGAAGACAAGTGTCAGGCGCCAGATAGCTTTGCTAGTAGCATTGCAGTTCGAACCCGTTAGGGGTATAAAAAATTACCGCTTGTTAAAGCGGTAATTTGCCAGTTCCCCAAGCAGGTCTAGAACCAAATAGCTTCAATCCCATAAAGCCTTTTTAGGCTATCTTTCCAGAAATCCAAGATGGGAACGGGTCGGGGTCTAAAAAGCAAAATGAGACAAATGAGACAAATATAAAAGAAAGCGCTATGTACCATTTTCAAATGATTGACATTTTTCAATATTTGTTTTACAATAAGCCAGTCCTTTAAAAAGTAGTAGCCGAAAGTTAAAGTTATTAAGGAGAAATTAAATGAGCAACGATTCTCAAAAAATCTATAAAATCAAAAAAGATAGATACCTTAGAGCTAGAGGAGGTACATCAAAAATCCTAAGAATAGATTGCAGTCAATGCGGAGCCAATATAGCTTTCTATCAGAAAGACGGACCTGGTTCCCTATTGAGGATGTATCTGGATAGGATACATGATTGCGAGAGCACCAAAAGTTTGGGCAATGTCTCGGCAGAATCTCAGCTACCAAATATAAACTGTCCGACTTGCGGAGCTCTTATAGCAACTCCGATGATTTATGAACCAGAACAAAGGCTTGCATTCAGAGTCATAAAAGGTTCAATCAGAAAAACAATAATGAAAAAATAAAACAAGGTAATAGAATGAAACCCCACTCCCCCACAGATATGACACCAGAATCAATAGCACGAGAAAATGGATTGGATTTGGAAGATCTAAATAATCTTCTTGATAAAATCCATAGAAGTATGCAAATTCCTGCACAAAGAGTGTTCGTCCAAGAAAACGACCTAGGCCGTTACTTCATGGTAGAGCTCAAAGGGGCAGGAAAAATAACGACTCCATACGGAAAATTTTGGGAGTATGACTTCCGAATTGACGATGAATGGAGGAAATATTCTGTAATTTTCAAAGGAGAAATTGATGAAGAAACTTTCCTTCCAATTTTCAAGAACAATAAAGAATTAGTACTAAGAACAGATTCTGGCTGTGAAACCGGACAAGTATTTAAAGATATAACCTGCGAATGCGGCGATCAATTGGATTTGGCATTGAAGACTATCGCCGAAGTGGGCGAAGGAATGATAATCCATATTCCAAGGCAAGATGGTCGAGGCATGGGATTACCGTTCAAGCTTGCTACGTTATGGCTACAAGATGAGTTTAAGATAAACACAGTGGAAGCTGCTTGCCTGTTGGCTCCTGGTGGAGTTATCGATGTAAGAACATACACCGGAGTAATATGCATTCTTAAATTCTTCCAAGTTTCTACCGAATGCCATATAAAGTTAGCAACCAACAATCCCAAGAAGGCCGAAATATTCCAAGAAAACGGTTATATTATACCGGACTATGTGCCAGTTATAATAGAGCCGAATGAAAACACTAGGCGCCACTTGACTGCCAAACAGGATTGCCTTGGACATATTGGACTTGTTCATCCTGATATAGAGGAGCAAGAATGAATGCCATAGAAATGCTAAGAAACCGAGCAAGACAGAAAAATACTTTTGCATGTTGCGGCTTAGATCCTGATAAGACTAAGCTGCCACAAGCAATTCTAGAAATGGATTGTTCGGACAGGGAAAGAATATATATATTTCTTAGAACAGTAATCGAAATTACAGCGCCTCACGTATGTGCATACAAGATACAAAAGGCCTGTTTTGACCTACTGCCTTCTGGATACAGCCTCCTCAAGGAGATTATTGCATATATCCACGAAAAGCACCCGGAAATTCCCGTCATTATTGATTGTAAGATTGGAGATATAGGCAACACTATGGAAGCTTTTTATGCCCTTAGTATCTTCGAACGGTTGCAAGCTGACGGGGTGGTAGTTAATCCCTATATGGGCGATGAAGTGTTCACTTCTCTGGAAGGTTATCCTGATAAAATTGTCGTGGTATTAGTAAAAACAAGCAATAAAGGAAGCGCGGCAGTGCAAGACATTGTAACTCAATCAGGGGAAAAAGTCTGGGAGGTAATTCTGGGCCTTGCAATGAACAGATGGAATAGACATGGGAATATAGTTCCCGTCATATCATCCACTGCCGGAGTTGATTTAGTAAAAGTCAGAAGAGCAATTCCCAACGAAACTCCCATCCTCTTTGCAGGTGTCGGAGCCCAAGGCGGAAGCTATGATGGATTCGCACATCTGTTTACAGACGAAGAATCTTGCGTTTTTGCTAATTCCTCGAGAAAAATATTGTATTCTCCTGCAGAAAAAGGTAAAAGCTGGCAAGATTTAGTCGAGGAACGGATAATAGAACTTAAAAACGAACTAAACGCCAGCAGGAGGTTGAAAAGCATTTGACTAAATTTCTACTTCTGCTTGGACCTTCGGGCGTAGGCAAGAGTACCATAATAAAAGAATTGCGGCAGATGGACAAACGTTTCATATACATATCGCCTTACATCACTCGCCCTCTTCGAGAAAACGAGACTGATAAGGTGCATATAAGCGACCAGGAAATGGACTTAAGAGAAGCGAACGGCGAATTCCTTATTATTAACAATTTATATGGAATAAGGTATGCCACGCCCATTGAGCCCATCACAAAAGCACTGGAAGATAACCTTTTTCCAGTGCTGGACTGGCCAATTAGCCGGATGGAAATAATGACCAATTCTTTCTCCGGCCAATTGTATACCGTATACGTTTGTCCGCCTTCTTGGGAAGAGCTGCAAGAAAGAATGGCAAGGGATCAGAGGAATAAAAACACGGACAGACTAAAAGCTGCCCGCAAGGAATTTAATGAATTTCAGACTGGAGGCTACGAAGGATTATTTGATTTTCAGATAATATCTTACAATTTTAGAATTTCTGAAATTGCCAAGAGTATATATCTGAATTATCTACAAAATATTTAAAGGGGGCTTAGGTTTCAAACTTAAGTCCTTTTATATTTGCCCAATCAAATTTTCCACCTTTTCTTTGTCCGTATAATTGAAATGTAAAGAATCCGTGAACTGCACATATTTGCCGGTTTCGATACCCAAACGCTTCGCCATATATTTTTGCAGAGATGCAAATTCACCTAAGTTCATAAGGAATTTGCCATAACAGTCAGAAGTTCGCATGTGGACATGCATATCCAGCTTATTATCGGTTATTTCTGTCCATATGATCTGCAAACAGGGACCTATCTCTCCATACATGTCTTCTTCCTGCTTCCATATGCTTGCCTGAGCCCTCTTACCTGTAGGTTTCTTTGTTAAGTATTCGATGATATTTTCTATTTGGCTATAATTTTCAGAAAATAACCTGTGCCGGTATATCTTCGTCCATTCATGAATAACTTTATCCTCGTTTTCTCCCGTCACCAGGTAATCATTGATAATCTCCATATCTTTTCTGGATATGGGAAATTTATCATCATAAAAATCTTCATTGACATTTTCTATCTCCACAACCGCAAGGTCATATCTATAGAATTCCTTTTCTTGAGACCCTGATCCATGTAGATAAAGTTCCTTAAAGCTCTTTTGCCAGCACTCGGCTACGGTTCTTGCTTTTATATGCAGCATAATATATACATTATTGATTTAATAATTATATTTTAACAGAGCAATGCATAATTTCAAAATACCACGTCACTCCAACGGAATATTCTAAAATAAAAAAAGAATGTACCCTCTTATTTTTTAATAACCCTAACTACCACCCCATTAACCATATATCCCGAAGTATTAACATCTTCTTCGTGAAGCACAATAGGAGGAATGTCCAAAGTTGATTCCGAAACAAGACGTATCTCTTCTTTATCTTTAAAGAATCTTTTAAAATTTGCAGCACCACCGATAATAGATAACACATAATCTCCATTTTTGGGTTGATTCCTGCAGTCTACAATCACATAATCTCCATTTTCAATATTACCGCCTTTAAGTTTAGCTTTATTCAAAGAGTCACCCACTGCCCTAACCGCAATCAATCCATCAGGCGCGCTTCTATCTATAAGCTTCTTGGATATTTTAAGAAAAGCTTGAATATCCTCTAGCGCCAGCTCCATAGCAGGTCCGCAATTAGCCGATCCCACCACAGGAATATTAAAGTATTTATCCACAGCAAATGCTTTGTTTTTAGCGGGCTCTATTTTTTTAGTTTTTCGATCAAAATATAACCAGCCCTGCTTTTCTATCTTTTTTAAGTAATAAAGTACTGTTTGAGGATTAGTGATATCTAATCGCCTTGCCGTTTCCCTGATTCCGATCTCTCGTATATCGTTTTTCCTGTGAAATTCCAGTATTTTTCGCATAGTTTCATTCATTTCCTGTTTCATATGTGTTTGCTTAAAAATAATTTTTAAACCATTTATAAACTATCTTAAATCTACCACATATAAACTATTTTGTAAACTGTGTATATTTACACTTATTGACAGTAAATAGTGGAAAGCGTAAAATATAATTAGCTTCAAGATATGCACCTTGCAAATCAACGATGAGCTGCCAAATATGAAGCTTAGAAGGCAGGATATAGGGCTGGTGTGAACCCAGACCATTTTAAAATTGAGCAACCATCACATGTCAATTTTTATACAAAATTAGACATTCGGTAAATTACTGAGTACAAGAAGGGCTATAACACGCCCGGTAATGAGTCCGAGAAAAGTTCGAGATACCTTTTTCTTACAAAAGGGGTGTTTTGGGTTTTTCTCGGACTTTTTTATTAATCAAAAACACCCCATAAATATATGAAAGACAGAAAAATCAAAATTGAGCAGGTTCCCACTTCCCTACTCAAAGAAGCAGAGTATAATCCTCGCAAACTGACATCTCGGCAAGAGGAAGATTTAACTGAATCAATCAAAAAGTTCGGCCTTGCCGATCCATTGATAGTTAACAGTTACAAATTCAGAAAGAACGTAATAATCGGAGGCCACCAAAGATTCAAGATTGCGAAAAAGCTGGGATATAAAGAAGTGCCTGTTGTGTACGTAAACTTAAATCCTAGCCAAGAGAAAGAATTCAATTTGAGACTCAATCGAAATACTGGAGAGTGGGACTGGGAAATGCTCAAAGAATTTGACATAGATCTACTGCTTGATGTTGGTTTTATTGATGAGGATCTTTCAAGTATCTGGGATGAGTCTTTGGAAACGGAAGATGATGAGTTCAATCAGACAAAGGAATTGGAAAAGATCAAGAAAACTGATATCAAAAATGGTAATATATTCTCTCTCGGCAGCCATACTCTTCTCTGCGGAGACGCAACTGCTCTGGAAGCTGTGAACAAGTTAGTAGGTAAGGAAAAAATCAATATGATCTATAATGATCCGCCGTATAACACGGGTGTTAATTATAACAAAGGAATTGGTGGGAAGAAAACATACGGCGGAGATGTGAATGATAATAAGAGTGATGAAGAATACAGGAATTTTCTAGAAACGAATATTTCCAACGCTCTGAGCGTATCTCAAAAGGATGTTCACGTTTTCTATTACTGCGATCAGCGATATATATGGCTACTTCAGGAAATATATAAAAAGTTTGGCATTGATAATAGACGCGTATGTATGTGGATTAAAAACGGCTTTAATGTCACTCCACAAATCGCTTTCAATAAAGGCTACGAGCCTTGCGTATACGGCACTCGCGGAAAGCCTTATCTTGCCAATATTAAGAATCTTAATGAGATATTAAACAAAGAAATCGAAACCGGCAACCGAACCATAGATGATATATTGGATATTTTTGATATCTGGCTTGTTAAAAGAATAGCGGGGCAGGAATACGAGCACCCCACGCAAAAACCTCCTACTTTGCACGAGAAAGCGTTGAGGCGATGCACCAAGATTAATGATACAGTATTGGATTTATTTGGCGGTTCAGGCTCAACTCTCATTGCCTGCGAACAGCTAAAACGCAGATGTTTTATCATGGAGCAAAATCCAATCTTTTGCCAGTTAATAATTAACCGATTTGAAAGATATGCAAACAAGAAAGCAAAAAAGCTTGGTTAAAGCTGGGGACATTTTTCAGCTAGGAGATCACAGATTGATGTGTGCAGACGCTAAAGATAAAGACGGTGTGGCAAAGCTATTTCAAAAAGATAAGATGCAACTCATACTCACAGATCCG
This sequence comes from Patescibacteria group bacterium, assembly GCA_041670805.1. Lineage (GTDB taxonomy): Bacteria > Patescibacteriota > Minisyncoccia > JAHIHE01 > JAGLIN01 > STD2-77. The sequence continues at coordinate 25,349 of JBAXYM010000004.1, forward strand.
CCTTATGCCATTGATTATGTAAACAGCAAAGCCGGATTTAAACAAAAACTAGCCAAAGCAAAAACTATCGAGAACGATCAGTTGCAAAGTGAAGATGACTATATAAAGTTTACCGAGGAATGGCTAAGTACGATTATACCCAATTTGGATAAGAAAAACTCTATCTATATTTTTAATTGCGACAAAATGATATTTGCCTTAAAACAAGGCATGGAGGATGTAGGAATATATTTTTCTCAGCTTCTGGTTTGGGTTAAAAGTAATGCAGTGGTAGGAAGAAAAGATTATCTTCCCCAGCATGAACTTATAGCCTACGGATGGCTTGGAAGTCATATTTTTCATAAGGCCAAGGACAAAAGTATATTCTTTGTCCCCAAGCCCAACAAGAGCAAACTTCATCCGACAATGAAGCCAATCCCGCTTCTTAGAAAGATTATCCTAAACAGCACAAGGATTGGAGATATTGTCTATGATCCATTTGGCGGATCTGGTAGCACTCTTATTGCCTGCGAACAAACCAAAAGAAAATGTCTGATGGTAGAATTAGATCCTGAATATTGCCAGACGATTATGGACAGATATGAAAGATTGACTGGAAATAAAGCTATAAAGTTAAGTTAAATATATGGCCAAGGAAAGGGTTAAGGCAAAATTACAAAAAGAACTTTTTCTTACAAGGCTGGAGGAAATGCCAGTTACTTCTGTTGTATGCAAAAAGATTGGTGTTTCCAGAGCAAGTATATATCGCTGGAGAGATAAAGATCCTGAATTTGACGCAAAGGTAATTGAAGCCAAAATTAAAGGAGATGATAACATGCGAGATCTTGCAGAATATCAAGTGCTTAAAAAAATGCAAGAAGGAGATCTTTCTGCTGCCAAATATTATCTCGATAGAAAACATCCAGCTTATGCCAGAAGGACTTCCATACCTGACACTGCAAGGCAACCTAATTTATTCCAGTTGATTATAAGCAAAGTCGGTAATAAAGGAAAAAAGGCGGCAGAACATAAGAACGAAAAATAAAGTTAATCAACATAAAACATCCTTTGCGTCTAAGGATGTTTTATCTGTCTTATGGTTATTCTATAATCTTGTTTAATATATCTCCAGATCCAGTCTTAACAGTCTGATTGTTTTCTCTTGTTTACTCAAATTAGTTAAGTTCAATATATGCTTTATCGGGACTACCGAATCCACCGCTCACTTCAAGCTTAAGGTTACTGGCATCTTTGGGAATATCAAAGATAAGTACTCCGTTTATTTCCAAACCGGGATTCGCCTGTTTTAAGAAAAGATCGTATTGATTGTTATTAGCGATAGAATAAGCACTGGTAGCTTCAGTGGAAACGACAAACGATCTGCCTTGATCATCCATCAGTTTAAACATGTTGCTATCCGCATAGCGTGATTCTTTGTCATTGTTTCTAAGCGTCAAAGATACGATTTCATAAACTCCAGAAGCATCATGGTTAATATACTGGTTACCGACCGACTGGGCCTGTTCCGCCTTCTGCACTCTGTAGCTGAAATTTCCAACAGAAATAGTTTCATTTATTTTACCAGTCTTTTGCTCTGCCTTGGTATTATTTTGAATGCCATTAGAAGTTTGCCCATTGTTAGAGTTATTTGAATTACTTCCTCCACCTAGGATACTGATAAGTATAAGAACAAGAAATGCGGAGAGAACCTTGTGACGCATAAACCAGCTTCTAATATCCGCACCGCAATACTTGCACTTTTTCGCACCTTTTAAAACTTCTTCTTTGCACTTGGGACACTTTGTCGTTTCGCTTACTTGGTTTTCCTGACTCATAGTTTTCAATAATTAAGATTAATTAGAAAAAATCATTTTCGACCTTTTGTATGAGGTCGGGTCAGAAAAACAAAAATGGACACCCGACCTAGTTGCGAAACAGTAAAAGGTGTCCGTGAGGATCCTACTTACGTTCGGTCGGAGTGTCCGTTCCTGTACGTAAATAGGAAAAAATACCATTATAAATGGCAAATCCTCACACATTAACTTTTACTGTTTCGCACCTAAAATATAGCTCAAAACAGGCCAAAAGTAAAGCCAAGTTACCAACAGTTTGTCTACTCCTTGCTCTGGACAACGGAAACGGGTCGCGTCATCAATGTAAGTGTAATAAGTAAAGATGAAAGTATTATGGAAATACAAAGAGAAATACAAACTATGGCACAGGAAAAAGAAGGCTTATCCCCTATTAGGTACTGCCTTTATGCCAGAAAATCAACGGAATCGGACGAACTGCAAGCCCTTTCAATAGACTCGCAGATTAAAGAGATGTTGGATATGGCAAAAGCGGAAAATATGAACATAGTGGAAATACGAAGAGAAAGCCACTCGGCCAAAGATTCGGGACAAAGACCAGTATATAATCAACTTCTCATGGATATACGAGAAGGTATGTTTAATGGTATTTTATGCTGGGCACCAGACAGATTAAGCCGAAATGCAGGAGACTTGGGAGCATTAGTGGATTTAATGGATCAAGGCAAAATATTGGAGATACGAACTCATGGACAAAGGTTTGGCAACAATCCTAATGAAAAGTTTTTACTTATGATTCTCGGATCACAAGCTAAATTGGAAAATGATCATAAAGGAGTAAATGTGAAGCGAGGATTGCGAGCCAAATGCGAACAGGGGTGGAGACCGGGAATGCCACCCTTAGGATATATTCATGATAAATATGCGGATAAAGGAAAAAAGAAAGTATCGATAGATCCTAAAAGAGCGCCATATATCAAGACAGTATTTGAAAAAGTAGCCGATGATGGATGGAGCGGAAGAGATATTCTCAAATGGATAACAAATGAAACTGATTTCAGGACAAAAAATAACAAGAATCTTTCGCTGAGTATGATATATAGGATGCTTAATGAACCGTATTATTACGGAGAGTTTGAATATCCAGTAGGAAGCGGTAATTTCTACAAAGGAGGATATGATCCCATAATTTCCAAAGAGCTTTTTCTCAAAGTCAGAGATAAACTGAGCGTTGCCCCAAGGAGACATCCAGGAAGCATTGACTTTGCATTTACTAAGCTTCTCTATTGCGGAAGCTGCGGATCAGGAATATGTGCAGAGGAAAAATTCAAGCATCAAAAAAATGGCAATATTCATAGATATGTTTATTACCATTGCACTTGCGGGAAAGACCGAGATTGCAAAGAACCTGCCATTAGAGAAGAAGACTTGATAAATCAGATGGTTGAACTTATTGATAAGGTAGATATCGATAAACTAAAAACCGTAGAGAAGATCAAGAAAGAGATTGATAGATTTCAAAAGTTTAGTTATATAATAGGCAGCGAGGAAACAAGTACAAAAGCAACAGATGTTAATATAAAAAACTATGGTAAATATATTCTGCTGGAAGGAACAAAACAAGAAAAAAGAGACCTGTTGGAATGCTTGAAAAGTAAGATTCATTTGAAAGATAAAAATATTTATTTAAAATAATATTTATATTTTTAGACGCTATTTAACAATAGCTGTAAAATCGTTGATTTTCACTTTGAGCTGCTCAAGTCCATAATCGTCACCAACATCAACATGAGAAGTCGTCCAATTACAAAATGAATAGATTTGCTTAATCTTGTCCAAATCGCTGTCATCGATTTCTTTATTTTCTTTTACACCATCGATAGCGGATGAAAAGTCATTAGCATTCCAATGCAACAAGTTATTTTTGATATACCTCTCAACCTCATACCGCAGATATTGACCATATTCAACGGTCTTTAGTTCAATATCAAGACTTGCTGGTGGTATTTTTTTCAAATCTGTTTCAAAGTTTTTGAGCTTATCAAGGAACTTATCTATTTTACTCCTACAAACAAAGCTTCCACCGAGCTCTTTCTTGTTTCGTATTAAATTATACTCCTGGCAATGCTTGTCAAAACGCTTTCTCAGAAATTTAAAAAAGGCTTTATGATGAGTAAAAACAAAAACTTGAGAGAAAACTTTATATTCTTCTGCAATCAGGTCAACAAGACAGCTCAAATTGTTATTATCTAAGCTTGTTATAGGATCGTCAAAAACAAGTATTTTTATATTTTTATCTTTTTGAATATCCAGAAAGGCAAAGAAAAAACAAAGCGATAAAACCTGAACTTCGCCCTCTGAAAGCCCCTCTTTAAAATCGCGCTCATTATCCTCTAAGTCTAAGACTTTAAAAGCAAAAGGAAATTCCGTTTTATTTCCCGTTGGATCTGTCTTTAGTTTAAGTTTGAAACTGAAATTAAAATTTTTGAAATAGTCTTGAATCTTTGATAAAAGGTTAGAAAAGGCTTTTGTAGAACAATGGTCTTCATATTCCCTCAATGCTATTTCATGCTCTGTTTTTAATATGTTAAAAACTGCTTGCAATTCCCTTAATTCTTTTTCTTTATCCTCTTTCTTCTTCTGCTCCTTAATTTTATTTCTATTAATAAAATTCAATTCCTTATCAATTTCTAAAGTTCGTTTTATATTTATATCTAATCGGGATTTAATTTTTTCATCGGTATTTTCAATCTTGAATTCGACAATAAGTTTATTTTTCTTCTCCACAAAATCATTAACTGCTTGAAAATATTTTTCAACCTCTTCAAATTCTGCTAGTACCTTATCATAGAGCTCCTGGATGTCTTCTTTACTTGGTTTTGTGAGCTCTATTATCTTTGTTCTCAATTTATTTATTTCTTGAATCCGAGGTTTCTTGTATATTATTTCGTCATCAACAGAATAGATATTCGGAACCTTATAATTTTGATCGAGTCTTTTCAACTCAATAAAAATTGAATTCAAATCAAAATCGGAAATAGTTTGAAAAAGCAGTAAAAGTTCATCAGCCAAATTTTGCTTATCTTTTCCAAATTGACGTGTCTGCGTTTGATATGTTATATCATATATTTGCCCGTACAAATCCACGATTTTTTCAATTCTTCCTTCTTCATTTTTAGACTGACAAAAAGGACATTCATTTCGATATATTTTTCTTATTTCAAGACCAGCATCGAAAAAATGTTTGTGTGTTTTGATTTTATCAATTAGAGCTTGCTCTGCTTCTATTTTTACCTGTTCTTTCAGATCAAAATCAAAGATTGCCCGGTATGCTTCATAATTCGATAATAAAACCTCGACTTCAACTTTCGGAATAATACTTATATCGCTTTGAATATTTGACACTTTCTTTTGTAGTACCTGATCTGTTTCAAGATTTTTTTCTATTTCTTTTTCCTCGTCTGACAAATCCTGCTTTTTCTTGTTAATTTCTTCTTCGTCTTTGTCTTTATAGCTTTGATAGCATAGTTCTTCCTCATCACTCAAATTGAAAGCTAGGATGTCTTTATTAGTCAAACTGAATTCTTTTATTTTTTGATCCTGTTCCTCTTTCGCCTTTTTTGCTTTATCTTTTACCTCTCGCAAGTTGATAGCATCGCAATCAAACTCGATAATCATTTTTCCAGATACTTGCTCCTGTCCATTTTGGGTAGTGTCTCTTCTACTTCCTAAATGCACATTTTTATCAACAAACTCACGATCAAAGAACAAAATAGAATCTTTTGTCACTTTCTTATCCCAATCATTATTCACGGGATATTTTCTGTCTCCAATATCAAAAGACAGGCAGATTTCGGTTGGTCTGTATTTACCAAAAGATTTATTATCAGAAATATTTTTCAAAAGGTTACAAATCGTACTTTTTCCACTTCCATTTTCACCATATATAATGTTTATATCCTCATGAAAATTTTCACTATTCAGAAAAGGCTGCCAAGAAAAGTCATAAAACGATTTGTAACCTTTTATTGTCTTTATACGTAATAATTTCATATTTTTGGTTTGGATTGTATCCTTAAGTCTCTGTAATATTCACTATTTCTTCGTTCCTCTGCAATATGGGAACCTTGAACATCCATAGAATTTTCCGTACTTGCCAGATCTTAACACCATCGCAGAGCCACATCTTGGGCATAATATGTTTTCCTCAATAGTAAGAGCCGTTTCTTCACCCTTCTCGATGTTTTTTGTTTTACCGCTTTTGCAATAGCAACAAAATCTCCCGTATCCAGTAATCAAAGAATTGTCTTTAAAGTCATTTAGGTTTCTAATTTCCTTACACTTAGGACATTCTTTCATTTCACCGCTTTGCAGACTCTGTATATTACCGTATATAGAGTCTAGATATTTGTTATCTTCATATTCTTTTATCAATAATTCTATTCTCTCATCCAGTGTTTCAATAGGATTTTCCCCGACATTAAACCTGTTAATTCGCAAAAACTTATAACCATAACTTTCTAAAACTTTCTGCCGATAGACATCTTCTTCAGAGTAATAGTCATTGAAATTGTATTTATTAACCGCTTCAAGATCAGTAAAATGCTCCTTAAATCCATCGTACTCAATAATAATCTTATGTTCTTTACCAAGTTTATTATATACCAGAAGAAAATCTACCTTGTAATTTGGATGGTTATAAGTAGGATCCATTTGATGTAAATATTTACCGAGTTCGAACTGAGGGAAAAATTCTACATTTTCAGAATTTTTAAGATAAAATTGAGTTTGATAGTACCAATGCAAGACCCGTTCTTCCATTTTGGAGTTTTTATCTACCTCATCTATACTTTTTTCATTTTTGGCTTGCTCAAGAGTATTATAATAATATCGAATTGCGTCCCCTATAGAACCCTTAAATTTATCAATTGGTTTGCTTAGTACAAAATGCATACACTCTTTGGCACGACTAAAGCCGACATTTAATCTCTGAGCTTTAATTTTATCTTCTTCTTCAACATCAATTTTACTCAAATCACTAGCGAACACTCCCCATAGACGATCACGTTCTTCAGTAGCAACCATAGAATAGTAAACAATGTCTCGTTCTTCTCCTTGGCATGTATCAAAGGTCATTATTTTTAGACCCAACTCGTCAAAATAATAATCCCTATCTGCCAATTTATTAATTTTTTCCATTAGCAGTTTCTGCTGATCAGTATGAGGAGTGATGATACCAACAGAATATCTACAATTTTCATTTTTTAATCTGTGTAATTCATCAATGATAAAATCAGCCTCGGAGGCGTTGGTATTTGAGCTGACCTCTATCTTACCGTCATGATTTATTACCGAAAATTTCAAAACATCATCAATGGACTTACCCCTTATTTTCATTACCTGCAAACTGCCTTGATAGAAAAACTTATTAGAATAAGATATTATTTCTTTATATCCCCTGAAATGCTTTTTTAGTTGAGTATTATAATTGCTGATAAACTCAAAAAACTCCAGAATGGAAGTTTTTATATCAAACTTCCCTAATTTAACTAATTTAGTCGGTTCTTGAGAAATATATTTTTTAAAAGATTCATCAAGCCTATTTAAGTATTCTTTATTCGTATCCGATCTTGCTTGTGCTGCCTTTACATTACTGAATTGTTTCCTGTCCCCTAGGATTAAAACTTTTTTCGCCCTTAACAAAGCTGGAAAGGCTTGAGCAATACTGACCTGAGAAGCTTCATCAATAATGACCAAATCAAATAATTCCGGCTCTAAAGGGATATATTCGGCATAATCTCTTATCCCAGCAAGAATACATGGAAAAGCCTCCTTTAACTTCATAAATTCATCTTTCGGAAACCTCTGCTTGCTTTTTATTATTTCCCTCAGGGCTTTAGCAGTAGCTTTATTCCCTTCGAAAAATTTTATTACCCTACCATCCATCAGATAAGCCATTTGGGTAGTTACAAGACTTTCAATATTTTTTTGCTGATCAGAATAGTTAACAAATGGTACTCTTGCAAAGTCGGTCTCTATTTTTTTCTTGAGATAAAAATATCTAGCTAACTTATCAAATTCCGAATCAGGCAATTTAGCTAATTCGTTCTGAACTATCGTCTCAAAGTTTCCTATGTCTATACCAACTTTTTCGAAAGTCTTCGGATAGATTTCTGAATCGTTAATCAGACCTTTTATGTCCGCTTCTACAGAAACCAATTCTTCCATGGCAACCGATATATCGCCATTTTTTATAAACTTATCCGCTAACATTATGAAGTCTTGCTTTATTCTAGAATCAAAAACTTGCTCTTTACCATAGTGTGAAACGAAGTTATAAAATTCTTGTATTTTTTTAAGTTCGTTTATGTTTTTATGCGGCTGCGCCAACTTTATGTTTGGCATATTAAGGCAAAATTCATTATCCATTCTTTCAATATTTTTCTTTTTGAAAATATACCCTAATACTGGAGATTTTATATCATCATATTCTTTTATAAATTCACCTACATAGCCTAAATTATTCTCAGAAAAACCATCAACAATTTTTAGATAACCCAAATCCTCACCGAATTTTTCTTTTATCTTATTGCTTAAACTTAAAAAACTTTTAGCCAACTTTAAAATACTTGACAGATCGTCTAGGTTTTTTATGTTATCAATATATATTTTGAGTAAAGTCAGAGCTTGATTTTCACTCAATTTTTTAATTTTTAGCAAAGCTGAACGCAGTTCGTCTAATTCGAATGCTGGATCGGGCTGAGACATAAATTCATCCGTATCCACAATGAATCCGCGCTCTTCGATGCAAATCTCCAGCCCATTCAACTCTTGTAGTTCTTGAATTGAGATATCTCGATAAGCTAGAATCTCAGCTTCTATATCTTCTCTTAAAGTATTTGATAATTTCTCAATGTTTTGATCAAGAGCCTCATGCTCCTTTTTCACGGCCTTATAATGTAACCAGATTTTATCAAGAGAGGATGGAGACAATATCTGGCTATAAGTGCTTCCAGTTTTCCCTAATCTTAGAATAGGATTTTGAAAACTCTTCTCAAGTCTCACCTTATTCATAGTATTAGTAATTTTGTCTTCAACAACATCAAGGGCTTCCTTCTTATCTGATAAAACCAAGATAGATTTGTTTTTCAAAATCATATCAAAAACGATAGCTGTAATCGTATGACTCTTACCTGTTCCCGGAGGTCCCTCGACTATAAGATATTTGCATTTGTCTTTGTTAATAGCGGACAATATCTGTCTTTGTTCACTGTTTAATGGAATTGGGCTTACGGACAAAAGTTTCTCTGTGACATCAGTACCGTCCCATTCTTCATCAATAGCTGTATTAAATGAATCCGGATCATTATTGATAAAATCTTCTATTAACTTACCAAAAGCCTCTCCCAAGACGCTGTCCTCAGAATCTATTAATTGTAGGATATCTTCATAATCATTAATTAAAGCCTCGTCCGACTTATCAAACAAAGAGATATAGCAAGAATTTGAAATTCTAACCAGCAAACTCTTAGATACCTGATGATTTCCCTCATAGATATCAATATCCTTGTCTAACTCGAAAGAATTAACAATTTCTTTTAATATTATATCCATCAGATCCTTGAACTTCTCTTGATACTGAGCCAAATATACTATTCTCTCATTAACAGTTTTTAGATTACCGGCCTTACCCGTACTTTTATTGTATTCTTGCATTATATATTCAAGCGCTTTTTTATTTATGTATACTTGTGCATCAAAATCTAAATTTAAATGATTACTGTCTTTATTTATAGAAAATGGAATATAAAAAATAGGATATTTCACCTTATCAAAAGTAATATCGCAAAAATACAAATAGAAATCTTGCTTATCTAAAATGTTTTTATTTCTATCTATCTCATAAATTTCATTAAACAAATCTGCAACCTTGAAATCTTCAAAAAAATCAATTATTTTTCCTTTTACCTCTTCAGTTTCAAAAACAACCCTAAGCTGTTTTGGAATATTTACTTTAACATCAGACAGCAATAATTTTAAGACTTCAGACACTTCATTCTCTAGCAATTTGCTAAGCACGCTAGTCAGATCCTCTTCCATTAGAAAAAGACCATTTTCATCGCCAAGATCAAGATTCTCTAACGATTTCTCCATGCTCTCAATAAAAGGAAGAACAAGGCTCTGTTTTATAATAAGGCTAGTCGCGTCAAGTGAATTAATTATAGCTGCATCATAATCCTGTTTATATAAAACAGCAGCCTCTTCAATTCGAGCTGATACGTCTTTAACAACTTTTTGTATAGTTTTATCTGGAACCCTATCGATTTGTAGCTTAATCAATTCCTGTAAATTTGCAGGAATATTAGTCCTATATACACCTTTTTCAATTTTATTTAATTTGTCCCGATCAAATCCATGATTTATAAGGCTCCATATTTTATTTCTAAAATTAGGATATTTGTCTAAATTTAAACCGAGTAAAAGATTGTCTTCGTTATGCAATTTAATACTTCTCTTTGGATTCTTCCTCTTATGAAAATCCGTCTCAAGAAAGTCCATAAAATACTTAGCCACTTCCTTGATAAAGGATAGACCATCCACACTTTTTTCTTCTGGCATGCTATTATAAAATTATTATTTCTTTCATCCTTAATATACCATTAATACCCCATAAAGTAAAAACAAAAGCTCTTATAGTTCGAGTCCTTTTCCTATCAAAAAACATCGAGTTTTTACTCGATATTTTTTAGCTTGTTTTAGCGACGCATGCAGATCGCTTTCACAAGAATTTACTACTCCGGCTATGAGACCACATTGAAATCTTTTTTATCTCAAATGCTGATTTATGTCGAATTCGACAATAAAATGCGCTATCTATCCATTAGATCCTTCTCTTTACTACGATATTCTTCAATACTGCCTACACATGTTTCACAATAACTGGTAAGGACTTTCCCCTCTGTCGTAATATAAGTTAAGACCTCCTCATTTGTTTGGCAGTTTACAACTCGATTCGTCTGCCCCTGCCCTTTAATGGAAAGATACAACCAACCTCCAGAATAAAAACATGCATTTTTATATTTATTGTATGCATATTGTGGATTATAAACTGAATAATCCGGCTCTAGTAACGATTTTAAATCATCATGATAAAGATTTTCGCAAAGATTCTTACATTCAGTTTGCTTCTCAAATATAAATGTTTGTTGATCTTGTTCCATTTGTATGTTTTTCTGTACTGGCAAAAAAGAAATATAATAATAAGAAATCGACAGTGTCACCATTATTAGTAATAAAAAACTTACTTTTTTCATAAGATCAAGCAATAAAATTTAAGAAATACCCAATTCTCTTTTTGTATCTTCCGGCAATCCTTTAACTTTTTTCATATACTTTATAAAAGGATTATCGTAGAGTATCTGTCCTAAAAAAGATACAATACTCATCAAAAAACTTGATGCATCATTATATTTTATTTTTGCTATATAATAAAGCAAGATTGAAATCAATAAGATTGTAATACACCTATAAAAAAGTTCTTTGTCTAGTTGTTTTTTATTATCTTTAATCTTTCCTTCTATAAGTTGCCCCTCTCTTTTAATTCTCTTTTCTTTCTCTTCTTCATATTTTTTTTCAGTATCCCTTCTTTTTTCTTCTTGTGCTTCGATTTCTTGTTTTATCGTCCCCTCTTCTCTTTCACAAATCCTGTTAATTCTTAGCTGAAGATATGTATCTTCAATTTTTTTTCCAGACATCCTCTCTTTTGCGACTATATTAACGATTTCCTTCACTTTACCTGATGGTAAGTTTGCAGTATTATTATAAATTTTATGAAACCAGTACAGGTCTTCAATAGTATATATATTTTCCGGAGGATGGAACTGCGATAAAAGAACATTCGCAAATAAAGGGGTATAATTCACAGCGTCATAGTCATCTGAACAAAAATTAATTGATAATAACTGAATTAAAGCATCCAAGGAGATAACTTTAGGCGAAGTATTTTTACTAAGAATATCGCTTGAATATTTTTGCAAAGATCTGTCTAAAGTTAAGACATAAGTGTTTTTTCTCTCCTGTCTTAAGAGATCAATAACATAAAACAGTGCTACGTCATGACTCAAGGCGGTTTCTGTTTTTGATCTAAACCAAGAAGGCTTTGTTTCTTTATAAGATTCGCGCAATCTTTCTTTTAGCTTACTGTCTTTTTCAGCATTTGATATATTATCAACTATCTCCTCATATTCTTCTATTTGGATATTTTGATTTTCTGAAAACTTTTCTGGCATTTCTCTTATGCTTTCAAAAAATCTTTCACAATCTTCTTTCGTCCTGCACCCTCTCGCTTTAGCCGTTTTAACAAAATCATCATTCGAATCAAGCACTACATCCACATTAAACTTATCTAGAAGATTGATAATCTGAGATTGCCTACTGTTTACAACTCTGTTATACTCCTCTTTCGTTGGCCTTATATAAACCGTTTCACAGTTTAATTTTGACAAAGTATCTCCAAAAGAGTTAAGCGAACCAGAAATCTTATGACTTTCAAGCGCTAATGCAAAAAATACGTTTGTATCCACTATAATTTTCGCTTTTTCTATTTCGTTTACTGTTAGAGGATCTGCGCTAACCTCACTAGCCACCAGCCTCGCAAAAAACATTGATCGTATGAGACTATTTAACAGTATTAGATCTTCACGATCATTGCTTGATATAAAATCAACAAAGCCCCGCACTAAATCATCTTTATATTTAGAAAGTTTATGCTTTTCGATGGATACTTCTAATATTTCCTCCAAAGTTTTAATTTTTGAGAAATTTGGTTTTATATTTTTACAAATTGATTTAACCAATTCATCTCCATAAGCACCAAAAAAAATAGATACAGCGTCATAAAACCAATCTTTCAGCACCTCTATGTCTATTTCTTTTGTAAAATGTTTCGTTAATACTTTTTCCTTTTCTAGATTATTGCTTTTTAATACTTCAAGGATCCTTTCTCTCTCTTTACCGCTCAATGACCATTTGTTAGACATTTTTTCTATTCCAAAGGTTCCAGAAAAATCCTGCAATGATTTTCCCACCAATACGATAGAAATTCCTTTTGTATGAATCAGTTTGGATATCTCTGATGCTATCTCTTCTTTAGTTAACGCTTCATTTCTTACAAACAATACCTTTGCACATAATTGAGCAAAAGCTAAATTCTTAAGAGGAATAGCTCTTGCATTATATTTTAAGTTAACAGAAACAATCTGATCAATGTCTATACTATCAGAGTATTTATCCATATAATTTTATTAATTATATATGAATATTAACCCTTTTAGACCATTTTGCAAATAAAAGTCAAAATTATCAATTTAGAATCCTAGCCCTCGCTAGATTATAAAAATAACCGTTTCGGCAAAGAGATATCAACCAGTCGGTTGCACAGAAATATTTCTGTGCAGTTCAAAACCCTTTCCCGTCACAAAAATACCGAGTTTAAACTCGGTATTTTATCCTGTTTTAGCGACGCATACGGGTCGCTTTCACAAGAATTGACTGCTCCGGCAATGGGATGCGAACCGGTCGGTTGCACGAAAATATTGCCGTCAGTTCGATACCCGTTTCTGTCACAAAAAACACCAGATTTGACACTGGTGTTTTTTGGCTTGTTTAAGCGACTGTAGGTCGGTCGCTTTCACAAGAATTGACTGCTCGGGGTCTGGGACGATGTTGGAACGTTTTTTAGGGGAAAAATGATGTAATATTAATATTACAATTATGACTTTTATTATAAGTTAAGAATTATTTCGTCCATATAATTATCTAATTATCGAATGCTTCTATGGCTTCAATACCAATCGCATATTTCGAATAATACCTGCTTGCATAACCTTCAAGATCTTCGATATCGTTTGAAATTTCTTTAAAAATTTCAAAAAATTCAGCAGAGGACAACCCCTTATCATTGTTTCTATAAGCTTCGGCAACGAATTGATAAAATCTCTTAAGATCGTCTGGATGTCCACTAGTCCAAGTGTCCTGTGTCAGAAAATATTTTAATTTTTCCTGTGTTCCTTCTTGCATATTTTTAAAGTTAATAATTATACCTATATCCTATCATAAGTATACAGAAAGCCCTAGTTCTCCTAATGGTATAAAAAATAACCGCTTAAACAAGCGATTATTTGACTGGCTCGGAATCTGGGACGATGTTAGAACATTTTTAACAACAAACACAGCTTGCCCTCAAATAAACTAGAGATTTTATATCCCGTTCCTTTTTAGACAGATATCAAATGCAAACTCATAGATTTGTTTTTTTTCTGAGGGCGCTTCGTCTGCCGATTTAAGAGCTTCCAAATTACAGGTTTTCTTTACCTCACTTGGTCGCCATTCATACCAATAGAATAATCCTAGACTAACAAAAATTATAAGAAGAAACGGTAAAGCTTTTACGATTTTTGATTTCATATAATGTAATTTAGTGCTACATTCCTTGTAGATCAACACCGCATAAAATCAAATATGCCCTATCAATATTCGGAAGTGCCGTCCCATAACTCATATAATCCCCAATTTTTTTAACAATGACGGCCAGTCTTTCTCTCTTATCCAATAAATAATTGTATCTTTCTGCCATAGCGTTATATTCAGAAACTGAACTTGTTTGTCTTGTAGCTATCTCTAATTCCGCCAGTTCAGTGTTTATATCCTTTGCTATAGACGATATTTCTTTGTCTATTGCAGCCCCCTTAGTTATTCTATCCAATCTCGCTTGCGTTTCAGAATTATATATAGCGTCGGTTTTATTTCCAGTATCAGTTCTAGAAATTTTATCCTCTATACTCCCCCTATAAATATAATTGCCAAAATCAGTAGCATTTATAGTATAAGCGGAGTTTAGGTCGTATCCGTCGGTAGATGTTAACACATATTTATCTCCATTATCTCCATTAGGAAAAAGTTTGTATACAGCAGTATATCCATCAACCCTTACCAAATCCGAAGTTGTATAAGAGTCCATCTCGGATTGAGAAATTGTTAAAAGGTTTTCCCATTTCAAATGTCCGTAACTTTTAAAGACTAAAGGATTTAAAACTAACCGCTTATACTGCTTACCTGCATTATACTTTACGATATATACGTCTGGGTTATTAGCCGTTTTGACGATAGCACCTTCTGGAATAGTTGAGGCATTAGCACTAAAAGCAAACAAAAATGCGAATAAAAACAATAACTTTTTCATATTTAGTATATTAAATTAATGACAACTCTTAATACAAATGATACAACTTTTATAAGATAAGTCAAAATAACGAACAAATCACAAGCTCTTTACAAAATCTATAAAAGGTATATAATACTATTAGTTTGATTAACTGTGTTGTGGCTACAAATTTTTGTTAAATTATACTGCGAAAAACGCTATTACTAGTAGCGTTTTTTATATTATATATACCTCATAATAATCCTTTCTATTATAAATAACGTTATTCTTTTAATTATCTCTCTCATTTCTTTTTTTAACTTTATCATATTTTTGTGTAATGTTAGATTGTAGCCACAACGCAACAAACCAATTTTTTATACAAAAAGGGCGATCTATGCTTTTAACACAAATCGCCCCGATAAATTCTAATATAAGCTATCTCTTTTTTGCTAAAGAATTTAAACATATAAAAAAGGCACATAATGCCTCGCCCTTAAATCTTTTTCACTTCACTATAGTTGCAGTATATCATGGATTGGTTTTTTTGTCAATACCCTGCCTATAAATCCCTATACTAAGCCTATTATAGGCTATTACATTTTTTTAGCCTGATTTTAGCATAAAGTCAGGTCAGAACAAATAAAGAAAGTTATCCATAGCACCCTCTATTTTACTGAGAAATTTTAAAAAATTGCCAAGAATAATAATATGGTGTAAAATGGCTTTAACGTTTTAGAACTTTGAAAAATCAAACTATTATTATTTATTTTTATTTATTATTATATACACCACAAATATATTATAGTTGCATATTATTATCTTATTTATTAGCGGCCTAGCGCTCTAGGAGCCACATATATTACATTATCTCAAAGCAACACTCAAAAAAAGAAGGTGAAATCAAATTATTATTATTATTTTTATTTCATCTTCTTTTTTAAAACAATCTAGCATTGGTTCTTTAAAAAGCGGATGAAATACTCATCTGTTTTTTTATGTATAAATTCAGTCAAAAACTTAGAAAGCGGATTATCGCCTATTTCTTACAAGAGCATAAGGTCGTAATCACAAATGAAAAAGCCGAGCAATACTTAGACTCTTTGGCTGATTTTTATTTGGCTTTGAGCCAGAAAAAAGGAACAAAGCAAGCTTTCTAGAAAGCGGTTTGGTTCTTTTTTATGGCGCAAAGCGTTATACATCGCAAAAACGTTGAAGACTCACAAAAACTATTTTCGTCTTACCGAAGGCATTTCATTTTCCGGTAATCCGGAAAATAGCGGAGCAGTCCTCCGTAGGAGGACAAGCGGAGCCTCTCCGGTAAGACGGATACCACCCAATTGTTGGAGTCTCCTCGCTCTCTCGTATGGTTATACTTGATATATTGCATACTTAATCAGAAAACTAATTAATCAAATTACAACAATATGAAAAAAATCACAAACAAAAAAATGATAGTCTCAGGGGATTTCGTAGAAATCTTTGAATTTGAAGAAGGTGTCATTTATGGAAAAGACGACCGCCCGAGAAAAAGCACCTACGTTGGAATCAGAAAAGAAAACACCTTAGAAAATAGGCAGAGATCCTTGGGAACTGCCAAAGGCAATTTAAAAAGATTAATAAACGCCAATGCTGGAAAATGGGAAGATAAATATGGTCAGTGGTTTATGCCTGTTTTTCTCACACTTACTTTTGCGGAAAATATAACCAACATCAAAAGAGCAAATCGGATTTTCAGCAAATTCAAACAGAGACTCGATTATGAAATAATGGGAAAGAAAAAAAGCTATTTAAAGTATGTTGGAATTATAGAATTTCAGAAAAGAGGCGCAATCCATTATCACGTTTTAATTTTCAATCTCCCCTATTTGGAAAATATCTATGACAAAATAAGGGAGATATGGGGAGAGGGTCACATTATTGTAAAATCCATAAAAGATATAAAAACTGTCGCCTCTTATGTCTGTAAATATATGACCAAAGGAAAAGCCGATGAAAGACTGTGCGGACAAAAAAGTTATTTTTCAAGCAACGGACTTAAGAAGCCAATTGAGATTTTAAATGATAGCCAGATAACAGAAATATTAAATAGTGATCTGGAAAATGTAGAATTTCGCGAAGATAAATTTGTAAGTGAGTTTTGCGGTGAGACTCGCTATAGAGTATATAATTTGCAGGATATGAAAGCCGCAGGGAAAAATCCAAAAGAATTTCTGGATAAAATAAATCCGAACTTGATAGCAATAAAATTTAATGATACAGTGTAAGTGCTTACTCAACATAAATAAATGCTATAAAGCTTTATCGTTTTTGTCGCCTGAAATGGGCGGTTCTGCCGACAAAGTTGCTTTATAGTAATTGTGTTGGGTAAGCCAGAACCGTCCTTTTTAGTTATTTAATTATTAAAATATGGAATATATAATCTATTGCCGAAAATCATCGGAAGCGGAAGATAGGCAAGTTCTATCTATCGACTCCCAATTTAACGAATTGCAAAATCTGGCAAAACGAGAAAATCTAAAAATCAAAAAGGTGTTTAAAGAGAGTATGTCCGCCAAAGCTCCAGGCAGACCTGTTTTTAATGAGATGATGAACTATATCAAAGAAAACGAAAATAAAGAAATAGGGCTTTTGGTTTGGAAACTGGACCGCCTTTCCCGAAATCCTGTAGATGGAGGAAATTTAATATGGCTGTTAGATACAAAAGATATTTTGGAAATAAAGACTTTTGAAAAAACTTATAAAAATATTGCTGATGACAAATTTTTTATGAGCATTGATTTTGGTATATCTAAAAAGTTTGTAGACGATTTAAGCGTGAATGTTAAAAGAGGAAACAGGGCAAAACTTGAGACGGGAGGCTGGCCCAATCACGCCCCGCTTGGATATAAAAATGACAAAACAAACAATACGATAGTGATAGATAAAAAATTATCGGTATATATTGTAAGGTCCTTTGAGCTTTGCGCTACTGGAAATTACAGCATAAAAGAAATATCCGACGCTTTATATCAAGACGGAATGAGAACGAAATCAGGCAAGAAAGTTTTTAAAGGGACTTTTCAGAGAATGCTAAATAAAACTTTCTATTACGGCGTTATGGAGAGAGACGGGAAATTTTATAAAGGCACTCATAAACCATTGATATCTAAAGAACTTTTTGATAAAGCGAAATATGCGCTCGAAGAAAGAAACCGACCCAAGCGACAGAGCCTATTTTTTCCCTATCGAGGTTTTATAAACTGCTCTTGCGGTTGTGCTTATACTGCTTCGATAAAAAGAGGTCACGACTATTATTATTGCACCAATGGAAAAAGTATCTGTGAGGCTCATAAAAACTATATGCGATCTGAAAATATTGATGAGCTAATGGCAGCAGAGCTTGAAAAAATAAAGTTTAATAAAGAAAATATTGAAATTTCATACGAGGCTTGCAAAGAAAAACATCTAAACAATGCGGATTATAGAGAAAATGCAAAAGCCAATATCGAGAAAGAGCTTCTAGACGTCCAAAGAAAGGAGGCAAAGCTCTTAGACACATATTTATCCGACTTGATAGAGCAAAGCCTCTACGAGGCAAAATTGAGAGAATTAGAGAATAATAAAACGGCACTTGAAAGCCAAATTAAGAACTCAAACTTTGTAAATGGAAACGGCGAAACTACTTTGGAACAAATAAAAAACATCTTTTTAACCGCTAACAGAGCCAAAGAAAACTTCCTAGAACGCGATCCATCTCAGAAAAGAAACTTGCTTGAAACACTACTTTGGAACGTTGAAATTGAAAACGAAAAAATCGCTCATTCTAGGTTTAAAGAGCCATATACCATACTGGCTAATACTCCTAAAAATTGCGATTTTTCAACAATGCTCGGGGACAGGGATTCGAACCCCGATTAACAGGACCAGAACCTGTCGTCCTACCGTTAGACGATCCCCGAATAATATCGATCGGTAGTTTATAAAGAATGACTAATAACAAGAAGAAGTATATATCAAAAAAATAGGAAAGTAAAGATTAATGAGGTTTGATGAGAGTTAAAGTTTGATATTTGAATTTTTGTTTGATAATATTGGATAAAAATGAATTACCCCGCCGCAAGCGGACGAGGTATCCGGCTAGAATAGTCGGAGTTGGTGATCTTCGTGCATTTTCTTGTATTCTTGACCTTGGGTTCTAACGTAATCCTTGATCATATCTTCATTTCCATGCTTTCCGACCGTACTTGCAAAATATCCGTCCGTCCAAAATTCTCCTCCCCATAGCCTTTTCCTAACATCGGGATATAGCTTAAACACTTCTCTGGCTGTTATATTTTTTATCATAGTTACTATCTTTGTCAGGCTATAGGTTGGAACACTTTGTACTAGCAAGTGGATGTGATCTTCATCGGTTCCTATTTCTAAAAAATGCACCTCATATCTTTTTTCTATTTCCAAACAAATATCTTTGATTGTATTATCAATTTTTTCATCAATAACAACCTTGCGATATTTCGTTGGAAATACGATATGATACATTAGGGCAGTTACATTGTGTCTTTTGTGAATATAGTCGCTCATAACCCTATTGTATCATATCTTGGAATCACGCCCCAAGGGGACGGGGAATTAACCCAGAGGGATTAAAAACGCCAGAGAAGAAAGTCCTGATGTAGTTTTAACCAACCGCGACATTAAAATTGTTTTTTCTCTTGGAATACCAAACAATATCAGAGCTTATGCCGAATTAACTTAATCTGTTACATAATTGATTTCACATTTATTCCCCCTCACCCCGACCCTCTCCCGATAGAAGAGGGAGAAAATCCGAATACTTTATAAGCAGATTGTGATATAGATTAAGTTGATTTGGTTTTACGCGTTTAAACCATAAAAAATCACCTTTCTATAATTCCCGCATTGATACATTCCTTTTGTCATCTTTGTAAAGATCCCTTGTATACGGTTAAACAAAATAATCAAGGGATTCTTACCAGAATGACAAAATATCGGTTCTATCGCGAAAAAGAAAGTATTGAAGATTGACCCCATTTGTCATCTCGAAGGAGTACTCGACTGAGAGATCTGGGAAATGCACGAAGACTTCGTTGGTATTGTTTTTACAGTAAGATTATATTTACATAGTATTGTTCTTAAGATTTCTCAATCGGAGTACCTCATTTCGAAATGACAAATATTGATTGTTTCTTTTAACGAGAGTACCTTCTCACAACGACAAGCTAAACGCGTAAGTCCTAAAAATGTATCTTTCGCAAATTGTCCGGCATCGGAAATATGCATCGGCTTTTTCATTATTAGGCACGTCTTCCAGTAAGGGAAAATCGACTTTTTCCGTCACCAAAACGGCGCCGCTTCCAACAAGACTGACAAGAAGACAAAGTGCGCCTGTGGATAAGATAGACCACATCTTTATTTGCAAACCAACGAAACGACCAAGATCTTGCTTATTTTAAATTAATACTCTATCAATATCCTGTGGATAACTTCGTTTGACATGTAGCAGGTGCAAGGTATAAAATGAAACTACAAACTAAAGTTATGACCTTTCTCCCTTTCTTTTTTTTCAAAAACAGCGAGTGACTACAAACTGCCGAGAAAAACCGAAATGACCGAAAGACCATAATTTTCGCAAATTAAAAAAATTTTGCACAGACCTCAGGAAAGCTACAACCACTTGACTTTAGTTTTTAAGTAAATTAATTTCGATTACGGTTGTTTTTTGTTTTTCAATAAAGGTCGAAGTTATTGATCTCGATTCTTGGCTGCAAACGCGGCTAAGGGTGAAAAATCGAAACCGATAACTAAAAAATCTTTAAAAAAATAATTTTGCTCAAAAGGCAAATTAAGGAGAAAAATATGAACATTAAAAAAATGAAAAGTTTTTGCGCCTCAGTTCTTGCCTTCGCCATGGCTTTTAATTTTTTCGTTCCCGCCATCGCGGGTGCGGCTGACACGGGGGCAACCAATTATCAAACCAGTCTAACCAGGGAATCGGCCGGAGGAGCCAACCCTGTTATCAAAGCCAAATGGGAAATGAACGCGACCAAAGATGACGGGGGCAAATATCTCGGTACCGATGACGCTGCCACCACCGGAGCCCAATTCATTCCCTCGGGAGTTTATGAAAACAACAAAAGAATCGCGGTTTGCGCGATTGTGACCGACCCGGACGGTGTTGCCGATATAAACAAAGTCACCGCAGATACTTTCTATCCGGAAGGAATAACCTTGGGTCCGAACCACCAAGCCGACAGGCAAGGTTGCGGTCAAACGATGGGCGAGTTCACCCTAAACAAACTTTCCAAAGCTGACGGCATTGACCTTTTCTGCAGCAAGGTAAGAACCGGTAATACCAATTTACCAACCTTCAACACCACGCCCGTGGCTTATGACTACGACGAAATCTGCGCCGCCGACGGAGAACTTACAAAGGAAACTGCTTACGTTTATTGCGGAGAAAAGGATCTTTCCTACGAAGACCCGTCCGGTGACTACAAAACCTTGGTGATGGCTCAAGACAAAGCCGGTCTGGACGGTACTTTGACCAACTACTTCAAATACCTGCCTTTGACCGCTTTCGAAACTGACTTTTCCAAGGTCGTCTATGGCACTGTCAAATTGAACACTCACAAAATCATCAATGGGGATTTGACATGGGATGCCGTTGTGGACTCCGGAAAAGCGTCGGTCCGTAATGTGGGCAATACCAGGCTTGCCATGAAAGTCACTCAAGACGACATGGGCTTTGGGCAAACCGACACCACTTGGAATGTAAAGTATGACGGAAGAGTGGGCAGTGATGCGGTATTCAAAACCTATAATCCGAATACTCTCACTACGCTTAACGATCCGTTAAATCTTTCCGAAACCGACGAGATGGATTTCTCAATTGATATCTCCAAGTTTCCGCCGACTCATACCGGCGCCAGTTATACGGGGAATATGACGCTTAGCGCCACAAACGTAGCTCACTTGCCTTGCGTATAGTGGATTTCATCAGGCACTCTCTCCGAAAACGAGAGACGGGGAGACTTAGGTCTCCCCAAAAGTTTGCACCTGAAGATCAGCTTCGGATTCAGACTTTTGCCAATCATTTTAAGCGAAAAATATGAAAAAACCAAACGTAAAAATTCTTGCGTCTTTTGCGCTCACGGTTATTTCTTTGCTGCTGCTCTCCTCGAATGCTTATGCCATCGGACAGATTACCGAGCCTATAGACATAAAGAACGCTCTTCGTGAAAAGACCTACAACGAAACGATAACCGTGGTTAACACGGAAAGCACCGCGAGCACGATACAGCTTTCCGCAGAGGGAGATATCGCCGGCTGGGTAAGATTTTATAAAAACGCCAAAGACATGGACAACATTACCGACATAGAAGTTCCAGCCAATTCCAGAATTGACGTTATCGCCAAATTTACCATACCGGCAGGAACTCCAAACGGCAGTTATCACGGCAATGTCGGCGTGTTCAAAAAAGCCGGAGACAGTATGAGCGACACGGAAGGCTCAAAAAGCTCATTGTCGCAAAAAATCGACCGTGAAATTACAGTGGAAGTTAATGACACAGAAAATATAATTTTTGACGCTTCCCTGATACCCGAAACTTACGACCTCAATCAAGGGCAATCGTTGAAAATCAGAGTTATCTATGACAACCGCGGCAACGTGGAAATAAAGCCACAAATCGGTTTGAAAATCAAACAAAAAGAAAATGTCTTTTATAGTGCCATATTCCCCTATCCGGACAGCCAACCAGGGGTGAGCCCTTATTCCATTTTTGAAATACCCGCACTGGAGATTCCAACCTCCGGCTTGCAAAATGGAAAATACGAGGCCGCCTTCACAATAGCTGAGGGAAATAAATTTTCAATAAACAAAGACTTCACTTTCTCCGTCGGCATGGTAAAAGCCGCGAGCACTGCCGTCACCGCATCTTCAATACCCCTTTTGAGGATATCCCGGATAATCATCGTTTTGATTACCGCCTTTATTCTATATTTAATTCTTCGTTCTGCAATCAAAAAGACTTTAAAAAGACGTGAAGAGGATTTGGACATCTGACAAATCTTGATCGCGCTGCATACTTTCGGAATTAACTTTTCGCAAACGGCTTGAATAAAAACTAACGAGAAAATGCCGAATGGGGGGGGCTATAGGTCACGCCAAATTCGGATTCTTGGTGTCTGTCATAAAACTATATTTTGCGTATGACCCCCAAAATGCGGCGTATATATTCGTTCTTTCCGCGTGGGATAGCGGCGCAGGCTAAAGCCTGCTACTCCGTGCATAGTAAAAAGAACTAAAAACGGATTTTATCTACCAAAAAAGTTGTATAGCCCTTGATGTATTTTTATATGTCCCAAAAATATCTATAGTAAGAGTATTTGCTCCTTCGTCCTTGGCGGACACTTTGGCCCTAACAGCACCTCCGAGAGAAGTGAACAAGTTGCCATCGATAGGAACGCTGCTCCCCACGCCCGGTGAATATTCTTCATTTTCAGACAAATAATAAAGAGCATTTTCCGTCCCCGTATCGGCAATATAATAGGCTTGCACCGAGCTTACTACACTTGAAGAAACCTTGGCCTGTCTAAGGAGATTTTTTGAGATAAAAAGGCTGACAAATAAGACCAGAAACAACACCACGAAAATGATGAACATAATCACCTGCCCGGAGTCTTTCTTTAAAAGTTTTGTTTCAATCTCCATATTCTGATTTTATTTATTTTTTATTATACAGCCTCATCGCTACACTCGTTTGCAAAACGGTGCTGACGCTTGGTTCTTTCACGGACTGCATCCTCATAGAAATGGTTATCAGAGGCTGAGCATCGGAGAAACTCTCCGAAGTGAAAAAATTCAAATCGGCAACCTTGACGCTCGAAGAATTTACCTGCTGCCATTCGCCATGATCTCGACGTACGGAGAAATTTTCCCCCGACTCGGCGTTGCTACAATTACCATGCGAATTGGTAAAGCAATACTCAATAGGGTTTCCTTCATGATCTTCAAAAGTCAACTTGTAAGCACCGTCGAGATCCGCCTGGCTGTTATTGATATCGGAAGCCATTCTTACTTCCCGGGAAATCAGTTCCATTAGATACGACCCTTCTCTTTCCACTGTCTGCATTTCCGCTATCCTTTTTTGATAATAAAAACCTTTTACAAAAGTATTCAAGACGGCAACAAGCAAAATAGAAAATATCGCCAGCGAAACCAGCATCTCGACCAGTGTAAATCCTTTATTTTTCATAAGCGCTACTCCTTATACCAATTATTAAAAAGATAAGAAACCACCTGTACCTTGCCGTTGTCATTCTCCCCGAAATACACCGTTGCCGTCACTTTTATCTGGTAATCTGCCGGTTTTGCTATGGAAATAACCCTCCTGAATTTGGTCTTTTCCCACGAAGCCGGATGCGCTCCGTTGGCCTGAACATAGACGCCGCTAACGAGAAATATCTGTTTATTGTCATTGTTCGCAGGCACTAATGCCCACCCCGACGGCAGGCTGAGAGGACTGACTTCAAGCAAACTTAGCGCCTGTTGTTCTCCGCTATTGATTCCGTTATCCCAATCGGTACCTATGAACCAATTGGTGTCCCTCTTTTGTTTAATAATTTCCACGCCCTCTTGCGCCAGATAAGCGGCGGTAATCCTGTCACGGCTGAGCATCTCCGCCCTGATATTGCTGGCAAACACAGCCATCACACCCACAAAAGCAAAAGAAATAATCCCAATTGAGATAATAACCTCCATTAAACTAAAACCTTTATCCTTTTTATTTTTTATCTTGAAAAGCATAGGTCACGATTAACTGATAAATCCGGAGTTGTTTATTGTGATGGTCTCGCTCAGCCCGGCATTGTTGGTAAAAGTAATAACCAAAGTGATATCATCATCCAAATTATTTATATAGATCTTGCCATATGGAGGCTCGCTCACATAATTTACAACATCCATATCATTTCCGTTCAAGGTCAGCCTGGAAATCGTTACATTTCCAACCAGCTTGACCGTCTCAAATAATTCATTTCCACCGCCATATGCATGATCCGGATCCGCCCCTCCATCTCCGAAGATAATGTAAGAACTGCCTTTCCTAAACTGAACTCCGAACCCTCCGGTAGCGGATGTCCCGTCCAAAAGCTTCTTGGTTCCCAGAGTGTAATCCTGCGTATATCTCAAATCGGTAATTATTTGCGTCCTGGCGTAAGACATGGACTTTTTATTACGATAAGAAGCGTACCTTGGAACGATTATCACTGCCATAATCGCCATAATAAAGATTACGACCAAGAGTTCTATCAGAGTAAAACCTTTTTTGTTTTTATTTCTCATAGTTTTTACATAAACTCTGTCATTTGATAAATCGGCATAATAATAGCGGCGACCAACAGACCCACTCCTCCTCCCAAAACCAGAATCAGTATAGGCTCAATAATCGCCGTCAAACCGTCAACTGCAATATCAACTTCCTTTGTATAAAAATCCGCCACATCCTTCAAAGTCGAATCAATTTTTCCCGTCCTCTCTCCGATATTCAACATCTTGGAAATCATGGGCGAAACGTATTTATTGTTTTCAAAAGCATAGGCAATCGACCCCCCGACTTTCACATCTTCCACGCTTTCGAGAATTATTTTCTTATAGACCATATTACCCGCCACGCTCGCTGAAATCTCCAGAGCGTTGACGATATTTACCCCGCTGCCGATAAGCATGGAGAGATTGTCGGCAAAACGCGCCAGATAATATTTCTTAAAAAGCTCATTGAAAGGCGGAATGGAAAGGCACAAAACATCCACTTTTTCTTTTCCTGACGGCGTTTTGACATAACGTCTGACCACGACAAGGAAAAAAACAACCGCGAGCACGAAAAGTAAAAAGTGATTTACCAAAAAATTACTGACTGCTATCAAAATTTTGGTAGGCAAAGGAAGCTCCGTCGCATTCTGCTCAAAGATGCCCACCAGCTGAGGAACGACAAAAATCATCATTGCAATGCCCACCCCGAGGAATCCCAGCATAATCACAGCCGGATAAAGCATGGCATTCTTGACTTTTGCGGAAAGCAGATAGCTCTTCTCCACATAGTCCGCCAAATGCAAAAGAGCTTCCTGCATTTTACCTGAGACTTCTCCGGATCTCACGATATTGATATAAAAATCCGAGAAGGTGTCCGGAAATCTGGATAGAGTGGCCGAAAACGCATAACCATCCTCAACCATATCTGCCATAGTGGCAATCTGGTCCTTGAAACGTTTATTGTCTTCCTGTTCGCATTGGATATGCAAAGACTCCACCAAAGAAACCCCGGAAGAAATGAGAATCGACAACTCCTTTGAAAACATCACCAGTTTTTTAGGAGAAACCCTCCTGTGGAATTTATTGAAAATTCCCGACATGGAAAACTCATTAACTTTATCCAAGGACGTCAAAGTAAAATCGTATTTCTGCATAATTTCCACGGCTTTCTCATGGCTATTTGCTTCAATAATTCCGGATTGTTCTTCCCCCTTTTTTCCGATGGCTTGATATTTAAATTTCATATTAAATTCAGTAAACATTAATTAAATTGAGTTTTTTACACATAAGGCATCTAAATTAGGACTACGCGATCGATACTGTTTGTCATTGCGAGGAGCCGGTACTCTGGGCGACGTGGCAATCCCGATACCGGAGCTTAACTAACCCTATTTGTCGTCTCGAAGGAGTACTCGACTGAGAGATCCGAGAAATGCACGAAAACTTTGTTGTTATTGTTTTTACAGTAAGATTATATTTGCATAGCATTATTCCCGGATTTCTCAATCGGAGTACCTCATTTCGAAATGACAAATATTGATTGTTTCTTTTAACAGGAGCACCTTCTAGCAACAACAAGTTAAATGCGTAAGTTCTATAAATAATATTTTCTCACTAAGAATGTCCCCAATGACGTTTTTTTTAAAATTCAATGCCACGCGAACAGCCACAAATGTTATGCTCGACCAACTATTGTCCGTATG
>JBAXYM010000005.1:0-48861 GCA_041670805.1 Patescibacteria group bacterium
CGCATTGGACAAACCAAGCTCGTGGAGTAGCATGGCTTCAGCCTGCGCCGCTGTCCCATGCCGATAAATCCCCCGCATACGTTCGCATTTCCCGCATTGGACAACCGCGCAGGCTAAAGCCATGCTACTCCGCCCGGCAACACTGCTCCGCATTTCCCACTCGGAGTAGCACGGCAAACGGAGCAGTAAACGGAGTAGCAGGCTTCAGCCTGCGCCGCTGTCCCACGCGCACAGAACGAACGCAATCATCGCATTTCTCGCTATCCCAAGCCAATAAACCCCCCGCATTCGTCCGCATTCCCCGCGTTGGACAACCGCGCAGGCTAAAGCCATGCTACTCCGCCCAGCAATATTACTCCGCATTCCTCGCTCGGCTACTCCGCCTACTACCCCATCCGCCATTTTCCCGGCATCTCCTCCGCTACATCTCTCCACTTTCATTTGTGTATAATTTTTGCTATACTGAAACAAAAATAAAAACCAAAAACTATGCAAAATCCGCACAGACCACCGCATTATCTCGTCGATAACGGAATATATTTCATAACCGCCAGCACATACACCAATTTGTCATCTCGAAGGAGTACTCGACTGAGAGATCTGGGAAATGCACGAAGCTGTGCCGACTAAAAGCTGTCATCCCGGAATTTGCGCAGCAAATATCCGGGATCCCGTTACCAAGTCGGTGAAAATGAAATACAGCGCTTGCCTTGCATAGTTACGGGATTCCGGATATTTCGGAGTACCGAAATTCCGGAATGACAAATAAAGATTGTTTTTTTACCTTTCGGAACGACATATATTGATTGTTTCTTTTGATAGGAATTGCTTTCTAAAAAGCTGTTATCCCGGAATTTGCATCCGGATCACACCAGAAATGGTGTGAACTGCTACGCAAAAACGTTCTCTCCTGCATGGTTCACATCATTTCTGATGTGATCCGAAATTCAGAAATGTATTTTTGCATCCGGACCACACCAGAAATGGTGTGAAATGCTACGCAAAAATGTTCTGTCCCGCGTGGTTCACGCCATCTCTGGCGTGATCCGAAATCCGAAATTCAGAATCCGAAATGCATTTTTGCATCTGGATCACACCAGAAATGGTGTGGAGTGTTTCGCAAAAATGTTCTGTCCCGCGTGGTTCACGCCATTTCTGGCGTGGTCCGAAAACCGGAAATCCACATCCGAAATCCACAATTTGACGCCTTATTTATATTTTGCTAAACTGTAAATACGTAAAAGATAAGTCCAATCTTATGGTCACAAAAGATAAAAAGAAGATTGTCAAAAAAGAAGTTACCAAAAAGGCGATTACTTTGGAAGACGTTTCCAAGAATGTCGATAGCCTTAGTAAGACGGTTGATGGTCTGGGCAAAAACGTCGATAGCCTGGGCAAAAGAGTTGACGATCTAACCAAGAACGTCGACAACATGGGCAGAAGGATTGACGATCTGACCAAGAACGTCGATAACATATGCAAAACGGTAAACAATTTGGCGCTGGAGATGCGCGAAGGTTTCAAGCGCGTTGACGAAAAAATGGAAAGAGGTTTCAAACTTGCCGACGAGCGTTTGGAAAAGGGTCTCAAGCTTGCCGATGAAAAAATGGAAAAAGGCTTCAATCGCGTTGACGAAAAAATGGAAAGAGGTTTCAAACTTGCCGACGAGCGTTTGGAAAAGGGTCTCAAGCTTGCCGATGAAAAAATGGAACAAGGTTTCAAGCTTGCCGACGAGCGTTTGGAGAAGACCTTTGGCGATTTTGCATTGATGGTTGCCGAGGGCTTCGCGCAACAAGACGAACGCTTTGATCGTATGGACAAACGCTTTGAACAAATAGATAAACGTTTTGAACAAGTGGACAAACGCTTCGAACAAATAGACGAACGTTTTGACCGCATGGATCAGCGTTTTGATCGTATGGACGAGCGTATGGATTCGCACGAAGAGATTAACTCAATGGAACACGCGGAAATGAAAACTCATCTGAACAATGTGGCTTATCGCTTTGAGCTGAATGAATTGGGAAGAAGAGTCAGCGTTCTTGAGAAAAAAGTAAAATAGTCGTGAATTGCAAACCCCAAACCCCCGCATCAATTTGCGGGGTTTTTCCTTTTTTCGGAGTAGCGTGCCAAACGGAGTACCAAACGGAGTAGCACGGCTTCAGCCTGCGCCGCTGTCCCAAGCCGATAAATCCCTTGCAATCACCGCATTTCCCCGTATCCGGATCACACCAGAAATGGTGTGAAATGCTACGCAAAAACGTTTTGTCCCGCGTGGTTCACGCCATTTCTGGCGTGGTCCGAAATACGAAAATCCACAATTCACAATCCGAAATTCAAAATGCATTTTGCATCCTTGCATCCGGACCACACCAGAAATGGTGTGAAATCCTACGCAAAAACCATCTCTCCCGCGTATTCCACATCATTTCTGATGTGGTCCGAAATCCGAAAATCCGAAAATCCACAATCAAAATTGAAATTTGTTGCATAAAGATAATTGTGATATAATAATTCCATAAATACATAAAAATAAAATTAAAAAGATGTCCAAATCTTTGCGTGATCGGATCGGGTTCGAAGAATGTCGGGAATATAATCTCGGGCTTTGGCAATGTCCGAGTTTTTTGTTTATTGTGATGGGTATAATCAATATCGCTTCCATTCTGGCAACTTACATCGTGGTGGAACGATATGACTCGCCGGAGCTGGTAATTCTTTCCGTGTCCGCGATCAGTATTTTTATTTTTTCACTGGGAACTTCCGTTATTCGCGGTATCCAGCAGATGGCCGTCATCAATCAGATGCGCGCGGACTTTATTTCCATCGCCTCGCATCAGCTCAAGGCGCCGCTTTCGGGGTTGCGCTGGTCTTGTGATGTTCTCTCCAGTCCGAAAACCGGCTCTCTTAATGAAAAGCAAAAGGAGTACGTGGACAGCTTGGAAGAAAATATCTCGCGGATGATCAAGCTGGTTAATGATCTTTTGGATGTGTCGCGGATTGATTCTGGAAAAATGCAAATGAATCTCGAAACGGTAGATATGAAGAAAATGGCAGAGGAGGCGATAAATGATCTCAGTTCTTTTGCCCGGGCGAATAATGCGGAAATTTTTTTGGATGCGGATAGTGATCTCGTTCCGGTCAGAACGGATGTGATGCGTCTTCGGATGGTGTTGCAGAATTTTGTAGATAATGCGGTAAAATATATAGGGGAAAAGAAAGGTGAAATTCATGTAATTTTGCGAAATGAAGGTGATTCGGTTTATTGCGGAGTGAAGGATAGCGGAGTTGGGATTGCAAAAGAGGACCAGAAGAAGATTTTCGAGAAGTTTTTCCGTGCCAAAGGAGTTGCCCGCAAGCAGACAATCGGCACGGGGCTTGGGCTTTATATCGCCAAGGCGGCGGTGGAAAGCTCCGGCGGACAAATCGGTTTCATTTCCGAGGAAGGAAAGGGGTCGGAATTTTGGTTTAAATTGCCGAAAGCCGCTTAAAAGAAACAATCAATATCTGTCATTTCGAAATGAGGTACTCCGATTGAGAAATCTAGGAATAATACTATGCAAATATAATCTTACTATAAAAACAATACCAACAAAGTCTTCGTACATTTCCCAGATCTCTCAGTCGAGTACTCCTTCGAGATGACAAATAGAGTTTGATCTGATATAATTTTTCCATTTTCATTTTAAAGTATTTGTCATTTCGAAATGAGGTACTCCGATTGAGAAATCCGGGAATAATACTATGCAAATATAATCTTACTGTAAAAACAATACCAACAAAGTCTTCGTGCATTTCCCAGATCTCTCAGTCGAGTACTCCTTCGAGATGACAAATAGAATTAGTCAAGCTCCGATATCGGGATTGCGTATCAGGATTGCCACGTCGTCCGGGAGTATCGGTTCCTTGCAATGACAAACAGTACTAATCGCGTAAGCCCTATACATATGAAATTTTATTTATAAACTTTTTTAAAAAAACATGGCAAAGAAAATTTTGGTTGTCGAAGACGAGGCTACCTTGCAGAAGGCCTTGGTGGAAGTTTTGGAACAGTCGGGTTATGATGCGATTTTTGCTTTGGATGGAGAGATTGGATTTGAAATGGCGACAAGAGAATTGCCGGATCTGATTCTGTTGGACATTATTCTTCCCAAAAAGGATGGTTTTGAAGTGCTCAAGGGGCTTAAGGCCGACCCCAAGACTGCGGACATACCGATAATTATTCTGACGAATCTGAGCGATATTTCCAGTGTGCAGCAGGCTTTGGAGTTGGGGGCGAACTCATATCTGGTAAAGGCGGATTTTCATTTGGACGACGTTATTAAAAAGGTGGAACAGACTTTGCTGGGTTAGACTGATTACCGGTTTACGCCATATTTTATGAAGGTTTCCAACAGTCAATTCAAAAAATTTTTTACAGAGGCCGGTTTGTTTTCTCCGGAAAAATTAAAAGAGATGGAGGCAAAGGCGGATAAAGAAAAGCTTCTTTTGGAGGATGTTTTTTTGCGCGAAAAATTGATTACGGAGCAGGATCTTGCCAAGGCCAAAGCATACATAAACGGCGTTCCTTATGTCAATCTGAAAGAAGAGGCGATTGATACGCAAATACTCAAGATAATTCCCGAACAGATGGCAAGGCAGTACAGCGCCATATCTTTTGCCAAAGACGACGGGAGGCTCAAAGTGGCGATGCTGGATCCGAGCGATTTGCTGTTTATAGATTTTATCGGCAAGAAGACGGGGATGAAAATCGTTCCTTGCCTGACTGACAGCGAAAGCATCAACAAGGCTTTCAAGCTTTTTCAAAAAAGTTTAAAAGCGGAGTTCGGTGATTTGGTTGGAGATAATCTCGGCGAAGAGGACAGGCTCATTATCAATAGCGACGGAGAGAAAAGCGAGTCGGGGACGGAAGACGATCTCAAAAAAGCGGCGGAAGATTTGCCGGTGGTAAAAATCGTGGACACTCTCCTCAAGCATGCGATTTTGGAGGGGGCGAGCGATATTCATATCGAGCCGGAAGAGAAGGACGTGGTGACGCGTTTTCGCATTGACGGCGTACTGCATGACGCGATGACGCTGCCGCGCTTGATTTTGCCGGGCATTGTGGCGAGAATCAAAGTGCTGTCCAATCTGAAAATAGACGAGCATCGCCTGCCGCAGGACGGGCGGTTCAAGGTGGAGTCGCCCGATTACAAGGTGGCTTTTCGCGTGTCCATCATTCCGGTTTTTGACGGAGAAAAGATCGTTATGCGTCTTCTCAACGAGTCATCCGGGAGCGTGCTTCGGCTGGATCAGATGGGATTTCGCAAACGGGATTACGAAATATTGCAATCGGAAATCGAAAAGCCGAACGGAATGATTCTGGTGGTGGGGCCGACCGGTTCCGGAAAGACGACAACCTTGTATACGGTTTTGGGAATGCTGAATGAGCCGGGGGTGAATATCAGCACGCTGGAGGATCCGATCGAGTACAGGATGCCGAGAGTGAACCAGTCGCAGATCAATGCCAAGATCAATTTTACGTTCGCTTCCGGGCTGCGCGCACTTTTGCGTCAGGACCCCGATATTATAATGGTGGGGGAAATTCGCGACGGCGAGACGGCGGAGCTGGCGGTGCACGCGGCTCTCACCGGACATTTGGTGCTTTCGACTTTGCATACCAGCAGTGCGGCGGGAACTTTGCCCCGTATCACGGATATGGGAATCGAGAATTTTTTGGTGGCTTCGACCGCCAACGTGATTATTTCCCAGCGGCTGGTGCGGAGGAATTGCAAGGAGTGCGCGGAAGAATATACAATGGACGAGGGGACTTACAAAAGTTTGTCGCAAAAATTCGACGTGGAGAGGCTGGCGGCGATATTGCGCGAGGAGATGGGCATAAAAGAAAAATACAAAGATGTCCAAGATTTTTGGATGAACGTGAAATTCAAGAGAGGGAAGGGGTGTTCCAAATGCCGCAATGGATACAAAGGGCGGATGGGAATTTATGAAGTTTTGCAAATTACCGCCGATATCAAGAAGCTGATAAACGCCGAGGCCAATGCTGCGGAAATCGAGGAAGAAGGAATCAAAGAAGGGATGAATACGATGCTGGAGGATGGCATCGTCAAAGCGGCGCAGGGAACGACGACGTTGGAGGAAGTGATGAGAGTGACAAAGGAATAAAATGCGAGAATGCCACTCGGAATAGCATGCCAAACGGAGTAATATGACGGGTGGAGTAGTATGGCTTTAGCCTGCGCGGTTGTCCAATGTGGAAAATGCGGTGTTTGCGGTGGTTTTTGCGACTTGGGACAGCGGGCGCAGGCTAAAGCCATACTACTCCTCCACCCTACTCCGCCCGATATTCCGTCTTGCTATTCTTATTTATTTTTACATCTTAAATATGTCAAACTTTCTTTACAAAGCCAGGAACGGCTTGGCGGAGGTACAGACCGGCGAGTTGAGCGCGAAAAATCGCACGGAGCTTGCGGCGCTGCTTAAACAAAAGAAGCTGATTTTGATTTCGGCGGAGGAGCGCAAAGAAAAGAAAGAAATAAAACTGCCGTTTTTGAAGCCGCGCGTCGGGCTGGTGGACAAAATGCTTTTTACGCGCAATCTGGCGGTGATGCTCCGCAGCGGGTTGGCTTTTTCGCGTGCGCTTTCGATCTTGTCGGAACAGACCAAGAGCAAATATTTTGCCGAGGTGCTTAGGAACGTTCAAGGAGACGTGGAAAAGGGCGCCGCGCTTGCCGACAGTTTGGAAAAATATCCGAAAGTTTTCAATCAGCTTTTTGTGAGTATGGTGCGGGTGGGCGATACCGGCGGAAATTTGGAGGAGGTTTTGGATCTGCTTGCCGTTCAGCTCAAGAAAGATCACGAGCTGACTTCCAAAGTCAGGGGGGCGATGATGTATCCTTGCGTAATTCTCGTGGCAATGGGTGGTATTGGAATTTTGATGATGGCGTTCGTTTTCCCAAAATTGCTGGGCATGTTTACCGAGTCGGGAAAGGAACTTCCGTTTGCCACGAAGGTTTTGGTTTTTTTGAGCAACACTTTGGTGTCTTACGGAATTTATTTGTTTATCGCATTTGTGGCGTTCTTGTATTTTTTTGTGAAGTCGATTAAGACTACCGCCGGAAAAAAAGTCTTTGATACTTTTATGCTTAAGGTGCCGGTGATAGGTCCGATTATTACGAAAGTCAACGTGGCGCGATTCTGCCGGACAGTGAGCTCGATGATTACCAGCGGCGTTTCAATCGTGCAGGCGCTGGATACGGTGTCGGGTACTTTGGGAAATTACGCTTACAGCGCCTCGGCCAAGGACGCATGCCTGAAGGTGCAAAAAGGCGTTAACTTGAGCGAGGTGATCGCCGAATACGGAAAACTTTATCCGAGTATGATGATTCATATGATAGAGGTGGGCGAGGAGACCGGGAGCGTGGAGGGCACAATGAAGCAGGTCGCGGAATATTATGAAGAAGAAGTAGATCAATTCACTTCCAATCTGTCTTCGGTTATCGAGCCGATTCTAATGCTGATTATGGGAGGCGCAGTTGGCTTTTTCGCCATTGCACTCATTCAGCCGATGTACGGAATTATGGAAACGATGTAGAAATAATTTGTAATCCATTGCTTCCTAAAAGCTTGTCATCCCGGAATTTGCGCAGCAAGTATCCGGGATCCCGTTACCAAGCCGGGGAAATGAAACACAATACTCGTCTTGCATAGTTACGGGATTCCGGATATTTCGGAGTACCGAAATTCCGGAATGACAAATAAAATATGAAATGTAAACAGTTATTGATTTGATAACATTTTCGTAGCATTTCACACCATCTCCGGTGTGATCCATAATAATTGCATACGACTCGTAAATAACAGAAAATCGGTGCCGGGTCCGGAATATTCTTTTATAAAAATCAGGGGGTAAAAATGAGAATGCTTCGACAGAAAAACAGAAATAAAAAAGGTTTTACAATTATCGAAGTTGTGGTCAGCATCGCCATCTTTGCGGTGATTTCCATGGCGCTTTTCAGTATGTTCGATGCGATTTTGAAAACCGTCAGAAACAACAAGGCCATGCTTGCCGCCAACGGCATCGCGTCGGAACAGCTGGAGATTATGCGAGGGATGGAATTCAACAATGTGGCGACGGTCGAAGGATGGGGCGGACCGATTCCGAGCGAGAGAACGATATCGCGCAGCGGAACCGATTTTGACGTCAAAGTTGATATAACTTGGGTGGATGATTCGTTTGACGGAGTGGAGCCCGAGGACACGTTTCCTTACGATTACAAAAATGCGAGAGTGCGGGTTTCTTGGAAAAATCCCGTCTCGGGTTCTGATGAAGAATTTGCGGCAAGCACGTTTGTCGTGCCGCCGGGGCTGGAGGGTTTGAGCAAAGGAAGAGGGGGACTTTATCTGACCGCGTTCGACTCGAATGGCAAGAGGCTTTCCGGTGCGACCGCCAAGATAAGCAGCACGAAGGGGCCGCTTGCTTTGACGGAACGCAAGACCGATCTCAACGGAAATATTTGGCTTCCCGATCTTTTGCCGGCGGACGACTATCACATCGAGGTGGCGAAAGAAGGCTACAATTCTTCACAAACTTATGCGATAGACACCAATCCCGCTTCTGCCAATTACAATCCTATTCCGGAAAAGACGAACGCTTTGGTCGTAGCGCAGCAGGTGACCAAGATGGGATTTTCGATAGACAAGCTGGGAATCTTGGACATAAAGACTTTTCATTTTTCCAATCCGAGCAACTGGCGAGTCAATGCCGATGCGGCGGGTGAGCAGACCGACAGCTCCGCGGCTCTCGGTTCGGACGGGCAGCTTTTTGTCACTTTTGCGGATACGCGCGAAACCGGGAGCTATATCTATCTGCAAAAATTCACTTACAATGCCGGAAGCGGAACTTACCAGGGGAGCTGGTCGGACGTAAAAGTGACCGATCAGCCGACTTCCGCCAATCCCGAGCTGAAATTTACGCAGAATGGTTCTTTGTTTTTGGCTTGGGACGATGGCAGCGATGTTTATCTCCAGAGAATAGATCCTGCGAACGGCGGACTGATCGGGAGCGCGCTGACAGCTAATCACGACGCTGCGGGCAAGGTGCAAAAAAATCCGAGCATGGACGCGGATCAGGACGGCAATCTTTATATCGCGTGGGAGGATTATCGGTCTGACAATTGGGACGTCTATTTGCAGAAATTCAATACCTCATTAAATTCTTTTCGGGATGAAGATTTCAAAGTCAGCGTTTCGGACGCCGACGGGCAGGAACTCAATCCCAAAATTATTTTGGATCGGGATACGAATGCGGGAGGCGCGAACCTCAACAATCTTTATATTTTCTGGCAGGGAAACCGTTCCGGCAGTTTCGATATTTTTCTCAGCAAATTTGATGTCAATTTTCAAGCCGCGGTTTCGGAGAAGCAAATAAACGAGAACGGAGGTTTTCTCGATCAGTACGAACCGGCAGCGGCATACGACGGCAGCGAGTATTTTTATGTGGCGTGGTCGGACGAGCGCGATTCCCAGCCGGATATTTATATGCAAAAAATAGACAAGAGCGGGAACCTGATGTGGACTGCCGGAGATCTGAAAATCAATGACGATGCGTATGCCACGGCGCGGCGGATCAAGCCTTCAGTCGGATACGGGGGCAGCGAGGCGATTTATGTGACATGGGAAGACAATCGCAATGGCGAGGCATATTCCGATATCTATGCCTCCAAGATAAAATCTTCCGGAGAAAGGCTTTGGATCTACGATTTGGTGGTGGCGGATTATCTTGCCAGCGTGCAGACGAACGCTTCGACCGTCTATGACGCGGGAGGAAAAGCGGTTACGGTTTGGCAGGACAATCGCAACGGAACCAATGATATTTTTGCGGCGCGCTACAGCGAGATGGGAAACTTGCAGATGCCGGGCGTCGAAATCACTGTGACCGGCGAGAGAGCGAAAGGGAAATATCCCAACCCCGCTTACGTTCCTGAAGGGACGGAGCCTGAATTTATTTCGATTCCCAAATATTCCGAAAAATTTACCAGCGATGCCAACGGCGATATCCATATCGGCGGGATAGAGTGGGGGAGTTATGCTTTCTTTGTTGACGAGAATGATTACATTATCGCTTCATTTGATCTGCCTTCTCCGATTGCGGTGGCGCCGGGAGGGTCGTCGCATATCGTAATAAACGTTAATCTCGAAGAATGAAAATCGGCGTCGGACAATCCGGTTTTACCTTAATTGAAGTCATTATGGCGGTGGCTATTTTTACGTTGCTTATGCTTGCCATGAATGCGCTTTTTATTTCCCTGTATCGCCAGCAGGGGGTCGACACGGCGATGACCAAAAGGACGCAAAGCATGAATTACGTTCTTGGTACGATGAGCCGGGAACTTCGCGGAAGCAATCGCGGCGAAGACGGAAGTTTTTTTATCGCCGAAGCGGGAAGCAATTCTTTGACATTTTATTCCGATATCAATAAAGACGGTTTGACGGAAAAAATTTCTTACGCTCTGGACGGAACCGATTTTAAAAAGACGATAACGGAGCCGGGGAGTTCTTCTCTTTACGCGGGAGCGGGAGTTTCTTCCGTTGTCTGTCCGGAGATTAAAAACGGCGGGACGCCGATTTTCACGTATTACAACAAGAGCTACACGGGTTCGGAAGTCCCGATGTCCATTCCTGTCAAGGCTTTGGACATCAGTATGATCGGAGTGTCCCTGACCGCGAATACCGTCAGTCAGAACAAATCCTATCCTTTGCACGTCGAGACAAAAATCCAACTTCGTAATTCAAACTAACTTGTAACTATGCAAAAGAAACAAAAAACATTAAATCAGGACGGAATGATTACGCCAACCATACTTGTCGTTCTGGTTGTCTTTTCCGTTTTTGCTACCGGGATTATGAGTTGGGCTTTGCAAACGCGCAAGAGCGTGGTCAATACGGCGCGCGGTACGCAGGCGCTGCAAGTCGCCGAGGCCGGGATAGATTACTACAAGTGGCACTTGGCGCATGATGAGAGCGATTATCAAAACGGCAATAGTTGGTGCTGCGACAAAGACAATCCCGTCACGCTTTCGGTGGCGGACTGCGACGGCGTCTGCGGTCCTTACACTGAAATTTATAAAGACTATGACGGCAAAGACATAGGGGAATACTCGTTGCTTATCGAAGTTCCTCCCGCAGGTTCGACAATCGTGCAGATCGAATCGACGGGAAAAACTTACAAAGATGTCAGCGTGAAAAAAACGATAGCCGCCAAGCTCGGCAAGAAATCTTTGGCGAGGTACAGTATGCTTTCCAACGCGCCTATCTGGATCGGTCCGGACGAAACGACTTCAGGGCCGCTGCATTCCAACAAAGGCATCCGTTTCGACGGTCTGTGCAATGCGGAAGTGACCAGCGCGGTGGCAAGTTACAATTGCAACACCGCCAATCATAGCTGTTCAGGTACAAAACCGGGCATTTGGGGAAGCGCGTCGAATAGCTGTAAGCAGTATTGGGACTTCCCGGACAACTACACGGACTTTGAAAATTTTACCTTGAATATGGCAGATATACAGGCAGATGCCGAGGCAGCGGGCATCTCCTTGGCGCCGAGCGGAAAGTTGGGATATTGGCTGCAATTCAAAAGCAATGGAACTGTCGATGTCTCCAGGGTAACGGGTTGGAAATATAATGTGAAATATTATGATGATAACGGTTCTGAGGTCATCGGCAATGAAGGTGTGGGATCTTCTGTTTTTATCAAGAACTATCCCATTCCGTCAAACGGGCTTATCTTTGTAAAGGATAATGTGTTTGTGGAAGGTACGGTCAACGGGCGAGTGACTGTGGCGGCCACCAAATATGAGGATACCCCCTTCGATTACGCCAAAATATACATTGAGAGTAATATAACGTACCTTGCCAAAGACGGTGGCGACGTCTTGGGGCTTATGTCGGAGGGGGATATTGTGGTGCCTCGGCATGCGCCCGTTCCGGTGGAGATAGACGCCGTGATGCTTTCCCAGAAGGGGCATGTTTATACAAGGAATTATAAAGAGGAAAACAAGAATAAAAAAATTGGAAGCATAACGGTATATGGTGGAATCATTTCCAATCTTTTTTGGACTTGGACTTATACAAGCGGCGGCAAGCCTGTCGACGGTTACACGCATACGATTATGGAATATGACAACAACCTCACTTTCGGTCCGCCGCCGTCTTTTCCCACGGAAAAAGAATACGAGGTTTTGGATTGGTCGGAAAAGTAGTGGATAAGAATTAAAATTTGTGCTAAAATATCAGCAGGTTATGAAATTACTTTTTGCTTATGTCGATTTTCAATGACAAACTGAATCCTTTCGGTCTTGACTTCAACGATCGCGTGGTTAAGGTGGCGCAATTGGGAGAGAAAAACGGCAAACTGTTTTTGCGCGGGTGCCGGCGTGAGGAAATTCCCCAGGGGATTATCGAAGAAGGGGAAATAAAAAATCCGGAAGAACTTGCAAAGTATATAAAAGCCGCGATGGCCAAGGCCGTTCCCAAACCGATAAAGTCCAAATTCGCCATCTATTCCATTCCCGAGACCAAAGGTTTTATTCGTGTCATCAAAATTCCCTACGAGCAGAGAGAAGATATGGAAGGCTCGATATTTGCGGAAGTTGCGCGGGTGTTCCCGGTGAGCATGGAGGAGTCTTATTCGGACTGGCAGGTATTGGATCGCCAAAAAGAAGACGATGATTTCGAGGTTCTGGCGGCGGTGGTGCCGCAGACGGTTGTGGATTCTTATTCGGAGGCTTTGTCGATGGCGGGACTGAGGCCGGTGGCGGCGGAGATAGAATCAATCGCGATTTCTCGCAGCCTTATTAATGAAAAAGTGACGCAAAGACCTGCGCTTATCATCGACTTGGGAAAAGACAGGACGGGGTTTATCATCTACAAAAGTCCGACGGTGCAATTCACGGCGGGCATCCCCATTTGCGGAAAAGAATTCAACAAGGCGATAGCGCGAGATCTTAATATCGGCGAGGATGAAGCGGAAGAAATTAAATATAAATGCGGGTTGAGCATGCGCGGGGAATGCAAAAAAATATATCAAGCAATGGACTCCGGACTGAATGAGCTGATGGTTTATATTGATCGGCTCTTGGGATATTACCATGAACATTTTCCGGAAGAACCGGATATCGCCAAGGTTATTATTTGCGGGGGCGAGGCGCGGATGGATGGTATCAGCTCGTTATTGTCGTTCAAAATCAAAAAAGAAATAGAGAAGGGCAACCCTTGGGTGAATATTATCGGCGGTGGCGCGCAGGAAATTCCTTCCGTATCGCGCGACGACTCGCTGGCTTTTGTGACAGTTTTGGGGCTGGCGCTCCGAGGCATGGAAGAAGATGAATCCATATAAAAGGCAAACGAATATGATAAAAATAAATCTGCTTTCCCCTCTGGATAAAGAAAATCTGAAATGGGAAAAACTCAACAATCTGGCGATCAGAAATATTATTTGGGTTCTGGCGGCGGAGATGATTTTTGCCGGTCTTTTCTTTTTTGCCTTGGGATATCTAAATGCGGAGAGTCGCACATTGTCCGTCCAATCTGCGGATTTGAGCAATTCGCCGGAAACTCGGGAAGCGAGTGCCATTGAACGCGATTTGCAGGCCAACAAAAGCAAAGTGAAAAACATATACGGCGTCCAAAGCGGACATGTAAAATGGACTCCGCTTTTTGAAAATATTTCCAACATGATTCCTGCCGAGGTGCGATTGGAAAGCATTTCCGCGCAAGCGGACAACAGTGCCGTCGAGGCTGCTATTCAAAAGGCAAACAAAGGAAAGCCGGTAGAAGAACAAGTTACACTCAAGGTGGAGGACAAGAAAATGAAGGTGGATATCGCCGGCAATGCCAAGAGCCGGGAGGCGCTGATCGCGTTTGAAGAAAAACTTAAAAGCTCCGATATGTTTTTTGATGTGCAGTGCAATGCTTCCAATTACGTCGAGTCTTCCGATATAGATTTCATATACACCTTTTACATTCACGAGCAAACGCTGTTAAAATAACAAAATCCTTCTCAATGCCATGAATAAAATAAAGAAAAAATTTGTAATAAACGTTTCGGTCGCGGTTTTGCTCGTACTTGCTTTCTTGTATCTCGGAATGAAATATCTGGTGAAGGAAATCGAGACTTCCAGCGCGCAAATCGTGTCCGGCAAACAAGCCGTCTATGTGCAAAATGCCAAAAATGCGCAACTGTCGGAGTCAAAAAAACAAGATGAAGAGATGAGTCTTGAAATGAACAAGGTGTCGGAATCTGTTGTCGATAAAGGCAAAGCGGTGGTTTTTATAGAAGACGT
Source organism: Patescibacteria group bacterium (assembly GCA_041670805.1). Taxonomy (GTDB): domain Bacteria; phylum Patescibacteriota; class Minisyncoccia; order JAHIHE01; family JAGLIN01; genus STD2-77. The sequence goes on from JBAXYM010000005.1 coordinate 14,340, forward strand.
GGAAAATGTCGCCCGCGAAGATCGAGTGAAACTTAAAATCAAAGCTTCCGATTCCAAAGGCAAAGAAGCAGCCGGCGCCGCGATCACAAGCAGCTATTTCAATTTTACGGTAGGCGGGGCTTTTGATGACGTGATGCTTTTTCTGGGCACGATGGAAAATTTCAAGTATTATTTTGATATTGAAAACATAAAAATGTCTTTTGGCGATTTCGATGAATTTGATAAAAATATGATAGTGCTTACTTTTGATGTAAAACTTTACCAAAAAGACGGTCAAAAATAACGATATGAAAAATAAAAAATTTAATGTCAAATTGAGCGACCTGAAAATTACCGAAGAGCAGAAGAAAAAAATCGCCGGTATGCTGCTTCATAATATGAGGCTCCTTTTTCTGGTTTTTTTGGGAGCGGTGTCTTTCTATTTTTCCGTCGTTTTCAAAAAAGCCTTTACGGAAATCGGCGATGTTCAATATCCGCCGTACAAGAGCGTCTTTGCCGACAGCGAGGGAAAGGCCATGTTGGAGAAAGCCACGCAAAACATTGAAGAACGCAAAAAAAACTTGGAAAGCCTGAAAGACAAACATTATATCGACCCTTTCAGTTTTCGTGATGACGCGACAAGCTCAAAACAGACAAGTGCGGCGAAAAAGAAAGAAGATGCCGCGGAAACATCGGGAACTGCCGGTGCTGGAAACAAGGTTGTTTCGCCAAGCACGCCCTGATTGCGAACGTCATAAAGTTGTTTTGAGATTTTTTTCTTCGCTACTACTGCGTTCAGAATGATACCAATTGTATACGATTATTCTTTCCGCGTGGGACAGCGGCGCAGGCTAAAGCCATGCTACTCCGATTTTATTTGTTTGTCATTCCGGAATTTTGGTACTCCGAAATATCCGGAATCCCGTAGCTATGCAAGACAAACATTATATTTCATTTCCGCCGGCTTTTTAGAAAGCAATGGATGAGTGCAGGCGGGTCAGCATGCGAACGGATTGACTGGATCGGTTTTGTCTGTTATACTCCCAACGTGAAACTTTCCTTGTCCCTGTAGTTCAGTGGATAGAACGGGAGCCTTCTAAGCTCTTAACGCGGGTTCGATTCCTGCCGGGGACACCACAAAAATTCGTATTGATCCGAAATCAGAAATCCGGTCTTGCATTCGGATCACACCAGAAATGGTGTGAAATGTTCCATGGGAATGTTCTGTCCTGTGTAGTTCACGCCATCTCTGGTGTGAACCAAAATCCGGAATCCAAAATACAATCCATAATTAAAAATACACTTTATAACAATTGCAAATATGGGACAGGGGCTGGAAAATTTGTTGTTAATATTAGGTTTCTTTCTTTTGGTACTTATCGTAACCCTGATAGAGGTGTATGTTTTTTGATGCGGGGATGATATGCAATAAGCCATATTTGTCCGGAATTGAGCAATAAAAAAAGAGTCTCGCGAACTCTTTTTTTGTTTAATTCTGCACATCTAGGATTTACGCATTTCAAATTTTCTCAATCTTCAATGCTTTCTTTTTTGCGATAGAACCGACATTTTGTCATTCTAGTAAGAATCCCTTGATTATACTGTTTAACTGTATACAAGGGATCTTTACAAAGATGACAAAAGGAATGTATCAATGCGGGAATTATAAAAAAGTGATTTCATACAGTTCAAACACGTAAGTTCTGACATCAATATTGTTTGCTATCGCGAGAAGTCGGCACTTCGGCGACGCGGCATCCCGTAATTATGCGATACAAAAAAGTATGGCGAATTTTAATTATTTTCGTCCAGCCGTTCCAGTTCTTGCGTGCCTTCCGTCAGTCCTTGCATTTGTTCTTGGTCGCTGCGCAGAAGAAAAGTTTCCAGTTCTCCGATATGTTCTTTTTTCTCTTTGAGAATGCCGTGGAAAATCTTTTTGGTTTTTTCATCTTTGCTGAGCGCTGCGAGCTGTTCAAAAAGATTAACCGCATCCAGCTCGGAAATAAGTCCGGCGCGCAGGATTTGTTTTTCCATATCCTCGCTGTTTGATTTTGAGAAATCGAACGGGTTGATAGAAAGCATATATAAATCGTTAATTATTATATTTCAATTGTACCATATTTATCGGTTTATTTCCAACGAATTTTTTGACTGACCCACCTGCACTTTGAATCGCTTGTTTTAGCCAAACCGAAAAGTAAAAATCAATCTTTATCTGTCATTCTGGAATTTCGGTACTCCGAAATATCCGGAATCCCGTAGCTATGCAAGACAAGCAATATATTTCATTTCCACTGGCTTAGTAACAGGATCCCGGATATTTGCTGCGCAAATTCCGGGATGACAGCTTTGTAGAAAACAAAAGACAGGTGTTGGAAAGTGCAGGTGGGTCAGAATTCCTCGGCAAGTATAAAATCCGGCCTGGCGGACGCGCCGGTTATTTCCCCAGAGTAATGATAACTCTGTCGGCATCTGCACCGCCGATTTCCTTTCTTTGGATCGAGGCATAGAGCAGGGAAGTGACGATTTCCTCGGCTTCTTGGCAAATGGCGGGCTTGACATTGCTGCCACATTCAATGACGGTGTCATTATAGTCGAAGCGGGTGGCATTGCTTGTGGTAATGGAAGTGTATCCTTTTTTCCTGAAGAGTGCCAATGCTTTGGAGGAAGCGCCCCTAACTCCGCTGCCGTTGAGGATTTTTATTTTGGCCGCCTGCCTGTCCGCAACGCTTATTTCCTTGGCGGGATCTTCTTTTATCGTTGACGTGCTGTCCGCCGTCGGAACCGGAGCGGTCTTTTCTTCCGCGGTTGCCGTTTCTTTTCCGGTGTCGGGCGTTGTTGTCGTGTCGGCGAGCTTGTCCCTATTGCGGTCATAGATGAAATTTGCGTTATTGCCTTTGGTGAAAAACTGGGTATAGATGAAATAGCCGAGAAGTGCAAACGCAATCGCGAATGTTACTGTTTTTAATATTTTATTGCTCCCCCGTGGTTTTCCGTCGGTGGTGGAGGATTCTTCCTCATCCGATATAAGAGCGAGATCTTTTTCAAAAGCCTCTTCGCGGTCTTGGCGTACTTGATCGTCGGTCGGTTTGATAAAAGCCCCATCTTTTGGAAAAAAGTCGGGCAAAGCGTTTTCCTTGTCGATAACCGTAATGATTTGTCCCTCTTCAAGCTGGTAAGGAGGCTTCATCTTATTGATTTTGGCGATTTTTTTCCAATTGACAGAAAGTCTTTCCGCAAGGTTCTCCAGATTATCGCCGGGCTGAATCCGATAATCTTTGTAATATTTTTTGTCTTTTCTCTTTTTCAGCCTGGATATGACGATGAGAATAATATCGGCCAAAAACAGAAGTCCGATAATTGGAATAAATTCTTGCGGAAAAGCGGAGAAGGATATTCTGTTGGGATTAGCTATCTTTTCTTGCGTGCCGTCAGCTTTCCGGTATTCAATCTCGGAAGACACTTCAAACTTTCCAATTCCAACTCTATTGAGCGGGGCAGAGACTTCCATTTCTTCGCCGCGCGGAATGAGAATTTTTCTTTCAATCGTTTGATTCTGTTTGCCAAACAGCATGTCTCTGACATTAATCCTTACGGTGGAGTCGAGAGAAGCATTTCCTTCATTCTTTGCCTTGACGCTGTAAGTGTAGCTCCCGTCTTTTTTGTCATACGAAGCGGCTCCTCCGCTTATTCCGGCCTTGTAGATGATTTCTTCCGGCACGGTTTCGTAAACGCGAATGTCGATGCGGGCGTTGGCGACAACTTCGCTTTTGGTGTTTTTTTGTTTTGCGGTCGGATCTTTTTGAATAATGATGCCGCCGAAAACTTTCCCGACTGCATCTTCCGGAATGTCAATTTCAAATTTTATCCGCCTATCTTCCTTGGGTTTCAAAACCAAACGGACGGTTTCCAGGTTTATCCACCTGCCCATATTGTCTCTGGTGTCGATTTCATTTTCCAAGACCGATTCTCCCACGGCATTTGCCACGGCATCCACGGCGTAGATGCTGACAGATTGCTCTTGCTCGGACTCATTTTTGACGGTAAGATAATCCTCTTTGCTTTCTCCCGGTTTCAAATTGTAGATGAAAGATGATTGGGGGAGCGGATTATTGGGATCGGCGGTTGTCGGGTAGGCGGTGATCCCGTCGCTGTCAACGGCATAAGCGCAGCTCGAGGGTAAGGCGACCCAAAAAGCGACGGCAATCAAAGGCAGGATTTTCATTAAGAAATTTTTCTTTGCATCCCGTAAGTTCATAGGATTTTTTCTTAGTTTTTAAAACATTTATCCAAACACATTATACAATAAAAACGGAGAATGAGAAAATGATCTTTGCATTCTCAGGTATTTACAGCTTACTTGTAAAGTAGATCCTCGGCCTGCCTCTGCTCTTTGATTTTTAACCCTGTGGAAAAGCTGACCCATCTGTACTTTGAATTGCTGTTTTTAGCCAAATCAAAAGATAAAATCAATTTTTATTTGTCATTCCCGTAGCTATGCAAGGCAAGCATTGTATTTTATTTTTACGAGTGTATTTTGTATTATGGATCACACCGGAAATGGTGTGAACCACGCGGAATAAAACGTTTTCGCGTAGTATTCATACCATCTCTGGTGTGGTCCGGATACAAAGCCGAGCTTTTGGAAAGCAATGGAAATGTCAGAAAGTGCAGGTGGGTCAGTGTGGAAAAGTACTGTGGAAAAGTACTTGACAGAAATAAATGGGTAGTTGTAGAATGTGGCAAAGGTGATAAATGGAAAGAAGAAATTGGATGGGCGAGAATGCCATTGTTTATGCTTTTTTAAGGCTAATCCTTGCAGTTTTTGTGTTATATTCCGGTTTTGGTCGTTATTTTACGACGAAGTTCGGAATATAGGCTTGAGAGGGGGGTCTCTCAAACCTATAAAATGGGGAAAGGCATTGAAGTATTGTGACAAAAATAAACACAATACCGAAGTGAATAAAGTGAAAAGAAACCAAGGAATTATGGCGACAACAGTATTAGCATCATTTTTGCTAATTCTGTTCAGCGGCATGGTTATGGCCGCTGAGAATAGCACCACCAGTCCAAGCGCAAGCGGATTGGCGGAAACGACGGGAAGGATTGTTTGCAATGTATCCGGCGGAGAAGGTCCATTGGATATAAGGCTTGCATTCCTGTCGACTGAGCCCATCGCTTCATATCATTGGAGCGTTTCGGGTGCAGAGGACTTTTTCAGTTCCTCTGAGAAAAATCCTGTGTTTCATCTTGAGAATGCGGGACTGTATGACGTTGAGTTTGTCACTGACGATAAAAGCGAACCTGTAAAGGCGCTAATCGTTGTTAGTGATGATGGGCAACCACCAATCAAAGTCCCGGTAAAATCGGACTTTTTGGTGGAAATGTCAGGTTTACAGGTGAAACTGACAGAATTCTCCGAGGGGGCTTCCTCTTGGAATTGGGATTTCGGGGACGGGTGTACTTGCTCTTCCTCGAAACCTGAAAGGGATCCGGCCCATGTTTATGAAAAACCTGGTACCTATTTGGTCTCGTTGGAGGCTATAGGTCCGGACGGAGATCGGGACGTCCGGATAGAGAAAATCGTTGTTACTGATAATAAAAAAGTAACAACGGATTTCTCATATAAGTTTTTATCCAAGAAAGCTCCCTCTATTAAGGTAGCTTTTACGGATAAATCCGGTGCACAATCTGTGCGCTGGAATTTCGGAGACGGAGTTGCTTCGACTCTGAAAAATCCGGTACATGTTTATAAAAAGACCGGAAAATACAGAGTAACTTTAACAGCCAGCAACCAGGCTGTTAAAGTAATCTCTCTGAAATAAATAAAAAAAAGGGGAAGCGCTAAACTCTTCCCCCTCCCTCCTTTTTATCGTTATCCGATTCCTTTGGGTCGGTTTTTTGTTTTTATATCCACTTTTGTATAGATAAATACTGCGCTATGGATTTTCAGAACATTGCAAACTGGACCACACCAGAAATGGTGTAAAATGCTGCGTAAGAACATTCTATCTCGCGTGGTTCACGCCATCTCTGGCGTGATCCGGATACAAAAAACAATTTGCCAAACGGAGTAGCATGGCTTTAGCCTGCGCCGCTGTCCAATGCCCGTAAAAACCCGCGCATACGTTCGTTCCATTCGCTTGGGACAACCGCGCAGGCTAAAGCCATGCTACTCCACCTGCTCTTTCACCTTTCAACTTTGCTTTTCGCTCAGGAGAGTCACAAGAATAATGCAGGGGGTGGAAAAGTTCCAGTCCTCGTCAAGGGTATAAAAAATAACGGTTCAATAAGCGGTTGTTTTTGGCTGGACAGGGATAAGAGAAGGTTATTTACCGTTCAAAACAGTCTACATAAAAACCCACCTTCAATAAGATTAACACTAAATTAACTTAATCCGTATCACAATCCATTCATAAAGTATTTGGATTTTCTCCCTCTCCTATCGGGAGAGGGTCGGGGTGAGGGGGAATAAATGTAAAATCATTATGTAACGGATTAAGTTAATTCGGTATTACGCATTTAACTTGTTGTTGCGAGAAAACACTCCTGTCAAAAGAAACAATCAATATTTGTCATTTCGAAATGAGGTACTCCGATTGAGAAATCCGGGAATAATACTATACAAATATAATCTTACTGTAAAAAAACAATACCAACAAAGTTTTCGTGCATTTCTCAGATCTCTCAGTCGAGTACTCCTTCGACAAATAGAATTAGTCAAGCTCCGGTATTGGGATTGCCGCGTTGCCTAGAGTACCGACTCCTCGCAATGACAAACAGTATCAATCGCGTAAGTCCTAATATTATAACGCTCAATATTAGCGCCATAGTCTCTCGCATCGTTAAAAATGTGCTATTTATTTTTTAAAAAGTTCTAACCTTCTTGGGGTATAAAAAATAACCGCTTAAACAAGCGATTAAATCGGCTGGGTAGCTACAGGGATTCGAACCCTGGATGAGAGGACCACAACCTCTAGTGTTACCACTACACTATAGCCACCAAAAATAACTTACAATAAACAACTAATAACTTATAACAAATAACATATCACGCGCGTCATCCTGAGTGTAGCATAGCGAAACGAAGGATCCCGTCCTTCGCGGAAAAGACCGGGATCCTTCGCTATGCTCAGGATGACATGCACAGTTATCCGTTATCAGTTGATAGTTATCTGTGGGTCGTGGGGGACTCGAACCCTCAACCAATTGCTTAAGAGGCAACTGCTCTACCATTGAGCTAACGACCCGAAATTAATTTATAACGGTTATTCTGTGCCCACGGCAGGACTCGAACCCACAACCTCTTGGTCCGAAGCCAAGCGCTCTATCCAGTTGAGCTACAAGGGCATAATAGCTGGAACACAATTACTTGGGAATTATAGACCATCTTTTAAAAAATATCAAGAGGGGGGAGGATCTGACCCATCTCTGATTCGCCTGCGCTTCCTGATGCCTATTTTTTGCTTTGCATTCGGATCGCACCGGAGATGGTGCGAAATGCTGCACAAGAACGTTTTCTCCCACGTGGTTCGCATCATTTCTGATGCGGTCCATAAATTCATACTATCGCTATTAAGACTTACGGGTTTGGCTTGTCATTGCAAGAAGGTACTCCTGTTAAAAGAAACAATCAATATCTGTCATTTCGAAATGAGGTACTCCGATTGAGAAATCCGGGAATAATACTATGCAAATATAATCTTACTGTAAAAACAATACCAACAAAGTTTTCGTGCATTTCTCAGATCTCTCAGTCGAGTACTCCTTCGAGATGACAAATGGGGTCAATCTCCAGTATCGGGATTGCCGCGTCGCCTGGAGTACCTACTCCTCGCAATGACAAACAGTATTAATCGCGTAGGTCCTAACTATATTACTTTTACGCCCAGTTGGGTCAAGATTTTGTAAACTTTGTTGACGGGGAGTCCTATGATTCCGGTGTAGTTGCCTTGAATTTTCTCGATGAAAATTGAGCCGATTTCTTGAATGGCGTAGCCGGCAGCTCTGCCGAAAGGTTCGCCGGTTTTGATGTAGCCCTCGATTTCTTCATCGGTTAATTCCTTGACCCATATTTCGCCGATCTCAAAATCGGTAATCGTGGCGCCGCTTTCCGTGTCAATAACCGCCATACCCGTGACAAGATTTTGTTTCTTGCCGCTGATCTTGCGCAATACGGCACGGGCTTCTTCTGCGGAATGAGGTTTGCCCAGATATTCGCCGTCCAAAACCACGAAAGAATCGGCGGCGATGATGACGGCGTTTGTGTTTTTGGCTGCCACGTCGCGCGCTTTTCCCAGTGCCAGTTCGACTGCCAATTGTTCGGGGGGAATGTCGGGATTCATTATTTCTTCAAAATCGCTTTGCTGAATTTCAAAGTCCAACTTGATGTTTTCCAGAAGCTTTCTGCGGGCTTCCGATCCGGAGGCGAGAATTATTCGTTTTTCCATATTGAGTTATTCCAAGGGGTTAGTTTTTGGATAAAGTTTTGCCGATTTGTAATTGCTGTAGAAAATTTTGTCCAAGAAAAGTTTGCCGTTTTTGTCATAGACTTTTTCTTTCCACCAAGTTTTCATCGCTCCGTCGGCGCCCCGTTCGTAAACGGTCGGACCCTCGGTTTCGACTTTGCGGCCGTCGTTGGTGCCGTAAAAGTCGAAAAACAATTCGGTGCCGGAGATGCGGGTTTGCATGAGGATGTAGTTGGGGGTATTGTTGATGAATGCGAGGTCGGGATGCGGCGGATAGATGGTGGCGTCAGTGCCTTGCGGGGAATAATATTTGACGACATAGGCGTGGTTTTGCCTTTCCGTGACTTCCAGTCCGGCGTTGACGGCGGCGCGGAAAGCTGTGGTGGAAACTTGGCAGAGCCCTCCGCCGTATTCCGCGACAGTCTGTCCTTTTTTGATGACCAGTTCCGGCAGGTAGCCTTCTTTGGCGCTGACGCCCCCGAGAATCGAGTTGAAAGAGAAAGTATCGCCCGGACCGACGAGCGCGCCGTTGAATTTGGCGGCGCCGACCGTGATGTTGTGGATGCGGCTTTGAGTGGATCCGTGGAAATTGGACTCTCCGGTCGCCAGCAGGGACGTGATGCCCATATTGTCGATGTTGTCGGTGGCAAGTTCGGGCGCAATTTTGTTTATGACAAGCTCAATTTTGATTGATGCGGCACTCTCGCCCGTCTCCGTTGCGGAATAATTTTTCTCCTGAAAAATAGCCTCGCTGATTTTGTCGGCGCTTTTATCCGTATCCATTTTGAGGCCTTCTTGGCTCAGGGAAAATATTTGAACTTTGCCGTCTTTGAATTCCAGCTGCGCGTTTACCGGTTCGCGATCCACCTGCGGCACGATGGAGACGAGATAACTCTTGATCCGGTCCGAATTGGGAGCCGGGGAGAGGGCGGCGCCATTGCTTTTTTCAGCGGTAAATCCGATCCATTCTCCGAAATCTTCCGCCGCCACTTTCCACAGGTTGGAATTGTATTTGAGCGTTATTTCTTTGGCGAGAAGATTTTGCGCTTGCAAAAGGGCGCTTTGATTTTTGTCTTCGCTGATTTTCGGTTCGTTTTTTATCAGTTCCAGTGTTATAGTTTCGTTTTTGAAATTGACGAGGTTGCTTTCAATATCTTGCCGCAGCTTGTCTTGATCAATGACAAAGCCTTCTTCCGCCTCCACGGGGACGAATTTTCCTTTGCTGAATTTATACGAAAAATCTTGTGCCGGAGTTTCGATGGCGGCAATTTCTTTCCAGCGATTTTCTGCGATCAGAAAATCTTTGCGCTTGATTCGGTTTTGGAAAGCGACCGGTCCGGCGATGAGGTTGAGCTGTTCTTTCGCGCTCTGCGCAATAGCATCTCCTCGCCCATAAGTGAAAATCTGTCCAATGGATTTTTCCGCATCAATTTCGTACCCGAGTTCCGCGAGAGAGACGGTGAAGCTCTTGTCTTGGTAGGTTAATTTTATGCCGTCTTTGTATTTGTACGCGATGTCGCCTGCCAACAGCGTTCGGGCATCCGCTTGGGAAAGTCCCGTGTAGTTTTTGCCGTTCAGTGACAATTGCGGGAAAGCGGTATTTTGGTATTTAACGTTAAACCAAACGGCATAGACAACGGGAATGAGCAGCAAAAAAACAACGAACGAAATCGCGAGCGTTTTCTTGTTGAGCTTGGGCATTTTTTTAGTCATCTTCGTGAATAATATGTTTATTTGATTCTAACTTATTTTGCATCGCTTGGCTAATAATTTCGGAAGAGAATCCGCGAGATCGGAGATGGTAAATAATCCGGTCGCGCAGCTTCTTTTCGTCTTTGGGATTTGAGGTCCGCAGCTTCTTTTCGATAAGCTTTTCCGCCATCTCCAATTCCCGCTCTCCGCTTGTAAGCTCCACCAGTTTTGCTTCAATGATACTCTTGGCGATTCCTTTTTTCGCCAGCTCGTTCTTGAGTACGAATCGCCCCGCCGGACGGAAATTCATTCGGTCATTGATATAGCTTTCGGCAAAAGCTTCGTCGTCCAAATATTTGTAATGATAAAGCTCCGCGACAGTCTCTTCCGTCAGCGCGGCATCACAGCCTTTATCTGCAAGTCTCTGCCGAATTTCCGCTTCGGAGCGCCGCCGCAACCCGATCAGTTTCATCGCAAATTTGAGCGCGTCGTTTTTATTGTCGAGTGGTTGGGGCATATAGGGGATTTAGCGGTTTCTATGTTTATATTATAGCAAATATTCGAATAATAAAAAACTTTATAAAAGTATCTTATTCTTGTTCATATTTGAATACCTGAGGCTCTTCTTGGAAAGTAGGAGTGAAAACATTATCAGGATTAATACCGAATTAACTTAATCCGTCGCATAACAATTTTACATTTGTTCCCCCTCACCCCGACCCTCTCCCGACAGGAGAGGGAGAAAATCCAAATACTTTATGAGCGGACTGTGGTACGGATTAAGTTAATTTGATATAAAACATAAAAAGAGACGAGAACATTTTTTTTATTGTGTTCCGTCTTGCCTATTAAAAAATTTCTTCTTCTTTTTTGCAAGGAACTATTAGAAAATCCTGCAGTTCTTCTTGTCCCTCTATGACTTCTTCTTTTTGTCGTTCCCCTATTATTCTTTTTGCAGTTTCTCTCGCTTTCGGATCCTTAATCCAGAGGAGCGCTGTCTTTTTTATCTCTCCTTCCAGATAGAAAATCACAGCTGCCCGTTCCTTCGCCTTTTTTATCAGGGGCTCTCTTGCCTGCCCGTCTTCTTTTCTTTCCGTTATGTCTTCGAGAGAAATAAGAAACAGTCCTTCTTCTCTTCTTGTTGTCATAAATTATCCTCTCCCTGTATTGTGTGATTATATCCTTGTTTCGGAAATATCAGAATTAGAATAACAGTAAACTCTAGGACAAAATGAAGAATGTGTCAATAGCAAGTCTTTTGTGTAAAGCGAAGGCGAAGTTGAAAGGTGGAGTAGCATGGCTTTAGCCTGCGCGGTTGTCCAATGCGAATAGAACGATTGTATACGTTCGTTTTTCCCGCGTGGGATAGCAGCGCAGGCTAAAGCCATGCTACTCCGTTTGGCAAATTGTATTTGGACCACATCAGAAATGATGTGAACCACGTGGGACAGAACGTTCTTGCGTAATATTTCACACCATTTCTGGTGTGATCCATAAATTCATAATGCAAAATACAAATAAAGATTATTTTTTACCTTTCCGTCTGGCTAAAACAAGTGGTATTTATTTTTTTCGCGATAGATTAGACGTGATGAATCGGCGTCTCTACGGAATGCGAAATCAAAGCTGTTGCAATACGTTTTATCCGCTTGGGACAACTGCGCAGGCTAAAGCCATGCTACTCCACACGGCTACTCCACATATTATTTCGCCATACTACTTCGTGATTGCGCCCTCGCCTCTTTACTATTCCCCAAATTCTGCTAGAATATCCTTTTGGTGGGTCGCTTGTCCGAAGCGCGAAAAACACCTATACTAAAGTCATATTAAAAATCAAGTAATTCCAATATTATGAGTCTATTTCCCAAGAAAATTGAAAATAAATTTACAGCTCATCTCAAGAACGTTCTCAGGACGTCGGAAGAAATGGCGCAGGGCATGTCGCAGGGCGAGATAACCGTCGAGCATCTGATTTTTGGTATTATTTCGCAAGAGGGGAGCTTGGGGTCGAATATAATGGTGGGGGAGAAATTCGATTTGAAAGAGTTGCAGAAACGGATTGAGGAGATTCCCAAATCTTCCAAGGTCAAAGCGAAATTTGCCGATAATCTCAAAAATATTTTTCAAGAGATGACACTCTGCGCGAGCCGCTATAATCATTCGTACATCGGCACGGAGCATCTTCTTTGCGCGATTTTGGAGAGCAACGATCCCAAGGCGCGCGAGCTTTTTGCGGCGATGAAAATCGACAGCGCAAAATTGCAGGAAAGTTTGGAGGCGATTCTGGAAAGTTCGCTGCGTTTTTCCGGCATCCAAGAACTTTCCGACAGTCCCAAAGGAAATCCCGAGGGGGCGATTCTGGGAATCTCGGGAATGAATTTTCCTTCGCCGATGGGAGAGATGCCGCCGCAGGGAATGCTGGGCGTGCCAATGGGTCCGAAGCAGTCGGCGCTGGACGCTTTTTGCATCAACATGAATGACGAGATGGAAGAGAGGAAGGCGGATCCGGTAATCGGACGGGGAAAAGAAATCGCCAAGGTGGTGAACATTCTCTCTCGCAAGAGCAAGAGCAATCCGATTCTGGTGGGCGAGCCGGGGGTCGGGAAGACGGCGATCGTGCAGGGATTGGCGCGACGGATAAATGAAGGCGATGTGCCCAGCAATCTTTCGGGCAAGAAAATTTATTCTTTGGATATGGGACTGCTGATTGCGGGAACGGTTTTTCGCGGGGAGTTTGAGTCGCGTTTGAAAGACGTGATTGCGGAGGCGCAGGCGGATAAGAGCGTAATTCTTTTTATCGATGAGATTCACACCATTATCGGCGCCGGAAATACCGGAGGAGGCGGAAGCTTGGATGCCGCCAATATTCTCAAACCGCCATTGTCGCGCGGAGATATAACCTGCATCGGCGCGACCACGCTGGACGAATATCGCAAACACTTCAAAAAAGACGCGGCGCTGGAACGGCGTTTTCAAATGGTTTTGACGGAAGAGCCGACGGCGGAGGAGGCCAAGCGGATATTGGCGGGACTGAAAAGCTATTATGAAAAACATCACAACCTGAATATTACCAAAGAAGCGATAGACGCGGCGGTGGATTTGAGCCAGAGATTTATCAATGACCGATTCTTGCCGGACAAAGCTTTGGACGTGCTGGACGAAGCGGCGGCGATGGTGCGCGGACGCAACGGCAATAAAAATTATTTCAAAGAGATCAAGTCTTTGCGCAACCGCGAACGGGACTTGGCAGAGGAGAAGGAGGTAAAAGTCGAGGACGAAGATTATGAGGGGGCGCTGGAAGTGAAAGCGCGGGAAGATATCGTTGCAAAGGAGATAAAAAAATTTTGCGATTTGCAGGAAAAAGAAAATAAGACGAAGATTGAAGTGCCGGTGACCGAGAGGGAAATCGGCGAGGTGATCGAGCAAGTAACAGGCGTGCCGGTCAACGAACTTTTGGAAGAGGAAAAAGCGAAGCTGCAGGATCTGGAAAAAGAGCTTAAGAAAAAAATTGTCGGGCAAGAGGAGGCGATAGGGAGCGTCGCGCGCGCCATCCGCCGCAGCCGTTCCGGCATCGCGGAGGGGAACCGTCCGGTCGGAGTGTTTATGTTTCTGGGACCGACCGGGGTGGGAAAGACGGAGCTGGTGAAGGTGCTGGCGGAAACCATTTACAAGGACAAGAAAGCGCTGATTAAAGTGGATATGAGCGAATTTATGGAGCGGCATAATGTGTCACGGCTGGTGGGCGCACCGGCGGGATACGTTGGATTCGAGGAAGGCGGCAAACTCACCGAGGACGTGCGGCTGCATCCTTATTCCATTGTGCTTTTTGACGAAATTGAAAAGGCGCACCCCGATGTTTTTAATATCATGCTGCAGATTTTCGAGGACGGGGAGCTGACGGACGCGGCGGGGCGCAAAGTGGATTTTCGCAATACTATCATAGTGATGACTTCCAATCTGGGCACGGAGGAACTGACGCAGGAAGCGGGGATCGGTTTTGCTTTTGACGAGGGGCAGAGCGAGGAGGGGAAAAAAGAGGAAGCGCGCGCGCATTATATCGAGACCAAGGAAAATGTTTTGGACGAACTCAAAGACGAATTTCGTCCGGAGTTTTTGAATCGCATCGACAAAGTGCTGGTCTTCAATCCGTTGAGCGGGAAGGACATTGAGGCGATTTTGAAAATCAAAGTCGAGGAATTGCGCAAGCGATTGCTGCACCGAAAAAATATCAAACTGTCTGTCGGAAAAGACGCCATGGACTTTATCGCCGAAAAAAGTTTCGATGCAAACGAGGGCGCGCGGCTTATCCGCCGCAACCTGCAGGAGATGGTCGAGGACCCGATTTCGGAAAAGATCGTGAAAAATGAGATCGGCAAGGGGGATAAGGTCGAGATTGTTTTGAAAGGGGGTAAGATCGTGGTGAAGTAAATTCTTGTGTAGGTGATTTCGGAAAAACAGCGGGAAAGTATTTCTGCTGTTTTTGTCTTTGCAAAAAATAACGGAGTAGCATGGCTTTAGCCTGCGCCGCTGTCCAATGCGGGACAAACAAGCATATGCCGTCGGTTTTGTGGTTAGCGCAGGCTAAAGCCTGTTGCTCCATTTCTGCAAAAGGTTTTTAATACAATACGAAGAGATTGCCGTTTCTTCTTGGTCTCTGCTATAATGAAGAAAATAATCTGTCAGCCATGCAAAAAATTATTTCCCAAACTTTTGGATATTTTCTGGATTTGATTTTCCCGATTCGCTGCCTCGGGTGCGGAAAGAATCGGGAAGATCTCGCTTCCCGCGAAAGATGGATTTGTCCGGATTGTTTTGCCAAAATTGTGCCGCGCAACGAGCAGGTTTGCCCGGCATGCAAAGAAGCGAGCGAAGGCGGAAGGACTCACGGATTTTGCCGGGAAACAAGTTCCCTGGACGGACTTTGGGCGGCGGCGTATTATGACGATTTTTTCGAGAAGGCGGTGCACGATTTTAAATTTAAATTCATTCGGGATATTTCTTTTCCGCTTTCGGAGCTGATGATAAAAAGTATTTTAGAAACGCCGGAATTCGACGATTTGCAGGATGTCGTTCTTGCCAACTATTCCAAAGACGAGGAAGAGGGACTGTATTTGGACGAGAAGAAGAATGCGAAGACGGAAACGATATTGATCCCGGTGCCGCTGCATCGGAAAAGATACGCCGAGCGCGGGTTCAATCAGTCATATCTTTTGGCAAAAAATATCGGGGAAAGATTTTCTTTGCCGGTGCGGGAAGATGTTCTGCTTCGGACAAAAAACACCAAACCGCAGAGCAAGACTGCCAATCAGGCGGAGAGATGGAGAAATATCGCGGGCGCTTTTCACTGCGCCAAGCCGGAGGAGGTGAGCGGCAAAAATATTGTTGTAGTCGATGACATATGCACTACGTCGGCGACGCTTGATGAATGTGCAAAGGAATTAAAAAAATCCGGCGCGAAAAAAGTTTGGGGATTAGTGGTGGCGAGAAAGTAGATTCGGCATGATTTTGATTGTCGATAATAATATGGAGGGCTAAAGGGCGTTTATTGTATTTTTGTATTTATGGATCACGCCAGAAATGGCGTGAAATGCTACGCAAGAACGTTTTGTCCCGCGTGGTTCACACCATTTCTGGTGTGGTCCGAATACAAAGATCGATTTTTGGTTTCGGACTAATCTGCCAAACGGTACCTCACGCTATAAAAATTATTTTTGTCGACGATACGGAATCCGTTCCCTTGCGTGTCATTGCGAGGAGCGCATTTGGCGACGCGGCAATCCCGAACCTATGCATTATGAAAAACGATATAAAATTTTAACAGGTGTTTTGACGTGAGGAAGAATTCCTTGCCCTCTCATCAAATAATCAGTTGTACTATTTTTAAGTAACAAGCAGTTTAAGGGATCCTTACGAGGATGACAAAATGTGGGCTCGGTTTCAGGATGAAAAATTATTTTACAAAACAAAAATAAATCTCACGGCATTTGCAAAAACAAACCGATAGAATTAGGACTTACGCGTTTAGCCTGTCGTTGCGAGAAGGTACTTCTGTTAAAAGAAACAATTAATGTCTTTCGAAATGAGGTACTCCGATTGAGAAATCTGGGAACAATACTATGCAAATATAATCTTACTGTGGCAGCGATACCGACAAAGTTTTCGTGCATTTCTCAGATCTCTCAGTCGAGTACTCCTTCGAGATGACAAAAAATAGAGTCAGTCAAGCTCCGGTATCGGGATTGCCGCGTCGCCCGGAGTACCGGCTCCTCGCAATGACAAACGGTATCAATCGCATAAGTCCTAAAAGAATAAAGAATCGTCGATATTTTCAATTCGGCAAGCAAGTTCCACGCGCGCAAAAAACCCCGACACACACGTTCACATCCCTTGCATTGGACAGCCGCGCAGGCTAAAGCTGTGCTACTCCGCTCCCATTCCGCCTCTCAACTCATCCTTGCAACACACCCTCTTTTGTGCTATAATGGACACAGGGTGAAGATGGATTCGCCTATTTATTTTATTATTTTATATGCCGAAACGTATTAAGGCTGGAAAAGAAGGACGCGGAAACGGGATGTTTTATTTTGCAATACTGCTGATATGCTTGGTAGCGGTTCTTTTTTTGGCTTTCAAGACTTTTGCGGGCGAGCTTATTCTTGATGCTGACATAGAAAAAATCGAAGAAGTCGGGCAAAGCGAACAGGTGAAGATAGGGTTTAATCGCCCGGTTGCTTCCATGAGTTTGGAAAATATTGAGATCGATCCTTTTATCGGCTTTTCTTATGAGCTTTCGGATAACAGGCAAACTCTTACGATTATTCCGAACAGCAATTTTACTTTGCAGCAAAAATATTCCATTACTTTGAAAAATATTCGAGGAGTGTCGGGATTTCCTCTTGGCAACAAAGAGCTTGCTTTCTATACCGAAAAGAAAGAAAAATCTTTGGCGCAGGCGGATTCTTATACAAAGGGAGAACATTTCGCCGAGCTTACTCTTGCGAAAAACAAATATGTGGCGCCGGCGGTGTCCGCGGTCAAGCAGCCGGTTCGGACTGAGCCGCATTTCTTGGAGGGAAAATATATCGACGTCAGCATTTCAAGGCAGCTTATGACTATTTTTGAAAACGGGGTACAGGTCAATCAGTTCAAAGTTTCGACCGGGAAGGTCGGGATGGCTACGCCATTGGGTGAATATAAAGTGTTGCGCAAGGAGACCAATCATTGGTCTGTCAAATACAAGCTGTGGATGCCATACAGTATGAATTTTACCGGCGGTTATTATATTCACGAGCTTCCTTATTGGCCGAACGGTTATCGCGAGGGGGAAAGTCATTTGGGCAGGCGCGTGTCGCACGGATGCGTGCGGTTGGGAATCGGTCCGGCGAAATATGTTTTCGATTGGGCAGACATCGGCACGCCGATTTATATTCATCAGTAATTTATTCTTTGCAGTTTATTTGTTTACTATTCCGGCTTCGAGCCGGATTTTTTTGTTTGATTGCGTTTTAATCTGTGCCGCTATCCCAAACCGAGAAGATGCATCCGTATGTGTTCGTTTTTTTCGCATTGGACAACTGCGCAGGCTAAAGCCGTGCTATTCCGTTTTCCGCTTTCTTTCGGAATAGCTATCGAATTTATATCCCTGCTTCATTTTTGATTTTGAAAAGCAGTTTTTTGATATCTTCCAGCGAATCATAATCATAGACGGAAAGAGCAGAAACATCGGAGTTTATTTTTCTGAGTTCTTCAAGCTTTTTGTCTTTTTCT
Source organism: Patescibacteria group bacterium (assembly GCA_041670805.1). Lineage (GTDB taxonomy): Bacteria > Patescibacteriota > Minisyncoccia > JAHIHE01 > JAGLIN01 > STD2-77. Next base: position 32,246 of record JBAXYM010000005.1, read on the forward strand.
TCCATGCTGATAAGATCGGTTTTGGTGAGAAAGATATATTCTTTTTTATTTTCCAGTTCCGGCGCATATTTGACAAGTTCCTTGCGAATAATGTCGTAGTCGCGCTTGAGGTTGTCCGATTCCGCGCTTATGCAGTGGATAAGAATGCCGGTCCTTTTGATATGGCGCAGGAATTTTGTGCCCAAGCCTTTGCCCTCGCTGGCTCCTTCAATAAGTCCGGGAATGTCGGCGATGATAAGACCGTAAAAATCTCCCAGGTTCGGTTCCAGTGTTGTAAAAGGATAGGCGGCGACTTTGGCGTCTGCCTTGGTGAGAGCGTTCAGGAGGCTGGATTTTCCCGCGGAAGGAAAGCCGATAAAACCTACTTGAGCTATAAGATTTAATTCCAGAGTGAAATTGAATTCTTGTCCGGGTTTGCCCGGCTCGGATTCTTGGGGCGTGGTGTTTGTGGAAGAGCGGAAAAACCAGTTGCCGCGTCCGCCTCTGCCGCCGCGCGTCAAGAGTATTTTGTCGCCGGGAGTCATTATCTCGAAATCTCTGCGGGTGGTAAGATTGTGGGCGATAGTGCCGATTGGCACTTCAAGTGTCAGGTCCTCGCCGTTTCTTCCGTCCAGCAGCTGATTTTTTCCGTTGTGTCCGTCTTCCGCCTCAAATTCCTTTTTGAAACGGAATTTTCCCAGTGCGTTCAGATTTGAGGTCGCCGCCATATAAACGTCGCCGCCCCTGCCGCCGCTGGCACCGGTCGGTCCGCGTCCGCCTTTACTGTGATCAAAAGCCACACAGCCATCTCCTCCCTTGCCCGCGGAAATTTTGATTGTCACTTCATCGATTAACATAAAATTTTTATTAGATTTATTATTAAATTTTTTCCGGTCATGCGCGATATATGGTTTCAAATATTCGTCTGAATGGTAAACAACCCTGACATATACTCCGTGTACTTTGAATTATGAATTTATGGATCACGCCAGAGATGGTGTGAACAACGCGGGACAGAACGTTTTTGCGTAGCATTTCACATCATTTCTGGTGTGGTCCGGATACAAAGACGGATTTCTGATTAATACGGAGGATTGTCGGTGTCTATTATAAAACCATATTTTGCGTATGAGCCATTTTTATCTGCCGTCTTGACAGTTGAACTTAAAACGAGAGACCAATAGGGTGTACAAGACTATAAAAAAATATTTTTTGGGACTTATACCGAATTAACTTAATCAGTTACATAATGATTTTACATTTATTCCCCCTCACCCCGACCCTCTCCCGATAGGAGAGGGAGAAAATCCAAATAACTTTATGAGATGATTGTGATATAGATTAAGTTAATTTGGCATTATGTATTTGATATTATTTGTCATTGCAAGAAGATGCTCCGCGTCGCTCGGAGTACCGGCTCCTCGCAGTGACAACCGGAATTTTGCAAGTATCATTGTTCATCCCCACTCTAGCATTTCGCAAAACAAAAAACAAGGAAAAATCTCCTCGCTTTTTGTTTTTATTGGGACTAGAATTCGCTGTTTTGGTTGTAATCCGAATCCTTCTTGAAGCCCTCTTTTTTCTCGCGAGCTTCGCTGACAGTGATAGTTCTTCCACCAAACTCCACACCGTTCATCTTTTCGATTGCGGTCTGAGCTTCGGCTTCAGTAGCCATCTCGACAAATCCAAAACCTTTTGATCTGCCTGACATTCTGTCAATGATGATGATTGCAGATTCAACTGCTCCCGCAACAGAAAAAGCATCTTTCAATTCGTCCTCGGTGGTTCTGTAAGGAAGTCCACCCACATACAATTTTTTTGCCATGTTTTGATTGACGTTTTTAATTAATCGTGTAAGACGACCTTTTGGGAATCCAAACAGCAGCTTTTTGGCTCCTTGTATGAATGCAATAAAAACAAAAAACTTGAGAACCCCTAACTAAAACTTACACTGCTTGTATATTACACCGTAACATAAAAAAGCGCAATAGTCGGTTGGTTCTGACCTGCCTGCACTTCCTGACACTTATCTATTGCTTTCTAAAAAGCTGTCATCCCGGAATTTGCGCAGCAGAAATCCAGCCTTGCATCCGGACCACACCAGAGATGGTGTGAATGCTGCGCAATAACCATCTCTTCTGCGTGGTTCACGCCATTTCTGGCGTGATCCGAAATTCTGGAACGACAAATAAAAATTGATCTTACCTTTTGATTTGGCTAAAATAAGCGATTCAAAGTGCAGGTGGCAGGCGGAGATATCAATTCAATTGTGTTTTTCGCTAATCATCTTTGACGTAAACCGGTCATATTTTTGTCTTCGGCATTTGGACCACACCAGAAATGGTGTGAAATATTACACAAGAACGTTCTGTCCTGCGTTGTTCACATCATTTCTGGCGTGATCCGTTTTTGTATGGCACAGCGTTTGTTTGCTGCGCGATGTTTTGTTGTGAAATTAAAACCGATAAGGAGCAGGTTCAAACCTGCTCCCGCGGAGATTTCAGAATGGCGAATATTTTTGATTGATTTTTAATCGAAAGAATTTTCCGTTAGCTTGTCCCAAGTTCATTGTTTGATTTGACCAAAATATACGGACAACATAAAACGTATAGTGTTTTTTCAACCGGAGGCATATCATTGAATTTTTTTAGTCTTGTCCCGTGTGCTGTAAATCATACCGGCTAGGATCAAAATGGTGAGGAGGAAAAAAGCTCCGATGAGCTTTCGGAAAGAGTCGTTTTTGTTGTTCGCAGATTGGTTGTTTGCGGCGGCAACGGCAGCTTCTTCTTGACTTGTCTGACTTTGGATTTTGTCTGACTGATTTGTGACTAGGATATTGCTCAAAAAATATCCCGTTAAAATTCCGTCGTTGGCGAATTCCACCTCCGTTTTGATATTGTCGCCTTCTTGTATCGCTTGCTTGAGGTAATCGGAGGCTTTTATGATTTGTCCGGATTTTTCGATTTGCGTGGCGTAGCTCTCGTCGCAGGGGGAGGTTGTATTGACTTCGGCGGCGTTTATGCCGTTTATTTTGAGACTGACGTCGTAATAATCAGGGTTGGCGGAATTTTTCCGTACGGTGCGAACCGTTGCGTCCAAGATGCAAATCGGGTCGGGTACGGAGGACACGTCGGTCTCTTGATTCACTGCCGCCTCGTCTTCTTGTATTGTTGCGTCTTCTTGAGAAAGGGCGAGAGCTTGCGAGAATTGCGGTGAGAGTAGTGAGAGGGCGAGGAGCGGGAGTAAAAGAGTTATTTTTTGTTTCATTGCTTTGGATAATAAATTGATTGGTAATGCAACTCGATAATGGCGGAAAAAAGCGACAGAGGAAAATCATTCACGGCAAGTTTTTATAAGCCGTGCCGTCCCTTTATGATTTTTATTTTTTCCGTCATTGCGGTTTCTATGTCTATATCGTAGAGGTCGGCAAGCGCGCTTAGTAACAGAAAAATATCCGCAAAGTTGGATTTCAGGCTGACCATATCCGTTTCTTTGTTTCGGAGCTTCGGCAGATTTATATCAACAGCTAATTCTCCGACTTCTTCCATCAGTTGCGTGAATGCCAGATGCGGATCGCGGGTGATGTTGAGTTTTTTATCGATTTGCGCGGTGAGTTCCACGCACTGCCGTTGCAATTCTTTAGTTTCCATATTTATAATTTATTTTGATTGATTATTTCTTGCATAAGATCTCCGTATTTCCTTTTTTCCACGATCAGGTCTTCGCCGAGTTCTTTTAGAAAGTCCAAGCACTCTTGTTTGGCTGCGTCTTTGTCTCTCCCGAAGTCAATCATCTTTTCTATTTCGACAAAATGACCGAGCTGTTCCACGTCATCCACTGCGATTTCGAGGTTTTTGCAGGAGTAGAAGTCTCTCTGTTTCGCCACGGTGAAAGCTTCTTCAAAGCCCAGTTTTTCAAGAAATTCTATGCCGATGTTGGCATCGCTTAAGTCGGCGTTGATTTCCATTCCTCCTTTTTCCCGCGAAATTTCTTTGAATTCCAGAGCACTTTTGTTATCAATCGTTCTGATGCGCGCGCTCAGGCCTCCTTCGATGATCATATTATTTTCATCCAGAAACTGTTTATGCCCGAAAATGCGGTCGGTTTGCCTTTTTGAACCGTTCCATATTGCGCCCAAGTCCGCGAGTTTTTTCTTGATCTCGTCCGGATTGTGGATTTTTGCTCTGATTTCGATTTCAATCATATTTTTAAATTATTTGCTAAAAAAATATTCTTGCAGGGACGCGATATTTTGTGTCCGGTTTCTTGCGTTAAAACATTTTTATTTTAACCGATGATATCATTGGTCTTTGCAAAACGTATCGCGGTGCGCTATTTCTCCAGTATAATCACATTGAATTGCGGTCGTGCGAAAAAGCGGACGGGGAGCGCGCTGGTGCCGACGCCGTTGGAGACCAAGACTTTGATGCCGCTTGTTTCGACGATGCCCGTCAGATATTTTTGTCCGTAAACGGAAGGGACATAAGGCGCCCAGAGTCCGAAAAACGTGACCTGTCCGCCGTGGGTGTGGCCGGAGAGCATCAGGTCGATGCGGTCGGTGTGGAGATTTTCGGCGAAGTCGGGATTGTGCGAGACGAGGATCACGAAGTCGCCGACCTCCGTGTTATCGGTGGTCGGTTCGGCGTCGGAAATTGCGCCGTAGGAAGTTTTTACTCCTCCCAATTTTATTTTTTGTCCACCGATTTCAATCCACTTGGCATCATTTTCCAGCGGCGTAATGCCGGCATTTTTCATATATTTTACCGTGAGCCGGTAGCTCGCGACACTGTCGTGGTTGCCGGTGACGCCGTAAACACCCAGCGGCGCTTTCAATTTGGCCAGCTCTTCGAAACAAGGGGCGAGATATTTTTCTTCGTCGGTGACATAATCTCCGCCGATAACAATAAGGTCCGGCTTTACGGCGTTGATGCGCGAAACGATGCCCGCTATTTTTTCTTGTGTGGAGTATTCATCAAGGTGAAAATCGGAGGCGAAAACGATTTTTTTACTGACAAAATTAGCCGGCACGTCGCTGTCTCGGATAACGTCTACTTTCTCCTCGAGAAGATAAGGCTCAATAAAGGCATCCAAAAAACAGACTCCGATCAAGAGAATGAATATTTTGAGAAAGCTTTTGACGGCAAGCGGTTTTTTCCGTTGAATTTTCATAGCGGCGATTATTTCAATACCTACATTCTAACAAATCCGGACACTTAAGCAAATAAAATACGAAGGCGATCTTTCGCCTCTTTTATTCGCACACAAATAAAAAATAACGGGAAAGTCACATTCCGGTAGCGGCATTGTAAAGGCGTGCCGGGAAAACCGGAAATTTTTATATGAAAAACCGCGATTTTGCCAGCCCAGTTCTTTTGTGCTAATATGCAAAATGATCCGGGGACAAATTAAAATATAAGGCACCCGAGGTTGTATAATGAAAATTATGGTTTCGGAAGAAATAAAAAGAATAACTCGATACCAAGATATCAACGATATTTTAGCCGAATATGCGGATGAAGCTAAAAATATTCTTGGTAATAATTTAATCGGAATTTATCTTTCCGGGTCTTTGGCTTATGGGGATTTTGTGCCGGGCAGAAGTGATATTGATTTGCAAGCAGTTACGGATAGACTTTTAACAGAAGAAGAGCTTGCGTCAATTGAGCGATTGCATAAAAATCTGGAAAAGAAAAATCCTGCGTGGGCAAAGCGCATAGAGTGTTCTTACGTGCCAATGGAAATTATAGGAGAGGTGCTTCCTCCCAAGACACCTCGTCCGTATTGGGGTTCCGGCGTTTTTTATCCGGTTGCTCCGGCCGGGAATGAATGGATTATCAATCATTATTTCTTGTGCAAATACGGTATTGCGCTGGAAGGACCGGATTTCCGTACGCTTATTCCTTCAATCGATATTCGGGAAGTAAGAAAAGCCAGCGCCAGGGATTTGTTCAAAGAGTGGAAGCCGAAGATTGGTAATTGTGAATGGATGAGTAGCAGTCACTATCAGTCTTATCTCGTTTTGAATTTATGTCGTATTTTGAGTACTGTGACAGGGGGAGAGCCGGGTTCTAAAAAAGCCGCCGCCAAGTGGACGAAAGAAAAATATCCCGAATGGAAAGACTTGATAGATGAGGCGGAAAAGTGGGAATATGGCAAAGAAATGAATAGGGTCGGCGAAATTGTTGATTTTATAAATTTTGCGATAAAGAAGGTGAATGAGGTTGATATTTTTTAGATACTACTAATTTCGTCCGAATCCGTTTCGGGACATCCCGTTACACCTGTACTTCCTGATGCTTTTCTATTGCTTTCTAAAAGTTGTCATCCCGGAATTTGCGCAGCAGAAATTCAACTTTGTATCCGGACCACACCAGAAATGGTGTGAAATGCTACGCAAAAACGTTTTGTACTGCATGGTTCACACCATTTCTGGTGTGGTCCGAAATCCATAATCCATAATACAAAATTTACTTGTAAAAATGAAATTTAATGCTTGTCTTGCATAGCTACGGGATTCCGGATATTTCAGAGTACCGAAATTCCAGAATGACAGATAAAGATTGATTTTTACTTTTTGGTTTGGCAAAAAGAAGCAATCCAAAGTGCAGGTGGGTCAGGCGGGACCTTCCATTGTTTACATTGGCATTTGGATTACACCGGAAATGGTGTGAATGCTGCGCAATAACCGTCTCTCCTGCGTGGTTCACACCATCTCTGGTGCGGTCCGTTCGATTCGGAAAAGTTAGTTGGCGTCGTCACTCTCCTGCTAATGTTTATCGGATTTTTCCGTTGGCATAATTCATTCTGCCAATGATTAAGCATTGTGTTGTTCGGTTTTGAAAATGTGAGTGTTCTCCGGGGTGGAGTCTTCAGAGAGAATCAGTATGTCTGAATTATGGAAACTGAGTTGTTTGAGAGTTTCCATCCAGTTAAGATCATAGTAGGCGCTATAGAGCATTTTGCCGATGCCGTCGTGGGTGACTAGCAGGATGGAGTTGCCTTTGTCTGCGGTCTTGAGATAGTCCAGGAGTTTTGTTGCTCGTTCTCTGATCTCGGGAAAAGTTTCTGCGCCATCGGCATGAAGAAAATAAGTTAGTGCACCAGCCTGCAAAACATCAGGTGCGCACATTTTTTCTATGTCACAAACTCTTTGTCCGTTCATCGCACCCATCTCTCGTTCTATGAGTTCGGGTATTGGGGTCGGTTCGGGTAAAACCAAATGATCGCTGATAATTTGTCCGGTTTGAAGGGCTCGACTAAGAGGGGAGCTATAGACTTTGTTAATAGTCAAACCCGCCTTTTTAATTTTGGTAGCGATTTGGTTGGCTTGTTCGATGCCTAATTCAGTTAGAGGTTCATCTGTCCTTCCGTTTAGGATACCATTGGCATTGTTTCGGTTCTGTCCGTGACGGGCAAGATATATTTTGGGCATATTTTTTATTATTTGCATAATCAATAGCTATAAGCAGCTCGTTTTCTATATTGATCTTACCGTGTGCTACAGCAAGGACCGTCCTTTTGATTCTGTAAGGACAGTCCTTTTTGAAATTCTCCCGGTTTTTGCGATAGCTTATTTCGGCATTTCCTCCTCCTTCTGCTTTTTAGCTTTTTTTCTGGATTTCAAGAGAGCGATTAAGAAGGTAAGGATTCCCAGGAACGTCAGTCCTGCGGCGCCGTAGAGGTAATAATTTGCCGCATTGTCGTTCGTTTGTCCGGTCAGGGAATTGACCGGCGCGGTTTCAGTCGGTGCAGTTTTCATCTCTTCCGCCTTGAAGTTTAGAGGCGAGCTTTTTTTAATAACTTTCCCGGCTTCGTCATTAGTGGCGGCATATATTTCATGGTCGCCGATCTCCAAAGGTTTTTCGAGGCGATATTCCCATTTTCCGTTTCCGTCGGTGCCGGCGGTGGCGACAATCGGTATGTCGGAATAAATGTAGAGGGTAACCAAGGAATTGGCGTCGGCTTTTCCGCTGAAGACATAGCCGGTTTCTTTATTGTCTTCGGCGTAAATGGTTTTTGCGTCGGCAACGGTGAGGGTGGCGCTTGCTTCTCCGCCGGTCCGAGGATGCTCAATTGCCTTGCCTTGGATAAGCGCTTTCTCGATAGGGAATAATCCCATATCTTTTTTTCCGTCGCCAAGAGGGTTATAGCCGTTCTTGATTTCTTCTCCGTCCTTGTAGCCGTCTCCGTCGGTGTCTTTGTTGTTGGGTTTGGTGCCCAACCTTTTTTCCATATCATCCGAAACTCCGTCGCCGTCGCTGTCGATCAAGATGGCAATCGGCGCGGTCTGGATGAGTCCCCGGCTTTTATCCATGATGATATTTTCGTAGGACGGGACGATTGTTATTTGCGTTTCTTTTTCTTTGAGAGGGGCGCTCAGGTTCAAGGTCTTTTCGCTGTCGGATTGGTTTATGATATTTTCCAATTTGCCGGCGGTCATAGTTTTGTTGAGTATTTCTCCCGCGTGCGCGTTTATACTTGCATATTGTTTCGCAGCTTCGACAATTTTCAAGATGCGGATTTGGCCAGTATCGCTGCATTCCGTATCGCTGAAGTTTTTGCAGGTTATCTTCTCCTTATATTTATTCCAATAAAATTCCTTGCATTCGTCCGAGCTGTCAGCTCCGGCTTGCGAACATTTGTTTTCTAGTTCGGAGTTTTTTTGGTCTGTCGCGATTTTGGAACCCCCTTTATTTATTTTCACATCCAAGGTATTGAAAGTGGTTTTTTCGCCTTGCGTCAAATCTTGTTTTGTTTCGACGGTGAGTTTGTAAGATCCGTCCGGAAAGTCGGCGATGAGCAAGTTCGCGCAATGAGTTTGCGGCTGAGGTTCAAAGGCGGTAAGATTTTTGTTGACAGACCCCTCCATTTTAAAGAGGATACTTTTTATCTTTTTGCTTAAAGTCAGGCATAATTTCTTATCTTCCGTAATCGGTCCGGTGATTTGCGTGTTCAGACTCAATTCGGCGGGAGTGATTTCAGCGGCAGTCTCTTCGTCTGTGGCGGTATTGTCGGCTGTTTCATTCTTGCTCGTGATAGCCGATGTTGTTTGTGCACCGGTTGAGTCCGCAGCAGCAGTTTCAGCCTCTGATGTAACCGTCTTATCTGTCGAGGTTTCCGTGTCGACAAGGTCCGCGGTCGTTTTGTCCTCTGTCACGGTTGCTTCGTCAGCTGCTATGTCGGCTGTGCGAAAAAGCAAGACGGGGCTTAGCGCGAACAACAGGCACAAGACAAGAATTTGTTTCTCTTTCATTTTTTTTATTTTAGTTTTGGTTAAAAGTAAAAGGGCAGGATAGATTTTGTAATATTTTGGACAATGTCAATTGGTTACATTATACAGTTTTTGAAAGCGATTATCAAATTCGCAAGTTTTTTTAGGAGAGGTAAAGAGAAGAAAAGTATCAGTAAAATTTAGTTATATACAATTATACATAGGGCTTACGCGATTGATACTGTTTGTCATCTCGAAGGAGTACTCGACTGAGAGATCTGGGAAATGCACGAAGCTGTGCTGATGTTATTTTTACAGTAAGATTATATTTGCATAGTATTATTCACAGATTTCTCAATCGGAGTACCTCATTTCGAAATGACAAATATTGATTGTTTCTTTTAACAGGAGAACCTTCTCGCAACGACAAGCTAAACGCGTAAGTCCTAATACAATTTCAGGCATACATCCGACTGGCAGACAGCCCTGACATGCCCGGTGTATTTTGAATTATGAATTTATGGATTATGGATCACACCAGAGATGGTGTGAACTGCTGCATAAGAACGTTTTGTCCCGCGTGGTTCACACCATTTCTGGTGTGATCCAAATACAAGATTGAATTTCCGATTGTGCGTGCGAGGCAACAGATAAAAAAACAAATCCGGCTTTGGAAAGTCGGACTATTGATCGCGGTGATGCGGACGCTATTTTAATTTTAGCATTTTGACTATTTCCCTATAGGCCTCGTCGGCGTCTTCAAAAACCCGGTAGCCGCAACTTTCAGCCTCGGTGATGTAATGCGGACGGTGAGTAAACCAGAAAGCTTCGGCAGCTTTCTTTATCAGTTCTTCGGTCTCGCCCCAGCGCGGTTTGCGGCGGTTGTTTTCCAAAACATCTTCGAATGATTTGCCAACGAGAACGACACCGGGAAAATCCAAATCTCTTTGCGCGAAACGGGGGGAGATGCCGATGCCTTCAAAAACAATCGGGCGTTTCTTACTCAACGGTTTGCGAAGATGCGCCGCAATTTCGGATTTGAGTGGTATCTTGCCATTCTCATATTCGCGGATTTTCTCCAATACTCCCGGCCAGAGCTTTTCGTGCTGTTCGTCCAGAATACGCCACTGCTCTTCCGGATCATTGTCGAAGTAGTCCAATTTATCCGTTTCTTCGAAAAATTTCGCCCATTTGCGATAGCGGTGGTTTTTGGCAAGTTCTTCCCGCAAATTATCCGTTTCCAAGCAAAAACCGCCCGTTTCTTTGACTATTTTTTTGGCGAGATATGATTTGCCGGCAGTGGGAATGCCGGTTATGAAAATTTTGGGATTGGTTGGTTTAGTCATTTTTTTGGCGGTTTGACGGATAATAAAAGACAGTTGCGCGTCTTTTAATTCTACAACCTTTTTATTTTTCCGCCAATTTTTCCCGAAGCAACAGAATAGCCAGCGCAGATCCCATAGCGACTATTTTGTTTTCTTTCGCCATACGAACGGTGCTATTTTCGCATAAGGAGAAAATTTATTTTATTTTTTTGAATTTAATATTTGTAGGACTTACGCGTTTAGCCTGTCGTTGCGAGAAGGTTCTCCTGTTAAAAGAAACAATCAATATTTGTCATTTCGAAATGAGGTACTCCGATTGAGAAATCCGGGAATAATACTATGCAAATATAATCCTATTGTAAAAAATAATACCAACAAAGTCTTCGTGCATTTCCCAGATCTCTCAGTCGAGTACTCCTTCGAGATGAAAAAAAATAGGGTCAGTTAAGTTTCGGTATCGGGATTGCCGCGTCGCCCGGAATACCGGCTCCTCGCAATGACAAACAGTATTAATCGCGTAAGTCCTAAATTGAATCAAAAATGGGTCATACGCAATGTTATGATTCCAATTATACATTCAATGGTAGATATCCCCGATATATCCGATGTATTTTGAATTCTGAATTATGGACCACACAAGAAATGGTGTGAACCACGCGGGACAGAACGTTTTTGTGCAACATTTCACACCATTTCTGGTGTGATCCGGATACAAGGTTGGATTCCAGATTAATACAGGTCTTTGGTGTCTGTTATAAAACCGTATATTGCGTATGACCCTCAAAAATCGCATCATGCGGTCTTTTTATCTCCTTTCTTCTTTCTGTTTCTATAAAAGACATATCCGGCTCCGCCAATAATCAGCGCGATAACTACAATATCCAGCCTCTCGCTATAGGTGCGGATGAGCGACCAGTTGCTGCCGAGGCGGTAGCCGAGATAGGTGAGGAAAGAATTCCAAAGTGCGGCGCCGAGAGCCGTGTAGAGCGTGAAAACCCAGATGTTCATTTTGGCGGCGCCGGCGGGGAGGGAAATAAAATGACGGACGATAGGGACAAAGCGGGAGATGAAAATCGTTTTTTGCCCGAATTTTTGGAAGAATTTTTCCGAGAGGTCGAGATGGTGTTCATTCAGCAATAAATATTTTCCGTATTTAACGATGAGCGGGCGTCCGAATCTCATACCGACATAATAGGAAACGAGCGAGCCGATGATGCTGCCGAGTGTGCTAAAAAGAATGACCGTTTCCCAATGCATCTTGCCTTGATAAACGAGAAAACCCGCGAAAGGCATTACCGCTTCACTGGGTACGGGGGCGACCATGCTTTCCAGTGTCATTAAAAAAGTGAGACCCGGATAGCCGGCTTTGGATATAATATCTATGAAAATTTCTACAAGATAGGCGAGCATTATTTTATAGTAAATTGGTTAATTGCGGCTTTGGAATTTTGCGCTTGATATCCGTCATTGCGAGGAGGTACTCTTGCTAAAAAGAAAACAATCAATATCTGTATTTCGAAATGAGGTACTCCGATTGAGAAATCTAGGAACAATACTATGCAAATATAATCTTACTGTAAAAAAACAATACCAATAAAGTTTTCGTGCATTTCCCAGATCTCTCAGTCGAGTACTCCTTCGAGATGACAAATGCAGTCAGTCAAGCTCCAGCATAGTGATTACCACGTCGCCCGGAATACCGGCGCCCCGCAATGACGGACAAAAATATAATCCTATTTTTATCTCTTAATAAATCCGTCGAAAAGCAGAGACTTTATCGTTTCCGCCATTTTTTCTTCGGGGAGTTTGGGATGGAAAATCGCCCAGTCGACGCCTGTCACGGCGAGGAGAGAAAAGAGGGCAATGATGAGGCTTTCCGTTTCCAGTTTTTTGTCGATAACGCCTTTGGCCTTTGCCTCTTTGATTATTTCTTCCATTGCTGTCAGGTAGCGGCCGCGGATAAGTTCAATGCTTTTTTGTCCGCGCTTTTGGAAGTTGCCGATTTGCCCCAAAATCATCAGACACATATCGCGATGCTCTTTGAAAAAGCCGAAATGGAATTCGATGATGAGTTCGAGTTTTTTCTCTATGCTAATATTCTTATTTGCGATCGTTTCTATTCCTCGCGAGAGTTGCTCTATTCCTTCTTGGATAAGCGCGGAAAAAAGTTCCTCCTTGTTTTGGAAGTGATAGAAAATGGTGCCTTTGGCTACGCCCGCTTTGTGCGCCACTTCGTCGAGCGAGGTGCCTTCAAAACCTTTTTTTCCAAAGAGTTTGGCGGCGGCAAGATAGATGGATTGTTTTTTGTCGGTTTTCATAAATCTATTATAACTCAATTAGAGGATAAATGTCAGTAGCGGCGGCGGTCTTCTTGGTCGCGATCATTTTGAGCGCCAAAAAGAGCAGTATAAAGGCACAAAGCGCCAAGGCTTGGTTTGTCGCGATTGACATTTGTCCGCCGAGGATAAAAAGTCGAAGGCCGCGGATGGCGTAAGTCATCGGCACAAGGGGATTGCAGAGTTGGAAGAATCGCGGTGCGGATTCGACGGGAAAAGTCCCAGAAGCGGAAGTCAGCTGGATCATTAAAATAATAATACCAAAAAGTTCGCCTACTTTGCCCAGCACGAAGGAGAGGAATTGCATAATGGAAATGCAGGCGAGAGAAATAAGGATGCAGAAGAGGACGAAATAAAGAGGGTATTTTGCTTTGAGTCCCAGGCCGAAAATAATGGCGGCGGCGAGGGCTACGGCTTGCGCGATGCCGACTATCGCCGGCAGGAAAAATTTCCCGAGAGTGATTTCGATCGCAGAAACGCCGTTCATGTTCAGTTTCGGGTCGCGGGTCGGCACCAAAAGCATTAAGATAAGCGCGCCCATCCAAAGTGCAAGAGGAATGAAGTAAGGGGCGAAGCCGGCGCCGTAAGTCGCGTTGGCGTCTTCGGAAGCATCCTTTGTTTTTATCGGTTCGTTGATGATTTTAACCAACATGTCGATCTTTTCCGGAGTCAGTTCGTTCTTCAATCGGCTTGTGCCTTGCGAGAGTCCGAGACTGAGCGCGTTCGCTCCGCTTTCCGCGTCGGTTAGTCCGTTTGTAATTTTTTTGCTGCCGTCCGCAAGCTGAGCAAGTCCGCCGGAAAGTTCCTTCGAGCCGTAATAGGCGGAATTGACGCCGCCGGTATATTGCACACTGCCGTCGGATATTTTTCCAAGTCCTTGCCGCAGATCCGACTGTCCTGTGGTCAGCTGAGTAATTCCATTGGAGAGAGTGTCGGCTCCGCTTTTGGCGTTTCCGATGCCGATTTGCAAAGTGCCTATGCCCGTGTCGAGCTTTGACATATTTTCCGCGATCGTGTCCGCGCCGTCCGCGATTTGCGCCGAGCCGGAAACCAGCTGATCTTTCTGCGTTTTTGCGGAAGAGACGTAGTTTGGAATGTCTAATGAATGTTCCGCGTTGTTTCTGTCTATAGCCCGACTGAAGCTATTCAAAAAAGGGTAGAAGGGGCTAAGCATTTCATCAACGCTCGCAACTTTGGTTGACATTTCATTTGCGCCATCCGTCAATTGGTCTGTGCCGTCTGCCAATTGCGAACTGCCGCTTTTGAGTTCAGCCGCGCCATCCGATAATTGCCCCAGTCCATCGTCAAGAGAAGCCATTCCCGAGTCGGCCGATTTGAGCCCGGTTTCCAAAACGGTCGAGCCTTCCTTGGCTTGCGCGATGCCGCTGTTCAAGTCTTGCGATTTTGAATTCAGTTCTCCCAGACCGTCGGCGAGTTTTCCCGATCCGTCGGCGGCTTTTTGCAAATTCGTATCAAGCGTATTTGATCCGTCCTTGAGCGTGCCGAGTCCCGACGCCAATTGGTCGGCGCCTTCGCTCGCCTTGTCGAGTTCGCCGCTCGCCTCGTCTAATTTAGTCTGCGCCACTTGGGAAAATTGCGGCAGGATTTCTTCATTGATGTTTTTGCCGAGTGCGGCCATAACATTTTTGAAGTAAGTGGTAAAAAGGAAGTTGGTGGAATCGTGCGTTTGCCAAGTGATGCTCGCTTGTCGGGGAATGTTGTCATCGGCGGAAGCGAGAGCGGCGCTGAAATCTGCGGGGATGCGGACAATCGCGTAATACTTCTGACTGTCGAGTCCGTCTTGAGCCTCGGTGTATTCTACAAAACGCCAATCGAGCACGTCGTTTTCCTTGAGTTTTTTCACAATTTGATCGCCGTAGTTTTCTTTGTTGTCATTATAGATCACGCCCGTATCTTCATTGACGACCGCGACGGGAATATTTTTCATATTTTCGTAAGGGTTCCAGAAAGCCCAGAGATACAAGAATCCGTAAGCCAGCGGCAAGAGTACGGCCACGACCAAAGAGAGAAGCTTAATCTTGCTTCGAAAATTGGTGCGCAGATCTCTTTTGACAATGGCTGAAATTTTCATATTTATAGAATATTATTTGCGGTTGGGTTGGATGTTGTTTAGGGGCGGAGTAGCACGGCTTTAGCCTGCGCCGCTATCCCACGTGCGCAAAAACCCTTACGTATGTTCGCATCTTCCGCATTGGACAACCGCGCAGGCTGAAACCGTGCTACTCCGTATAGCAATTATTAAGAACCGATAACGTGTCCGGAGAAATCGAGAGAGATTATCTTGTCGCTATTGGCCTCGGCCTCTTCAAAATTCTTGGTGGAAAAAATAACAGTTTCGTCTTTGAAAATTTTGTTTGCAATTTCCCAAAATTTTTTTGCCTCAAGCGAAGTCAGCCTCTTGGTCGGTTCATCCAAAAGAATGATGTCCGGATTGTGGACGGTGGCGCAAGCGAGAGAGGCGATGGCGCGTGCGAAAGGGCTGCATTCTTTGACGGGAGTGTCGGCATAAACTTTAATGCCGAAGTTATCCAAAATTTCTTGCACGTCTTTTGGTTTGTGGCTCTTTCCGCGTATTTCCAGAGCGAACTCTACGTTTTCCCGTATGGTCATTTCTTCCGCAAGGGGATTGATGTTGTCCGTTTCCTCCAGTCCCACATGGTTTCGATATGCTTTGAGCTTGTGAAAAACATTTTCATTGTCCAACATAATCGCGCCGGAAGCCGGTTTCAGGTATCCTCCCAACATTAGCAACAGCACCTTCTTACCGCTACCCTGCGGTCCGTAGAGTGCTATTTTTTGTCCACCTGTAAACGAAAAAGACGCCTCGTCTATGACGGTTCCTTGCAATGAGCGGAAGGCGAGGTTGTTGGCCGATATTTTCATACGTAAGATTTTATAAACTGACTGGTCAGTACATATTACACCTGAAAAAGATTTTTGTCAATAGTGCGGGATACCTGTTCATTAACACCATAGAACGATTGATAAGCGGCGTACGCACGAAGCAACTCACGGAGTAGCATGGCTTTAGCCTGCGCAGTTATCCCAAGCGAATGGAATAAAATTATATACGTTCGTTTTTTCCGCATTGGACAGTGGCGCAGGCTGAAGCCATGCTACTCTGTTTGGCAAATTGTTTTTTTGTATTCGGACCACACCAGAAATGGTATGAATGCTACGCAAAAACGTTCTGTCCCGCGTGGTTCACACCATTTCTGGTGTGGTCCGAAATCCATAATCCATAATGCAAGATACATAGGATGTGTCAGGGCTGTCTGTCATTTGAATATAGGGTCGGGAACTATATATTGCACATGACCCGACAAAGACAAATAAAAACAGCCACCTAGTGGTCGTCATTCTGATTTTTTTCGCCTTTCCGATATGCAAGAATATATTCTTTTTTGCAAGATTTATATTCTTGCCGATCCTCGAATTGTTTCGTACCTTACGTCTCTCGTTTGCGGCCGGAGTGTTTCGCCATGGAATACTTAAGGCTGGTGACTTTCGCGATGTATTCTTCCGCACTGTTCGCCCCCAGTTCCTTGATGAAGACGAAATCCAACCTTTGCATTATTTCGAATTCATTGCGTAGCGTGTCTTCTTCCTGCCGGCTAGACTCCCGCGTTTTGGGGGTGATAGGCTCAGGCGAAAAACCTTTTTCTTGGCTTTTCATAGCTTTGATCTTAGCTGATTATTTTAGAGCTTTCTAAGAGTATACACTCATAATAAAATCTTGCCAAG
>JBAXYM010000006.1:0-48232 GCA_041670805.1 Patescibacteria group bacterium
AAAGGTTGGTTCTATCGCGAAAAAGAAAGTATTGAAGATTGAGAAAATTTGAAATGCGTCGTAAATCTTATAATTTATAAATTTAACTAACCTATGAAAACAGAAGAATCGCAATTCATCTCTTTGGCCGCTGCGGCCAAGATGACCAACTACTCTCAAGATTATATCAGCTTACTCTGCCGGCAAGGGAAGCTCAGAGCGGAAAAGCTGGGCAGAAACTGGGTGACCACCAAGGAGTGGGTTGATGAGTATGCCAACAAGGCGGCGGGAAAAACCGCAAGCGTGGTGCCGGTAAAAATCAAGGAGACTGGCAAAAAGGAAAAGACCGAGGAAAGCAAAACAGCAGTAAAGCCTCTTTTCGGTAGCGCAATTTTGGAGATGGCAGTATTCTGTACGGCTTCACTGATCGTGCTGGTAAACACGGTGGGCTTTGCGCAAGGAATCAAGGAAGTGGATGAAAATTGTACTGCGGTTCAGGAGGCCGTTTATCGGAGCTCTTCGCCGGCGCAGTCCTTTCTTGCGGACGATGAGGAAATCCCGTCCGATGCCGATACTCAAACCTGTGGCGACGCAGTCCCCTCACTGGATCTTTTGTCTTTTGACAAAGAAACGGATGCGGATGTTATTGCTGAAGTTACCAAAAAGGTGGAAGACGGCGTCACCGAGCCGGTGACCGTGGAAGTTTATAAAAATTTTGCTATCGTAAATTACACAAACGATGTCAAAAAGAAATCTTTGTATATGATCGATTAATACTCTTGTTTTAAAGGGTCTGACCGGATTATGTATCTCGGACCACATCAGAAATGATGTGAATGGGTCATACGCAATAGGATTCTGACCAAACATTTCTGACTAAAACTCCGTGTATTATTCCGGTAAACAATCCGAACTTTACTCAGACAAACAAAACTTCTTCTCCTGCAATAAAACCCACATTTTGTCATCCTCGTAAGGATCCCTTAAGCTGTCTGTTTACTTGAAAGAGTAGATATTATGACATTGCTAAAGGGACAAGGGATTCTTACAAGAATGACAAAAATGATTGTTTTATAGCAGGAAATTGATATAACAATTCTGAACGATAACTTGATAGGAAACGTGTTTTGACTGTGTCGGTTAAAACCATGTATTGCGTGACCCGTGAACCACGCAGGAAAAAACGTTCTTGCATAGCATTCCACATCATTTCTGGTGTGATCCTGATGCAAACCGGATGTAATTTGCAGGATAGACTTTTCAATCGGTAATAGGGCAATCTGTTTTTTGCAAAGAATATTTTTTACAGTCCGCGTCGTTTCGGTGGCGCGGATTTTTATTTGGTGATATAATGTGAGAAGTTTAATAATAACTTACGGAAAATGCGCATAAAATTATTAAAATTTTTTAACATATTCCTTATAGTTTCGCTGGTGTTTTTTCCTTTTGGGCATATGGACGGTATGCAAAGCGATAATTACGCTATCGAAAAAGACTCGATCAATTTCGGTGGCATGGATGACAGCGAAAGCTCAAGTTACAAACTCTCCGATACGATGGGCGAAGTCGGTACGGGGGAAATGTCGGAAAAATGTTTCTCTATGAACTTTGACGGGGTGGATGATTATGTGGATGCGGGAAATGGAAGCAGCCTTAATAATATGGCTTATGCAAGCTGGGCGTTTTGGTATAAGGCAGGTAATACCGTCGATATACTTTTATCAAAAGTTCCAACCAATCAAGCTGGCGCATTTAGGTTCTTTAACGAAGGCGGATATCTTAGTGCAGAAGTGGCTACGGAAAACAACGGATGGTACAGCGTGGGAACTTACGTTCGTTCTCCTGTCGGGGGGCAAGGAGTCTGGCAGCACGCGGTTGTTGTTTATAACGGTTCTAATATTCTTATATATATTAATGGTGCTTTAACGGCGACAAGTACGCCTGCGATATCCGGTAATATTCAGAATACCGGCGGAAGTCTAAAAATCGGCGCCGAACTCTCCGATGATCTCAGTAAATTTTCCGGCTCCATCGACGACGTGCGTTTCTATAATCGCGCATTGTCGGCTACTGAAATTGAAGATCTCCATAAGGGCAATCAAATCAACAATACCGGTTTGGTGGGTTACTGGGGGTTTGACGAGGGGTCGGGGACGACGACCGCCGATTTGTCCGGGAATGGCAACATCGGGACGATTTCGGGTGCGACTTTTTCCAGCGACACTCCGCTTGCAACTTGCAGCGTTCTTAACGCCGGTTATCGGGAAATGCTTCCATCTTATATTTCCATGACCGATCCCGCCGATGTGATTATGAGTCCGGACATCGGGGGCGTATCCGGGGGCACGGGGGATGGCAGCGCGACTTGGAATGTGAAAACCGACAGCCCCGCCGGTTATCAAGTGAGCGTGCGCGCCGGCACTTCTCCTGCGCTCAAAAGCGGTAGTGACAGTTTTGCCGATTACACGCCCATGACGACCGGTACTCCCGACTTCACTTGGAATATCGCGAGTACCGATTCGGAATTCGGTTATACGGTCGAAGGCGACAATGCCATAGGCAAATTTCTGGATAACGGCGGCGGTACTTGCGGAGTCGGATCCGGCAATGTCGCGGACAAATGCTGGTTTCCTTTCTCCGGCGCAGACAGCTCTATCGTAAATGCGTCGTCGCCCAATCATCCATTGGGATCCGACACCACCGTCAAATTCAAAGCGCAGTCCGGGTCCGGTCATCTCCAGCCGGAAGGAATTTATACGGCGACTATCGTGGTGACGGCGGTGGCGCTATAAAACTTTTTCGATTTCGGGGTCTTGTTGAATTGTGAATTTCGGACCACATCAGAAATGATGTGAACCACGCAGGAGAAAACGTTCTTGCGTAGTATTTCACACCATTTCTGGTGTGATCCGGATGCAAAAATGCATTTCTGAATTTCGTTTTTGGATTTCGGATCACGCCAGAGATGGCGTGAACCACGCGCGCGAGACGGTTTCTGCGTAGTATTTCACACCATTTCTGGTATGGTCCGGATGCAAATGCAAACACAAATGCAAACACAAACATAGATGCAAATCTAAATCCACATAAATCATTTCTGATTTTACGCATGGGTCATTAATTTGGCATAAGCTATTTTGTTTGGTGAACGATTATGCTATAATCTTTTCAGGAAGAGCTATCCGGTTTTTGGGGTTCGAAAAAGATTAAAAACGCCGAGTGCGCCTGAGATTTCTTCAAAAATCATTTTCGGTTATCATCTTTTGATTTTTACGAATTAAAGAAAAAATAATGTTAAAAATTTTACAAAGGGTTTCTAAAAGTTTTGCCTTGCTCTTGGTTGTATTTTTTGTGTACATGTATATTGAGCCAATCGTGGCAGATGCCGCCACCACGGAGACGCAGGATTTTGTCGTGACCCAATCGGTTAGCGGAGAGATTTCCATGACCAATCCCGCAGATGTGCTTATGAACGGGATAATCGGCGGTATGAGCGGAGGTACGTCGACCGGCACAACCAGTTTTACGGTAGTGAGCAATAATGCTACCGGATTTACAACAGTAGCATCCGCTTTGACCTCTCCCGCGCTCGTGAAAGCGGTAGCCGGTACCAGCTTTTCCGATTATGCCAACACCGGCGATCCTACTCATGCATGGGCAACTACAACCACTTCGGCTTTTGGGTATAATGTCAAGACCAGCGATCCTGCCGATGCGGCCGCTTTCAAATACACTGACACGACGTGCAGTACCGGCGGAACTCTCAATGACGACACTCACTGCTGGAGAGGTTTTACGACCAGTCCTTACACGATTATAGATCGAGGCAGCAAAACAACCGTCGACGGTGTAACGGAAACTTTAAACTTGCAGGCGCAACTGGCAGCCAATCAGGTTTTGGAAAGCGGTTCTTATGTAGCCACTATAACTCTTACGTCCGCAATCAAGTAAAATATTTTGCGGCGCGCACTTAACATTTTTGATATTGTAAACGATGGAGATGAAAAAGATAATTTTACTTGCAGGACTGTTCTTTGTCTTGGGACACTCCGATTGCTCCATGGCTTATGAGATACAGACTATAGCGGACACTCCGATCAAGGATGAGTTTATTTTGGGTCCGGGGAAGGTGGATCTTGTCCTGAACCCGGGAGAAAAATCAGTCCAGAGGATAATGGTAACCAGCCGTTTTGCGGGTGAACGAAAATTCAAAGTGGAAGTGGAAGATTTCTCCGGTTCTCTTGATACCAATGAGACTATAAAATTTTTCGGTTCCGAAAAAGGTCCTTACTCCATGAAAGATTATGTCAAACCTGAGGTCTCCGAGTTCAGTTTGAAATTGGGAGAAAGAATTATTTTGCCGGTGGAGATAAATATTCCCGAAGATTCCCAGCCGGGAGGATTTTATTCTTCCGTTTTGATATCCACCGGGCCTGATGAAAATGTAAAGCAGGATACGACACAGACAAAAATCATCAGTCGGTTGGGGGCTTTGTTTTTTGTGAGAGTGGCGGGAGATGTCACCGAGTCCGGTCACTTGCAGGATTTCAAGGTAACGGATGCCGTATGGGAAATGCCGGAGTTTCTGAGTTCGCACGAGAGTTTTTCCCGATTGTTTTCCGCGGTGGGAAAATCGTTTGGAGGAATTCATGGAAAGGGTCCGATAACTTTTGAAATTTATTTCAGGAACGAAGGCAACGTTCATCTCACGCCTTCCGGAAAAGTTGAGATCAAAAATTTGTTGGGTCGGAAAGTCGGGGAAACAAAAGTGGAAAATTTTTTCGCAATGCCGAATTCTCTTCGCAAGGCGGCGGTAACGTGGGACGCCGGATTTTTGTTTGGCAAATATACTGCGACTGTCACTTTGGACAAAAACTATCAGCAGACTCCCGTCGCGCCGGACGTTATGGAGGTTTCTTTCTGGGCGATACCGTGGAAGATTTTGCTGGTCGCGATTTTTGCGCTGTTGGTCTTGTGGCGCGGCATAAAGTTTGTCCGCGGCAAATTTAAATTTGAGATTAAGAAAAAAGAATAAAATTTTTGTCTCGTGACGACTTTTCGGATTTTGTGTCGGATTTCGGATAATGGATTGTGGGTTCTGTGTTGGATTTCCGTATTTCGGACCACGCCAGAGATGGCGTGAACCACGCGGGACAGAACGTTTTTGCGTAGCATCTCACACCATCTCCGGTGTGATCCGAATCCAAATCCGGATGCAAAAAAAGTATTCCTTTTCTATTTGTCATCTCGAAGGAGTACTCGACTGAGAGATCTGAGAAATGCACGAAAACTTTGTTGATATTGTTTTTTTACAGTAAGATTATATTTGCATAATATTATTCACAGATTTCTCAATCGGAGTACCTCATTTCGAAATGACAAATATTGATTGTTTCTTTCAACGGGGATTGCTTTCTAAAAAGCTGTCATCCCGGAATTTGCGCAGCAAATATCTGGGATCCCGTTACTAAGCCGGTAAGAATGAAATACAACGTTTGTCTTGCATAGCTACGGGATTCCGGATATTTCGGAGTACCGAAATTCCGGAATGACAAATAAAAATTGTTTTTACCTTTCGAAATTCGAAATGACAGATATTGATTGTTTCTTTTAATAGGATTACCTTCTTACAACAACAAGCCAAACGCGTAAGTCCTAAAAATATTAAATTCGACCATTTATGCAAAATAGCTTGAGGAAAATTTATCGAAATGCGCAATCCGCAACCTTTATTTTTCTTTGTCTTTTTGCAGCGGTCCATGCCCCTTTTTCCGTCGGAGCTTCTATCGAGGTGCAGCAAATGGTAGTCAAAGAAGGAATGGGATCTATCGGTTTGCCCGTGGATGCCACTCCGTCGAAAATTTTTAACGTTCGGATTTACAATGTCGGTCTTCATTCCGCTCAAATATCTTTTGAAACAAACGAGGTTTGCACCTCCGAAATTTATTACGGCCAGAACAAAACTTACGTTTCCGGTCCGCTTGCCGATCATCCCGAAAGTTATGAGGCCTCCCATAAGTATTCTTTGGAAGGCTTGGAGCCGGGGATGAAATATTATCTGAAGATAAAAGTCGAGAATCAGAAGGGCGTTGAAAACGTGACCACGGCTTATTATTTCTATACCGTTCCGGAATTCAAGGCCTTGCCCAACGTCGGTTCTCTCTCCGCCACTCAGACAGGTGAGGAGGTTTTTTTGAATTGGAAAAATCCGCAAGGGGACGACTTTCGCGAAGTACAAATAAATCGGCAGAAGGACTCTCCCGCTCTCAGTCCGGAAAACGGAGAGAAAGTCTTTACGGGGTTTGCCGAGAATTTCGCCGACGTAAATGTCGTCGATGATACAAAATATTACTATACGGTTTTTACTTTTGATAAGGACAATAATTTTTCATCGGGGGCGGTTGTTTTTATTAAGACAGTTTTTCCTCATGCAGGAACGGAAGAAGGCGGCGGCGCAGAAAATGGAAACGGAAATGGAGAAGGAGAGGGGGAAGGCGGAGAAAATCCGGCGCTTCCGGATGGCTCCGGTCAGTCACCGACGGAAACGGAAACGGGCGCGGTTGTGGAAGATGTCAGAAATTTAAATGCGGCTGCCAAAGCAGGGGAGAACGAAATCGTTTTGCAATGGGACTGTCCGGAAACCGAAAAGGTTTGCGAAGTGGAAGTGCGGCGAGACCGGAATTTTCCTCCCATGTCTCCGCTGGAAGGGGAGAAAATTTACGGCGGGTCGGGTACGTCTTTTGTTGATCGGAACGTGGAGTCGGGGCTGATATATTTTTATACGGTTTATGCAAAAAATAAAGACGGCATTTATTCGTCGGGGAAACTCATCGCCGGTTCCCTCGACAAGAAGACGGACGGAGAAACTGCCGCTTTGAACGAGTGGAAGGATATGAGTTTTTCCGATGCGGAAAGCGGAGTTTCTCTCTTTCGGGAAAATGGGGAGAAAATTGATATCTTGCAGGGGCGCATTCTCGGCATCAATTATGGTGTTAAAATTTTGCCGGACAATCTGAAAGCGGTGGGCGCACAGCTTGGAGACGCTTTTTATATTTTGGACTATGACGAAAAAACCGCATCGTACAAGACAAGCTTCGTGGTTCCGGACGAGCCGGGGGAATATTCTTTTGACATATTCTTTATGAATTTTAATGACGAGGTGTTTTTTCGAAAGAAGATGACGCTGCGGGTACTGCCTCGCGGGAAAGTTTTTGTTATGCAAAATGAAAAACTTTTCAGCGGCAATCCGTCTTGGGAAAAAATAATCTGCCGGCTGGAAAATATTTTCGGCGGTGAAAATAACTCGTGTATGACAGTGTCCTATCTTGCCGGCGCGGAAGTGAAAATATTGTGGAAAAATCAGAATGAAGTTTGGGAAACTTGGGATGCGAAAGAATCCAATCAGAGCAATCCTCTCTTAACCGGCGACAACGGTGAATTTGGGCTTTCTTTAGCCAATGGCGAGTATGAAATTGATGTTAAAAAGGACGGCTTTCAGGAGAGAAAAATGCGCGTTTCGGTTTTCAACTCCGTGCTCAATCCCGATGTGCAAATATATGTGAAAAAATATTTAAAGTATGATATAATAACCGTAGCAGTTTTACTGGTTTTCGCCGGTAAAGTTCTGCAAAAGAGAATCAAAAAAAGAAGAGAAAAAAGGAAGCGAACCGGACGGGACATGGCGTGAATCCCTCGGAATTCAGAAATGCATTTTTGCATCCGGATCACACCAGAAATGGTGTGAAATGCTACGCAAGAACGTTCCATCCCGCATCTGTATTTTGCATCCGGATCACACCAGAAATGGTGTGAACTATTACGCAAGAACGTTCCATCCCGCGTGGTTCACATCATTTCTGATGTGGTCCAAAATCAAAAATCCACAATTCGAAATGTATTTTGCATCCGGACCACACCAGAAATGGTGTGAAATGTTACGCAAAAACGTTCTATCCCCGCGTGGTTCACATCATTTCTGATGTGGTCCAAAATACAAAATCAGAAATCAAAAATCCGAAAATTCAACACAGAATCCACAATCCGAAAATCTACAATCCATATATCGCGTATGAGCCGAAAAAGCCAAAAGAATAATTCATTTTTTATCCTGATAATTTTGCTGTTGGGATGCTTTTTGCTGCCCGGGAATTCTCAGGCTGCCGTTCGCAAAGAGTTTAACTATCAGGGAAAGCTGACGAATGTTAACGGACTGGCGGTTTCGGACGGAGCCTATGACGTCACTTTCAAAATTTACACTCAGGCGGGAGGAGGAACGGCGGCTTGGACGGAGAGTTGGACGAGCGCGACTCTGTTTACCGATGCGGGCACGACGGTGGCGGCAGACGGGTGCGCCGCGGGTATCAATAAAATCTCTTATACTTCCGATACCAACGAATCAAGTTTGGTCGCAGGGCAGACGCTTTGGAACACGGCCAAAAAACAATCGGCAGTCATCGAGTCTGTCGTTGCCGCTTCCAACTATATCTGCGTGTACTCTCCGGCATCGGCGTGGGCAAACGGCGATACGGTCACCAATCGCGTCTATGTGAAGAACGGGCTTTTTTCGGTGATGGTCGGATCGGTAGCGACGCTGACTCCGCCGGATTTTATCGGTGGCACTTATTATCTCGGTGTGACTGTCGGATCGGACAGCGAGATGATTCCGCGCAAGAAAATAGGTTCCGTACCGCAGGCATGGAATGCCAATAATCTTTCCGGCGATGGCATTATCGACATCGACAATACTTCCGTCGCGCATGATGCGGGGAATATTTATTACAATCCGGCTTCCGGCAATTACAACGCCCTCTCCATTGCTTATGGCACCGCCGGCGGCACCGGCACCGCGCTTTCCGTCACCCAGTCCGGTACGGGAGCAATCGTGTCACTCGCGAACACCGCCTCGGCAACGGCTGACGCTTTCGCGCTCACAAATCTCGGTTCGGGAAAATCTTTTATCGTCAACGACGAAGCCGCGGACACAACGCCTTTCGTGATTGACGCTGCGGGCAACGTCGGCATAGGCACAACAAGCCCCGCATATAAGTTAGATGTGAATGGTCAGGCGAGACTGCAATCTACTGCCAATCTTGATTTATCCGCTTTTGGCAGCGATTCCACTATTTATATACGTTCAGCTCATTATAGTAACAATAACAAGTTTTTTTCTTGGGATGATGGCCTGACAGATGTCGATGATACTGCCAATGGCGCATCCTTGGGCTATGTGGCACGGTTTACTGCGGGATGGACGGGTTACTCTTATGTGAATCGTTCCACCGGTTTTGCTCCGGGTACCTATGATGTCTATGTTCGTGCGCGTTCTGATGGTACAGGTAATCATCCTACCAGTGTGAGTTTTGGTGTGTACGATAATACCACGGCGTCCTTTCCAATGCTTCCAACGTTCGTTTCTTTACCGGTTAGTACCGTATATCAAGAAGTGTATGCCGGTAGAGTCGCTATCACCACAGACATGCTAGACGATAACACTGCCACTTTCTTTTCCGAAGGGGGAACTACCACTAATTACTTTGTAGATTACGTTAAATTTGTAAAAGCTCCGCTGTTCGTTGGCGGCAACGTCGGCATTGGCACAACTACCCCTTCTCAAAAACTTGATATTGCAGGCAACATAAATATCAATACCAACGGAACCAGTATTTTATTCTCAACTTACAAAGGAGCTAATTCAGACGGTGGTAACATATGGATTGGAGGAGGAGGGCAAAGTTCGGTAGGAGAAGTTGGTGCGACTGATAAAGGAAGCAATAACACCGCAAATGGATTTTCTTCTCTCTACTCCAACACCACAGGACAATACAACACCGCCCGACGGCATAATAAAATAAAATTACCTCTACTCCAACACCACAGGACAATACAACACCGCAAATGGAGTTAATTCTCTCTTATCTAACACCACAGGATACTACAACACCGCAAATGGAGTTAATTCTCTCTTTTCCAACACTACAGGATACTACAACACCGCAGATGGAGTTGATTCTCTCTACTACAACACTACGGGAAGCTACAATACTGCAAGTGGATTTATCTCAGGTGCCTATATCTCAGGAGGAGGAGCAAATCAGACATCCTATAACTCAACCTATCTTGGATATGACACAAGAGCATTGGCTGATGGTGATTCCAATGAAACGGTTATTGGATATGCTGCGATAGGTAACGGCAGTAATTCAGTCACTTTGGGGAATGATAGCGTTACCAAGACGATATTGAAAGGCAACGTCGGCATTGGGACGGCTTCGCCCACTGCTTATCTTCATCTAAAAGCAGGCACAGCCACCGCCGGCACAGCACCGCTCAAATTTACCTCCGGCACCAATCTTACCACGCCCGAAGCGGGAACTATGGAATACGATGGAACTCAGCTTTATTTTTCGCCCTCCACTACCAGAAATATTTTGGCGCAGATTTCGGGAAGTACCGCTTTGACGACCGGTTCGATTGCGTTTGCCACTACCGGCGGTTATCTGACACAGGACAATGCCAATTTCTTCTGGGACAATGTCAATAAAAGGCTGGGACTGGGAACTTCATCGCCTTCCGCCACATTGGAAGTCAAGGGAACGATTGAAAACGGACTGGTGGGGTGGTGGCCGATGGATGACGGTAACGGCGCAACGGTTGCGGACCGCAGCATAGGCGGTCATAATGGTACGATTACATCCTTGGCTTGTCCCACGGGCTACGTATTGGTTCCGGGAAATGCGACCTATGGAACCGCTGATTTTTGTGTTATGAAGTATGAGGCAAAGTCTGTCGGCGGAGTTGCGACCTCTCAGGCAGACGTGGCTCCATGGACACAAATCACCCAAACGGATGCAATCACGGCTTGTTCCAGCGCGGGCGGGCATTTGATTACCAACAACGAATGGATGACGATTGCCAGAAATGCGGAAGCGCAGGCTGCGAACTGGGCGGACGGCAAAGTCGGTTCCTTGGTTTCCACGGGTGGAGGTTTGAAGCGGGGAAATGTAGGAGTTGGGGACAGCGCCAGCTATAATGGAGCTGATCCTGAATATGGCACGAGAAATGCTGAAGCCCAGCTTAAAGCCCAGCTTGTCCTGTCCAATGGTGAAACCATTTGGGACTTATCCGGCAATGTTTGGGAATGGACTAATGACACTATCTCTTGCGCCGGAGCGAATTGTACC
This sequence comes from Patescibacteria group bacterium, assembly GCA_041670805.1. Classification (GTDB taxonomy): domain Bacteria; phylum Patescibacteriota; class Minisyncoccia; order JAHIHE01; family JAGLIN01; genus STD2-77. Next base: position 11,160 of record JBAXYM010000006.1, read on the forward strand.
AGCGCTGAAATGCCTTATGACGCCACTCCAGCCGAAGAATGGGTTGAGTTTCCCAACATAAGCACCTACGGGCAGTTATCCTACGATAAAATCAGGCCGTCAAACAGTTCGTGGAATTCCACCTATGGCGTGGGGAAGCTATATACTGACACAAATGCCGCTTATCCGAGCGGGAATGTTCACGCCTTCCTACGCGGTGGCGATTGGAGCATTGGTGCGCCTGCGGGTGCGTTCACGTTGAATCTGTACCATGCGCCGGGCGATTCCTACGACTACCTCGGTTTCCGGTGCGTTCGGTAGTGTAGAAATTTGGTCTTTGGTATTTAGTAATTTGGATTAAGTATAAAAATATGAGCTTTCAAAATTTATCAATTTTCGAAAAAACCTATGCATTCTCGCATCCGGCTTTGCATCCGGATCACATCAGAAATGATGTGAAATGCAACGCAAAAACCGTCTCTCCCGCGTGGTTCACGCCATCTCTGGCGTGATCCGAAATCCAAAATACACAATTCATAAATTCCGAAATCCACAATCCAGAAATACGAAATCCAGAAATGCATTCTTGCATCCGGATCACACCAGAAATGGTGTGAAATGCAACGCAAAAACGTTCTCTCCCGCGTGGTTCACATCATTTCTGATGTGATCCGAAATCCAAAATACGAAATCCGACCCCATAAAAAGTTAGGCTAAACCAAAAAATGTTTTACCCAAAGACACAACTGAAAAGCAAAATTGCCGCGATGATGGCCGCGGTTGCTTTGCTTTTCGGTTTGGCTTGGACGGTGCCGTCGGTTTTGGCTTCCGCCGGCTGGACGGCGGGGAAGTTCGGCGGGGCTTATGATTTCAACGGTCAGTTTTATATCAATGCGGGAAACGTCTATAACGGCGTTAAAACCGTGTCTTTCTGGATCAAGGGAACGTCTTACAACGGCAAGGTGGTCGATCTGAACGGCTCGGCTTATGTCTCGATTACTTCAGCTGGCGTTATTTCCGCGACCGGTTTCACATTGCCGACAATTTATATCGATGGCACGGTCGGGACAACGGTTGACACGAACTGGCATTTTGTCACCGTGACTACCGGCACGGCAATCAATGCCGACGCGGTGAAATTCGGTTCGGTTGACTCGAGCAACCTATCCGGCTTGCTGGATGACGTGAAGATGTTTAATTACGCTCTGTCCGCTCGTGAAATAAATGAAAAATATCGCCAAGATTCGCCTTCAATGGCGCAAGGAGGAGAAATCAGCGATTCATCTTCCCATACGGCTCTCACCGTCACCCAGTCCGGCACGGGAGCAATCGTATCGCTTGCGAACACCTCCTCGGCAACGGCTGACGCTTTCGCGCTCACAAATCTCGGTTCGGGAAAATCTTTTATCGTCAACGACGAAGCTGCAGACGCTACGCCTTTCGTGATTGACGCTGCGGGCAACGTCGGGATTGGAACGAGCAATCCTTTTTCTGGACAATTGCATGTTAACAAAGGTGTCGCCGCAGGATTGGGTGGCGAATTGTGGATTACCAATAATGCGGTTAATACAACTGGTAATTCAGCGCGCTTATCTTTCGGTCTTGATGGTACAACAGATTCATCTTCAAATGCGTTTATACAAGCAATTGTGACAAATAGTACTGGGTACTTGACTGATTTAACTTTTGGCACTTTTGGTACTGGAAATTTAGCTGAAAGAATGAGAATTACAAGTAACGGCAACGTCGGCATTGGAACAACCACTCCTTCTCAAAAACTTGATATCGCAGGCAACATAAACATCAATACCAACGGCACAAGTATTTTATTCTCAACCTACAAAGGAGCTAATTCAGACGGTTATAACGTATGGATTGGAGGAGGAGGGCAGAGTTCGGTAGGCGAAGTTGGTGCGACTCATAAAGGAGGTTATAACACCGCAAATGGATATCTATCTCTCTACTCCAACACCACAGGATACAGTAATGCCGCAAATGGATATCTATCTCTCTACTCCAACACCACGGGATACGACAACACCGCAAGTGGAGCTCAATCTCTCTACTCCAACACCACAGGATACAACAACACTGCAAATGGACTTGATTCTCTCTTCTCCAATACCACAGGATATTACAATACCGCGATTGGGCGTGACTCAGGTCGTTATATTTCAGGAGGAACAACAGCAAATCAAACATCCTATAACTCAACTTATCTGGGATATGACACAAGAGCATTGGCTGACGGTGATTCCAATGAAACGGTAATAGGATATAGTGCGATAGGTAATGGAAGCAATTCAGTTACTTTGGGGAATGATGACGTTGTGAAGACAATATTGAAAGGAAATATAGGGATTGGAACAACGACGCCAACAAGCAAGTTGGATGTATCTTTCGCAAACGGCTCTGCGCAATTCGGCTCTTGGGACGGAGGGAATAATAGCTTGTTTGTTAGGTCGAAATCCGTCTCTGTTAACCAGGCAATTGGTTTTTATGCCGGCGGGGGTACGGGGGTATATTCCAATGGCGGTATATCTTTCGGTGTTGGTTCTAATTTTGCTGACGGTACTTATCCAGGCGGAACAATCGCAATGTCTATATTGAGTTCCGGCAACGTCGGCATCGGCACAGCCACCCCTTCTCAAAAACTTGATATCGCAGGCAACATAAACATCAATACCAACGGAACCAGTATTTTATTCTCAACCTACAAAGGAGCCAATTCAGACGGTAATAACATATGGATTGGAGGAGGTGGACAGAGTTCAGTAGGCGAAGTCGGTAATACTTTTAAAGGAAGCTATAACACTGCAAACGGACTTAATTCTCTCTACTCCAACACCACAGGATACTATAACACCGCAAATGGAGTTAATTCTCTCTATTCCAACACCACAGGAAGCTATAACACTGCAAACGGACTTAATTCTCTCTATTCCAACACTATAGGACACAGCAACACCGCAATTGGGCATGATTCGGGTCATCTCCTTGCTGATGGTTCCACTGCCAACCAGACTTCCAACTCTTCTCTCTATCTCGGCGCATATACCAAAGCCAAGTCCGATGGCGATTCAAACGAAATTGTCATTGGATACAATGCCATCGGACTGGGAAGCAATACCGCCGTTTTGGGAAATGATTCAATCGGCACGACTGTGTTGAAGGGGAATGTGGGGATTGGGACGACAAGTCCGCAATCCGCACTTCATGTGGACGGAATCATCACTACTTCGGGAAGTGTAAGAATTAATTCTTATGTTTCAAGTTGGGGAGACAATGCGACCAATACCTGGCTGAATAAGGATTGGAATAGCACTTACGGTGATTATTTATATCTGGGGTCTACAGGCGATTCTAATAATACTGTTCACAGTGCCATACTGATAGGCAGTACTATAACAGCTCTTGGTATGGGGTATACTAATGGAGAATCGCTGTCCTCTACTTTCATGACGATTGCGAATGGCACTGGCAACGTCGGCATCGGCACGACCTCTCCCACTTCCAAATTGGACGTTTTCCAAAACAGCGCTTCCACTGCGTTGACTATCACGCAAGACGGTAACGGTGATTTTGTGAATATTTTGGACAACGGTGTCAGCATCTTTAAGATCGGACAGGCGACGGTGGACATCATGCGTCCGCTTGACTTGCAAGTCGAAGGGGACGTGGGCGTGGAATACAACTTGCGCCTCTTGAACAATGCCACTTCCTATATTACCTCCGCCGGGCCGCTTACTATTTCCGCCGGTGACAATAATTCCTACGAGAATTTGACCCTGACCACCTCAGGCACAGGAGACGTGATTATTGATATCGCCAGCTCCACCCTCGGCTTCAAGGTTGTGGGCTTGACCGGAAAAGTTTTCAGCGTCGACTCAAGCGGGAATGTGGTAATCGGCGGCGTGGACGCGGGCAGCGGAGATTTGTCGGTGAAGGGCGACATCTCAACTTTGGGAGGAAATCTCAATCTGAACAGCCTCTCGACTCCGGCTGGCGTGGCGGTGACTCCGGCGGGCACTACCGGCAGCACTACCTATGGCTACAGAGTTTCCGCCATCAATGGCAACGGAGAAACTTTGGCTTCGACCACGGTATCAACCTCATCCGGAAACTCGACGCTCAGCAGTTCCGACTATAATCACATTTCTTGGTCGGCAGTCGTCGGCGCGACCGGCTACAAAATTTACGGACGCACCGCTGGCAGTGAACAGCTGATCGGAACGGTCAATTCCCCGACGCTCTATTATAATGACGCGAGCATGACGGCTCCGTCGGGGGCATTGCCGACTGAGAACACAACCGGCGGCAACATCACCTATTCCTCGTCGACCGGACCGGTTCGGTCTTTGATCCTCGTTCCTTCGGGTGCGACCATCCCGGCAACGGGCGGCGCGTCGCAAGTGAAAGTGGACGGGACCAATCAGAGTTATTATGTCCTGGATTATGACGAGGCGACAAACGAGAGCGCTTATTGGAGCTGGACTATGCCGGACAGCTATGATGGCGGAACCATCGACGTTACCTATTATTGGGAAGCGGCGGCGACTTCCGGCGATGCCATCTGGTGTTTCCAGTCGGTGGGCATCACTTCCAATAATTCGGAAGACATTGACAGCGCGCTGGGATCGGCGGTTTGTGAAGCGGATACGGCGCAGGTCGGAGCCAACGATTTGGCATCGGTCACGGAAACGAAAGCGGTTTCGGGTTTTGCCGCCGGTGATTACGTCGCTTTCAAGGTCTATCGAGATGCCGCCGCCGGAGGAGATAGTATGAGCGGCGATGCCAGATTGGTAAAAGTGAAAATCGAATATCACGTTAACAATGAGAGCGACTAACAGCCGCGTGGTCGGGGGAGGCGGAAGGGTGGGATCAGAAATGCATTTCTGCATTTGCATCCGGATCACACCAGAAATGGCGTGAAATGTTTCGCAAAAACCGTCTCTCCCGCGTGGTTCACATCATTTCTGATGTGATCCGAAATTCGAAAATCCAAAATGCATTTTTGCATTTGTATCCGGACCACGCCAGAAATGGCGTGAACTGCCGCGCAAAAACGTTTTATTCCGCGTGGTTCACGCCATTTCTGGCGTGGTCCACAACCCACAACCCACAACCCACAATCCAAACTCCGCAATTCAAAAGAGCGGGGCGAATAACGCAATAAAACAATGGACAAACGAAAAAAGATCAAAATTTTTATCGCGGCAGCAGTATCTCTGTGGGTGGTTTTCGTTTTTATGTTTGCCAAAAGCGGCTTGCCGGATTTGTGCCGTTTCCATTTTTTCGCATGCGGTTCAAGCGCAAATTTGAATGCCGTCGCGGATCGTATCGGCGGCGGCGCACCTTCGGAAAATCAGAATTCTACATTTTTTCAAACCGTCACAGTGGAGCCCAACAAGATCAAGGTGGGCGAGACGCAGACGACGCGCGTGGAAATCGCCAGCGTCGTGGGCGTGGAAAAAGTTTCAGCGCAAATTCCCTTTGAGGGGAGCTATGACGAAATCGCCCTGCGCTTGGTGAGCGGCAACGAGCGGCAAGGCGTGTGGGAAGGGCAGTGGGTCGCGCACAATACGCTTGCCAAGGAATACAAGACAAAAATAATCGCCGCCGACCGGGACGGCAAAGTCGTCGAGACGGAAGCATCCTGGTGGGACGACACGGAAACGGCGTGGTATGACCAGAATTGGAGCAATCGGAAAAAGGCGACCATTGCCAACTCCGCCGGCGCGCTTACCAACTACCAGGTGAAATTGACTGTTCCTTATCAAAGCCAGATGCAGCCTGATTTTGACGACATCCGTTTCACCTCCGCGGACGGGAAAACCCCGCTCGACTTCTGGCTTGAAAGCAAAACCGATTCCACCACGGCGGATTTTTGGGTGGAAGCCGCCTCGCTCTCCGCGTCGGCAAACACCAATATCTACTATTATTACGGCAACGCCAGCGTGAGCACGATCAGCAGCGACACCAACACTTTTGTCAGGGTGATCAGCAATTTGGTTGGAGGTTGGGACATGAACGAAGGTTCGGGGACCACCGCGCACGACAAATCCGGCAATGGCAACGACGGCACGATTTCCGGCGCAACTTTCACGACCGACAGAAACGGCAATGCCAATCAGGCACTGAGTTTTGACGGAGCGGATGATTATGTGGAAGTAAGTCATAATTCCGTCTTGGAACCGGCCAGTGTTTCCGTCTCTGCGTGGGTTAAATTAAACAATGACGGCAGCAGACATATTGTTGCCGCAAAGTGGACAGGATATTCTTTGGAAGTTAGCAGTACTGGCTCTCCATACTTTTTGATATGGAACAGCCAGGGAAGTGCCAGCATAACATCTTCGGTACCAATTCAATTTAACACGTGGCAGCATTTGGTCGGAACTTTTGACGATAGCACGAAAGAAATAACAATCTCTGTAAACGGGAATGAAACAGGGAGAGCGTCTCTGGAAAGTTCTATAATTTACGAACATAGCATTCTGAGGATATCAAATACCTTATATGGAGGTAGTGATGGGGCGGTCAACGGGCTTATTGATGACACTTGTATTTATAACCGCGCTCTTACTGCTGATGAGATTGCCGATGTTTATAGCGCCAGTCATACGACTTTAATCGTTCCGAGCAAGGTTTTAGTTCGCAACTATGTTTCCGGCGAGCCGACAGTTTCGATTGCCACGCAAGAAGAAAACGCACCGAACCGCCCCGGCGCAGTAGGCACAAGCGCCGGCCCAATGATGTTTTAGAAAAAAATCAGAAATCCAAATCAAAAGATAAAAACAATTTTTATTTGTCATTCCGGAATACCCGTTAAAGGAAACAATCAATATCTGTCATTCCGGAATTTCGGTACTCCGAAATATCCGGAATCCCGTAGCTATACAAGACAAGCATTGTATTTCATTTCCAACGGCTTAGCAACGGGATTCCGGATATTTGCTGCGCAAATTCCGGGATGACAACTCAAAAGATAAGTCAATCTTTATTTGTCATTATGATATTTTCCGCTGTAAAACAATCCACAACCCACAACCAATAACCCATCCTATTAAAAACCATTATGATTAAACTGACATTGCCTCAATTTGATTTTCTGCAAAAGCGGTTGCGTAAGCTTTCTCGCCGCCAAACGGTGGCATTGACTATCGTCGTTTCTTCTCTGATTCTTTCCGGCGCGATTTTTGCCGTGGCGGAGCTGGGCGGATACGGGCAGAACGGTCCCGCCGCCGCGCCCAACTCGTTGGATTATGGCTTGGTCGGACATTGGGATATGGAAGAGGGAAGCGGTCAGGTCGTGAAAGACAAATCGGGCAACGGCAATGATGGCACTCTGGGCACGTCTTCCGCAGTCGACGCTTCCGACCCCGTTTTCGCTCCCGGGCACGATTCTTCCGGAGAGAACGGCACGGGACTTAAGTTCGACGGGGTGGATGACTATGTGGATGCGGGCAGTGGAAGCAGCTTAATTACAAATACAATTACTGTCAGTGCTTGGGTAAAGACAAACGCTAGTAGTGAAACTAAGATAATAGCCTCGAAATACGATGCATCCGCCAATCATGGGATAGTGTTAATAATAGCGGAAGACGGAAAAGTAGAGATGGACGGACGGGATGGAAGTGGAGATTATAGAACGTCTGGATCTTCAACCACGTCAATTGCGGATAATAACTGGCATTATGTCACAGGCTCGGTAAGCGGTTCTGTTTGGAAAATAAACGTTGATGGTCGCGATGAGAACTCTGCAGATTCGGGGTATGTCAATACTAATTTGGCAAATAGTGTGAGTTTGATGCTAGGTCGTGTAGGGTTCGGTTATTACTTTTCCGGCTCCATCGACGAAGTCCGCATCTACAACCGCGCTCTCTCTGATGATGAAATCCGCCAGCTTTACAATCAAAAAAAACCTGTTTTGGAAATGAAGTTTGATGAAGGCTCCGGCACAGTGGCACACGACGAAAGTTTTAATCACAACGACGGCACGATTTCGGGCGCGACTTGGACGACGGGAAAAAACGGCGGCGCGCTTGCTTTTGACGGGGTGGATGATTATGTAGATGCGGGGAATGGAAGCAGTTTGAATAACACAGGAACAAGTTTTACTGTAGAGTCTTGGTTTTATACCCCTACTGATTTATCTAATCAGGCAAATACTTATCCGGTTTTTGTGAATAAAAGTGATTGGGCAAATAATGCCGGTTGGGCGCTACAGTATGATAAAAATATAGGTAGAATTATATTAAATGCTAAAAATGCAAGCGGTTGGATTGGAATGTATTCTGCACGCACTTCGTTTCCAGCCGGATGGTATCATTTTGTAGGAGCGTTTTATTCTGATGGCACACAAAAATTATATATAAACGGGAGCTTAGACAATACAGGTTATGGATTTCCTGCCAATGCAAATGGTGCTGATCTTATTATCGGCAATAATTTCAATGGCTCCATCGACAATGTCCGCATCTACAATTATGCCCGCACTGCCGATGAAGTTCTCTCCGACTACAATGACGGCATGGCTGCCCATCTGGGTAAAAACAACCAGGATCTGAATCGAGGTCTGGTCGGACATTGGGATATGGAAGAAGGAAGCGGTCAGACGGTTTATGACAAATCGGGCAACGGCAATAACGGCACTTTGGGGGCGAACACTGCCGTTGCTGCCGACGATCCGGTCTTCGCATCCGGACACGATTCTTCCGGAGAGAACGGCACGGGACTAAATCTAGATGGACAATATAATTTCGTAAAAATAGACAACGGAGGAGGCGATTTTAATCTTTCTCCTAGATTATCCTTTGGAATGTGGGTTAAATTTGACAACTTTAATCAACGACAGTTTTTAGTCAGTAATGGAGATGATTGGTCTTCTGGCAGCTATTCCGGATTCCAGTTTTTATTGAATAGTGGTGGAGCAACCTGGGCTATGTATATTACCCAAGACAGCACAATCACAGCTAATGTAGAGTTTGCAGATTCTATTGAGGCGAATAAGTGGTATTATATCGCGTTGACTTATGATCAAGGGGCAGTAAAATTTTATAGGGACGGAATCTTAAAAGGATCCTCTTCGTCTGTTCCGGCTATTGCCTATACAAAAAGTTGTATACTGGAGCTAGGTTCTTTTTCTGACTGTGGTGGTACGAGTTCTCCCTGGTGGACACTGGATGGCTCCATCGATGACGTCCGCATCTACAATCGCGCCCTCTCTGATGATGAAATCCGTCTGCTTTACAACCAGAAGAAGCCTGTTTTGGAAATGAAGTTTGATGAAGGCTCCGGCACAGTGGCGCACGACGAAAGTTTCAATCACAACGACGGCACTATCAGCGGCGCGACGTGGACTGAGGGAAAAAACGGCGGCGCGCTTGCTTTTGACGGAGTGGATGACTATGTGGATGCGGGGAATAGGAGTGATTTGAATATTACGAATCAGGTTACGATAGGGGCTTGGCTTAAAAGCTCACAAAAGACGCAAGGAATGATTGCCGGAAAAGTTAATAGTGCTTGGAACGGAGGATGGTGGCTAAGGGCTATTGCAACGGACGGTGCTGATCCGAGTGACAAGGGGATTTGTTTCGGCATAAGTAAAGGTGTTGACTGGTTTTACAATGAAGTTTGTACGAATGCTTCATATATCGATGGTAGCTGGCATTACTATTCTGGTTTCTATGATGGGACAAATATTAAAATCTTTATGGACGGTGTCTTAAAGGCAAGCTCCTCCGTAGTTACACCAACTATGGTAAGTGACCAAGACGTTTTTGTCGGATATAACAATGTTGATCACAATTATTTCAATGGCTCTCTCGACAACGTCCGTATCTACAATTACGCCCGCACTGCCGATGAGGTTCTCTCCGACTACAATGACGGTATGGCTGCCCATCTGGGAAAAAACAACCAGGATCTGAATCGAGGTCTGGTCGGACATTGGGATATGGAAGAAGGAAGCGGTCAGACGGTTTATGACAAATCGGGAAATGGCAATAATGGCACTTTGGGGGCGGATACTGCCGTTGCTGCCGACGATCCGGTTTTCGCTCCCGGACACGATTCTTCCGGAGAGAACGGCACGGGACTTAAATTTGACGGCGTGGACGATTATGTGAATGCGGGAAGTGGAAGCAGTCTTGGTGCAAGTGGCGCCTTGACGATCAGTACTTGGATAAAAATAGACGATTACTCCGCAGGCGAGGCTATCGTAGTAAGCAAATACAATTCTTATGGATTGGATATACGCCCGAAAACAGGAATGGTTCACTTTGATTTATGGGAGGCAGGGGAGATAAGGCGATGGAATTATACAGGAGAGAATAGATTGCCCACATCCGGATGGATTCACATTGTTGCAACATATGCCGACAACGTTGCTAAAATTTATATCAATGGAGTTCCAGAGAATATTGTTGATCAGACAAATGGCGCGTTGAACGTAGCAACTAACAATTTATATATTGGAGAGGCAATCGACGGTGTGTCGGGAGCGATTCCTTTCCCCGGTTCCATCGACGACGTCCGCATCTACAATCGCGCCCTCTCTGATGATGAAATCCGCCAGCTTTACAACCAGAAGAAGCCTGTTTTGGAAATGAAGTTTGATGAAGGCTCCGGCACAGTAGCGCACGATGAAAGTTTCAATCACAATGACGGCACGATTTCGGGCGCGACTTGGACGACGGGAAAATTTGGCAGCGCGATCTCTCTTACTAATGGTAGTTGTGTAGATGCGGGTAGCGGGGCGAGTTTGAATTTACCCCAAGCACTGTCTATCAGTGTCTGGATTTATCCTACGGCGGAATATGTTGGTTATGCAGCTCACTCCATAAGTAAGAATACTTCATTAGCCGACGCCAATTTTGTATTATATTATTTTGGTACAACTTCGGGCATAAATAGAAGATTGATGTTTTATGGGACTCGCGACGGGGTTTGGGGAAATCTTTCTGACAGCTACGAGGTTAGCTTGAATACGTGGTATCACATAGAGTTGGTTTATAATTCTTTGCAGGGGGGGCTTTTGTATGTTAACGGCAATAGAGTGGGCGGTTATTCCGGCGGCGGGGTGTTGGCTACCAATAATGTCTCTCTGGTAATCGGCAATGATTTTCCCGGCTCTATCGATAATCTTCTGATCTACAATTACGCCCGCACTGCCGATGAAGTGCTGACGGATTACAACAACGGCTTGGCAGCGCATTTGAGATAGAATTTCGGCGAAGTTGGATTCATAAATTCAAATTTTGCTTTCCAAAGGCTGTCATCCCGGAATTTACGCAGCAAATATCCGGGATCTCGTTACCAGGCCGGTAAAAATGAAATACAATGCTTGTCTTGCATAGTTACGAGATTCCGGATATTTCGGAGTACCGAAATTCCGGAATGACAGATAAAAGTGTGAAATGAAACAATCAATATTTGTCATTTCGAAATGAGGTACTCCGATTGAGAAATCCGGGAATAATACTATGCAAATATAATCCTATTGTAAAAATAATACCAACAAAGTCTCGTACATTTCTCAGATCTCTCAGTCGAGTACTCCTTCGACAAATAGAGTCAGTCAAGTTCCAAGTATCGGGATTGCCGCGTCGCCTGGAGTACCGGTTCCTCGCAAATAAAGATTGATTTTATCTTTTGATTTGGCTATAAAGAAACAATTCAAAGCGCAGGTGGATCAGCGATATTCATAGGTTGCTCAAAAAATGAAAATGTATTAATATATAGTCAGATGCAGTTATACAAAAAAAGTATTCTGCAACGGGTAATAAATAATAAATAAAAATATTTCCATGGAAGAAAAAGAAAGCAAAGAGGTTTTTCAAAACAGGAAAATAGCCGTCAAGGAAGAAAGAAATCTTGTAAATTTGAGGCAAGATTTCGCGGCGGGTAATAAGACTGTCGGTCGTGACTTTCGCGGCGAGTCTTTCAGGGGTTTTGAGTCGGTTCCTTCTGCCGCAACGGCGGAAGTCCCGCAGGAAAAAAAGTTTTCAGGTCTGCAATCCAAGGTTAATCCGAAAGTTTCCGCCAGCATCTTGGATCGGCTGACCGAGTATGGGATGTATCTGCTGATTTTCCTTATGCCTCTATTCATCTTGCCTTTTTCCGTCGAGGTGTATGAATTTAACAAATCTTTTCTCCTGGCATTCGGATCCGTTCTTCTGTTTTTTATATGGATCTTGGATAGCATCTTCGTCAAGAAAAAAATTCAATTTTCCAAATCTCTTCTGACAATATCCTTTTCCGTATTCCTGCTGGTGATTCTGCTTTCTTCCTATTTCAGCATTGATGTCGCTTCAAGCTTCTGGGGGTATGGCGGGAATTTTTCCGATTCATTTGTTTTCTATCTGGGACTTTTTGTTTTCTATACGGTTTTTCTGGGGGTGTCCGCCGTCAAAGGCGCGGATCGGGTCATCTCCAAGTCGATTGGAGCGCTCACTCTTTCTGCCCTGCTGGTTTCGGCAACTGCGCTGCCTTATTATTTCGGCTATACCTATCTGCCCGGTTTCGGCGGAGTGCTTGCCGGCCTCAATTTTGCCAGCGGATATTACCACGCCTTTGCCATTTATTTACTGGTGATGCTTTTCATCGTGTTCTACGATTTTTCTTCCTTTGGCAAATTCAGCCGCGCCAGAAAGGCATTGGATGTTTTGGCGGCGGTCTTGATTTTGGTAAATCTATTTTTGATTGACTGGCCGATGGTTTATCTGATAATTTTCATTCTTTGCACCGCGCTGGTGGTTTTTGGCGGGACTTTGAAGAAAGAAAATTTTTCCCGCCGTTCCGAATCCGCGGCGCTGCTTATGATGATTTTTTCTTCCGTGCTTTTTATGTCAAGCGTGAATCTGAGCGAGATTATGCTGGGCAGAATATCGGTGGGGAATTCTTCTTCCGTCTCGAGTATTGTCAAAGGCGCGTTCAATATCAAGATGGAGAATGCGGCTACGAGCGTGCAGAACGGTTTCGGCAGCAAGGAGGCAGTGAGCATCGCGCGGAGCGGTCTGTCCGATCGTCCGATTTTGGGTTCGGGTCTGGGCACTTATTATTACGATTTCTCCAAATACAAATCCGTCGATTTCAACTACGGTCAAAATTGGAAGATGGGATTCAACAAAGCCTACAATGAGATGCTGGAAAAAGTTTCCACCATTGGAATTTTGGGGGTGCTGTCTTACTTGTTCTTGGTTGCGGTGGCACTCTTCCTGATTGCGAAAAATGTAAAAGCAAAAAAGAACAGTGAATTTTTTCTGGCGGCGTTCTTGTCGCTGCTGATTTTTCAATTTCTCTTTTTCGAAACCGCAATAATCAAATTCCTGTTCGTGCTTCTTCTCGCCATCGCTTCCGCCAGCCGGATTGTTGATGCGGAGGCGGGCAGTGACGCGTTGAAGAAAATCCGAAAAGAAATGGCGATCCTTGATATCGATAACCAAAAAATATCAGGCGGCGCAGTCTCTTTTTTCGGCGTAATTGCGGTCCTGCTATGTTCCACTTCGCTGGTTTTGGGAATCCAGGTATTCAGGGCGGAGGCTAAATATGTGGCGGCTATCAACTCGGCCAATCCTGCCGGTTTGGATCCCGATGCGCTTTCGGAAATCACAAAATTGAATCCTTATAAAGGAGATTACGCCGCCGGACTTTCCAGAATATACCTTGCCCGGATATATTTGTTGGCAAATTCCGGAAAGAACGATCAGGAAACCGTGAACAAGGTGGCCGTTGAAGTAAATAACGCCCTGTCGTATGCCAAGAAGTCGGTTGAAGTTTCTCCCAACGATTTGCTTCTCTGGGAAAATTACAGCTACATCTACAAGTCTGTCAATGACCTCGGTATGGAGGGCGGGAATGATTGGGCGATAAAGGGGTATGAATCGGCAATCAATCTCTGTCCCAATGATCCCATGCTTCGTACTGAACTCAGCAAGATGTATCTGACTAAATATCAGACGGATAAAAGCGATGCGGACAAAAAGAACGATTTGCGAAACGCCAAGACTCAACTGGAAAAAGCGCAGGAGCTTAAGAGTGATTATGTGGACGCGGCGCTTGAGCTGGCAATCGTCTATTCCTACGAAGGCGACGACAATAAAACATTGCAGCAGGTTGATTTGACGAGCAAGATGGGCGGGCTTGACATTCCGTCTGCGGTAGAAATAGGCAGAATATATTACAATTTGGGTGAAAAAGACAAGGCGAAAGGAGCTCTTTTGCAGGTGGTGGCGGATAATGTTGATCCCAAGAATGCCGACGCGCTTTATATCTTGGGGGCTATCTATAAGGAGGAGAAAAATTACAGCGAGGCTTTGAATGCGTTCAGAACCATAGAAAAATCCAATCCCGACAACAAAGGACTCAAGAAGAGTATCAGTGACGTGGAGAGTCTTATGAAGGGCGGTACCGCTAACGACGCCAGTAATGCTAGCAGTGGCAATGATGCCGAAGAAAATACTTCCGAGTCTGGGACGGTTGAGCCGGATGTTAATGCGGAACAGAATTAGGACTTACGCGGATTGATACTGTTTGTCATTGCGAGGTATTACTTTCTAAAAGCTGTCATCCCGGAATTTGCGCAGCAAATATCCAGGATCCCTTGCTTAAGCCGGTAAAAATGAAATACAATGCTTGTCTTGCATAGTCATGGGATTCCGGATATTTCGGAGTACCGAAATTCCGGAATGACAAATAAAGATTGTTTTTACCTTTCGAAATGACAAATATCGAGTGTTTTTTTTAACAGGGATTACTTTCTAAAAAGCTGTCATCCCGGAATTTGCGCAGCAAATATCCGGGATCCCGTTACCAAGCCGGTAAAAATGAAATATAATGCTTGTCTTGCATAGTCACGGGATCCCGGATATTTCGGAGTACCTAAATTCCGGAATGACAGATAAAAGTGGTTTACACCATCTCTGGTGTGAACCGAAATCCATAAATTCCGAAATGCATTTTTGCATTTGCATCCGGACCACACCAGAAATGGTGTGGAATGTTTCGCAAAAACGTTTTGTCTCGCGTGGTTCACATCATTTCTGATGTGGTCCAAATTCCGAAAATTCAAAAATAATAAAGACGAATAGGAAAAATTTTTATGGATTTGGAAATAAGAACTGAAATCAAGGGGAGCCGCGTTATGCTTTATTTGCTTGGCGCCGGGCGGGAAGTATTGGGCAAAACCGGATGGGAGGACAAGAGAGATCTTTCCGTCAAGCTTTTCGGGAAAATCGACTTTCTCTTGCGGAGGAAGAAAATTGCGCTGAAGGATATCAAGAAATTCAGTTTCGATTGCGATTCTCCCTACTTCGCGCGCGGCAAGAATGCGGAGATAAAGATGGAAAATTTCGACTCGACCGGCAAGTGCGGCTTTACCGCTTGGCAGACGGGGGAGATTATCACCAAGGTGATGAATTTCGCGGTGGAGAAGTGACGCTTCGTGTAAACAAATTATCAAACGGAGTAGCATGCGGAGTAGCACGGCTTTAGCCTGCGCGGTTGTCCCAAGCCGAAAATGCGATGTGTATGTTTGTCTTTTTTGCATTGGACAGCGGCGCAGGCTAAAGCCTGCTACTCCGCGCTCCTGCTTCGCCCCCTATTCCTCACCGCCCTTTCTCTTTCTTTAGTTTTTAAAGTGTGCTATAATTCCTCTATCGGTTTTGGAAAGCTTAATTATATCAAATATAAGTTTTGGCTAGATAAAACATGGCCCATAAACGCACCTTCGAATATCTCTATTGACAACCTCGATATTTCAATTATAATGAAGTTTAACGCTCAGTAGGAGTAAAATTTAGTTTATGGTAAAGATAATAAGGAAGTAAGGGTGGAATGACTGCTTTTACAGCTATTGCTGTATCTGCGTGTTTTTTGTGTTTCGAAAAGATAACGCTGTTTTGCTTTAAATAAGCCTTAAAAAGGCAAAAAACAGAGTTCCGACCTTGCGCTTTTTGATATATACACAGCCTAGTCGCCTCAAGAGTTTTTCAAAAATATAACTTCAACATTATGCCAAAGACAACAATCCCGGTGCCAGCCGCTGAAAGAAAGTTTTTCCGAAAGATAAATGAAGTAGTGGAGCCCCCGTATCTTATTGAAACTCAGCTTGACTCTTATCATTGGTTCATAAGAGAAGGGCTCAAAGAACTTTTGCAGGAAGTTTCTCCCATCGTAAGTTTCAACGGCGAACTGGAGCTCGACTTTTTCGATTATTATCTGGACAAACCCAAGTACGACGAGGAAACGTCCAAGAAGAAAAACGTTTCCTATGAAGCGCCTCTGCGATGCAAAGTCAAGTTTTACAATAAAAGCACAAAAGATACGCGGGAGCAGGAAGTTTACTTCGGCGAATTTCCCATAATGACCGACCGCGGAACTTTTATCATCAACGGCGTGGAGCGCGTGGTTGTCAGCCAGCTCATCAAATCGCCGGGCGTGTTTTTCTATTTGTCCGCCGAAAAGGAAGATCACCGTTATTTCGGGGCGAAATATATTCCGAATCGCGGGGCTTGGCTGGAAGTCGAGACCGATAACAGCGGGGTCATTTACGTCCGCATCGACAAGAAAAGAAAAATCGCCGTGACATCCCTCATAAGAGCTCTAGGTTATGGAACCGACGAGGAGATTTTGGATTTGTTCAAGGATGCCGACACCGGCAGCACCAAATTCATTCAGGAAACCATCAAGAAAGACGTCGCCAAATCCCAGGGGGAAGGTTTTATCGAAATCTACAAGCGCGTCCGTCCGGGGGATATGGCCACCGCCGACAATGCCAAGCAGCTCATCGAAGGAATGTTTTATAAGTTCGACAGATACGACCTCGGAAGAGTGGGAAGACACAAAATCAACCAAAGGCTCAAGATCGATGTAGCCGATACGGTTGAAAACAGAGTGTTCCGTGCCGAGGATTTTATTTTAACCGTCAAAGAAATCATCCGCCTCAACAATACTCCCAAAGCTGTTGCCGACGACATAGACCACTTGGGCAATCGCCGCGTGCGCACTGTGGGAGAACTGGTGCAGGAGAGATTCCGTTTGGGTTTTATGCGTCTGGAGCGCAACGTGAAAGATCGGATGAGTACCATCGATCCGTCCACCGCGACACCGGCGCAGTTTATCAATACTCGACCGCTCATTTCCGTGATTCGCGAATTCTTTATGTCGAGCCAGCTGTGCCAATTTATGGATCAGGTAAATCCGCTGGCGGAACTCGAGCACAAACGCCGCCTTTCCGCGATGGGTCCGGGGGGACTCACTCGCGAGCGCGCGGGCTTTGAAGTGCGTGACGTGCACCACAGCCACTACGGACGTATCTGTCCGATTCAAACTCCGGAAGGACCGAATATCGGACTGGTGGGGCATCTTTCCATTTTTGCCAAGATTAACGATTACGGTTTTATCGAAACGCCTTATCGAAAAGTGAAGGACGGCAAAGTCTCGGACGAGATAGTATATTTGGATGCGGCCGAGGAAGAAGAGTCGGCAATCGCGCACGCTTCCGTACCTTTGGACAGCAAGGGCAATTTTATCGAAAAAGAAGTGCAGGCTCGGATTAAAGGCGAACCGGGGCTTACCGAACCGGAGAATATCAACTATATGGACATTTCGCCCAAGCAGGCCATCAGTGTGGCGACGGCTTTTATTCCGTTTCTCGAGCACGACGATGCGCACCGGGCGCTGATGGGATCAAACATGCAACGGCAGGCGGTCTGCTGCATCAAGCCGGATTCTCCCTATGTCGGGACCGGTATGGAGCACAAGGCGGCGGTGGACTCCGGGCATGTGATTACGGCCAGGGAAGACGGCGAAGTCATCGAGGCGGACGGCTCGCACATTACCGTCAAAGAGAAAAACGGGGAAACGCGGGATTATAATTTGTATAATTTTATCCGTTCCAATGCCGCGACTTGCATTACGCAAAAAGTCCGTACCGAAAAGGGCAAGAAGGTGAAGCGCGGGGATATTTTGGCGGACGGCGCCGGTACCGATCACGGCGAGCTGGCTTTGGGGCAGAATCTTTTGGTGGCTTATCTGTCTTGGGGCGGATGCAACTATGAAGACGCCATCATTATTTCCAGTCGCGTTGTGCAGGACGACAAGTTCAGCTCCATTCATATCGAGGATTTCTCCATCGACATCCGCGATACGAAACTCGGTCCGGAGGTCGTGACGCGTGACATTCCGAATATCGGTGAGGATAAGCTCAAAAATTTGGACGAAGACGGAATCATACGCATCGGCGCGGAAGTGCGCTCGGGCGATATTTTGGTGGGAAAAATAACTCCGAAGGGCGAGAGCGATCTTACCGCGGAGGAGAGGCTGCTGCGCTCCATTTTCGGCGAGAAAGCGCGCGACGTAAAAGACACTTCGCTCTATCTCCAGCATGGCGAGCAGGGAAAAGTTATTGACGTGAAAATATTTTCCCGCGAGCAGGGCGATAAACTCTCGACCGGAGTTATCAAGACCATTCAGGTGAGCGTGGCGCAGCTGCGAAAAATCTCGGTGGGTGACAAGCTGGCGGGACGGCACGGAAACAAAGGTGTTATCTCCACCATTTTGCCGGAAGAAGATATGCCGTATTTGGAAGACGGCACGCCGGTGGACATCATTTTAAATCCTTTGGGTGTCGCCAGTCGTATGAACATCGGTCAGATTTTGGAAACGCACTTGGGCTGGGCCGGGCAGAAATTGGGCTACAAGGCGGCATGTCCCGCGTTGGCAGGCGTTACGGAAGGGGAGATTAAGGCGGAACTCAAAAAAGCGGGCATTCCGGAAGACGGAAAAGTGGACGTTTATGACGGACGCACCGGCGAGAAGTTCGACCACAAGGCCACGGTCGGAATAAACTACATCTTGAAACTGAACCACTTGGTGGACGACAAGATTCATATGCGTTCAATCGGTCCGTACTCGCTCATCACTCAGCAGCCGCTCGGAGGCAAGGCGCAGTTCGGCGGGCAGAGATTCGGAGAAATGGAAGTATGGGCGCTGGAAGGTTATGGCGCCGCGCATACTTTGCAGGAAGTTTTGACGATCAAATCCGATGATGTGCTGGGACGGTCCAAAGCTTACGAGTCTATTATCAAAGGCGAGGAAATCAAAAGTCCGCACGTGCCGGCTTCTTTCCACGTCTTGGTGAACGAGCTCAAAGCGCTGGCTCTCAACGTTGAACTTCTCGGTGAAAAAATAGTGGAAGACGAAGACGAAGCGGTAGTGCCGACGGGGCTTAAAGAGACTTTGGACGCAGAGAATTTGCCGGAAGCGGTGCTGGACGGAGACCTCAGGGAGGAGAGCTTGTCCGCGGATGATTTGGAAGACACTGTTCCCTTTTCAAATTTGGGCGACCCCGATGAGGACGACAAAACCATCTAATAAATAACCTAAATTTCAAGCATATGTCTATCAATACGAAAGTCGAGGATTTTGAAGCAGTCAGGCTGAAACTTGCCAGCCCGGAAGACATTTTGGGATGGTCTCACGGCGAAGTGATGAAGCCGGAGACTATCAATTATCGCACCCAGCGACCGGAGAAGGAAGGGCTTTTTTGCGAGAAGATTTTCGGTCCGACCAAGGACTGGGAATGTTATTGCGGCAAATACAAGCGCATCCGCTACAAGGGCGTGGTCTGTGACAAATGCGGGGTCGAAGTCACCAAGTCGATTGTACGGCGGGAAAGAATGGGGCATATCAAACTGGCGGTGCCGATCGCGCACATCTGGTTTTTGCGCGGCATTCCTTCCAGTGTGGGGCTGATGCTCGGTATGTCCGTGCAGGATTTGGAGAAGGTCGTATATTTCGCCAGCTATCTCATCACGGAAGTGAACGAGGAAGAGAAGAAAAACGTCATTGAGCAGATTGACGCGGAATACAAATCCCGGCTCAAAAGCGACAAGGCGAAGACTACCACCAAAGATGTCGATAATTTGAAAACGGCGCGCGACCGGGCGAAAGAGGAAGTGAAAAATATCAAGAACAATACCGTGATTTCGGAAATCGAATATCGTAATTTGTCTTTGAAATACGCTTCTATTTTCAAAGCGGAAATAGGCACCGAAGCCATTCAGCATGCCTTGGCCAATGTGGATCTCAAAAAATTGGCGGTCAGGCTGGAGAAGGAGGTGAAGACGATGCCGGAAGGATCGGTGCAAAAGAAAAAGACGATGAAACGGCTGCGTCTGACACAGGGATTTTTGAAGGCGGAAATCCGTCCGGAGTGGATGTGTCTGACGGTGCTGCCGGTAATCCCGCCGGACTTGCGGCCGATGGTGCAATTGGACGGAGGGCGTTTTGCAACTTCCGATCTCAACGATCTTTATCGCCGGGTCATCAATCGCAACAACCGTCTGAAAAAGTTAATCGTTTTGGGCGCGCCGGAAGTGATTGCGCGCAACGAAAAACGTATGTTGCAGGAAGCGGTGGACGCGCTTATCGACAACAGCGCCCGCAAAGGTCAAATGACGATGGCGGCGACCGGCAAGAAGAGACAGCTGAAGTCGCTGGCCGATATGCTGAAAGGCAAGCAGGGAAGATTTCGCCAGAACCTTTTGGGAAAACGCGTCGACTATTCGGCTCGTTCGGTAATCGTGATCGGTCCGACGCTCCGGCTCGACCAGTGCGGACTTCCCAAGACCATGGCGCTTGAACTCTTCAAGCCGTTCGTGATGAAAGAGCTTATCGAACGCGGACATGCTTACAATATTCGCAGCGCCAACAGGCTCATCGAGCAGGCGGACAATGAGGTTTGGGATATTTTGGAACAGGTGATTCAAGGCAAAGCGGTGCTGCTCAATCGCGCGCCGACCTTGCACCGCCTTTCCATTCAGGCTTTTCATCCGATTCTGATCGAGGGAAAAGCCATTCAGCTGCATCCTATGGTTTGCAAGGCTTTCAACGCCGACTTTGACGGAGACCAGATGGCGGTCCATTTGCCGCTGACTTCGGAAGCGCAGACAGAGGCGAACGGGATTATGCTTTCTTCCAAAAATCTCCTCAAGCCCGCGACCGGAGATCCTATCGTATTTCCGGGATTGGATATGGTGCTGGGATGTTATTACATTACGCGGATATTGCCCGGGGCGAAAGGCGAAGGCAAGGCTTTCAATTCTTCCGATGAAGCGATCTTGGCGTATGATCTCGGCGTTATCGACATCCAAGCGGAGATCAAGCTGCGCGATCGGGCTTGGTGCGAGAACGGCGATACCAACGAGGGCAAGCTGTTCGACACTTCGGTGGGCAGAATTATTTTCAACAAAATCCTTCCGCAGGAGCTGATGTTCGTCAACAAGGTGATGGACTCTTCCGCGCTCAAAGGCCTGATGGCGCAAGCGGTTATCAAGGTCGGGCGGGAAAGAACCGTGGAATTGGCGGACGATATCAAAACGCTGGGATTCAAATATGCCGCCAAGTCGGGCCTTAGCTGGGGCATGGACGATTTGAAAATTCCGGAAATAAAATACGAACTTATCCGGGAGGCGGACAAAAAAGTGGATGCGATCAGGAATCAATATGAAGAAGGTTTGCTGACCAACAAGGAAAGAAAACTCAAGACGGTGGAAATCTGGAATGAGGTCAAAGGCAAAGTTGCCAAGGCGATTCCGGAAGCCATCGGCTCCGACAGCCCGATTTATTATATGATCAATTCCGGAGCGCGCAGCAACTGGGCGGTGGTGACGCAGATGGCGGGTATGAAAGGAATGGTGGTAAATCCTTCCGGTGAGACTATTGAGCTCCCGATCAAGAGTTCGTACAAGGAAGGATTCAACGTATTGGAATATTTCATTTCCACGCACGGAACCCGGAAAGGTATGGCGGACACCGCGCTGCGAACTTCGACTGCGGGCTACTTGACGCGAAGATTGGTGGACGTGGCGCAGGATGTTATCGTGACCGAATCGGATTGCGGCGACACGGAAGGCACGCTGGTTTACGCCGACGCGCACCTCGACCTCGGACGCAGTCTCAAGGATCGCATCTCGGGAAGAACTTCGCTTGAAGACATCAAAGATCCGGAGACCGGAAAACTTTTGGTGGAGAAAGGCGCGCAAATTACCAAAGACGATGCCAAGGCGGCGGAAGCGGCAGGCGTGAAGGAAGTGCGAGTGCGGAGTCTGGTCAGCTGCAAGACGCGCCGCGGATGCTGCCAGCAGTGCTACGGACACGATCTCGGCAAGAACAAGCTGGTGGAAATTGGAGAAGCGGTGGGAATTGTTACCGCGCAGGCAATCGGCGAGCCGGGAACCCAGCTTACGATGAGAACTTTCCACAGTGGAGGTGTGGCGGGAAAAGACATCACCCAAGGTCTCCCTCGTGTGGAAGAAATTTTCGAAGCGCGCTTGCCGAAGGGGAAGGCGATCATTTCCGAAGTGGATGGAAAAGTGGTGGACATTGAGAAAATCGGCGACAAGAAAACCATCAAGATTGAATATCAGCCGAAAGAAGTTACGGTCGGCGAGGAAGGCGAGCCGATCAAGAGTTACACTATGGACAGCGATATCGCGCTGCTCATCGAGAAAGGCGATCTCGTCACCGCCGGTCAGCAGCTGGTGGAAGGGCACGTCGATATTCATGAGCTTTTCGAGCTCAAGGGTATTGAGGAGGTCAAGCGTTACATCATCAAGGAAGTTCAGCAGGTGTATACCTCGCAGGGTGAATCTATTGACGACAAGCATATCGAAATCATCATCAAGCAGATGCTGTCCCGTATGCGCGTGATTGATCCGGGGGACACCAATCTTCTTATCGGCGACGTTGTCGAAAAGGCGCAGCTGGCGGATGCCAACGAGGAAGTCGAGCAATGGAATGCGGAACATACCGGCGTGACCGACAAGAAGAAAAATCCCGCCACCGCCGATCAGCTGCTTTTGGGAATCACCAAAGCGTCTCTGGCAACCGAGAGTTTCCTTTCCGCGGCATCTTTCCAGGAAACGGCGCGAGTTTTGATCGGCGCCGCAACCAGCGGCAAAGTGGACAAGCTCCGCGGTCTCAAAGAGAACGTTATCATCGGACGTCTCATCCCCGCCGGAACGGGCTATGCCCGAGGTTTCGGTGGCACCAATATCGAACTCGAAGAAAAGCCGGAAAAATAAAACTAAGCGAATTATTTTTCCACGAGAGCCAGGCGCTTATTGTGCGGGGAATTGTGCGGGAGCAGCGTTTATATGCGGGAGCAGGTTTAAATCTGCTCCTTTTGGTTCTGTTGCGCGTCATATCCGACCACCGTTCATAACTCGCTCCCAACTCCAAGAGGACTGTCCTTACAGTATCAAAAGGACAGTTCTTGCCGATTGTTAGAAAGTGAGAACAGTCCTTGAAAATGCAGCAAGGACTGTCCTCTGATGCAAACAAAAAACAACAGACTTTTACATCCGTTGTTTTCTTTTCCAAAACCGCAAATGGTTTGTGGGTTTGGAAAGTTTGGGGTTATTCAGATCGAAATCTGTTCTTCCCCAAGTTTTAGATGATTTATTTTAGATATTTTCTTCTTCTTTTTTTTCTGTGAAAATCACCTCTCCGGATATAAGATTCTTAGATGCATCACCGATAGAAGTATGATAATAACCAGTTACCCGTATTTCTTTATCAGGAATAAAACCTGCAAATTTGAACGACAGCCCGAAACCATCGGTTGGATCGCGCCTAATTTCCTCGATGAATATTTTTTCTTCCCAGGTTGAGCCGTCTTTTTTCAGCTTAAATTCTAATGCTGCCTTTAAGATTTCTCCTGGCATAGTTATCGAGACTCCTATTGAAGTCAAGAAACTAAACCTGTCTGGTCCTCCAATAATAAACGCCTGTCTTGCAAAGTCCTTTCCCATTTTATCTCTCCCGTGCCCTCTTTGTTTATGATTTTATTGTATTTTATTTAACATTTAATTTAGAGCACTAAGCCGCTTAAAATAATTTAAACAATTCAGTGCTCTAAATTTTTTAATGTACTGTTATTGGATAATAACTTTACATGGTAGTACGCTTCTCAATATCTGTCAAGCCTTTTTAAACAGCCTTTCCAAATCACAAAAAACCAGCAATGATCTACTCTCCCAACTCCGTACAGGGTAAAGTACTATCGGCACTAACGAGCTTGACTTCTGAGTTCGGGATGAGATTGAACTGTCCTTACAGTATCAAAAGGACAGTCCTCGCCGATTGTTAGAAAGTGAGAACAGTCCTTGAAAATGCAGCAAGGACTGTCCTCTGCGGGTTCGGGATGAGATCAGGATGCGGGAGTAGCGTTTATTGTGCGGGAGCAGGTTTAAACCTGCTCCTTTTAGTTTTGGTTTCGCAATTGAACGTTACGAAGCAAACAAACATAATATCGCTTTCCAAAAGTTGCGAGGAGCCAGTAACCCGGGCGATGCGGTAATTCCGATAATTACGCGTTTGAACCATATAAAATCACTTTTCTATAATTCCCGCATTGATACATTCCTTTTGTCATCTTTGTAAAGATCCCTTGTATACAGTTAAACAAGTAATCAAGGGATTCTTACCAGAATGACAAAAAGGTTGGTTCTATCGCGAAAAAGAAAATATTGAAGATTGACCCCATTTGTCATCTCGAAGGAGTACTCGACTGAGAGATCTGAGAAATGCACGAAAACTTCGTTGGTATTATTTTTTACAGTAAGATTGTATTTGCATAGTACTGTTCCTAGATTTCTCAATCGGAGTACCTCATTTCGAAATACTGACTGCTTCTTTTAACGGGTATATAAAGGAATTTGCGCAGCAGAAATTCGGGATCCCGTCTTTGCATTCGGACCACACCAGAGATGGTGTGAAATGCTACGCAAGAACGTTTTCTCCCGCGTGGTTCACGCCATCTCTGGCGTGATCCGAAAATCCAAAATCCAAAATCCAAAATGCCTTTTTGTATCCGGACCACACCAGAAATGGTGTGAAATATTACGCAAAAACGTTTTATCCTGCGTTGTTCACACCATTTCTGGTGTGGTCCATGATTCAAAATATAGATTGATTTTACTCTTAATTTTGGCTAAAAACAGCAATTCAAAGTGCAGGTGAGTCAGTTTGATTTTTCCTTTGCCTAAAACTCTTTTTTAGGTTATACTGGGGAGGTAATAACTTAAACCGATTCGGGATATGAGCAGACAAAAGCGCAAGAAAAAAGGTGGTGATTTTCGGCTTGATTTGCCGCAGATTGATCTGGATGACGGGGTCAAAAAAGACATATTCGGGATTTTTTTGTTTGCCTTGGGCGCGATCACCATGCTCAGCTTTCTCTCTCTTGCCGGAACGCTCGGGGCGGATATTTATAAATTTACCCGCATTCTTTTCGGTTATGGTTTTGTCCTCTTTCCGTTTGTGCTTTTTGTCTGGGGTCATAAAATTATAAAATCAGAAAGTCTTTTCAAAAGCCAATCATATTTTATCGGCATTTTTCTGACGGTAATTTCTCTTCTTACTTTTTTTCATCTCACTTATCCGCCGGACACAATGTTCGCCATAGCGCGCGCGGGCAACGGCGGAGGACTGTTGGGCGCGTCCGTGGCTTGGGTGCTGGTCGGGCTCTTTGGCAAATGGGGAGCAGCAGTTTTGTCTCTGGCTTTGCTGGCGATGGCGTTCATTTTCACTTTTCAAATTTCGCTTTTACAAATCTGGAATTTCTTGAAACCCCCCGCTGCCATATTGCCGGAAGCGCAAAACCGAAAAGGCAAAGACGCCAAAGTTGAGGCGGAAAAAACCGCACCGGAAAAGCCGGGTCTTTTGAGTTCGCTCAAAGAAAAAATCTCGGGCAAGAAAGAAAAGAAAAATGAAATTGCTGCCGGAGCGGAAAACGAAACCGAGGCAATAGAATTGCCGCCGGTATTTTCCGTCAAAACCATGGGCGAAGAGAAGCCGGTCGCAGCTTTACGAAGCAGCGACGAGGTGACGGACAAAAAAATCAAAGTAAAAGACAGCATTGAAGAGGAGGTGGCGGTCAATCGTTTTGCCGAAAAGCAGAGCAACTGGAAACTGCCCGCCGTGGATCTTCTCAACGGTTCCGACAGCGAGCCGACCAGCGGTGATATTCAGGCCAATTCCAATATTATCAAACGCACGCTTTCCAATTTCGGCATCGAGGTGGAGATGGGCGAAGTCAATGTCGGACCGACGGTGACGCAATATACGCTCAAGCCTTCCGTGGGCGTGAAGCTCAGCAAAATCACTTCGCTGCAAAATGATTTGGCGCTCGCGCTGGCCGCCCGCACGATTCGCATCGAGGCGCCGATTCCGGGCAAGAGCGCCGTTGGAGTGGAGCTGCCTAATCAGACGGTGGCGATGGTTACGCTCAAGAATGTTTTGGAGTCGCCGGAATTCCGCGGACGCAAGACCAACCTCAGTATGATTCTGGGGCGCGACGTGGCGGGCAGTTCGGTGATTGCCAATATCGCCAAGATGCCGCACCTGATGATCGCGGGCGCGACGGGAAGCGGCAAGACGGTCTGCGTCAACACCCTCATCACGGGGCTGCTTTTTCAGAATTCTCCTCAGGCGCTCAAATTCATTATGATAGATCCCAAGCGCGTCGAGCTTACTCCCTACAACGACATTCCGCATCTCCTCGCGCCGGTCATCGTCGATCCGGACAAGGCGATCAATTCGCTCAAATGGGCGGTCAAAGAAATGGAAAACCGCTACGATTTGCTCAGCAAATTCGGCTGCCGCAATATCGAGTCTTACAACGAGGCGGTAAAAACAAGATTCAAAGATCAGGACCCGCTGCCTTACATTATTATCGTTATCGACGAGATGGCGGATCTGATGGCAACGCACGGACGGGAAATGGAAGCAGTCGTGGTGCGTCTGGCACAGATGGCGCGCGCTATCGGCATTCACTTGGTGCTTTCCACCCAGCGCCCGTCGGTGGAAGTCATCACCGGACTTATCAAGGCGAACATTACCACGCGCATAGCTTTCTGCGTGGCGAGCCAGATAGATTCGCGCACCATTTTGGATTCTTCGGGGGCGGAAAAACTTTTGGGCAACGGGGACATGCTCTATCTTTCCAGCGATGCCAGCAAGCCCAAGCGCATCCAGGGCGTATTCATTTCGGAAGAGGAAGTGCGCAAGGTGGTTGATTTTATAAAATCGCAAAAGAAAGAAGAAACGGAATATGACAATGAAATCGTCGAAAGCAAAAAATTCGGTTCCGATCCGATGGCGGAAAACAGCGATGTTGATGACGATCTTTATAACGAAGCGCTGGAGGTGGTGAGAAGCGCCGGCAAAGCCTCGGCTTCGCTGTTGCAAAGACGGCTGCGGGTGGGGTACGCGCGGGCGGCGCGGCTGCTGGACCTGATGGAAGATCAGGGGGAAATCGGCCCGTCGCAGGGCGCCAAACCGCGGGAGGTATATGCGGGCGACGCGGAGGTTGCCGAGGAAAATTTCGAGGAGAGTGTCAATCTAGATTAGTTTAATATACGGTTATGTTCAAAAACAAATTTAAAACCAGACAGATAGCCGAGACGATTACCGTCGGGGACTGTCTCAAAAGAAAACGGGAGGAGCTCGGGCTTTCGCTTCGGGATCTCAGCAAAAAACTCGGCATCAAGCTTGAGTATCTGGAAGGATTGGAAAGCGGAAATTACACCGACTTGCCGCCGCAGGTTTATGTGCGCGGGTTTATCAAAAACTACGCGGGCAGTCTCGGCATCGACGCGCCGCAGCTCATCAAGATTTACAATCGCGAAACATCTTTCCTTTCCGAAGACGGGATGGAGACCGAACGGCAAAAGGAAAAGGCGGGAAAGTCCGGCTGGAAGAACAGCTTTACCGTCACGCCGCGTATCGTGACTTGCGTTCTCAGTCTTTGCGTCGTGTCCGTCTTGGGGTACTATTTTATGCACCAGATAAATTCTTTCAATTCCAAGCCGTATCTTTTTGTGGACAATCCCGTAGCGGACGGCGTGGTCAAAGAGCAAGACTTGTGGGTGAACGGCAAGACGGAAAGTGACGCCATTTTGGAAATCAACGGACAGGAAATCAGCGTGAATCCGGAGGGAAATTTCAGCCAAAAAATAACGCTTGCCGAGGGGCGGAATCTCCTGGTGGTGGAGGCGAAGAACAGATTCAGTAAAACCGATAAGCGAGAAATCAATATAGTTTATGAAAAACCGTCAGAAGACAAAACCGTAGTCAAAGAATCCGAGGAAGGACCAACTGTGCAACCGATTGCCAAAGAGGATGTGGTTGAAGAAAAATCCGGCACCGTTGCGGGGGCAAAAACCGCCGCAAGCCCGGTCAAAAAAGAAAGCGCTACCGAGAAAAATTCCGAATCCGTTTTGGGAGCGGAAGCTTCCGCGGCAGGTATAGAGAAAACAGACGATGCCGGCAGCAGCAAGGACGCTACAGCTCCGATTGGAGAAACAAATTCGGACGCGAAAGAGACGGATTAAAAAAATAAAATTAAACAAGTAAATAATTTAAGCTGCTGATAATACCAAATTAACTTAATCCGTTACATAATGATTTTACATTTATTCCCCCTCACCCCGACCCTCTCCCGATAGGAGAGGGAGAAAATCCAAATACTTTATAAATGGATTGTGGTAAAGATTAAGTTAATTCGGTATAATATCCGATATAACCCGTGTCAAATTTTAATATCTAAAAAATCTAAACTAAAAAAATGGTCAAAAAAGAAACCGATAAAAAGGAAGAAACGGCAACTGCTAAAAAAGAGGAAACGGCAACTGTCGCGGACAAAAATGCGGACAAAAAAGAAAAAGCCATCAAAGACACTTTGGAGGAAATTCAAAGCCGTTTCGGCGAGGGTGCCATTATGAAATTGGGTGAAGCCAAGACAATGAATGTGGATTTCATTTCCACCGGATCCATCTCGCTGGACATCGCGCTGGGAGGCGGAATTCCCAAAGGCAGAATCGTCGAGGTTTATGGTCCGGAGTCGAGCGGCAAGACCACGCTCACTTTGCACGTGATTGCCGACGCGCAGAAACGGGGAGAGGCGGCGGCTTTCGTGGATGCCGAGCACGCGCTTGATCCGGAATATGCCAAACGCATCGGGGTTAATACTAAAGAGCTGATTGTTTCCCAACCGGATAGCGGCGAACAGGCGCTGGAAATCGTCGAGGCCTTGGTGCGCTCCAACGCGGTCGATGTGATCGTAATCGACTCCGTCGCAGCTTTGACACCGCGAGCGGAAATCGAAGGCGAGATGGGGGACTCTCACATGGGATTGCAGGCGCGACTGATGAGCCAAGCTCTGCGCAAACTGACCGGCATCGTCAGCAAGTCCAACTGCACGGTCATTTTCATCAACCAAATCCGTATGAAGATCGGCGTGATGTTCGGCAATCCGGAAACCACTACCGGCGGCAACGCGCTCAAGTTTTATTCCTCGGTGCGCATTGAAGTGCGCAAGGCGGCGCAAATCAAACAGGGGGAAAATATCATCGGCAATCGCGTCAAGGCGAAGGTGGTCAAGAACAAAGTCGCCGCGCCTTTCAAGACGGCGGAATTCGACATTATGTACAATGAGGGCATCTCTTATGTTGGAGATCTTCTGAACGTGGCGGTGGAACACGGCGTTGCCAAAAAAGGCGGAGCATGGTTCAATTACAAAGAAGTCAAATTGGGGCAAGGCTTTGAAGCGAGCAAGAAATTTTTGAAAGACAATCCCAAGGTCGCGCAGGAAATGGCGAAAGAGGTGAAAGAGGCGATCAAGAAAGAAGCAGACATAGCGGCGGCAGAATAAAATTTTGTATCGGTATTTTTTTGTAGAGACGCGATTTATCGCGTCTTTTGCTTTGGGTCAAAACGAAGTAGTTCACGGAGTAGCATGGCGGAGTAGCAGGCTTTAGCCTGCGCCGCTGTCCAATGCGGGAAAAACCCGCGCATACATTCGTTCCATTCACTTGGGACAACCGCGCAGGCTAAAGCCATGCTACTCCATCTGCTACCCCACGCTTCTTCAGGCTTATCAAAGATTTGTTACCTTTTCTATTCTATGTATATAAGTTGTATTTTGGATTATGGATCACACCAGAAATGGTGTGAACCACGCAGGACAAAACGTTTTTGCGTAGCATTTCACACCATCTCTGGTGTGATCCGAGAATCTAAAACACAAAAAACAATTTGCTACTCCGCGTAACTATTCTGCGCGATACATTACGCTCTGTCGACATACCAAAAAACAGACCCTTTCAAGCCTGTTTTTTTTCGGCAAAATTACTTGGAGATATAAGGCAGCAATGCCATAAACCTTGCGCGCTTGATTGCGGTCGCAACTTGTCTCTGGTGCTTGGTGCAAGCTCCGGTCCTTTTGGGGGACATAATCTTGGCTCGCTGGTTGATGAATCTTTGCAATGTCTGCGGGTCTTTGTAATCCGCGTTTCTCTCCCGCTCAATGCAGAAGAGACATTGTTTCTTCACTACGGGAGCGTTGTTTCTTTTGGAATTGTTTATCATGATACGCTTGATTATTTTTTAAAAGGGGATGTCTTCAATTCTGATTTCTTCTTCGAAATTCTCACTTTCTTTCGCAGGAGCGGATTCGGAATGATTTTCTTGGGGAGCGCTCGTGCTGCCCGCCGGCTTCGCGTAGTTGCCGCTGTCTCCGGTGCCTCTGCTCTTGGCGCCCATTTGCATATTTTCCGCGATGATTTCCGTGCGTGATCTTTTCTGTCCGTCTTGACCTTCCCAGGTCCGCGTTTCCATCCGTCCTTCAAACATCACTTCCTGTCCTTTGACAAGGTATTGTCCGCAGATTTCGGCGAGCTTTCCCCATGCCACGACGTTGTGGAATTCGGTCTTTTCCTGCCTCTCTCCCGAGTTGCTGTTCCAGACGCGATTGGTGGCGACGCTGAGCGTGGCGACCGATTGTCCGCTGGGAGTGGTGCGGACTTCAGGATCCTTGGTTACTCTCCCGATGATGATGGCTTTGTTGAAATTCATAGTTTTGAATTATTTTGTAAAAATTTAACGAGTCAAATTTATACAATAGTGTCTTCCAAAATCGCGTCCAGCTTGTCTTCGAGTTCCTCCAGCTTGATTTTGCTCTTCTTGCTCTTGCTGTCTTCTTTTTTCTCTGCGGCGGGGGCCTTCTCGGCCTTCACTTCTTTTGCCGCTTTTTTCTCTTCCTTTACTTCTTTGGCTTTTGGAGCGATCTCTTCTTTTTTGGCTTCGACTTCCTCTTTCTTCTCTTCCGGCTTTTCGTCTATTTCCACTTTCTCAATTTCCTGAATCGGTTCCGCTTCTTTTACGACTTCTTTTTTCTCAATCTCAACGTCTCGTCTGGCCGGTCTTCTGTCTTCTTTTGCTTTGCCGCTTTCGGCTTCTTCTCTTTCCTGCTCGGCTTTCTTGCGGGCGAAGAGCGATTGCAATTTGTCCAATTCTTCTTTGGTCATCGGGTCGGCTTCGAGAATGATGTGCCTGAGGACGATTTTGCTCAGTCTCAGATATTCGTCGATATCCTCAATCTTTTTACCTTCCGCCGAAAAGTTCACGAGGCAGTAATAGCCCAATCTTTCGTGTTTGATCGGATAAGCCAGTTTTCTCTTTACGATGGGAAGAGCCTTGATCTCGTCCGATTCGTCTTCTTTGCTCATTCCGGCCTTGGTGATAAACGGGTGGTCGAGCAAGGTCTCAAGCATTACACCGCCGAATTTTTCGATGTGTTTCTGTACGTCCTGAAAATTCTTCACAATCTCTTCGCCGGTCTCGGATGCCGGAAGGATGTAAAGGAGTTCATAATTTTTCATTCTTTTTTCTTTTATGATGAATTATAATTTTAGCACAAAAAATACAGATATATATGGACCTGGGACGTAGCGGTACTACGCCATATATCTTTACCTTTCTATGACTTATGCTAACACGGTTTTTCCTGTTTGGCAAGGTTGTTGTTTCAATTCTGTTGTCGGGCAGAGATCGGGGAAAATATTCCTGTTAGGACCTTTTTCACGCTTTCCGGGTCATATGCAATACATGGTTTTATAACAGACACCAAAAATCCGCATTAATCAGAAATCCAATTTTGTATTCGGACCACACCGGAAATGGTGTGAATGCTGCGCAAGAACGTTCTGTCCTACATCGTTCACACCATTTCCGGTGTGATCCCATAATGCAAAATAAATTTTTTCTTTGAGATTATTATTTGCCGGCTAACCGTTCTGAGCCTGTCCCCACCCCCATCCCGTCCAATCAAGCCCTCCCCAGGAGGTTGTGCCATTACTGCCTGCCGCGCATTTAAAACCCGGTTTCTTGGCATTATAGCTGCCAGTTTCGAAGGGGACGTCTAAAACGTAGACATCTCCAAGAGCAGGGTCGCAGTTACCCCAGATGCCAGCCGGATACAGATAGTACCAATAGCCTCCCACTTGCGTTTTGCTGGTGGGATCCCCTGGCGTTTTGCTAAAGAGACCGGCGTCCACCAGAGGCTGAATGAAAGTATCTCCGCTATCTTTTCCCAGGCTATAGCCACTATCACCACCCCAGTGCTCGATCGTATCGTCATCAGTATTGTAAGGATAGTGACCGTAAGTTTCGCGATATATCTCCAAAGCGTTTCTGATTTGTTCCACATCTGAGATTCGGCGAGCATCCCGCGCCTTGGCTCGCGCACCATTCAGGGAAGTCATGGCTACAGTCGAGAGTACGCCGATAATGGAAATCACCACCAGCAGCTCAATGAGAGTGAACCCTCTCACTCTTGTTTCTTGACCAAATATGGTTGTTTTTCTCATTATTCTAAGATTATTGCGTTAGATCTTATTACTTTTTTATTTTAACATTTTAGAGAGAAAAGGCAATTCGTTAGTTTTCCCGTATTAAAAGTCGATCTTCATCTGCCTTAACTGCCTAAATCTTAAATTCAATCACATCCCCGTCTTGCACAATGTACGTCTTGCCTTCGGTGCGGAGTAGTCCTTTTTCCACGGCATTTCCGAGTGAGCCGGCGTCGATGAGTTTTTGCCAGTTGATGATGCTGGCTTTTATGAATTTTTCTTCGAAATCGCTGTGGATGGCGCTGACGGCTTGAGGCGCGGTCAAGCCTTGTCGGATAGTCCAGGCGCGCGTTTCGTCTTTGCCGGTGGTGAGGAAAGTGATGAGTCCCAAGAGGTTGTAGCATCTCGCGGTTAAATCTTCCAATGAAGAAATTTTCGGATCCAATTTTGCCTCCGCGCGAAAAATCTCCGCTTCTTCCGGAGGGAGTTCGGCAAGTTCCAATTCAAATTGGATCGGCAGGAAAATTTTGTTTGGGACGTCGGGCAGAATATCCAGCTCGGAATCTTTCTGATCCTCGCTCACGTTGACAACGAAAAGGACCGGCTTGTTGGTAAGAAGCTGCAGATCTTTCACGGCCTCTTGCTCTTTCTCGTCCAGCTCGACAGTGCGCGCCATCCGCTCGTTTTCAAGCGCGGCTTTGTATTTTTCCAAAATCGCTTTGAGCGCGATAGCCTTTTTCTCTCCCGAGCGCGCTTCCTTTTCCACTTTCGCAAGGCGTTTTTCCACCGTGTCCAAATCCGCCAAAATAAGTTCGGTGTTGATGACATCGACATCGTGCGCGGGGTCTACCTTGTCATGTACGTGCGTAATCTTGCCGCTCGGAAAGCCGCGGACGATGTGCGCGATCATATCCACTTCGCGGATGTTGGCAAGGAATTTATTTCCCAACCCCTCGCCTTCGTGCGCGCCCTTAACCAATCCGGCGATATCGACGAACTCGATGGCGGTGGGAATGGTTTTGGCGCTCTCGGAAAATTCGGTAAGTTTTTCCAGTCTCGCATCCGGCACTTTGACAATGCCTACGTTCGGGTCGATGGTGCAAAAAGGATAATTGGAAATGTCAATCTCTTTTTTGGTAAGCGTTTTGAAAAGGGTAGACTTGCCCACGTTGGGCAGTCCCACTATGCCTACTGAAAATCCCATATGCGTATAATTAAAGTGATTATGATTTTGTGCTTTATTCTAGTTTGAGATTCTTTGCTCTGTGAGTTTATTTTCGTGAGAGGCAAGGACTATAATCTTTATTTAAACTTAGCTTGAAGTCGGTTTTAAGTCAATAAAAAAGAGGTAAGAGAAAACCGTTATCGGTTTTCTCTCACCAAGAAGATGACTGGCAATAGTCCCATCAGAGCAAACCCTGCTCCTATATAAGGAAAATTGCAAGATATCAATAATCCTAATCCTATTCCAGCCTCTGTGATAAGAAGATAAAGAATCTTTTTCATTTGTTTACCTCTTATTAAGATTATGCCCCTACTTTCCTTTTTGTCAATGTTTCCCTTTCTCAAATCAAAAGGTAAAGGATCAATCTTTATTTGTCTCACATGATATATGGTTCCCGAGATAGTACATTAAATGGCAGGCAGCCCCTGGCACGTTCTGTGTATTTTGCATTATGAATTTATGGATTTCGGATCACACCAGAAATGGTGTGAACCACGCGGGACAAAACGTTCCTGCGTAGCATTTCACACCATCTCTGGTGTGATCCGGATACAAAGAAAGGACAATAAGTTTAAGCCAAAAACAATCAGTGGGAAGTGCAAGTTGGTCCGCCTTCCCCAAAGAAACTTTTTTCAATCTTCATCTTTGTGCTATAATATCAATATAACAAAAATAAAAATACGAACATGTTGACCAACTATCTTGGTGAGATTGACCGGGCTTTGCAATTCTATGTTGATAAGGGCATGTCTCCTTATATCGTCGCGGTTTTGATCCTGACCAGCTCTTTTTTTCTGGCGGAAATCGTCAACTTTATTTTTTCCCGCGTCTTGGTTAAGTTGACGTTTAAAAATAAAAGCGATGAGGACAATCACGTCATCAAGATTTTAGAGCCGGCAATATTTTACTCCGTGATTCTGCTCGGCATTTATCAAGCCATTCTTTTTCTCGAATTTTTGGACGGCTATAAAATGTTTTTCATCAGCGTCACCATGTCATTGGCCACCTTGCTCTGGACCGATACGATTTCAAATATTTTTAAAATTGTTATTGGACACCTGGGGTCGAAGGTTGCCGAGCGTTCGCGTTACAGAATAGATACCGCCACTGTCCCGCTTTTCAAAAATATGAGTATGCTTGTGGTTTGGTTTTGCGGCGCGGCTGTTTTGCTTCGGATCTGGAATCTGGATCTTACGCCGCTGCTGGCCTCGGCGGGGATTGCCGGATTGGCTGTCGCTTTCGCGGCGCAGGACACCATCTCGCACCTTTTCGGCGGGCTTTCGATTTATCTCGACAAACCGTTCCGCGCGGGGGATCGGATTCAGCTTAACGGCGGGGATATCGGTGACGTTATTGAAATCGGACTTCGTTCCACCAAGATAAAAACATTCGACGAAACGGTGCTGATAATTCCCAACAAAGAGGTTGCCAGCTCGCGTATTATCAATTATAATAAGCCGAAGTCCAAGATTAAAGTGAAAATTGAGCTGGGGCTTGCTTACGGTACGGATGTCAAGAAAGCCAAGGCGGCACTGCTGGACGTGGCTGAAACCACGGAGGGAGTGGAGAAAGATCCGGAACCGTTGGTATATCTTACGGAGATGGGGGATTTTGCCCTCAAATTTCTGATTGTGGCATGGGTCGCCAACCCCAAGAAACAATTTGCCACAAAGACGCTGTTGGTGGAAAGGCTTTATGAACGGATCAACAAGGAGAAATTCGTGCTGCCTTATCCTACACAAGAAATCTATTTGAGGAAATAAACAGTTAAGTATAATTTTTATGCAGGCTATAATATTGGCGGCGGGAAAATCCACTCGCACCTACCCGCTTACCCTTACCAAGCCCAAGCCTCTTTTGAAAGTGGCGAATCTGACCATCGTCGAACACAATCTGGAACAGTTGCGGGGCATAGTCGACGAAGTGATTCTTGTGGTGGGGTACAAGTCGGAAATGATCAAGGACTTCTTGGGTGAAAATTACAGAGGAATGAAAATAAAATATGTCTTGCAGGAGGAGGCTTCCGGAAATGCCAGCGCTCTTAATCTGGCGCGTTCTTTCGTGAAAGGCAATTTTATCTTGATGTTCGGTGATGATCTTTATAGCCGCGCAGACATAAAAAATCTTTTGAAATATAATAGTGCCATCTTGGCGCAAAAAGTGGAAGACCCTTCGCACTTCGGCGTTCTGAAAGTGGAGGGCGACAATTTCGTGGAGGTTGTGGAGAAGCCGCAAGAATTCATTTCCGATTTGGTGAATATCGGCTGTTTTGTTTTTTCTCCGGAAATTTTCAGCGTCTTGGACAATATCAAGCTT
Source organism: Patescibacteria group bacterium (assembly GCA_041670805.1). Classification (GTDB taxonomy): domain Bacteria; phylum Patescibacteriota; class Minisyncoccia; order JAHIHE01; family JAGLIN01; genus STD2-77. Next base: position 47,376 of record JBAXYM010000006.1, read on the forward strand.
TCCGCAAGGGGGGAGTATGAGCTGACGGATGCGTACAACTTGCTTGCCCAAAAGCAGGAAATCAAAGTCGTGCCGGTGAAAGATTTTTGGCTGGCGACTTCCTATCCGTGGAGTCTGCTGCGCGCCAACAGCTTTCTTTTGCAGAGAATCAAAACCGCCATCAGCAAAAAAGCCAAAGTGGAAAAAGGCGCGACACTCAAGGGACAGGTGGTTGTCGGAGAAAATACCGTCATCAAATCCGGCGTGTATATCGAAGGTCCGGTAATGATTGGCAAGAAATGCGTGATCGGACCCAACGCCTATCTTCGTCCCGGTACGACTATCGGCGATAATTGCCATATCGGGCAGGCCGTGGAGATCAAAAATTCCATCATCGGTGACAATACCAACGTCGCCCATCTTTCCTATGTCGGCGATTCCATTTTGGGTGATAACGTCAATTTCGGCGCCGGCACTATTACCGCCAATTTGCGCCATGACGGCGATACCGTCAAATCGCAGGTGGGGGACAGGGTGGCGGACAGTGGAATGAAAAAGCTGGGAGTGGTGGCCGGTGACGGAGCCAAGGTCGGTATCCATACTTCTTTTTATCCCGGTGTCAAACTGGATCCGGGCACAACGACGCTGCCGGGAGAAGTGGTGACGAGAGACTTGAAGATCTGATTTATCTTATAGTGTGCGTAGCATGTAGCGTCGCCCGGGGTACCAACCCCTCGCAACGACAGACAGTACCAAATATCTGTCATATAAAGGAATTAGCAATAGTGATATACTTAAGGGCAGGAGGAAGAGACTAAACTGTCAATGGCTTAGAGCCACTCGAAATACTATTGTCTCTTCCTGTCCTTAAGCATATG
>JBAXYM010000007.1:0-46583 GCA_041670805.1 Patescibacteria group bacterium
GGTTTCTTGACACTACCGCATTTTTCACAAGTGGAAACGTTGATCTGCGTCAATGCGTGGTGCGATCTTCTCTCGTTCTTTCCCGAACTGGGTTTGCGTTGCTTTGGATTTGGCATAGTTTTTAATATTCTTACTTAAATTATTTTTGCACTCAAAAACTTTATACGTTTCAGATACTGCCTTATCTTAAACTATTTTTAGAAATTTTGCAAGGGGATGTTCCGTCTGGACCCATCTGCACTTTGAATCGCTGCCTTCAGCCAAATCAAAAGATAAAGCCAATCCTTATTTGTCGTTCCGGAATTTCGGTACTCCGAAATATCCGGAATCCCGTAACTATGAAAGACAAACATTGCATTACATTTTTACGAGCGTATTTTACATTATGGATTCTGGTTTTCGGATCACACCAGAAATGGTGTGAACCACGCGAGATAAAACGTTCTTACGTAGCATTTTCACACCGTTTCCGGTATTGGTCCGAATGCAAAGCCGGTTTTCTGTTGCACAAATTCCGGGATGACACGGACCTTGCAAAAAATCAAAATGACGAAAATTTCACCATGCTTTTTATCGGCTCGAAAGACTTTCGATGCGCGTCGCAAAAACCGTTTTTCCTTAAAGCGTCCATATGCGCCTTTGTCCCGTAGCCCTTATGCACGCCAAATCCGTATTCCGGATATTTCACATCCAGTTCCGCCAAGATGCGGTCTCTGGTGACTTTTGCCATAATCGAAGCCGCGCTTACCGAAAAAATGTGCTCGTCCGCCTTCGGAATCGCCAGCTGATTGACGGGAAAGTCGGAAAGGGTGGCATTGCCGTCGATGAGGATAAAGTCCGGCTGCGATTGCAATTTCAAAACCGCATTTTTCATCGCCAGCTTGGTCGCATTAAGAATATTGATTTCGTCTATCACTTTTTCCGACACCGCCTCCGTCGCCCAGCATTTCGCTTCCCGAGAAATGAATTCGTAAAGTTTTTCCCGCTTCTTTTCGGAAACCTGCTTGGAATCCCGCAACCCCAAAGCAAGCAGCTCGCGCACAACCGCCGCGTCGTTTTCAAAAACGACCGCCCCGGCAACGACAGGCCCGGCAAGAGGTCCCCGTCCCGCCTCATCAATTCCGGCTATAACTTCGCAGCCTTTGCCGAAAAGCTCCTCCTCTTTTTGAAAATCGGGAATTGTCATAAAAATAGAATATGAATCAGTCCTATCATTATAGAGCCGGGAACGGTAAAAGCCAAGGGATAAAAAGAGATTGAAAAATGGGGTCATACAATTTACGGTTCCGGTTATACATTATACACCAGACACCCCTAACATACCCGAAGTATTTTGAATTGTGAATTATGAATTATGGATCACACCAGAAATGGTGTGAACCACGCGGGACAGAGCGTTTTTGCGTAGTATTTCACACCATTTCTGGTGTGGTCCGAATACAAAGCCGGATTTCTGATTAATATAGATTTTTGGTGTCTGCTATAAAGCCATGCTACTCCGGGTAAAACAATTAACCTTTCACCGCCTTTTCAACAAATTGCCTTTTCTCCCGTTAAATAATATAATAGATGCAGGAACTTTAATCGCCATTAAAACTTAAAATACAAATATGCCAGAAGAAAAACCGGAAAATAAAAGTTATGCCCTTCTCTGGGAAAACGTGACCGAAGAATTGGAAAAGGGCGAAATGTCCGCCAACAAGGTTGCGGTTTTGGAAACGGAAAAGATTTTTCAAAAAGCGCTGGAAGACAAAAATCTTCCCGGCAAAAGCATCGAAGACAAAATCAAGAATTATGCACATCTTTTTTCCAACCCCGACAAACTCAAGTATGCGCGGGCGATGCACAAAAAGATAATCTCGAAAATCGGCTTTGATATTTCCGCCGAGGACACCCGCGACATCATCAAAGGATATCGGGAAGGAATTGCGGATCTTGAAAAAATCAACTTCAAAGATTTCAGCATCAAAGAAAAGATAAGCCTGTTTTTGAAAAGAAATTTTTACGGGCTTCCGGAGAAAGGCAAACAGCTTGCCGCGGTTCTGCTTGCGCTGTCAGTCTTGACCTTTATCCTGACCGAAACCGAGACGGGTAGATCGCTGTCGCAAAATCTGACAGACGTCAACAATTATTTTTTCTACAAGATCATCCCGGCGATAGTTGCCCTGATTGCAATAGGGCTGGTAATCCTCGGCGCGCTCTATGCCTATCAGAACAAAAAGAAATAATTTACCGATAAATTAAAGCCCGATGAAATTCACCCATTTACATACTCACAGCCATTACAGCCTTCTGGACGGGTTGGCGAAAATCGACGACCTCGTAAACCGCGCGGGCGAGCTGGGCATGGACTCGCTGGCCGTCACCGACCACGGCGTAATGTACGGCGCGCTTGAACTGTACCAAAAAGCCAAGAAAGCCGGCATCAAGCCCGTCATCGGAGTGGAGGCTTATGTCGCTTCCAGATCCCGGCTCGACAAGACGCCGAGCATCGACAACAAACGCAACCACTTGATACTTCTGGCAAAAAACGAAGTCGGCTACAGGAATTTGGTAAAGCTGACTACGCTCGCCCACCTCGAAGGATTTTACTACAAGCCGCGAATGGACAAAGAAATTCTGCGCCAATATTCCGAAGGCATCATCGCTTCTTCCGCATGCATCGCCGGAGAAGTTTCGCAGGCCATTTTGGAAAACGATTTGAAGAAAGCCGAGAGAGTTATCAACGAATTCCAGGAAATTTTCGGCAAAGAAAATTATTATCTCGAGCTCCAAGACCACCCGAATTTGGAAGGACAAACCAAAGTCAACAACGCGCTCATTGAGCTTTCCAAAACTACCGGCGCGCGAGTGGTCGCCGCCAACGACATTCATTATGTCTATAAGGATGACGATAAAATCCAAGACATTCTGCTCTGCATCCAGATGAACAAGACCGTGCAGGACACGGACAGGATGAGCATGATCGGGGAAAATTATTCGATGAAAAGCCCCGAGGAAATGCTTGAGCATTTCAAGCATGTGCCGGAAGCGATTGACAACACGCAGCGCATCGTGGACGCGTGCAACGTCGAATTTGATTTGGGGGGAATTCTCATCCCCTATTTCGAGTGCCCGAACGGAATGACCGACAATGAATATCTGGAAAAAATGTGCCGCGACGGCATTCCCAAACGCTATGGCAAAAGTACGGAAGAGATCGAAAAACGCCTTCGCTACGAACTCGGCGTCATTGAGCAGATGGGATTTCCTTCATACTTTCTTATCGTGCAAGATTTTATCAACTGGGCGAAAAACAACGGAGTCGTAGTCGGTCCGGGACGAGGCTCGGCCGCCGGTTCCATTGTTTCCTACCTCACGGGCATTACCGAGATCGATCCTTTGAAATATAATTTGCTTTTTGAGAGATTTTTAAATCCCGACCGCATCAGTATGCCCGATATCGATACTGATTTCGCCGACACGCACCGCGACGATGTGCTGGCTTATGTCGCCCGCAAATACGGGCAAGACCACGTGGCGCAAATCATAACTTTCGGAACCATGGCGGCCAAAGCGGCAGTGCGAGATTGCGGACGCGCGCTGGCGCTTCCTTATTCTTATTGCGACAAAATTTCCAAGATGATTCCGATGTTCACCAAGCTGGGAGATGCGATGGCAAACACCAAGGAATTAAAGGACATTTACGAGAATGATCCGGATGCCAAGAAACTGCTGGATTATTCTTTGAAATTGGAAGGTGTGGCACGACATAATTCCACCCACGCTTGCGGAGTCGTGATCAGCAAGGAACCTATCAATAATTACACGCCGACCCAGCATCCGCCGCAGGACGACACCGCCATCACCACGCAATACGCCGCCGGAGATATCGAAAAATTGGGACTGCTCAAAATGGATTTTCTGGGACTGAAAAATCTTACCATTATCGAACGCGCGCTCAAGATCATCGCCAAAACGCAAAAGGTTAAAATTGATATTGCCGATGTTCCACTGGGAGATTCGGAGACCATGCAACTTTTCCAAAGGGGAATGACAACCGGTGTATTCCAGTTCGAATCCAGCGGTATGAAAAAATATCTGAAACGATTGGCGCCAACCGACTTTGAAGATATCATCGCTATGGTCGCCCTCTATCGCCCGGGACCCCTCAACTCGGGAATGGTCGATGAGTTCATTGACCGCAAGCACGGCAGAAAAAAAATCGTCTATAAGCATCCGGTGATGAAAGACGCACTGGAAAATACTTACGGTGTCATCGTCTATCAAGAGCAAGTTATGAGACTCTCCAAAGATATGGCGGGATTTACCGGCGGACAGGCAGACACTCTCCGAAAAGCCATGGGGAAAAAAATTGCAGAACTCATGGCAAAAATGAAAGATGAGTTTGTAAACGGATGTGTTAAAAACGGACTTGATAAAAAACTTGCAGAGCAAACTTTTTCAGATTGTGAAGCATTTGCCGAATACGGATTCAACCGATCTCACGCCGTTTGCTATGCCTTTATCGGCTACCAAACCGCTTATCTTAAAGCTCACTATCCCGCTGAATTTATGGCGGCACTTCTGACGTCAGACCGTGAAAATATCGACCGTGTGGCGATCGAGGTAGAGGAATGCCGCTTAATGGATATTGAAGTTCTACCGCCGGACGTCAATGAAAGTTTTGTGGACTTCGGCGTGATCCCGCAACCGGAAGGAGAAAAAGAAAAAATTCGCTTCGGACTTTCTGCGATTAAAAACGTCGGCGAACAGCTCATTGAAACCATCGTCGAAGAACGCAAGGCGAACAGTAAATTCAAAGACGTGGAAGATTTCGTGCTGCGCGTCAAATCCAACGCGCTCAACAAAAAATCAATGGAAAGTCTGGCACGCGCCGGAGCCTTCGACAGTCTTGTGGAAAGAAACGTGATTTTGGTCAATGTGGAAAAAATTTTACTCTTCGCCAAAGAAGAGCAAAAGGCTGCTGACAACGGACAATTCAGCCTGTTTGCGTCCGCGCCTTCTTCCGCAGAAGCCGGTATCAACACTCTCCAACTGACTCCGCCGGAAAAAGCCGCCACCAAAACTGAAAGGATGACATGGGAAAAGGAGCTGCTGGGACTCTATGTCAGCGATCACCCGCTCAAAGAATACGCTTCCTATTTGCAAGACAAGTGCGCAAGCATCGGCAAATTGAGGCACGAAGAAGTAAATCAAGTGATACAAATCGCGGGCATCATCACCAAAGTTCAGAAAATTTTCACCCGCAACGGCTCCTCCATGCTCTTCGTAAATTTGGAAGACCTGACGGGCAAAATTGAAATTTTGGTTTTCCCCAAAGTCCTCGGCGACAATCCCGATGTCTGGGAGGACGGTACTATCATTTCCGCCAGAGGAAAATTGAGCGACAAAGACGGCGTCTTCAAACTTCTGGGAGAGGAAGCGCGCCGCATCGACCTGGTGGAAGCGCGAGAATATTCCGAGAAACACAAATCGAAATCATTGGAAGAAGCCGAGACAATCAATATCCGAATTCCCCGCGACAACACCAAAAAAGCAATGATGGAACTTTCCGAATTTTTGAAAAATCAAGCCGACGGCAAATTCAATGTTTTTATATCCGTACCCGCCGAAAATAACGGTTATAAAAAAATCAAAGCGAACAAGAATATAGATTGCGATGATAAGATATTGGACGGGATTAAAAATATCGTTACGCCGCAGAATGTGGTTTTGGATTGATTTAGAACTTACGCGTTCAGCTTGTCGTTGCGAGAAGGTGCTCCTGCTAAAAGAAATAATCAATATCTGTCATTTCGAAATGAGGTACTCCGATTGAGAAATCTTAAGAACAATACCATGCAAATATAATTTTATTGTAAAAAAACGATACCAACAAAATTTTCGTGCATTTCTCAGATCTCTCAGTCGAGTACTCCTTCGAGATGACAAATAATAGGGTTAGCCAAGTTCCGGTATCGGGATTGCCGCGTCGCCGGAGTACCGGTTCCTCGCAACGACAAAACAGAATTAATCACGTAAGTCCTATGATTAAGACAAGCAAATTAAAAAGCGATTCCCGTATCGCTTTTTAAGCGTGTAGACAGAACTCCATTTTCCCAACCTTTAACAATCCGTCCCCTTTATGCTATAATATAGGAACTTTGCCGAGTGTTATGGGGGGTCATATTCCATCAACAAGGCCAAGTGGCAAAGATATAATCTTTGCACAAACAAAAAAAGTGGGGACAAAATGAATATAGAGACTATCACGCCATTGAAGATCGAAACATCTGAATTGGAAGAAGAAATTGCCAAGAAGAAAAAGGACCCGGGGAATATGCCTTTTATAGACACATTCAGGGGCTGGGTCCGGTACCTCAAGGAGCGCGGAGATGACATATCTGCCTTTGAAAAAGAATTGCCGGAGTTGGAGAAGATGGAAGCTTTGGCCATTCTAAAGCAAAAGCTCGAGCGGACAGAGAGTAATCTTGCCGAAGCATATTTTTATTTGCTTCCTAAGGTGGAAGAGCTATTCATCAAAGCAGAAAAGCTGGGATGCGACGTCGATGACATAGGGAAACATCGCCTGCCAAAACTGCACAAGGATGCAGCTATTGCAAGATTAAAACACATGTTCTCCGAGGCGGAAAAATATCCGGGTCTGGGTTCCATTGACTGGATGGAAGAAGCCATCGAAAATGCCGGTCATTATGGGCACAACGTCTCAGATTACAAGAAACGCCGGCTGCCAAAAATAAAGAAAAGGCAAGCCATGTACTTAGTGGAGCTAAACTATCGATGCCTCGATAATTTCGGCTCGACGATGTATCCGATAGTGGATTATGCGGATTGGAGAGAGGAAGTCCGTGAACTGGAGCAGCTCATCGAGAAAGCGAAATGTTTAAAGAACGATGTCTCAAAATTTTCCCCTTCCCTCGTTTCCGAGCTAAGAAAAAAGATAAGCATGAACGAGGTGAAAAAAGCTTTTTACAAACAAAAAATCGGCCGAGAAGACTCTTGCCTGCCTCAGGATATTGCGACCCTGATTGATCAGGCAGAGGAGGAAGGCAATGACGTCGCACAGGCTCGAAAAGATCTAAAAAAAATAATGAAATAAAAATAAAAAAACGCGATACAGGTCGCTGGAAGCAGCGATCTTTCTCTTTGCGCATAGCGTTTGACATATTTCCCGAAAAGCCTATAATCAGTCTTAGAAGTGATCGGAATGTCCACCAAACGTTCTGGAATTTATTCCACCGAAAGGCCAAACTTCGAGACAATCAGAAAGATGCCGAGATTTATTTTTCGGAATTTGGGTGGAACCGCCTGAAAGAGGATTTTGTCCTTGGAGGGTCCCAAAGCGCAAGTATTCTTGGGCTTTTTTTGTTGTTATATTTTATCATTCCCTATTTTTTGTCATCTCGAAGGAGTACTCGACTGAGAGATCTGGGAAATGCACGAGACTTTGTTGGCATTATTTTTTGCAGTTAAGATTATATTTGCATAGTATTGTTCCTAGATTTCTCAATCGGAGTACCTCATTTCGAAATGACAGATATTGACCGTTTCTTTTAACAGAACCTTCTTGCAACGACAAGCTAAACGCGTAAGTCCTAAATATAACAAAAATAAAAACACGAAGTGCATTCAATTATTAATTTTATTAAAACCTATGAACGAACAAGAAAAATTGGAAATCCAAAGACACTCTCTCGCCCACATTATGGCGGCGGCCGTCCTGGATATGTTTCCGGAAGCGAAATTCGGCGTCGGACCTGCCATTGAAAATGGATTTTATTACGACTTCGACCTGCCGCGCACTTTGATTCCCGAAGACTTGCCGCTTTTGGAAAGCAAGATGAAAGAGATTATCAAAAAGAACTTGCCTTTTGAAAGAGAAGAAATCAAAAGGGAAAAAGCTTTGGAACTTTTCGGACAGGCGGGGCAAATTTACAAAGTGGAAATCCTGAACGCGGAAGCGAACGAGGAAGAAGTTACGGTTTATCGCACCGGCGATTTTGTCGACCTTTGCCGCGGCCCGCATTTGGATTCCACCGGCGAGATAGACCTCCGGTCTTTTCATCTTAGCAAAACTTCCGCCGCATATTGGCGAGGTGACGAAAAAAACAAAATGTTGCAGAGAATCTATGGCATCGCCTTTGCAAACAAAGAAGGTTTGGACGCTTATCAAAAACAAATGATCGAAGCGGAGAAACGCGACCACAAGAAACTGGGGCGCGAGCTTGACCTTTTCTCTTTCCACCCCGAAGCTCCCGGATCCGCTTTCTGGCACCCGCGAGGCATGATCATCTGGAATGAACTGGAAAAATTCGGCAAAAGCATCCGCAAAAAATACGGCTCGGTGGAAATCCAGACGCCGCAGCTGGCAAAAAAAGTCCTCTGGGAAACTTCCGGGCATTGGGATCACTATCAGGAAGATATGTTTTCTTTTAAAGTGGAAGAAGATACTTATTGCCTCAAACCGATGGACTGCCCTTTCAACATCAAAATTTACCAGACCAAACAAAGATCATACAAAGAACTGCCGATCCGTTACACCGAGATCGGACGCGTGATGCGCAACGAGAAATCGGGACAGCTCAACGGACTCTTTCGCGTGCGCGCCATCACGCAGGACGACGCGCATCTTTTCCTGATGGAAAACCAAATCGAGAAAGAAATCAGAACGCTCCTCAAGATGGTCAAGGAATATTATAAAGTTTTCAATATTCAGCCGGAGTTTTTTCTCTCCACTCGCCCCGATGATTTTATGGGAGAGATAACCACTTGGGACAAGGCGGAAGAGAATTTGCGACAAGCGCTTGCGAAAGAAGATATCGAATACGGACTCAAAGATAAGGACGGCGCTTTTTACGGCCCCAAGATTGACATCAATATCAAGGATGCTATCGGCAGATCTTGGCAACTTGCCACTATCCAGCTCGACTTCCAGCTACCGGGAAGATTCGACGTAGAATACGTTGATGCGAACGGCGAGAAGAAAACCCCGGTGATGATTCACGCCGCCATCTTCGGCTCGCTGGAAAGATTTATCGGCATCCTCATTGAACACACCGGCGGCAATCTCCCTCTCTGGCTCTCCCCCGTTCAAGTCAAACTCCTGCCCGTTTCTTCCGAAAAACATCTCGAATACACGCAAAAAATATTCGACATTCTCTCTGACGAAGGCATCCGTGTCGAGATTGATGACAGCAACGAAAGCATCGGCAAAAAAATCCGCGAGGCGGAAAAAGAGAAAGTGCCGTATATGCTGGTTCTCGGCGACAAGGAAATTGAGGCCGGCGCCGTAGCCATTCGCTCCAAAGGCTCGCGCGACATTGTGGCGATGCAAACGGAAGAATTTTTGCAAAAGATAAAAGAAGAAATCAGGGAGAAGAAATAAAATTTTACAGAACCAAAAGGACTGTCCTCGCTGTTTTTCATAAACGGAGTAGCATGGCTTCAGCCTGCGCGGTTGTCCCACGCGAATGGAACGAGATTGTATATGTTTGTTCTGCCTGTATTGGACAGCAGCGCAGGCTAAAGCCTGCTACTCCGTATATGATCTTTGCCTTGTTTAAAGTAAAGAGAAAGCACGCGAAAGGCTTTCTTTTTTACGGGTTGACAGGATGAGAGGAGATGGTATGGTGGAAGAGTAAAAATAAAAATAAAAAAAATGGAGGTGAGAAAATGGGAATGGCATATGATGCTCTATCTTTTGGAGAAGAAAAAGGATTAAAAGAAATTCAAGAAGAAAAAGAGGAGAAAGAAAAAAAAGATTAAACAAACAGCTCTAATTATATTTTAAATTTTTTATAATTCAGGTTGTTTTTTATTTTACCCAAACAATTCAACAAAGAAAACTCTTTACACTTCAACTAAACGCACGATTTATTTCTCATATTTTGATTAAGGAGTCCTTTTCACGCTCCTTCCTTGCCCAAACCTCCTTTTTTTGTTACCCTTATTGGAGTTAATCACAACATCAATTATGAAATATTTCATCCAAATCTACGGTTGCCAGATGAATTATTCCGACGCGGAGAGAGTGTCCGGCGTTTTGGAAAAGTTCGGCGGCGAAAGAACCTCCAAAGAAAGCGAGGCGGATTTGGTCGTCTTCGTCGCCTGCGCCGTCCGCGAATCCGCCGTCAGTCGCCTCTACGGGAATGGGAAGAAATTTAAGCGATATCGGCTGGATAATCCGAAATTCAAAGCCGTACTCACCGGCTGCGTGGTCAAAAAAGATCGGGAGAAATTGGGAAAGATTTTCGATGTCATTATCGATATTAAAAATATAAACGAGCTTCCGGAAAAATTGGGACTGGGAAAGATTGCCGAGGAAAAAGAATTCGATTATTTCCAAGTCAAACCGGCAATCGAAAATCCTTTTACCGCCTACGTGCCGATTATGACCGGATGCAATAATTTTTGTTCCTACTGCATCGTCCCCTACACGCGCGGAAGGGAGTACTCAAGACCGACACAGGATGTTCTCGATGAGATCACCGGGCTTGTCCAAAAAGGCTACAAGGAAATTATTTTATTGGGACAAAATGTCAATTCATACCGTCCCGACGAACAGACCGACTTCCCTGCTCTTCTGCGAAAAATCAACGAAATTGAAGGCGACTTCTGGATCAGATTTCTGACCAGCCATCCCAAAGATATGAGCAAGAAATTGATAAAAACCGTAAAGGAGTCTCCAAAAGGCACCAACCACATTCACCTGGCCCTCCAGTCAGGAAGCAACGAAATCCTCGAGAAGATGAACCGCAAATATACCAAAGAACATTTTTTGGAATTGGTGGATACAATTCGAGAAGATATACAAGACGTAATGCTGACCACCGACATTATCGTCGGCTTTCCCGGGGAGACCGAGGAACAATTTCAAGAAACGGCTGCATTGATGCGGCAGGCGAAATTTGACATAGCTTATATCAACAAGTATTCTCCGCGCTCCGGCACGGTGTCTTTCGAAATACCTGACGACGTCAGCGGAGAAGAAAAGAAAATTCGCGAAGAAAAACTGAACGACATTCTTCGGGACACCGCGCTTGAAAACAATCGGCGCTATGTCGGACGCGGCGTTGAAGTTCTGATAGAAAAAGAAAATGAAAAATATTATTTCGGCAAAACCAGAAGCTTTAAAGATATTAAGATCAGCAAGAATGAAACCGACAAGAGCACGGTCGGCGCATTTGCCAAGGCAAAAGTTATCAAGGTCACACCATGGGCGCTGGAAGGATTGCTGATAAACGATAACTAACTGACTCTTTATAATTAACTTTACTTTTTTATTCCCTATATTTTGGCTTAAATAAAAGCAGTTATTAGCAGGCAAATTTATAAAGTCAATCGTTAAGAGTCAGTAAACATTTTTGTGTCATTGCGAGAAGGAGCGCCTCCTCGCAATACCTGTTAAAAGAAACAACCAATATCTGTCATTTCGAAATGAGGTACTCCGATTGAGAAATCTGGGAATAATACTATGCAAATATAATCTTGCTATAAAAACAATAACTGACAAAGCCTTCGTGCATTTCTCAGATCTCTCAGTCGGGTACTCCTTCGAGATGACAAATAGAGTCAGTCAAGCTCCGGTATCGGAATTGCCGCATCGCCGTAGTACCGACTTCCTCGCAACACCTGTTAAAATTTTAAACATGCCAAACCTCTCCCCTCTCATTGTCATCCTCGGCCCCACCGCATCCGGCAAAACCGGGCTTGCTTTGACATTGGCAAAAAAATTTGACGGCGAAATTATCAACGCCGACTCAAGGCAGATCTACAAAGAAATGGATATTGCCACCAATAAAATCAGCGGCGCGAGTGTCGTCAAAAAAATTATCGGAAATGAAACCGTGTATTTTACGGACGACATTCCGACCTATCTGCTTGACCTGATAAATCCAAGTGAGAAATTTTCCCTCGCCGATTACAAACCGGCTGCGTTGGAAAAAATAAAAGAAATACAGAGCCGAGACAAGCTCCCTATCCTGACCGGCGGCACCGGACTTTATATCAGCGCCATCGTGGACAATCTGGACATTCCCAAAGCCCCATCCGACGAAAAACTGCGAGCCGAGCTGGAGGAAAAAGACGTGAAAGAACTTTTTGACGAGTTGCGAAAAATAGATCCCGTATCCGCCGAGAATATCGGGGTGAACAACAAAAGAAAAATCATTCGCGCGCTGGAAGTCTGCAAGACCACGAGGGAAGTATTTTCTTTTCAGCAGAAAAAAGGAAAACCTCTTTTTAACATCCTCCAAATCGGCATTGCGATTGAACGAAAAGAACTGTATGCGAAAATAGACAAAAGAGTGGACGAGATGATGAAAGCGGGGCTGGTCGAAGAGACGAAAAGGCTCGCAAAGAAATACGATTCCTCTTTACCCGCCATGAGCGGCATCGGGTACAAAGAAATCAGTTCTTATTTCCGAAAAGAAATTTCGCTGGAAGAGGCCGTCCAACAAATAAAATTCCACACGCACCAATACGCCCGACGACAAATCACCTGGTTCAAGAGAGACAAAAACATCCATTGGGTGAATAATCATTCAGAGGCGAAAGGATTGGTTTCTGAATTTATAAAATAAAACAGGTCATATGCAAAATATGGTTTTATAACAGACACCAAAAATTTCTGTTAATCAAAAATCCGGTTTTATATTCGGACCACACCAGAAATGGTGTGAAATACTACACAAAAACGTTCTGTCCCGCGTGGTTCACACCATTTCTGGTGTGGTCCCATAATCCAAAATACATCAGATGTGTCGGGTGGGCTACCTACTATCTTAGAATTTATGACCAGAACCATATATTACGCATAACCCAACAAAACCATTGCCTTAACCGCATCGTTGCAATATGATTATAGAATGGGGTTTGCAAAATAATTGGCATATTCATATCGAAAATCTATGTTTTCTTCAAAAGATATCAAACAAACACTAAAGAAAGAGGTTTCGTCGCAAGTCTGCAGTCGCGGATTGACCTATTTTAAAAACGACCGCGTGAGAGAATTGTCAGTGGAAGAATATCGCGCCGCGCTTCTGACATTTTACGAATTGAATTCAGCTATGCCGATGAAAAAGATATTCATCGACCAATATGAATTCGCAGCTACAAATTATCTGGTGAAATAGGCTTATAGGAAAAACGGGTTTTATTAACCCGTTTTTTGTTTGTGCAAAAGTTGGATAACGGCCTATAAAATTATCAAATAATGAATAGGTACGATATATCGCCAAATCCCGCGAGGTTATCTCAAACCAATAAATGCGACGTATACATTTTACTGCTCCTGCTGGGACAGCAGCGCAGGCTAAAGCCATGCTACTCCGCGTATGAAATTGTTAGACAGCAAAAAAGGACTGTCCTTGCCGAATCAAGAGGACTGTCCTTCCTGCGTTTTATAACACTTCAAACTTGTCATTCCGAAATGAGATACTCTGACTTTCGGGATACAAAATGGGCAAGATATTATTTCACCAGCTTGTATGAATCTCTATCCGTCACATTTATCTCATAGACAGAATCAGGATCATAATTGGTTGAGGCATCTTGTTCTTTTCTTTCTCCGGTATCACCATTGGGAAATAGTTGATAGATGATAGTGTCCATAGTTTCTTTGACTAGATTAGAAATGATATATTTGTCTAGTTGTTCTTGGGATACTATTTTTATATTCTCCCATTTGAGATGCCTATAACTCTTGAACACCAAAGGAGAAAGGATCAGCCTTTTGTACTGCTTGTTGTTCTTGTATTTGATTACATAGACATCGGGATTATTGGGGGTTTTCACGATATCTCCATCGTTTAAAGTTATAACGGTGTTTTGATTTGTTACTTGCGGAGTATATATGACAACATCCGAAACCGCCCCTTGATCGGTTCGGAATTTTACATAGAGAGTTTCCGTGGTTTGGTCTATGTTTTTGAATTTGTCTTTGTCAAGAGGCTGCCAAGATATGTTGGTGAAATCAGGGGTTCGAGAGATGGCTATCTGGGTTACGTTGGAAGGGATACCTGTGGCGGGATCGGTGGAGGCTATGATGGGCTTGACGGGAGAGGTGAAGGCGTTGCCACTATTGTTAAGACTATCGATTCCCACACTGCTTAGCTGCACCAATTGTATTCCATTTGAATGCAAGAAAGCTTTCCATAAAAACTCTCCTTGTCCAACTGGAAAACTGGAAATATGCGAATTTATTTCAGAAACGGTGTTCGATTGGGAATATGCTCCATTTGAAGCCACCCAATTGGAACCGTTATAATACATCCAATTTGTTCCAGCATTATTGCTTAAAATATATTTGATTTCTCCGTCATTTTTAGTTGCGGTTTCGGTAAAGCCGGATAGGGAGGTAAACGTCAAAGCAGAATTTGGATATATTGTTGGGTTGTCCGCAGGATAATAGAAAACCTCTGAACCAACAGAATAAAACGTGGAGGGTGAATTCTCATTATTATAATTAGTTGAAATCCACGCAGCAGAGCGAGCTGTATTTGACAAACGAATTTCGTTTATTGTACCATTAAAGTAATTATTGTTTTCACCGTCAGTTCTACTCAATTTTCCGATATTCAGTTGTCTAGTATTTGATATATCACCTGTTTTAGTTAGCGCCACATTTACTTCCTGAACACCATCGACAAAAGTTTTGATTTTACCGTTAGCTATGTCTCTTTCTAAAACAATATTATGGAAAGTGTTTGTTCTAAGATTGGCAGTCCCCGTCCCACCGGATAACGCTTCATTTTGATTCCCTGTATTGTCACCAATAAACCAACCCAGCGTATTTGTAGAAGCGCTGAGATAAAGTTCATAACCTAGATTTTCTAAGTCGGAATCATCTCGTTTACTGAGCAGACGCATACCATTGGTCCCTGGCGGAGTTTTTACTCGTACCTCAAGCGTAAAAGGCGTATTATCGCTTATATTAAGAGAGGTAGTATCCGGCATTCGGACAAACGAGGGGTTAGCAAAAGTGGATGTAAACGCAACCCCGTTTGAGTCGGGGCTTAAACTTTCAGAGGCTACAACAGTTCCACCCCCAGGATTATTATTATTAGTTGTAGAATCTAACATGGAAGCAACTTGTGTCAACACGGTCGCAAAAGTGCCAGGAATTTTGGCTGTCCCGATACGATGTGCAGTTCCCGGGCCGGGCGACTGGCTAGAGATGCCCTCATAAGTTACATAAACATATCCACCTTGTTCTACCATAAAAGGATCGGCTATCTGTCCATCATGAGCATTTCCTGCACCCTCCCATGTCTGAGTACGAGAAATGAAATGGTTTGCAATACCGCCTATGGGAGTAAATGTGTGTAAATCAGTTGACGTGAGTAAATATAAATCGTCACCACAAAAGGTAGACCCATTTACCCATGCTGGTCTGCCATGAATAAGTAGGTAAAACGTGTTGCCAATTTTAGTGAGATATCCAGGGCCAGTTTCTGAGGATGAAGTATCCCATCCGGTCACCACAATGGGGTTGGCAGTGTCCTTTGTCCACGTCCTGCCATCTAAAGATGTCGCATTAGCGGCTCCCCAATGTGTTCCATTCCAAGCCTCGTAAATCATATGCCAGGTGGAACCATCTCTATAGACAGTATTGTTAGCTACCATCTGGTCATATACCGCACCAGTAGTAATACATGAGTTTGTGTCAAGAGTAAATCCAGTAGCATTTGAACTTGTATAAAGGTTTATCTTCGTTTGATCGGGAGTCGCATACATCCAGTATTTATTGTCTGCTGCGTTCCAAAGGACAAAAGGTCTATAAGCGTCCTGAAGCGCCTCCGAGTCTTCGGTCCATGTAACTCCATCTAAAGAAGTAAAATACCAAACATCATCATGCCATGCGCCAGAACGGAACTTTCTGACATGCGCCCACATCATCCATGTATTATTTTGATAAATAACTGATGGTTCCGTAATATAGTAATTATCGGATGATCCTGCAGTGTAGCCACTGACCTGTTTATAAGCCTCAAGGTCAAACATTGCCATGTGATTAACCATTTTATAGTTAGGGTCCCAGGCGTTAACCATATCTTGTTCATCAGGTGCTTCGGCGTTTCCGTAGTACATATAGATATCAGTATTAGTTGAAGAAGAGAGGTTGGGAATTTTCACCCATGCAACAAGCCCTCCGGTAGTCTTGGTGTATTTTTCTATCTCGTGACTCAATTTAGTGGTTCCGTCAGAGGAGGTAAACAGAATATCATTTCCATCGTCCTGGGCTTTGGAAGCTAAATCGGCATCAGAAGAAAGATTGATTAAGGCAGTAAAATCCGTTAAACTAGCTCCAACTTTTGTGTGGTCTATCGTGAATTTTTTTCTATATTCCCAGGAAGAATTATACCAATTACTAGCTGCTTTTAGTTGTGCGTTGTTGGAGACAAATTCAATTTTAGCATTGTCATAAGTCAAATTGGCAATATTTGCTGTATTTGCGAAATCCCAAGTTTTGATTGCACCTTGTGCTTCTTCTACCGGCACAAACAAAAAAACTCCTCCTATCACTTGAAATAGCAAGAGAAACATTAAGCAAGAAGACGTTAATTTTTGATAGTTCTTTTTTAGGAGTCTACTATTACCCCCCCCTGTTGGTTTTTGAATAAGGACGTTATTTTCTGGAACATAGTTGTTTTTTGTTAGTTGGTTTGATTATTTAAACACAATGCAAAAATGCAACACATTTGCATTTTGTAGAGACGCGATTTATCGCGTCTGGTTTCGTGGGATATTATTAAAATATGTTGATGTCTGATTGAATTATATACCCCTTTATTCGGAGTGGCAAGAGATGATGGATGATGGGCTAAACGCCATACCGCTTTGAGTAACGGGATTTATCCTGCGGTGGCTGTCGCAAACCGATAAATACGACGTATACGTTTTATTATTCCTGCGTGGGATAGCAACGCAGACTGAAGTCTGCTACTCCGCGTATGAAATCGCCGTTCTTCTATGACCTTCTAAAAGTCCTCTAGATTTTCAATATCATCAAAACCAGCCCGATCATTCGGTCTTTATCTTTCGGATTGCTTTCCGCAACCAGAAGTGTAAGCGCGGTCAGAGCTTCCGGCGTGAGGCGGTTGATGTCCAAGATTCCCGCTTGCCTCAAGAACCACACAAACGCAAAAGCGCCACTTCTCTTGTTGCCATCAATAAAAGGGTGATTTTTAACGATAAAATAGAGAAGATGAGCCGCTTTTTCCTCCGCAGTCGGATATAAGTCTTTTCCGCCAAAAGACTGAAAAACATTTCCAATAATTCCGGCAAGATTTCCCTCCGCTCTTTCGGCGGCGAAAAATTCGCTCGCCTCTTTTCCGGCAATCAGTTCCTGTTTGAGCTTTTTGAGCGCCTTGGCAAAACTCTCCGCCGTTATTTTGACCTGTTTTTTGGTTACGCCTTTTTTCGGAAAAGATTCCTTGTCATAAGCATCAAGAGAAAACCAAGTTGAAGCAAATAATTTTATAAGCTCCAGGGTATCTTCCGCTTTTATTTCTCCGTTTTTCGGCAAAAGCCTTTTGACATCTTCCACTGTCTGCATGAAAGCTTCGTAATTTTTCGCCAATTGTTTTTTATTGATAGTATAACCCTCCAAAATATGCTGTCTTAAGGTTTTGGTCGCCCATTGGCGAAATTGTATAGCCACTTTTGAATTTGTCCTGTATCCAACCGCCAATACAACATCCAAAGAATAAAAAACTACAGGCTTATCGGAATTTGCAATGTGCATTTTTTGCACATTGCTTTTTTGGACTATCTCCCCATCTTTTAATATATTCCGAACATGTTTCGTCACGACCGAACGTTCAATTCCAAAAAGACCGGCTATCTGAGCTTGGCTCGCCCACAGCGTCTCTTTCTTAAAATCCCCTTTCAGCTCAATAGCGCCTGATTTGGCTTGATAAATTATAATTTTATTTTTCATTTTTTTATAAAAAATCTTTTTGTGTTTATACAACACGCTATCCCAATTTCTTTTTCAATAATTCCTCCGCCACATTTGGATTTGCCTGCCCTTTGCTTTCTTTCATTACCTGACCGATCAAAAATTGCAGAGCATTGCCCTTTCCGCTTTTATAATCGTCAACTGATTTTTGATTGTTGGCAATCACCACGTCCACGACTTTTTCGATCTCGCTCTCGTCGCTCATTTGCGTCAAACCTTTGGCATCCAAAATATCGGAAGGGTCTCCGCCGGTATCGAACATCTCTTTCAAAAGAGCCTGCGCGCCGGAACTGGAAACGCGCCCTTCGTAAATAAGTATGATGAACTCCGCAAAGTTTTCTCTGCTGATCTTGCAATCGCGCACCGTAGTGCCGTCGGAATACATAAGCTTTTGCAGCTCGGTCAAGACATAATTCGCCGTCAGCTTGATCAGTCTATCGATAGCGCCGTTGTCTATGTCTTCGGCCTCCACCCATGATTCCAGCTCGGAAATAATTTCCTCGAAACCGTCAGCCATATCGTAGTCTTCGGAAAATATTTTGGCGGTTTCTTCCGGAAGATTGTATTGATCCATAAAACGATATTTCTTCTGCAACGGCAGCTCGGGCAGAGAAGCGCGCAACGCCTCGACGTCAAACACGCCGGCTTCTTTGGTGATATCCATCGGGGGCAGATCCGGCTCGGGAAAATAGCGGTAATCGTTCGCCTCTTCTTTTAGCCGCTGCGAAAAAGTGATTTGCTTGTCCGCATTCCAGCCGCGCGTTTCCTGCACGACTTGTCCGCCTTCATTCAAAACTTCCGTCTGCCTCTTGATTTCGTACTCGATTGCCCGTTCCACCGCACGGAACGAGTTTAGGTTTTTGACTTCCACCTTGGTTCCGAATTTTTCCTGACCCACCGGACGCAAGCTGATGTTCGCCTCGCATCTCATGTGTCCTTTTTCCATATCACCGTCCGCCACGCCGATGGCGCGAATGATTTGCCGCAACTGCTTGCAAAAATCTTTGGCATCCACAGAAGACCGCAAGTCCGCCTCCGTCACCAGTTCCGCCAGCGGCACGCTTGACCTGTTCAAATCCACCAGAGAATATCCCGCCCCGGTCGGATGCACCAGCTTGCCGGTGTCTTCTTCCATATGAATGCGATTGATGCGAATTTTTTTGCCGTTGACTTCCAGAAAACCGTTCTTGCACAGAGGAAAATCGTACTGCGTCACCTGATAGCCTTTGGGCAAATCGGGATAGAAATAATTCTTGCGGTCGAATTTGGAGAAAGTAGCTATCTCGCAATTTACCGCCAGCCCCGCCAAAATTACGCTCTCAATGGCTTTCTTGTTGATGGTCGGCAGCGTCCCCGGATGCCCCATGCAAATCGGACAAACATTCTTGTTGGGAACGGATTCCTCCGGATTGTTCGTACAGCTGCAAAACATTTTTGATGCCGTCTTGAGCTCGAAATGGATTTCCATTCCGATTACCACTTCATATTCCATATGATTAATCCTATCTGATTAAATTTTGCCAATTTTGTTTGTAATATTCAAACCTCTCATTAAATTCTTTTTTAGAAGTAATATTCGTGATGCCGAATATCTTCATCTCTTCCGTGAGCGCGGCGTGCACTTCGTTTTCGCTTCCCGTCTCCGCCATTTTTTCTATTTCCAATATTTTGCCGTAGCCTTTGGTATCGTCCAGCAGGATTTTCATGGCCGCCTTTTTGTATTCCAAACGATTTCGCCGCCACTCGATTTCGATTGCAAACCCCAGACTTTGAAAAAGTTCCGCCATATCGTCAAAGTCATCCCTGTCTATTTTTATCTCCGATTCTTTGCGGAAATCATCGTGGATTTTCCCCTCTTTCAGAATAACAAACGCTCCCGTCTCATTTTTTCGCATCCGCAAATCTTTTTCGCCTGAAAAATATATGGTAGTTTCGTTGAGCTTCTCCATAAATTCGCAATCTCTGTCCAATATTTTTTTGGCATTTTCGAACTGCTCATCGGTTATGAAACTCCGTGCCTCAACCTCGATATTTTTCATAAACAACAGGTTAGTTTATCTATGGACATTTTAACATTTTTTAAATGTTTTTGCGAGTGTAACAATGTGTAATAATAGCGGAAACGCGACAATTCCGGTACTAGGCAAAATAGACGTGATATTTATACTCTGTGAATTATAGTAACAGGATTGCCACA
This sequence comes from Patescibacteria group bacterium, assembly GCA_041670805.1. GTDB lineage: Bacteria > Patescibacteriota > Minisyncoccia > JAHIHE01 > JAGLIN01 > STD2-77. The sequence continues at coordinate 20,163 of JBAXYM010000007.1, forward strand.
TCGGAGTACTTCCTCGCAATGACAAATAGAATTCTAAATCTTAGTTAATTTTATATGCAATTCGTCCAATTGCTCCTTGTTCACGATCGCCGGACTGTCCATCATCAGGTCTTTGCCTTTTCCGTCTTTCGGGAAAGCGTAAATGTCACGAATTGATTCCACGTCATTGAGCACCATAAAGAAACGATCAACGCCGATAGCGCAACCGCCGTGAGGCGGCGCTCCGTACTGGAACGCTTTTATCATTCCGCCGAAGCGCGCATCCACTTCCTCTTTTGTGTAACCGGCAATCTCAAACGCCTCATACATCGTTTCCGGTTCATGATTGCGAATCGCGCCGCTCAAAGATTCGAAGCCGTTAAAAACCGCGTCGTACTGATAGCCGAAAATTTCCAAGGGATCTTTTTCCTTGAGCGCTTCCAAACCTCCCTGCGGCATCGAGAATGGATTATGTTCAAAATCAATCCGCCCCTTTTCAATCTCCGACTCCGAGTACATCGGAAAATCAACGATCCAGCAAAACGCGCCTTTCTTTTTGTCCTTAAGTCCGAGACGTGAGCCGCATTCATTGCGCACCGCCCCGAGCGCATCGCACACCGTCAGCCATTGATCCGCGCCAAAGAAAATAATATCACCGACTTTTGCGTCCACCGACTCGACAATCTTATTCGCAAGTTCGTCACCCAAGAATTTCACAATCGGCGACTGCAATTCTCCGGCCTCTTTGAGCACGATATATGCCAGCCCCTTGGCGCCTTTGCCCTTGGCGATTTCCGTCAGCTCGTCAATTTCTTTGCGCGAAAATCTTGCGCCGTCTTTTACTTTGAGCGCGTGCACTACGCCGCCCTTGACCGCCATATCCGCAAAAACGCCGAAGCCGCAACCGGCTACCAATTCGGTAATCGGTTTTATTTCCATTTCAAAACGGAGGTCGGGCTTGTCGATGCCGTATTTTTCCATCGAGTCCTTCCAGGTAATCCTCCTGAATCTTCCGTTCTCATCCAGCCCCACCACTTTCTTGTCGCTGAATTTCGCAACCAAATCCAGAAACAGCGGCTCCATAACATCAAAAATATCTTCCTGCTCCACAAAGCTCATTTCCATATCCAGCTGATAAAATTCCCCGTAGGCGCGGTCCATTCGCGGATCCTCGTCGCGAAAACAGGGTGCAATCTGAAAATATTTGTCCACTCCGCCCACCATCAAAAGCTGCTTGAATTGTTGCGGCGCTTGCGGCAACGCATAAAATTTCCCCGGATAAAGTCGCGAAGGAATCAAAAAGTCGCGCGCGCCTTCCGGCGAAGAGTTGGCGAGAATGGGGGTCTGAACCTCCACAAAATCTCTGTCCTGAAAATATTTGCGTATGGTCTGAAAATATTTATCCTTGGCGCGCAGCATCTCCTGCATCTTGCGGCGGCGCAGATCGACAAAGCGATATTCCAACCTAAGCTCCTCTTTTACATCTTTGGCCTTATCCACTCCCTCGATTTCCGCCACTTCAAAAGGCGGCACTTTGGATTTGGAAAGTATTTCAAGATTGGAAGCCTCAATCTCGATTTCTCCCGTCCGCAATTTTTCGTTCTTCATATCCCCGGGACGCAGCACGACTTTCCCCTCGACTCGCACCACAAATTCGCTGCGAATCTCGTCCGCCAGTTTCCACGCCTCTTCGGATATCTTCGGATCAAAAGTAATCTGCGTCAGCCCTTCGCGATCTCGCAAGTCGATAAAAATCACGCCTCCGTGATCACGCCGCGTATTTACCCAGCCGGACAATATGACGTTTTTGCCTTCATCCTCCCTGCGCAGTTCGGCACAGCGATGAGTTCTGTATTTTTGCATAAATTTTGGTTATTTTCTTAATTGTCCTGTCGAGTGATTATGCTTTTGAGAATGGCAACACGAAGGGAAATCTCCAAAACATAAAAAACTCCACTTTTATTTAACAAGTATCCGCAAAAAGACCTATTAAATAAAAATAGAGTTTAAAATCGATTATTATTATCATTCCTGAATTCCACGGTAGGCATATAAACTGATTACACCTCCATAATAACGCCAAAATAAAGGGAAGTCAATGATTGCGGTGTGCCCCAGGCGGAGTAGCACGGCTTTAGCCTGCGCGGTTGTCCCAAGCGAATGGAACGAACGTACATGCATTTGTTCCTTTTTGCATTGGACAGCGGCGCAGGCTAAAGCTATGCTACTCCGCGAAATACTCCGAGAATTATTCCGTTTTGGCATAAACAAAAGACGCGATAAATCGCGTCTCTACGGAATACGAAATTATACGTGGAGTAGCAAATTGTTTTTGCATTTTGGATTTTCGGATCACACCAGAGATGGTGTGAATGCTACGCAAAAACGTTTTATCCCGCGTGGGACAACGGCGCAGGCTAAAGCCAGCTACTCCGTGATGTGAATAGAAAAACTTCTCCCGACAGAAATCACATCTTCTCCGGCACTTCGACTCCCAGAAGATTAAGTCCGTTCTTAAGAACGATCGCCACCGCTTCGGAAAGCGCCAGCCGGGCTTTTTTCAAATCTTTGTCCGCCTTAAGAATCGGAAAAGAGTTGTAGAAAGTATTGTAATCGGAAGCCAGATTATAGATGTAAAGCGCAACGAGGTGCGGGTTGTTTTCTTTGGCGGCATTTTCCACCGCCTCCGGGTATTTGAGAAGACTGCGCAGAATGTCCTTCTCCGCCTCCTCGCGCAAAAGTTCCAAGCGCGGCTTTTGCATCTGAAAAGGAATCAACGCATCCAGCTTGTTCAATTTATTTTCATCTTTATATTTCTCCCGCAGGGAATTGATGCGCGCGCAAGTGTATTGCAGATAGGGCGCGCTGTTTCCGTCGAAAGAAAGCATCTTCTCCCAATTGAACACAATGTCAGTCAGCCGGTTCTGCGACAGGTCGTTATATTTGACCGCCCCAACTCCCACCGTCCAAGCGACTTTCTTTTTTTCCTTTTGGCTCAGCTCGGGATTTTTTTCTTCAATTACTTTCTTAGCCATATTCACCGCCTCGGCGATAAGGTCTTCCAATTTCACGGTATCCCCTTTGCGCGTAGAAAATTTCTTGCCCGTATCTCCCAGTACCATCCCGAATTTGACATGCTGAAGCTCCGTATTCGGGCAATAGCCCAAAAGCTCCAGCGATTTAAACAACTGCTCCAAATGCAGCGACTGTTCATTGGAAACGACATAAAGAATCTTGTCGGCCTTCCATTTATCCTTGCGATATTTCGCCGCCGCCAAATCGGTCGTGGCATAGAGATACGCGCCATCGGTCTTCTGCACAAGGAAAGGCGGAAGCCCGAACTTTTCCAAATCGATAATCACCGCCCCTTCGCTCTTTTTTGCAAGCCCCCGATCCCCCGCGTCTTTCACTATGCCGGGAAGCATTTCATCATAAAAACTTTCGCCCAAAGTATAGTCGAATTTCACCTTCAATATCTTATAAATTTTATCAGCATCCTTCAGGCTCGCCCGCACCAAAAATTTCCAGATCTTGGTATTTTCATCGTCTTTGTTTTGCAGCTTTTTTGTCTCCTCGCGCGCCAAATCATCCAGAGTTTTGTTTTCCTCCGATTCCTTGTGGAAACGGACATAAAGCTTGGTCATCTCCTCGACCGGATTTTTGGCAATGCTTTTCTTGTCGCCCCAATTCTTGTAGGCATAAATCATCTTGCCGAATTGCGTCCCCCAGTCGCCGACATGATTGTCCCCGATCACTTTGTACCCCAGAGAAGAATAAATGTTGCGAAGTGCCTGCCCGATAATTGTCGAGCGCAGATGCCCGACGTGCATCGGCTTGGCAATATTGATGGAAGAATAATCAATCACAACCGTCTTGCCTTCTCCCTGCTTGCTTTTGCCGAATTTCTCTTTTCTATCCAAAATCTTCAGCGCGTTGTCAAAAAGCTTTTCATCGCTGATATAAAAATTTATAAATCCCGGACCGGCAGCTTCCACTTTCTTGAAATACTCCCCGCTCTTGGCGTCTTTCAATATTTCCAAAACCATTTCCTCGGCGACTTCGCGCGGATTCTTGTCCAGTCTCTTGGCAAGCACCATCGCCGCATTGCAGGAATAGTCCCCGTTATCTTTCTGTTTGGGATTCTCCACCTCAAAGCTGACGCCCTCCAGCCCGCCGAACTTCGCCTTGATAATCGACTCAACAATTTTTTCAATTTCTCTTTTTATCATTGATTTTGTTTTACTTCTTATATTTAAAGCCTAGCATAAAAACAGAATTTGCTCAATAAAAAAATGGAACTTGATACAGTTCCAAAGGTAAATCATTATTTCGAAAAACCACGCGAGGTCAAGGAAGGAAACAAAGTTTGCATTAAATCCTCAAAAGATCTTAGCGGATAATATTCCACGAAAGCCTTTACAGTGTTGTTGTCATCAATAAGGGTGCACTTCTCCCTGTAAAGCATCTCGTCGTATCCGACAACCCTCTCGCCATACCATAAAACCCTATCACTATAAGCCACCCCCTTAATACAATATATTTCATGACTTCCGCTCCCGGAAGCATTAGAATCCGCAAAGCATTCAAAGCTAATCTTTGAGTTTTTGTCATTAAATTCTTCCTCCACTTTTCTTTTATTTTCTTGGCACTCAGCAGACAAGCCTGTTAAACCAAACTCATCTGTGTTATATTTTTGTCCATCCCAGTAATAAATGATACTAGGCTCTCTCCAGAAAGACACATATTCACAAGAGACTATCTCTCCAGCCTCTCCCGATATTTTCTGGTACCCTAGCGGAAAAGTTTTCGTGTGATATTCACCGTTCAGAGTCATTGAACATAAAGAAGCGATTACCGCTATTATAGCCAGTAGCGGCAAAATATACGTCTTTTTCCTTTTCAAATGGTTCTCTCCTTGTTTATTTTTATATTTTATCCCAGTCTAATCCAGAACCGATCAGAAGTCAATATCAAAACCTGACCCACCTGCAACTTCCCAACGCCTATTTTTTGTCTTCAACCCACATTGATAAAGAAAACCCAACTTGGCATCCGGACCACACCAGAAATGGTGTGAATGCTACGCAAAAAACGTTTTGTCCCGCGTGATTCACACCATTTCTGGTGTGATCCACGATTCAAAAATAAAGTATGGCAAAAACATGCCCATCGAAAAACCGCGGAAAAAATTCCGCGGCTTTCTCGTGTGGGACGTACAGGGCTCGAACCTGTGACCATCAGCTTAAAAGGCTGCTGCTCTACCAACTGAGCTAACGTCCCAAAAAGGTTTGACTGCGCTATAAATATTGGCAGTCAAAACACTTATTCTTTATATCACAAAGAAAAAAGCTTGGCAATACCTTTTGGAAGTTTTCTACTGTTTCTTGCCCATGCCCTCTATCGCGCGCAAAATTTCCAAAGGAACCGCGAAGACCACTGTGTTGGACTGATCCGAGCTGATGTCATTGATTGATTGCAAAGTGCGCAAATGGATAGCCCCGGGAGAACCGGCAAGAATGTCTGCCGCCTTGGCCATATTTTCCGCCGAAGCCAGCTCGCCTTCCGCCTTGATAATGTCCGCCCGTTTTTCCCGCTCCGCCTCCGCCTGTTTGGCAATCGTCCGCTTCATATCCTCGGGTAACTCGATGTGTTTAAGATCCACCGAAACCACTTGCACTCCCCATTCCTCGGTCGCCTTGTCCACGATTTCGCGGATACGCGCCGAAATAATATCCCGCTGCGAGAGAAGCTCGTCCAAAGTCACCTCCCCCACAACGTCGCGCATCGTCGTCTGCGCCAGCTGGGACACCGCATAAGTGAAATTTTCCACTTTGACCACCGCGATTTCCGCCTTTTGCACTTGGTAATAAAGCACCGCATTCACGTTGACCGACACATTGTCTTTGGTAATGGCATCTTGATCCGGCACGTCCACCACGCGCACGCGAATGTCCACCTTCTGATAGGACTGAATTATCGGAATCACCAAGCGCCATCCCGGCTCCATAATGCCGTCATACTTTCCCAGAAGAAACCGCACCCCGCGCTCATACTCATTGATCTGCCTGATACTCGCCAGCAAGAAAATGATGAACCAGGGAGAAAGAAAAACGATGAGACCTGCAATGCTCATATTTGTAATTTAAAAATTAGTTATTTTTTGTTAAGCTTGTTGTAATCAAGACGCGCGCTGCCGGCTACAATCGGATCGTAGCCGTTTTTGATCTCGTCCCCGTCTTTGTATCCATCGCCGTCCGTGTCGGGCTTGCTTGCGTCGCTGCCGTACACTTTTTCCTGCTCATCGCTCAGCCCGTCGACATCGGTATCCAAAGCGGACGAAGAAGCCGCGGCGACTGCCATATTCGGATTGATGCTTTTCAATTTTTCCATAACCTCCGCAAAATCTTTGGCACCTTCCGGTTCGCGCACCTTGGCGGAATTGAAATCAGACAAAGTATAATCCACGTTGAAGCTCATACCCTCGTCTTGCGTACCGTTTTCCGAAGAATACGACCCGCCATAAACCTCCCCCAGCTTGCTGTAAAAACCCTTGACGTCATCGCCGTTGAAATCTCCGCTCACTCGAAAACGATGGACGAGATTGTCGCTTTTTCCTATCCAGATTTCTATGCTGACTTTCTGCATTACATAGTCCACCATCTTCTTGAATTTTGCGGCCTCCTGAGGTTTGGATTGTAGCTCTTGCAACGCCTTTGTCATCTCATCGCTTCCCCCCATATCCGCATTCTTTTTCGACAGCGCCACCACAAGCTCGACAGCCCCCTCGGCGCTCAACCCGGTATCGTAATGAATCGTCTCGGCGCCATCCCCCGTCAATTCGCTCCCCACATTTTGAGGAGAAGTCAAAACCTTGTGATTGAATATCTCATTAAAATCATCCACACTTTCCACGTCGAAAAGATTCAAATCGGCAGGCAAAAAAGCATAATCTTTTACCTCCGTATAAAGACTCTTGTAGTTATCCTCGGAGACAAGATACCAACTGCCGCTGAAATCTTTCAGCCCATTCTCCAGCGTCGCGGCATTGGAAGCGCCGGCTATCGAAAGATTATTCAGCTTAAGATATTTTTTGCCGCCGATAATCGCCGAATCCAAACCGATGCCCGTTTCTCTTTTGTTTTCCTCCGCGCTTCTCACGGTGTTATAAGCGAGAGAAGAATACGCCGACGAATCCCCCTGCGTCCCTTTGTCGGATACGCCTTTGTGGGTAACATTATAGTTCATACTATATTCGCTGTCGTTAGTCTTGAGCGCGCGCCTGAAACTCATCGTTCCGTCAAAAGAATAAGACTGCACCCCCTGCATCGCCGTCATGGCATAATCTATTATCGTGCCGTTGTTGCTCTTAACAACGGGCGCTGCGGTATTGCTCTCTTCCTTTTTGCTCAAGAAATAAAAAGCCCCGGCCGCAATCAAAACGAGCAGCAACGCGATAACGATTATTTTTTTCTTGTTGTTTAGCAACGAATCAAGGACAGACCTCTTTTTCTCCGCGATAAAAAAATCTTTTTCCAAACCCTCGCCCGTAGCGTCTGACAGAGAAGAATCTGTTTCTTCCGACCGTCCCGCAAACTCTTCATATTTCTCAGCGGCGTTTTCCGTCCCGCTCTCCGCGTTTGGCGAATCATTCACCTGCTTCTCAATCTCCTCGGAAATACCGACGGAACTGTCTTTTCCTTCATTTTCCATAATAATCTTTTAGTTTGTTTATTTTTCCTTTATAAAAAAAATCGCAAAAAACGGAGAAATCAACCAAAAAAACTGCGCCCCGTGATCAACGAAAACCGCTTTTAAAAAAATAGAGAGATTTCCGGCATCCGCCGCCGGCAAAAAAGAAACGACGACGCTAATAATAAATCCTATCTGCAAAAAACTCACAACCAACGCCTGGAACCACGCCTTTTTCGCCCCCTGCCTAAAGATGGAAATAAAATCCGAGTGGGAAAAAACCCAAGACAAAACGAAAATTCCCGCCACAAATAAAACAGTCTTGTTGGTAAAATTCTCTTCCAATTTCAGCCCGGTGACCGCTTTGATGAGAGGCAGCTTTTCAACCAGCGCAAGAGAAATATAGCCGCACAGCAAAATCAAAAACGCTCTGTCCTTGCCGTAGCGGAACAGATAAAGATATATCCCGGCCAGAAAAATCACAAGCACGCAAAGATCCCAACTGGGATTGGTAAAGCTAATACTGCCGATAATTTGTGTGAAATCCATTTTTTATTTTTAGTATTTTTATTTCAAAAGTCGCACGCCTCGCAACCACTCGCGGAAGGGAAATAAAAATTCCCCGGCGTTTTTATAGAGAAGTAATATCTTAAGAAAGGTCATGATACAGGCATTCGGATCACACCAGAAATGGTGTGAAATACCACGCAAGAACGTTCTGTCCTGCATTGTTCACACCATTTCCGGTGTGATCCCGCTTGAAAGAATCGCAACGATAATACACAAATGTATGAATTCTAATATTAATTTTGATAGACAAGCTCTTGGATATTATAACACAGAAAAATTTTCCTACAAACCTTCTTTTTGCAATTCCTCCAAAATACTCCTTTGCTTCCGAGAAAGCTTTTCCGGAGTCGCAATCTGCACGGAAATATACATATCGCCTGCGCCACGACCTTGCAAATGGGGAAATCCGCCGCTGCCGATTTTGATAATCTTGCCCGACTGAATGCCGGCGGGGACCTTGAGCTTGATTTTGCCTTTTAATGTCGGAATCATAACATCATCTCCCAGCGCCGCTTGGGAAAAATTGATATCGAGTTTGTAAATCAAATCGTCGCCGCGCCTCTCAAAGAGCGAATGCTTCTTCAGATGCGCCGTCACATAAAGTTCCCCCGCTGCCGACTTGCCGCTGCCGGGACGAAAGCCCGCCTCGCCCGCGCCACTGACTCTGATAGTCTGCCCCTCGGCAATGCCTGCTGGAATTTTTATCTTGATGATTTTTTCTTCTTTGACTCTGCCATCACCGCCGCATTTGCCGCACTTTTTCTGCGGTTTCTCTCCGGTCCCCTGACAGTCGGAGCAGATTTCATTTTGCGCAAAAGCGCCGAACATCGTCCGTCTCTGTTTTTGCACATATCCCGCGCCATCGCAAGTCCGGCATTTTTCCATCTTGCTTCCCGCCTCGGCTCCGGTACCGTCGCACTTGGTGCAGGCGACGGACAAATACAATTTGATTTCTTTTTCCACCCCCGCGAGCGCCTCTTCCAATGTCAGCTCAATATCGACCGCCACATCTCTCCCCTTTTCCTGATGCGCGCGACTCGTCCTCGCGCCTCCTCCGCCGCCAAAAATATCTCCAAAAAGATCTCCCAAGTCACCCTCGAAATTAAAACCGTTCGCGCCGCCGCCGAATCCGGAAAAGTCGAACCCGCCGAATCCGTTCGCGCCCTGCCCTGCCCCTGTCCCTTCAAAGGTCGAACCGAACTGATCATATTGCGCGCGCTTCTGTTTGTCCGAAAGCACTTGATACGCCTCGTTGATCTCCTTGAACTTCGCCTCGTCTCCGCCTTTCTTGTCGGGGTGGTGCTGGTGCGCCAATTTACGATAAGCCTTTTTGATCTCCTCGTCATCCGCGCCTTTCGCCACGCCTAAAATGTCATAATAATTCTTCGCCATTTTTCCGTATATTTAAATGTTAATATTTGAAACTATAAACGATTCTAGCACTTTCAGAAGAAAATATCAACTTATCAAGAGAGAGCGGTGAGAGACGAGGGCGACCGGGCGGAGTAGCATGGCTTCAGCCTGCGCGGTTGTCCAATGCAAAAAGAACAAACGTGTGCGGTATATTTCTCGGCTTGGGATAGCAGCGCAGGCTGAAGCCATGCTACTCCGAGTATAAAACTGTATTCGCGTTAAATTAAAGAACGCAGCAACACACCGAACGCTTGACTAAATCCAAATATGGCTTAAAATATTCGGTATGACTGTAACCGGAAGAAAACCATTATCAAAGCATAGAGGAGAATTTCGTTTCCTATCAACAAAGCTCAAAGAACAAGACTTTGCAGGGACAGGGAACGTGGGCATTCCTTTACTTGAAGATCTTATAGAGACGAGAGAAACTATACTAATTCCCCTGCTAGGTAAAATGAAAAAGGATTTTATAAAGGTAAAAATAGTCAGCTCTCTCGGAAATAATTGTTTCCATATTGAATTCACATCGGGAGAGGCCTCTTATAGGACAATCGTTCGCGGTCGCGAAATGGTGTCTTGACAATGAGGGAGAATAAGAATAAAACGGCATTTTTTCAGGAAGGTCGCGCAATAGCAGCTAACCTGATTTTTTATGACTGATATCTTTGCAAAATAAAGAGCAGAGAGCTTAATATAGTTTAGGCAAAGAAAACCAAGCGCAAGTGTTAAAAAACGCACTACGACATTCCTACATAGCCTTGACATTAAAAAACACACTATTGACGAAACTTGAACAAAAGACTATCTTTCATTCATAAAACAAAAATAAAAGAAGGTGGGAAAATGACAGAAGTTGAAAATCCTGTCGGGCTTGGCATTACAATAATAGTAATGCTATGGATGTTGTCCCGGTTGTTAAACTAATAAAGACCTAAAAAACGGTTCTTTTTTTATTTTTTTATAATCCTCTTCAACTGTATCACTTCATCCCGCAGCAAAGACGCTTCCTCGAATTTCAGTGCGCGGGCGAGAACTTTCATCTCTCGCTCTTTTTCTTTGATAATCTTCGGAATGTCTTCGATATCCTGCGCGATTTCGTATTCTTCCGCCACGCGCGGCGCGATTTCATGATCGATGATGCTGCTGATTTTTTTCTTGATAGTGGTGGGCGTGATGTGATGTTTTTTGTTGTATTCCTCCTGCAACGCGCGACGACGGTTGGTCTCGCTGATAGCCCGCTGCATGGAACCGGTCATATTGTCGGCGTAAAGAATCACCTTGCCGAAAACGTTTCGCGCGGCGCGTCCCATTGTCTGAATGAGCGAAGTTTCACTGCGCAAAAATCCTTCCTTGTCCGCATCCAAAATCCCCACCAGCGTCACCTCGGGCAGGTCCAAACCCTCACGCAGCAAGTTTACCCCCACCAGACAATCAACCTTGCCTTCGCGCAGCTCTTTCAAAATCTGAATGCGATCCAGCGTTTCCACGTCGCTGTGCAAATACTTGGACTTGATGCCCATATCGCGCAGATAATCGTCCAGGTCTTCCGCCATCTTTTTGGTGAGCGTCGTCACCAGCGTCCTTTCTCTTTTCTGCTCGCGGATTTTTATTTCATTCGCCAAATCCTCCACCTGATTTTCCAGCGGCCGTATCTCGATTTCCGGATCCAAAAGCCCGGTCGGACGCACGATTTGTTCCACGATTTGTGAAGAGATATTTTTTTCATAATCGGCCGGAGTCGCCGAAGTATAAATCACCTGATTTATTTTTTCCGAAAACTCCTCGAACTTGAGCGGACGATTATCCATCGCCGACGGCAGCCGGAAGCCGTAATCCACCAGAGTGGTCTTGCGCGCGCGGTCCCCCGCGTACATCGCGCGGATCTGCGGCACGGTCACATGCGACTCGTCGATAAACATCAGAAAATCCTTCGGAAAATAATCAATGAGCGTGGACGGTGCCTCGCCCGCTTTACGCCCGGTGAGATAGCGCGAATAATTTTCGATGCCGTTGCAATATCCGATTTCGCGGATCATCTCGAGGTCATACTTGGTCCTCTGCGCCAGCCTCTCCGCTTCCAAAAATTTGCCTTCTTTTTCAAAAGTTTTCAGGCGCGCTTTCATCTCCCTCTCGATCCGGACCAATGAGTCCTCCAGCAGCCCCGGGTCCACCACAAAATGTTTGGCGGGAAAAATCATCAGATCTTTATGTTCCGCCACGCGCTTGCGGCTAACTTCTTCAAACTCGATGATTTTGCATATTTTCCCGTCTTCAATTTCAATGCGATAAATCGAATCCGTCCCCGGCGGAATTATCTCCACCACACCGCCCACCACGCGAAACTTGCCCTGCGACAAAATCTCACTGCGGACATAATACATCCCGACAAAGTGTTTGATAAGCTGTTCGCGGTCAACCTCGTTCCCCACTTTCAGAAATGCCACTTCCTTGCGATACTCCTCGGGGGAACCCAAGCCGTAGATGCAGGACACGGAAGAAACAACAATGACGTCCCGCCGGCTCATCAGCTCCGCCGTCGCGCGATGGCGCAATTTCTCAATCTCCGCATTGACCTGAGTTTCTTTCTCAATGTAAGTATCGGTCGACGCTTTGTAGGCTTCCGGCTGATAGTAATCATAATACGACACAAAATATTCCACGGCATTGTCTGGAAAAAACTCCCGAAACTCGCTCACCAGCTGCGCCGCCAAAGTCTTGTTGTGCGCAATCACCAGCGCCGGCCTCTGCGCCTTCTCGATCACCCCCGCCATCGTAAAAGTCTTCCCCGACCCGGTCACACCCAAAAGCGCTTGGTGCTTTTCACCTTTCTTGATCCCCGCATACAGCTTCTCAATCGCCTGCGGCTGATCCCCCGCCGGCTTGAATTTTGATTTTATTTTGAAATCAGTCATAAAATATAAAATTACATCCATTTTTCCAATCAGCAAGAACAGTCCTCTGATTCCGTGAGGACTGTCCTTACCGAATCAAAAGGACAGTCATCCCCGTCAAGTAAACATAAAAATAGTTACATCTTCATTATATCAGTAAAGTAATTTTAGTAAAATTTGGATTTTGGGCAAAATAAAAAAGAGCGCTTGCTAATTCAAATGAATTAGCAGCCACCCATATTTAATTTTACGATTTCCATATCCGATTTATCTTAAACCTTTTTCATATATTCTTTAAATTTTCTCCAATTTCCACCGACCTTTGGTTCCATAGCCTTGGATCCTTGAGAACAACAAGGACATTCCTCAACTTTAGGATCCCAGCTTGGAGATTCCTTTTCCAGCACTGGCACTATTTTTAGTCCTTCGTATCTAGCCGGTAATAATGGAGGTCGATGTATGGCGGTAACCACGACAATATCTGTCCCACATCTTACAAACCCGCGGTCTGAAAACGCTAGTCCTGTTTTTACGGCATTAATTACGCTTTTGACGGTTCCTGAGCTCGTAACTACATCTTCAACTGAAAGTATGCTAACTCGCTTGTTATCGTCAAAGCTGAATCTTCCACTCCATACTTGTCCATCTCCTTCCTTCTTGGTATGTATGAAATCCGCACCCAATAAATCTGCAACTTCCAATCCGAAAGGTATAGCTGCATAAGCGGAAGATACAACCACATCGATTGAACCAACATCTAATTCCATAATTTTGTCTACAGCTCTTTTTGCAAAGATTTTTCTTACATAAAACTTTTTTAAAGCATCGGAAAAATTATAGAAATCTCCTGCGTGTTTTTTTGATTTTAGTATTGGATGAGGTCCTTCACCGCTATATTCATAATATGCGCCCTCTTCTTTTAGAAGGTCCAAGAGGTCTCTACTATATAAATCTAGCGGCAATTCAGTCTTTCTCCTTTGTGTGCTTGAAGTAACTTGTGCCATTATTTCACCTAGAAGGTTTATTTTACATTCAGATTCCAACCGAGAAAGGCATTTCGTCAGGCATCTCAAGTCCCTCCGATTCCAATGCTCGGTTTATACTTGATTTTATGTCAAGTAATTTTTGGCGAGGATCTTCGCTTCTATAAACTTCACTGCCAATTACTATCATAAAATCTTTTCCTGCGCCAACTAAAGCACAGACAACCTTTTCGATAGCTTCCGACTGTGCCTGGGGATTAAAGCCCTCTTTTTCTTTCTGCGAAGAGGTCAATGATCTCATACCTGGAATTACGGGTACAACGTCACCAAGAAGATTTTCTTCAAGCAGCCGGAGCGCCTGCGGCCCTGAACAAACAATGGACCTGAATCCAAGTTCTTTTCCGTATTCCAGATAAGAATCCACCATCTCATCGATACTTTTATTGTAACGCCTTTTTACATCCTGTTCTGTATCTGATGACAAAATTGTAATGCCTACCAATACAATTTTGCCCTTTGCAGTCTCCACTGCAGTAGCAAGAGCTTCGTTTCCATTACTTAAATGCACAGTTACTATCGATGCACCACTTTTTATGGCTTTTTCAATGCTATTCCTCATAGTTCCAGAAGTCTCATTCGCCTTAATATCACCCCAAACATATGGAGCAAAATGGCCCAACTGCGTAACAATAGTGTTTAATCCTTCCGCTACGATTAAATCGTTGACTTTTATGCAAACAATTTCTCCTTTTAACTCCTTAGCAAGCTTGCATGCCTCTTGCAAAGACATACCGTCCATAGCCATACAAATATGCTTTCCGATAGGGTCGATCTCATCTCCACAGCCATTACAATTAGGACAACTACACATATAATTTTTCACCTCTATTTTCAATGTTCGATTTTTGTTTTATATCTTTATTTCTATTTTTCCTTGTTTTTTAACCTCGTTTTTGTTTAATTACGACTAAAATAGCAGAACTAAACTCCGCTGTCAAATAAATTTAAACCCCATGGCTCTACAGAAAAAAGTATAAAAGCCATATAATGTTTATCTTGCAAAAACCTTTTCGAAAAAAATAGCTCCTGTCGGTTAACAATCCGCACTCATTTTATATATTTTTCCGCCGCCTATCCTTCGATTGTGATCGACTGCCGGTTTGAATTGTAATTTTATTTTAAAATCAGTCATAAAATATAAAATTACATCCATTTTTCCAATCAGCAAGAACAGTCCTCTGATTCCGTGAGGACTGTCCTTACAGAATCAAAAGGACAGTCCTTCCTGTCAAGTAAACATAAAAATAGTTACATCTTCATTATATCAGTATAGGATTTTTAGTAAAACTTTGGATTCGGAGCAAAATACAAAGGCAATAAAAAAAGAAAGTAAATTTGATAGACTTCCTTATACTATTATTACTCCCCCTAATCCTGTCTCTCCGACAATATTTTTATTGTTTTCGTCCAGATGTATTATACTAGTAATTACTCCTAATAACTTTTCTCCAAATTCGTTTTTCAGAGTTTCTGGCACTATTCTCGCCTGCTTTCCAAAGTGGCTATTCAGGCCCTCACGTGACAGCTTAAGCTCATCATAATCTCCACAATCTTCATGAGGTAGAAATATCATAAATAGCTTTTCTGCCTTAATTTTCCTCATTACTACTCTTATTTTGTTTATAGCTTCCTTTGCCGCATCAGAGAAGGGATCATCCATCAAGGACTTTCCTCCTCCTGGAACAACTATTGGAGCTATTTTCGCATTAGGGAACATGACTTCTATCTCTTCCGCTTTTTCGAGAACATATCGCCATGTCCGGGGGTCTGAGCATCCGTAAATTACGATCACGAGACCTGTAGAATTTAACAAATAGTCCATCAAGTGAACGATTGAGAGATTTATTTCGTATTTCATTGGTACTTTTGCCATCCTTAGCACCCTTTCGCTTATTTTTTATTTTTTGGGATGATTTCATTTTTTTGACAAACGAATCATATTATATATATTGCAGGAAGTCAAGTGTAGACGAATTTTATTTCGAATTTTATTTCAGAAAAAGTTATCTACTGACTCTTTATAATTAACTTTACTTTTTATCCCCGATATTTTGGCTTAAATAAAAGCAGTTATTAGCAGGCAAACTTATAAAGTCAATTGTTAAGAGTCAGCAGATCTCTGATTCTACGTTTTTCCTCAGACAATGAGAAGTCATCAATAAGAAATTTTAGAGACGCCGATTTACCACATCTCTCTTATGCAAGATTAAAGGTTTATAAAAGACGCGATAAATCGCGTCTCTACGGGATACCATATGTCTATACAATTTTACTTCTTTTTCTTCTTCAAAAAATTCTTACGCTTTTCGGTGCCGATGATGGGTTCCAATAGCCAGTAGATGTCATAAATGGAAACAATGATTGAAAGCGCAAAACCTAAAACCAAAAATATGTGATATGTATTGCCGAACATCCGATCCAAATATATCCCCGCCCAAATAAATCCGGCGGCAATGATCGCCACCGAGATGCCGAGCTTCGATACCAGCTCCAACGCGAAAAAAACTTCGCGGTTGGTCCGCCGATTTTTTTCTTCTTGAGATTCTTTACTTTTATGATCGTCTTTTTGCATACATTTAATAATAATCTAAAAAGAAAATTTGCCGGGTTCATATTGTCGGAGTAGCATGGCTTTAGCCTGCGCGGTTATCCAATGCG
Source organism: Patescibacteria group bacterium (assembly GCA_041670805.1). Classification (GTDB taxonomy): domain Bacteria; phylum Patescibacteriota; class Minisyncoccia; order JAHIHE01; family JAGLIN01; genus STD2-77. The sequence continues at coordinate 36,406 of JBAXYM010000007.1, forward strand.
GAAAATGCAAACGTATGCGTCGGTTCTGCGCGCGTGGGACAGTAGCGCAGGCTAAAGCCATGCTACTCCACGTTATTTTCTTATTCCCCGGCAGCCAAAGCCTTCGCTGCGCTCTTTCCCGCTAAATGCCCCGTACTCCAACATTCCTGCAAATTATACCCGCCTGTCGGCGCGTCCAAATCCAGCACCTCGCCCGCAAAATACAAGTTCTCAACGATTTTGGATTTCATCGTTTTGGGATCAACTTCACGCAAGCTCACGCCACCGGAAGTGATAACCGCCTTATCGAATCCTAAAAGTTTTTCGACATTAAGCTCCATTTCCTTGAGGAGATGGACCAGCTTTTTTCGCTCCTCTTTTGTTACCAGATTTATTTTCTTCTGCGGATCAATTCCCGACAAAGTTATAACGATCGGAATCATCTTCTGCGGCAAAAGCTCGTCCAGAGAATTCTTGAACATTTTATTTTGATTCTCAATAAAATCCCGTTGGATCCTAAGATCAAGCTCGCCAAAATCAAGCGCCGGCTTGAAGTCGATCATAATTTTCACATCTCCTTTTTTCAAAAGCTCGCCGATCTTCTTGCTCATGTCCAAAATAATCGGACCGCTTATGCCCTTGTCAGTAAAAAGCGCCTCACCGAACCGTTCATCTTGCTTCTTGTCGTTTTGATAAACGCAAATTTTCACATTCTTGAGACTCAAGCCTTCCAAATCTCCCGCCCATTTTTCTTTGAGAATTATCGGCGTAAGCGCCGGGATCTGCGGAATAATCTTTTGTCCGATTTTCTCTGCCCACAAAAATCCGTCACCCGCAGAACCGGAGTGCGGATACGAAAGTCCGCCGGTTGCGACGATAATATTCTTGAATTCCATTTCACCCGCAACGCCGCTTTCAAATTTCACTTTCGCAATCCTGCCCGATTCCACCGCCAGATCCGAAACTTTGGTATTATTCAAAACCATTACTTTATTGTTTCGCAATTCATCCAACAAAACCCGGCGCACATCGTCCGCCTTGTCGCTCACGGGGAAAACCCGGTTTCCCCTTTCCACCTTCGTCGCCAAATCGCGCAGCTCAAAAAAGTTTATTGTTTCCTCCGCACCGAAATCATTGAAAGCGGAATACAGAAATTTTCCGTTCCTGCCGAACATTTCCAGAAATTTTCTCTTGTCCTTTTCCGCGTTAGTGATGTTGCACCTCCCCTTGCCCGTCATCATCAATTTGATCCCCGGCTCCGCATTCCTTTCCACCAGCACGGTCTTGGCGCCATATTCACTCGCCGCAATCGCCGCCATCATCCCCGCCGGCCCGCCGCCAACCACCAAAACATCACATTTTAAGCCTTTTTCTGCCATTTTATTGTTTAATCATTATGAAATAAGTATAAACCGTTTTACCGCAGATGCAAGAAAAAATTTGACAATTTTTATGGAAGTAATAGGATTATCGTTATGCACTTTGCACAATTAGAAAGGAGTAAAAAAGATGGCGGAAATCTTCAAAGAAACAAAAATCACATCAGGGAGCAGACTAAATATCTTAGCTACCAAATTTGTTCAAGATAACCAGATCGACTTCCAAAACACCCCCGATACTCTTCATACTTTCAATAATTTTATCTCGCTTATGATTGACGAGAGCAGAGAGACCCATAAGGAAGAGAAGAGGATCAAAAAAGAAAAAATGAAAGACACCATAAAGAAAATGCAGAACTCTACATTACTTGAGAGAAAAATTTTGTTTTTTATACTGGAGCACGCCACTAAAGCTACGGTGGTTTATGAAACAGCTTCAAGGCTAAAATCTGGTTCCCCTGCAGAATTCAAAGAGCTTTGCATGGCTTTATGTCAAAAAGGAAAAAAGAAAGCTCTTCTAAATTTTGGAACAACATAGAGGATGCTATTATTGTTGCTATTATGGAATTAGATAACGACCCTATAGTCTGTCGGGAAGCATGGTTGTTCGTGTGTTTGCAAGAGGAGTGTTTAAATACAAGAAAAGATTTTATGAACAGCATAAAAGGTCTTCTCTGGAAAAAGGCTAAAGCGAATAAAACTCCAACCCCAAGATTTATTACAGAAATCTAAGAACCGAAAGGGAAATTTTAAAAAACGACCCTTTTATTTTTATATGTGCAAACACGCCCGCGATTTATCGTTGGCTTATTTCTTGTATTCGGACCGCACCAGAGATGGTGTGAAATGCCACACAAAAACCGTCTCTCCTGCATGGTTCACACCATTTCTGGTGTGGTCCATAATTCATAATCCACAATTCAAAACACAACGGATCGGAACCAATATATCGCGTATGACCCGGATTGATTTAATCCGATGCAATATCTTTCGTCTCGAAATCCGGGACGCGTGCAACACACTTCCACAAACAAAAGACGCGATAAATCGCGTCTCTACCATCCATTCAATACAATTTCAACAAATTTATGCTATAGCTCCTTCCCTCTTCGCTCGCGTTCTGTCCAGTTCGGTCAGGAATTGTTTGCGCAAGCGGACGTTTTTGGGAGTTACTTCCATAAACTCATCATCCTTCATAATTTCCAAACCTCTTTCCAGCGTCACGCGCATAGGCGGCGTGAGCTTGATTGCCTCGTCGGCGCCGGAAGCGCGCATATTAGTCAAATGCTTTCCCTTGATCACGTTCACGCTCATATCGTTTCCTTTGGCGACATCTCCGATTACCATCCCCTCATAAATATCCGTGTTGGCGTCGATATACAAAGTTCCGCGATCCTGCATATTGTAAAGAGTGTAAGCCAAGGCCTTGCCGGTCAGCATTGAAACCATAGAACCGACGTCGTGTTTCTCGATATCGCCCACGTGCGGCTTAAAGCCGATTACTTGCGTGCAGAGAATGCCCTCGCCCTTGGTGTCGATCACGAACTCGCCGCGGTAACCCAAAAGCCCGCGAGTAGGTATCTCGAAAATGAGGCGCACATTGTTTCCATTCTGCTTCATATTGATCATCACCCCTTTGCGCTTGGAAAGCTTCTCTATCACCGTTCCCGAAGATTCGCTCGGCACGTCGATGGTCACTTCCTCAAACGGCTCCAGCTTCTGTCCATTTTCTTCTTTGATAATCACATGCGGTTGAGAAACTTGCAGCTCGAAACCTTCGCGGCGCATATTTTCCAAAAGAATAGCGACATGCAGCTCGCCCCGTCCATAAACTTTAAAAGAATCATTCTGAGAAAAATCGACCTTGAGTCCAACATTGATTTCCAGTTCTTTTTCCAGCCGGGCGCGAATCTGTCTGATGGTCACATATTTTCCTTCCTTGCCCGCAAACGGCGAATTGTTCACCAGAAAGTTCAGCGAAATAGTCGGCTCGTCCACGTTAATAGCCGGCAGCGACTCCTGTGTTTCCTCCTTGCAAATCGTGTCTCCGATGTACACGTCCGGCAGCCCCGCCAGCATCACGATATCCCCCGTCGTCGCCTCTTCCACTTCCTTGCGGTTTACCCCTTCAAAAGTGAAAAGCTTGGAGATTCTCCCCTTGATGGTTTCGCCCGAAGTTTTCTTGATGAGAATATCTTCGTTGTTTCTAATCTTGCCCTCGTAAATCCTGCCGATAGCCATACGTCCCAAAAAATTATCATAGCCCAAATTGAAAGGCTGCAGGCTCAGAAGTTTCTGCTCTTTTTCGGCGGATGATGCCGGAGCGACCTCTTCCAAAATCACATCCAAAAGCGGGCTCAAGTCTTTTGACTCGTCCTCAAGATGCCGTTTGGCAATGCCCTGACGACCGATGGCGTAAAGCACCGTAAAATCAAGCTGCTCTTCGTTAGCGCCCAGATCCATAAAAAGTTCCAGCACCATCTCCTCGACTTCTTGCGGACGGGCGGCCGGCTTGTCGATTTTGTTCAACACCACGATCGGTTTTATGCCCAACTCCAAAGATTTCTTGAGCACAAATTTGGTCTGCGGCATCGGACCTTCCTGAGCATCCACCAGCAAAACCACCGAATCAATGGAACGCAAAACCCGCTCCACCTCGCTCCCGAAATCGGAGTGCCCCGGAGTGTCCACGATATTGATCTTCGTGTCCTTATAAAAGACCGAAGTATTTTTGGAATAAATGGTAATTCCTCTTTCCAACTCCAATGCGTTGCTGTCCATACTGACGTTCCCGTCCGACATCCCGGTTTGCTTCATCAGAGCGTCCGTAAGCGTAGTTTTCCCATGGTCAACGTGCGCGATAATTGCAATGTTTCTAATCTCCATATATTTTTAAAACTAAAAAAATCAGACCAGTTTTCACTGACAATCTATTTTGGCACACTTTAAAAGATGTGTCAATAAATTGCTGACCCAGACTGACTTGACTTTTTGTACGGTTGGTACCACGAAACGCTTAATAAGCGACATACACGCACGAAACAACTCGCGGAGTAGCAGGCTTTAGCCTGCGCTGCTGTCCAATGCGGGAAAAAGAACGCATACAATCATTCCATTCGCTTGGGATAACCGCGCGGGCCAAAGCCACGCTACTCCGTTTGGTAAGTTGTTTTTTTGTATCCGGATCACATCAGAAATGGTGTGAAATGCAACGCAAAAACGTTTTGTTCCACGTGGTTCACATCATTTCTGATGTGATCCGAAATCCATAATACATAATGCAAAATACATTCGCAAAAATGAAGTACAATGCTTGTCTTGCATAGCTACGAGATTCCGGATATTTCGGAGTACCGAAATTCCGGAATGACAAATAAAGATTGTTTTTTACCTGCTGTCATTTACTTCCAAAATTCTCTATATCTCGGAAGGCAGGTATGCACGAAAAGCGTCTGATCTCTGAAAGTTCCAAGAACAGATGCCTTGTCTGTGCAAATAAAAGAAGTACACTGCCCGACAGGTTTCGTGGCACAATAATACTCGCACGCATAAGCCGCGATCAGAATAACACTGGACACCAACAATATTTTTTTCACTTTCTTCGGAGTGATTTTCATGGATGATTTTTAGTTGAATAAAATTATATCTTCTTTCTAAGAATGGCACTTATTATTTTGTCAATTTATACGATTAAACGAAAAACAATTTCAAACCCACTAATCAAACGAAAACAATTTTAATATTCCTTTTTGTCATTCTGAGCGGAGCGGATGCGGAGTCGAAGAATCCCTTCACCACTGCCTAATCTTTAACAATATACATCTCATCTTAAATAAAACACAAGCGATTCCTCAATCGGAGTGCCTCATTTCGGAATGACACATAAAAAACTTTATTATATAATTTACCATGGTCGATATAATGGAACACATGTATCGCCATCTCCGCACAGTAATGTCTTATCACCCTCACGTGCAGTCCATCCATTGTCCACTTCATAGCATTTCTGGAATACTTTACTGGAGCAGAAAGGTAATCCGCATTCTCTTGTCGTCGCACAATAGGATTCCCACAAAATGACAAGGAACACAATAAGAAAAGCAAAAATTAGCAGTTTCTTTTTGTTCATATAAAATATTGAATTAAAATTAACGGTTCTACGACAACACCCCCTTAATAATCAAATCTTCCGCTTGCGTCTTAGAAAGTCCGCGAGCCATTAATGTCTCAAGTTGTCGATTATCCACCCCGCCCAAATTCGCCTCGTGCGTTACGCGTGCCAGAGGATGCAATACTTCCACTTCCGGATAGGCTTTTACTTTTCCGTTTCCCTGCAATATTTCCGTGCAATCGACATGGCCGAAAGCTCCCGCGGCTTTGGCGGTAATCTTGTTATAAACTTCCGCTTTTGTTTCGTCTCGGGCTGCGATGCGCGACCGCAAAACCGCTTTGGCGTTATCGCCCGCAAGTACCGCGCTCTCGCGGATATTTATAATATCATTTCCCTTGCCGCTGATCTTGGAAATAAAATCACAGGAGCTGTCCGCATCGCAGCGCATATCGTAATCGATATCAATCAGCCCCACTCTTCCGCCGATAAGCTCAAAGTCGGTCACAAACCTCGCGCCTTTGCCGATTTTCACGACCGCATGCGGATAGACTTTGCTCGTTCCCTGCGCGCTATGGATATGTTTTTCGAAGTAACGGAAAGTTGCGCCTTCCTTGATTGTTATTTTTCCCTGCATCAGATGTTTGCTCGGATCATTTTTAGGAAAAATGCAATGGCTGAAAACATTCATCACCGCGCCCTTTTCCAGTGTAATATTCATATTTATTTTCTGCACTTTGCTTTTATGAAGAATGCCGAAGCAGAAATGCACCGGCTTTTTTATGACCACGCCCGGCAAAACACGAACGTTGATATCCACGCCGTCCTTCTGTTCTTTCAGTTTCAAAACCAACCCTTCCACGCCGCTGCTCGACAAAACTTTGTTGTTATCAATAAAAAGACTGGCGATTTCTTTGTCTTCCAAAACGCCTTCCACTTTTGCATAATTTAAAAGTTCGTTTAATTCTTTCATATTTTTTTAGCCTCCTCCTTTAGCAGCTTATTTTTACGCGGACAAGCCAGACAGCGATTTTTGAAATATTCCGCCACGTCCCCGCCTTTGCTCTCGTCGATAAGCTTGCCATCACAGATAAGAAAGGCGCGATCCGCTTTTTTCAGGACTTGCATATTGTGCGTAATGACGACAATCGTCGTGCCTGTGCTTTCCAAATATTCCATCACGGCAAAAACTTTTTTGAGCGCTTCCACATCCACGCCGGAATCCGGCTCGTCCAAAATAACCAACCGCGGCTTCATGCAAATGACAGCCGCCAGCTCGATGCGCTTTCTTTCTCCGCCGCTGAGATCTTTGTCGACGGCGCGAGACAAATATTTCGACGGCGCGAGTCCGACCTTTTCCAATGCCTCAGTAGGGCTGACTCCGTCCTTTCCCACTGCCGCCGCAAGAAAATCTTCGACCTTAAGCCCCTGAAATCGTGCCGGCTCTTGCCATGCGAGGGTCAGTCCCAACTTCGCCCGTTGCGACACGGAGAACTTCTTGATTGATTTGCCGTCAAAAACAATGTCACCGGTAATTTCCCGATAACCCTCCAAGCCCATCAAAATATAAGCAAGTGTCGACTTCCCGGACCCGTTCGGACCGACCAGCGCATAAGTCGCACCTGCCTCGATTTCCAGAGACACGTCATTAATGAGCTTTTTCGAGCCTTTCTCCAATGTTATTTTTTTTATTGAAAGTATAGTCATTTTTTAGATTTAACCGATATGGTTTAATGAGTTGCACACAATATATGGTTTTATAACAGACACCAAAAATATATATTAATCAGAATCCGACCTTGTATTCGGACCACACCGGAGATGGTGTGAAATGCTGCACAAGAACGTTTTATCCTGCGTGGTTCACACCATTTCTGGTGTGATCCGTAATCCAAAATCCATAATCCAAAATACAACGGATATGCCGAGGATTGCCTACCGTTTTGCACATGATCCGGTTTAATCTTAACTTCTCCAACCCGAAAAGTCAAAAGAGGCAGTGAACCGCCCTTACCCCTTCAGCCCTTCCGCGAACATTCGTGCCAGCTCCAATTCCTCCGCGTTTGGATGATTTTTGTTGATGCCGCCAAACCATTTTAGCGGACCAAAAGTCGCCGCGCCTTGGCAGGAGAAATTTCCGACAACTTTAAAACCTTTGGACTGAAGTTTGTCGAAAAGAACCTTGTGATTTTTCTGCATCTGCAAAATTCCCTTCATACTGGTCGAGAAAATAAAAACTTTATGACCGCCGCCAAAAGGCAATCTGTCCACCAGACTCAAAAGTTCTTTGCCATGTCTCCCTCCATAGATTCCCGAGCCGAATCCCACCAAATCGTATTCGCCGAGCCGTCCGGCGTCCACCTTGGACGAAGGCGCGACTGTCGCGTCCAACGCCGCGGCAAAAACTTCAGCGATTTTCCCCGTGTTGCCCATATGCACCGAATCGCAAACGATAAATGTTTTCATTTTTTTATAATATGGTTATAAAAATATTTTCTATTTATTTTCTAAAAATTTGATCTAAAAAAGAGTTATGAGCATAACACCCAGCACCATCACTATTCCTCCAACCAATTTCAGTCTGATATCCTTCTCCTTAAACACGACTCCGCCCAATAAAATAGCGATTACAATACTAAACCTTTTAATCGCTATCACGTAAACTACCAACGCCTGACTGATGGCAATCATCTGACAATAAACGACCAGCGCACTCAAAATTATAACCGCGATCAGATGGATTTTTTCTTTCCCAATTTCCTTTTTCTGCTGTTTTATCCTTTTATAGGCAAATGGAAAAATGAACAGCGCTATCAGAATATTTTCTGCCATCGCGAAGAAAAGCGGCGACGAATTTTGAACTGCGATTTTGTCCAGAATCCCGGTTATGCTCCAAATCAATGATGCCCCCAGCATCAGTCGCGGTCCCTCGTGTTTTACAAGAGCCGAGAAAGGCGCCCGCCACCCATTTTTTCTCTCCCTGATATTCAAAATATATACGCCCGCCACAATCAGTATGACACCTGCCAGTCCGAACGCATCCGGGACTTCCCCTAACATCAGCCAACCGGTCAAAAGCATAAAAAGCGGAGTAAAAGCCGTCATAGGTACAGAGGCTGACATATCCGACTCCAGCGCTTTGATAGACATAACCGCCGCCAAAGCGCTAGGCAGACAATCCAAGAACAAAATTATCCAAAAGTAATTGCTCAGCTCCGGAATGTCCGCTTTCAGAAAAAATAGCGAAAGAAAGACACCGGAAAAGAAAAATATGAACCAAGAGATAACGAAAGCGTCCAAACTGCGCAGGCTTTTCTTGCTGGCAACGCTCTTCAAAGAAGTAAAAACTGCCGTAAGCAGCGCATATATTATCCACATCATATTTTTCCCTCTCCGTATTTTATCAAATCTTCATACACAAAATCTTCCACATACTTTTTGCAGGCTTTCAAGTTGCCTCTTATTTTTCCGGCGGAAATCGGCACGTTCACCCTGCCCTTGTCCACCGCGATATTTTCCGCTCCCAGCGCGTCCGCCAAAAATTCGCCGTAGTTTTCCGAAGAGAAAACAAAATCTATCTTTGCGTCTTTCGGCAATTTGCTTTTTGCATAATCAATGTGGAGCTTGTTGATCTCCGGCGCGCTCCCCGTTTCCTTCGGTCCTATCCCCGCGTTTACGACTTCCGCCTCGGGATACATTTTTTTAATCCATCCCGCCCGCACCTCGACCGGCACTCGTGTAATTTCCGGCACGTCATAAACCAGCACGATCAAACGACCGACTTTTGCGAGTGCGCTCTCAATTAAAAACTGATGCCCTTTATGCAACGGCGCGAATTTGCCGATGATAAGACCGGTTGTTTGCCTGCCTGTCATTTTATATTTTTAGTTTCCGAATCAAACGATTTAAGTATAAATTAAAAACCGCGCGAATACAATAAACTTGAGTCATGTGCAATACTTTGAATTATGGATCACACCGGAAATGGTGTGAACCACGCGGGACAAAACGTTCTTGTGCGGCATTTCACGCCATTTCTGGTGTGATCTGGATGCAAAACCGGATTTCCGATTTCGGATTTAGCAAAGACGGAACAAGCCGCCGTTTATTCGACAAATTTAAATCGCGGCACTTCTTTTCCGTCAACAATTACATTCCCCAGAAATATCTCCTTCGGTCTTACCCACAACGCTTCATTTCCGAATTCCATGGAATCGTAAAGCGCACGATAGACCACCACATCTTCCAACGTCTCGCTGTGCCGCGCCACGCCGATAACTTCGTATCGCTTACCCTTGTAATGTTCGTATTGTCCGAGCTTAATTTCCGGCATAAACATGAGTTAGTTTTTTAATCTCCGCCTGACCTCTTCAATAATTTCAACCCAATATTTTCCATGAGGCACATATTTTTCCGGAAACGCATTCATTTCTTTTTCGATTCTCTCCGTATGTACGAAGCGGACTTCTTGGGCTTCTTCTTCCTGCAAAACCAGGTCTTTTTCATCACCGCTAAATTCAAGCAGATATACATACTGAAATTCTTTGTTTATTATGCTTCCATAGGCACCGGCTTCTTTGGCAACCTTCCTTTGAATTACGAAACTGATCTTACCCTCAAAACCCGGACAAATTGAAACATATCCCAAGGTGTCTCGGTTCAATTGATAAAATCAGATGTTAAGGGATAAATTCTTTCTCATTGAAAAACTA
>JBAXYM010000008.1:0-45915 GCA_041670805.1 Patescibacteria group bacterium
CGAGTCGTTCAATGCCAAACTGAAAGGTTTCAGGATGCTGGTAAGAGGTGTGAGAGACAAGAAATTCTTTCTGTTTCGGGTGGCTACTCTGTTTGGTTAGAACCATATATTGCGTATGACCCGTTCTTTGGTTAAAATTAATAGGTTACCCGTGCAGGGCAGTTCATTATTAACTTTGTGTATAACTTTACCAAGATATACCTGTTTTGTAAACAAAAACAGAGCTAAAATAAGCTCTGTTTTTAATTCCCTCTGTGTTGACACGATGTTGCGGTGCTAAGAAGAACATATTTTATATCCTTCCCTCTGTAACCAATCGCCAATAGTGATAACCTAATGCAGTTAATTTGCAAGATTTAGAATTTTGTGCTGCAAAATACATATACTCTTCACCAACAGGTCTCACTAGATTTACACCTTGAAATTTTTGTAAATGTTTAAATATTGCAACATTCTCGGGTTTAGCAACATCAACGTTAGTATATTCAAAAGAAGGATTTAACGGATACTCAGCCTCAGGAGCGGGAAAATATTCTACAATTTTTCTTAATATGTCAGGAGACACTGGAGGCGTTACAGTTCTTAAAGACGTAAAATTAGTAACATTTGTTTTAAAAACCGGTCTCTGGTCCCACGGACCTAGTGCCTGGTCAATGTAAGCATATATGCCGCCGGGTGTTATGCGTCCCATTAAATCAGCCGCTCCACCTTGTATGGCATCTAGCAATAAACCTGTAAATACTCCATGTCCGTCAATTTCGGCAGCTGTTTCAGTACTTCGACTTGCTGTTAAAACAACAACCCCTTCATTTATTTGAGCAACATGTCCGCCAGATACTTCTGGCGAACCAAAAGCCCCAGAATGGCAACAATCTAGAATGATAATTTTATTTTTTATCTCTGATTTATTGGCTAGGGTCAATATTTCTTCCATAGAAACGCCCTCATCATGTTTTTCATAATCTGGCGTTACTATGTATCCACCAGTGATATCTAAATAGCCATGTCCAGAAAAATATAGCAAGGCTACATCGCCTTTTCCATCGAATAGTTCAACAATTTCTCCTTTTAATTCTGATTTTTTAGGAATATTAGTTCTTAATCTCACAGAAAAGTTCGGAGAACCATCACCATTCTTTTCGATGACACCAGATAAGATTGAAGCGTCGTTTACGCAACCAGTGAGTGGTAAATTGGGGTAATCATCTATTCCAATTAATAATGCCTTTCTCATATTTTTATCGACCTCCGTTTACTAAAGCCTTAATGTTATCCCATGTCCAATTATAATAGCCTGCTAGACCATCTGGTCTAGGGCAAGTCTTGTCTTTATAACCTTGGACGCCTACAACAGGGACTCCTGCCTCTTTTGCCATTGCAATCTCTGCTTTAACCCCGCTGCACTGACTAGTTTTTGTACCTACCATAACAATAACCAGGTCAGTCTTTTTGATTTTTGTTAAACACTTTTCTTTCCAAGTTCTTTCATCCCAAGGTTCTTTAACAGACCAATCTTCGATTTCGAAAGGTGAGTCTGGATTTTTTGATTGTCCTACGAGAGAGTTTCTTAGAAATTCATCGTTATCAAAATCAAAACTGATAAAAACTTTCTTTTTAATCATATGTTTGTGGTTACTTAGATTTTCGGTTATAAGGTGACTGGTTTGTCGGTTTCAAACTAACGCCTAAATTAGATGCTTTCTTCTGTACTCCGTTAACAGGTCTACCTAGCTTTAGGCCTATTACTCTGGTCGGCATGTTTTCTTTTGCCATTTCTTTCAATTGTTTAACTTCTGCTGGTGTCCATTGTTTACCGGCATTTTGAATGTACTTGGGATTTGTCATATATTTAATTAGTTCTTAATAACATCTACTACTTTACCATTTATAATAAACTCATCAGTCTCGCTGATATAAATCGGCATATATTCATGATCTGATCTGGCTCGCAAAACGATTCTGTTATTTTTTATATCACGGTTATATTCTTTTATGGTAGCCAACCCGTCAATAACTGCCAGTACTATGTCGCCATTGTTATAGCTCTTTACTTCGCTATCCACCAGTACATAATCGCCGCTTTCAATTTTCTTGCCGTTAATTTCAGCTTGGTTCATAGAATCGCCATCGGTTTTAATGGCAAATAGCCTGTTTTTATTTCTCGGCAGAAGGCTAGATGATACTTTAAGATATTTCTCAACCCTTTGATCGGCATACATCGTGGCAGGCCCACAATTTGCAGCTCCTACTATCGGTATTGAGAATAGGGGACTCTTACTGACATGGTTATAGCCTTTTTTAACCACTTTCAGTATTCCTTGCTCAAGATTCATCTGTATCAGCCCGGCCTTCTCCAATTGCTGAAGATGGTATTTGGCAATCTGAGGTTTGCCTTTGGCTCCTATGCGCTCGGCGATTTTTCTCAAACTTAAAGATCCCAGGTCGGGGTTACTGGCGATAAGGCTCAGTAGTTGTTGTTGTATTATATTCATATGCGATTAATATAGCACACCTTAGATGATTGCGCAAGATTTATGTAAAAGGATTTGACATTTTACACTTAGGTTATATAATTAAGTCATAAATCATATTTTTATTACTTTTATGGAGTACGAACTACAATTAAAGCCTTTTGAAAAGAAAGATGGTTATAAGTATAAAGTGCTTCGTGTTACCGATTTTGCTTTCCATACATCAGATAAACGATCTACCAAAGCTATAGGCAAAAAGATTAAACAGGCGTTCGAACAAAACAAGCCTGGCAGGTTATATGGAATAAAACCCCATGAAGTAATGGAAGGAGGGGATTTTCCCACCCTTATTAACAATCTTGTTAAAAACGATCCGAATTTCTTGAAAATGATTCAAGAAGAAGAAAAGAAGGGGTATAAGATATTGCTCGAGTTGCCTGAGGAAGGCATTCCGATGATACCAGGACCAGATACGGTAGAATTTTTAAATAGCAAGAAGGGGCAAAGAATAATGAGAAATATCAATAAGCAGAAAAAATAGTACCTTTTCACAATCAAATTAATGCGTAGTAAAAAGTAGAATAGCGTATCGCCTAAAAAACCATGCCTATTCCGCGCAAGAAACAAGTCTTAGACTTTAATGTCGGAGGCCTGTTTCATGTGTGGAATAGGTTTTTTATATATCTAAATTACTAACCATATAAAATTATGGAAAAGTTAAAATGGCAGACCGTGCAAAAACGGGTTAATGATCTGATTCCTCAGGAAATTAATCCTCGAAAAATCACTGACAAGCAAATGTCAGATCTAAAGAAAAGTTTGTCGAAATTTAATCTGGTTGAGATTCCAGCTGTCGATTTAAACGGCAAGATACTGGCCGGGCACCAAAGAATCAAGGCGCTTCAGCTTTTGGGGCGAGGCGAGGAAATAATTGATATTAGAATTCCCAATCGCCAATTAACCGAAGATGAGGCCAAAAGATATCTTATTTCTAGTAACGCTCTGGGAGGTGACTGGGATTTTGACAAATTAAAGACCTTTGATTTGGATCTATTAGTAGATATTGGTTTTGATCAAGTTGATCTGTCCCATTTCTGGGATAGTGAGCTTGAAACAAAAGAAGAGAATTTCGACGTTGAAGAAGAACTAAAGAAAATAAAAACGCCGATAACGAAACCCGGTGATCTGATACATCTAGGCTATCATCGTTTGTTATGCGGTGATTCTACCGATGCGGATAATCTTAAGAGACTTTTCGGAAAGGAAAAAGCTTCGATGATATTTAGCGATCCGGTCTACAATATAAAACTGGACTATTCAAAAGGCATTGGCGGAAGAAATGATTATGGAGGAGCGGTCAATGATAATCGGAGTTATGAAGAATACAAGCAGTTTATTAGAAATTCCCTGTTGGCAGCACTACCCAATACCAAGTCCGATTGCCATGTCTTTTATTGGTGTGATCAAACCTACATTGGCCTTATTCAAGAACTATATCGTGAACTGGGTATAGCTAATAAGCGAGTTTGCTTGTGGATCAAAAATTCACAAAATCCTACTCCAATGATTGCGTTTAATAAATGCTACGAGCCTGCGGTATATGGGATTAAAGGCAAGCCGTACATCAATGCTGATATTAAGAACTATAATGAGATCATGAACAAGGAGCTAAGTACTGGCAATGAATTATTCAACGATGTCTATGATTCTTTGGATATTTGGCTTACCAAAAGAATTTCAGGTAAAGACTATGAGCATGCTACCAGCAAGCCGCCAAAACTATACGAGAAAGCGATTCGTCGTTGTACAAAGCCGGGCGACATTATCCTTGATTCCTTTTCGGGATCTGCCAGCACGGTTATGGCAGGTGAACAGCTAAAGAGAAAAGTGTATGCCATGGAACTGGAGCCTATTTTCTGTGATTTAGCGATAAGAAGATATCGGAAATTAACTGGCAGAAAGGAGGAGGTAGAGCATGTCTAAAAAAAATAGATTACAACAGGCATTCTTTGAAGAACTAAGGAAAGTTCCTATCGTACTGGTGGCTTGTGAAAAATCCGGCATATCTCGCAACAGCGTTTATCGCTGGAAACGGGAGGATAAGGAATTTTCTAAGGCGATGGAGGATGCATTGGCTGAGGGCGAAGCTCTGGTAAATGATATGAGTGAAAGCCAGCTTCTAACTTTAATTAAAGAAAAGAACTGGTCGGCGATCAGTTTCTGGCTTCGTCACCGCAATCCAAAATTTAAGGATAAGATAGAGGTGACTTCAAGGAATGAAAACATTGACGAATTAACGCCAGCACAGGCGGAAACTGTACGTCAGGCCTTGAAACTAGCGAATATCCTGCCTCAAGATGAGCAGGTAACTGATAAACCTAATAACCAACACTATGGAACTGAACAATATAATACCTCAGGACTTGGTAGAGAAGATGACCAAGGACAGGAAGATAAGAACAGCGATAACTAGAGAAAGTTTTTCTTACTTTTTTCATTTCTATTATGCTCATTATGTTAAGTATGCAACCGCCGACTTTCAAAAAGAAATTATAAGCCTTATTGAAAAGAGCGGTAAGGAAAATCTATTTGTCGTGGCCTTTAGAGGTTCTGGCAAATCTACTGTCATTACTGCTGCTTATCCGATATGGGCAATTCTCGGCAAACAGAAAAAGAGATTTGTCGTTATCTTCTGCCAAACGCAAGCTCAGGCCAAACAGCACATGATGAATTTGCGCCGTGAACTAGAGGATAACGACCTCTTGAAAAAAGACCTTGGTCCCTTTCAGGAAAATAGCGATGAATGGGGCGCGCAATCAATCGTATTTTCCAATACAGATGCTCGTATTACCGTTGCCTCGGTTGATCAAAGCATTCGTGGAATCAGGCACTATCAATATCGACCAGATTTGATTATCTGTGATGATGTTGAAGATATAGGCTCCACTAAAACCAGAGAGGGGAGAAATAAGACCTATCAATGGCTGAAAAGCGAAGTGATACCTGCTGGCGATAAAGACACTAGGCTGATAATAGTCGGCAATTTACTCCATGAGGATTCTCTGCTAATGAGATTAAAGGAAGAAAGAGAAAAAGAGATTATTGATGGTAATTTCCTATTTTATCCATTAATCGACAACAGAGGGGATTGTTTATGGCCCGGCAAATACCCGACGGATGAAGATGTAGAAAATGAGCGCAGGAAAGTAGGCAACGAGATTACTTGGCAGCAGGAATATCTTTTAAATATCGTCCCGAGCGAAGATCAGGCTATTTATCCGGAATGGATTAACTACTATGATGATTTACCGAAACCACTCATGCTTTATGGAGGATATCCGTCTCATCGGGAAGTAAGAATAGGGATTGATCCGGCTATTTCTCAAAGCGATGTTGCTGATTATACGGCCATGGTGCCGGGAATGCTTTTTGAAACAAGCAAAGGCTATATGCTCTATATACTTCCGAAGATAATAAATAAGCGACTCAATTTTCCCCAAACTGTTGAAACGTGTAAGGTTATCAGCCAAAGCTATAAGAAAGATTTTTCAACAGTCCGGCTTGTCATTGAAGACGTTGCTTATCAAAGGGCTTTACCTCAACAGTTACAAGTTGAAGGCGTACGTGATGTCATAACGACCAGACCGGGTAGCCAAGACAAGCGAAGCCGCTTAGTGCTGACAGCTAATCTTATTAAAACTGGGCAGGTCCTGTTCCCGAGGGAAGGAGCGGAAGAATTAATCCAGCAGATAGTCCATTTCGGAGTAGAAAAGCATGATGATCTAGCCGATGCCTTCGTAAACCTGGTGAATAGCATGATAGAAAAACCACCGCATTCACCCAGAGTTTATATTTTATGACTGGCGAGTGATCTTTTACTCTTATACAGCAGAAGCTTTGCAGACTGTACGAAATTGTCGAATATTCTTTACTTTTAGCGGAAAAAGAAGTAAAGTAATGGTAATTTAACAATAAAAGATAGCAGAATCATATGATAAAACCAACAAACGTTACACACCTAAACACATCTAATGAGCTGTCTTGTAAATGTAGTAAATGCGGCTGGATAGGCAAGTTAAAATTGAACGGATATATTGTTAATACGGACAATAATGGCAACCCGTTAGGAGATATTGACGAGAACTGTCCTGAGTGCGGAGCCAGTTTAGATGAAAACGTATAGGATGTGCCAGATAATATATTTATAATAAAGAACATAAATTACTAATAACATGGATAATTTCACATTTGCTAGAAACTTGGTTAAGGGTAAAATCGCAGAAACAATATTTGCCCAAATGCTTAGAGAAACGAGAGATTTCACAGTTTTAGAATTTGGTTATGAGAAAATTATCCCCGAGTTAGTGCAACAAGGATATGATGAAAATAATTTAATGCTTGAAACTTTGAGAACGGCACCAGATTTCGCAGTTATTAATCAGAAAACAAGAGAGGTTAAACTCATTGAGGTAAAGTATCAGCGTACAATAAATTATGACTATGTTTTAAAATATGCAGAAAAGATGAGTCAGTCATGGAATCCGTCTTATCTTTTTGTTGCTACTCTGGATAGTTTTTATTTTGATGAAATCAATGAAATTATAAAGAATAATGGAAAAATTTCATGTTTAAAACATCCTCAAATAAGTGATGAACTGCAATCTAAATATTTGAAGATACTGACAGATTTTGAGAAAAACAATTGATTTAAAACTATTAAAATGAATAAACTTACCAAAGATATTAGTAACGTGCTAGATTTTAAGGTTTTAAATACCAGCCTATGTGTACTCATTAAGGCTATTTTTATTGGCGCTGTATTTTATGAGATAGCGTCTTTTTCATTGATCTATGCGCAAAGTTTAAGCAAATATATCTCATCTGCTAACTATGAAGTTTATTCTCTGATTGCTGTAGTCTTCTATCTAGTATTTATAGCTGCATATATTTATATACGAGGTTTTCTTGCAGACGCTAAAAGAATCATTAAGAGTAAGAGAACGGATATAGTGGTTGCTTTATCCTTTGGATTTTGGATTAATTTTATTTGGGGAGGTTTTTTATCTGAATGGTATACAAAAGAAGTTTCTTCATTGAACTATTTACAGCTCCTTACTATAATTGTTTTCCCATTTGTTTTAGGATGTTTAATATTAGGTAAGTCAATTTACTTTAGAAAGGAAAGGGCAGAATCTGCGTTGATACCAGACATTGAAATAAAAGATGAAGAAGATGATCTCCTTAATTCTAGAGAAAAGGCGGATAATTTTGCCGAAAGAGTTTTTAACAATAGTTCCCCGGAGAGCTTTGTTTTTGGTGTTGATGCTCCATGGGGAATTGGTAAATCTAGTTTTATAAATTTATGCGAGAAATACTGGTCGGAACATCATAAAGGTAATATTTTAGTTTATAAATTTAGTCCTCTGCGTTATGTCGGTGATGCTAATTTAGTCGATGTATTTATTGATGAGTTGATAAATACAATTCAAAAAGATTCTTTTGTTCCTGAGATCAGACCACTCATATCTCAATATGCTCGTTTGCTCAAAGAAGTGAGTCGTTTTTCGCTATTTGGACTTAATATGCCATCTTTTTCTGTGAATTATAGTGTCGATGATGCTTTTGATGATTTGAATATGGTTTTACGGCATTTCGACAAGAAAATAGTAATTATTGTAGATGATCTTGATAGAATAAATTTTTCGGAGATAGAAAGCGTATTATTCGCAATAAGGAAAAGCTTTGCATTGCCTAATATATCTTATGTCCTTTGCTATGATACTGAGAATATTGGGATCATGGAATCAAAAAATTATGAGATTGATAAAGTCAGTGAATTTTTAGAAAAATTTATTAACATTAAAATCAGTCTTTTTTTAGATAAGAAAGATCTAGAAAAGTATGTTTCAGAAAATCTTGATAAGGCTTTATTAAATAGTACAACAGATCCAATTCTAATTCGACAGGCAATGGGGGGTTTATTAGATATCTATAAATCTTCCGAATATCACAAATATCTGCCATTTATTGGAGACGTGCGAAAACTTAAGCGGCTTATTAATATGATTATTATTCTTGAGCTACCTTCAACTGATTTTAAAAACAGTGACTTTGATAAACGTGATTTGATACATCTATTGCTTATTTATATCCATTATCCGAACATTTTCAGAAAAATCTATGATACGGAAATGAACGGCGGTCACGGTTTTTTTTCAGTGACTAACGATTTTGCTGATAATCATTTCGGGAACTCAGAAGAATATAATTCATATTTAAAGCAATTTCCTGAAAATGGTCATCAGCAATTTCTTTTAAATCAAATCTTTAACCTCTCATATCGTATTAAAGAAAATAGGGTCGGAAGCATTTCGGAGGATTTAATGGCCACTCTCGCGTGTTTTAATGGTGGGTTTTATTGCGGAAGAAATCTTGAGGCATACCTTGATTTGATTGTTAATTTATCAAAGCCGGAAGATATTCAACAACACTCTTTTTTCAAAAATTGGAAAGATAAAATATTTGATGGTTCAATGACAATAGACGATGTTTTGGAGAAGGAAAAATTTTCTTATAATCAAAGCGAACAAGTACGTGAAAAACTATGGCGTATTATAATAAATAATGCTCGCAAATTAAATGATGCGGTAAGTGCAAATCTTATTGGGAATTTGCTCGAGAATATTCATAATTATTCTCTTCTTGATATAAAAAATATTGGAATCGGCCTACGTGATGATATCAGTATTTTCCTTGTTCGCTTGCTTGATGCTGCTGGATGGGGGGATTATTCGGGTGATCACTCTCATAATACTGAAGAAAATATAAAAGGAATTGCTGAATGGATTTTTGGTGAAGGGCAATATAGCGGTAGAGGAATACTAAGTAGACTTTCAAATCCCGAGCACGGAATACTTGGATTATATGATTTATTAGCTTTTCGTCTGCATTGTAGTACGGATAGAGGCGGTGATATATTTGATTTAAGTCGATCTTTATCTAAACATAGCGATAAAAATGCACCAACAGAAGGCAATACGCGCGATATTGCGAAGGAGGAAATGAGAGAGATATCCCAAAAAGTATTCGGAATTTTTAAAGAACAATATATTGATCCAGGCAAGAATATTTTTGAAGAAATAGAAAAGCTCCATCTGAATGAGCTTGCTGGAAAGTACAGCGAGTATGTCGAAAGTCAAATCAAAGAAGGTATTATTCTTAGAGAAGAGGTAGAAAGAAAAATTGCTTCTCTGAAATCAGGAATTATAAGCTTTATAGTTTATCAATTAGGAAATGAACTTATAAACTCAGGCGTAGGTTGTGGTTTTTATGATCCATCTGGTAAAGAAGATAAGCACCAAATCAAAGAAGAATTTAATAGGTATCTATTTAATTTCTGCTTTAATCCCGCTAAAACCGAAGACGGTTACGAACATTTTGTACGTTTTCTTCTTAGAAACTATGCGAGCGTGTTCGCTTCTCAGAGAAGGGATGGAAGAGAATATATTCCAAGTATTGGTGAATTTATAAAAGCTCTTGATAAGGAGATGTTGACATCGTATTGGCAAGAAAATTCTGAAGCTATCAAAGGTTTAGGATTTGAGCAAGAAGAAAAGCAGATAATTAATAGTAATTATACTGCTACTTATAAAGAGCATTTAGATAATCTTTATGAAGTTTTGGATGAATTAGTTCCTAAAAAGGAAATAACTATGATTATTAACTAACTCATTCTGTTTGCACAGGATTCAATAAGTATAATAAATTAATTTTAATTTAAATGTTTTCTTTAGGTAATATCTGTTCACTAATTGCAATTCCCTTTGCTTCATCTATATCTTCATTTTTATGGCAAGTAATTTATGCACTATGGCCATGGCAGTGGCTTGGGATAATTGCGTTCTTTATTATGTGGATCGTCGGGGAAATAATAACCAGAAATGGTACGGCTCACTACAATTCTGAAAATGGTTTCTCTCCGTCTTTTAACCGTTTTGTAGGAAGCGGCACTTATACAGGTTTGCAGGCACTGTTACTTTTATCTCTTGAAAAGTTTTTTGGCGATTCTGTATATTGTATGATATGGCCATACGAAGCTCATATTTTAGTATTTATTTCATCTGGGCTATTATTACATTTCTCTGGATTTTGGCCTTACCTTAAAGAACCAGGTAATAGTGGAAGACGATATCACAAAAGGAAACCATACCGTTGGTAATAACAGTATAATAAAAAACCCTCTTGCAAGAGGGTTTTTTAAAGGTCACTGACTGCTAGCCATTTTTGTTAATGTTGTATAAAATAATATATTCATACAATAATTAATGAAATATCATGAGCAATAAACAATATATCCACCTTAAAGATCGCACTTATTATAGTGAGCTTTACGACAAACTGACAATTGAAAAATGCCAGCGTTGGGAAGATAAAAAATATTCTAAAGATATCACCAAGTTAAAAGGCAAGGAAAAAGAGACAGAAAAGATTAAAGAAAAGCTCTTTCATGATGTGACTATACCTCTGGCTCTTCATTTCATTAAAGCCGAGCGTGCCTCAAAAAAATCCGAAACAATCCAGGAATGGATGAAGCGAGACAAAGAGAAAGACGAGAAAATCGCAAATGCTGAAGAGCCGCAAGATGTTCGGTGCCTTGGCTGTAGCTCATCTTTAATAAATTACATATTCCGGGATCTTCTCAGTAATTATAAAGGAAAAGAGGAAGTGGTTTTTATGTTTGAGTGTTCCAGATGCGGAAAACGTCGGGCATTTTGGGAAGATGGGACTGAATGGGAACACAAGCCAAAATGTGCAGAGTGCAGATCCGAGGTAAAGACCGAGACCAAAAGAAAAGATAATATCATCACCCATATTTATTCTTGTCCTAATTGCGGTCATGTAGGAACGGATAAATTGGATCTAAGCAAAAAGGTGAAAGAAGAAATAGATCCGAATTTCGAAGCTAACCGAAAGAAATACTGCATATCCGAAAAAGAAGGATTCGAAATTATGTTTCAGGCCGAACAAATGGGAAAATT
Source organism: Patescibacteria group bacterium (assembly GCA_041670805.1). GTDB lineage: Bacteria > Patescibacteriota > Minisyncoccia > JAHIHE01 > JAGLIN01 > STD2-77. Next base: position 11,510 of record JBAXYM010000008.1, read on the forward strand.
GGTTGAAAAATTTAAAGACAAGGAAGAAAATAAAGAAATTTATGATGCGGTCAATAAAATAAAAAAATTGAAAGTTGCAGAACTGCAAAATCTTCTTAATCCCGTGATTGAAAATAACGGCTATATTAAATTAGAGTTTGAAAAGCCTGAATTGCAAAAAGATGTCACCTTAAGCTTTAGCCTTCAGGACAATATACCCGGTCGAGAAAAGTATGATAGCGTTCACAATCTCCAAAGACTTATAAGGGAAACCTTAGCACCTACAAACTGGAGATTGATGAGCGACGGGATTACGTATCGTTTGGGGTTCCTGCAAGGCAGGCTCAAGGGTATCGAAGGTGAAGAAAACCTCTTAAAACTTGTAGAAAATGACCTTGAAAAGGCTAAAAAGAGTAGATAAGCTGTTGGTAACTTACTCTTAGCAAAAGCTTAAAAGTGTGTCATCAATGGTATATATTAATTTGATATTTAACCAATATGACACAAGAAATGGACACATTAAAGTACTGCCTATATGCTAGAAAAAGTACTGAATCTGACGAAAGACAGGCTTTATCTATCGAATCCCAAGTCAAAGAAATGCTCCAAATAGCGGAGCGAGAGAATCTGGAAGTAACCGAAATCAGGCGAGAGGCTAAATCAGCTAAAGATTCTGGTAACCGGCCAATCTTTAGAGAACTAATTGGCGATATTGATCAGGGCAAATTCAATGCTATTCTGACCTGGGCACCAGACAGGCTGTCGAGAAATGCCGGCGATCTCGGTTCTCTGGTTGATTTGATGGATGAGAAAAAATTGCTCGGTATCAGGACTTATGGGCAGACATTCAGTAACTCGCCGAATGAGAAATTTCTTCTCATGATTCTTTGTTCTCAGGCCAAGTTGGAAAATGACAATAGGAGCATTAATGTAAAGAGGGGATTAAGAACAAGGTGCGAGATGGGTTTGTGGCCGACCTGTCCGCCAACGGGATACTTTAAAGAAAAGCGAGTTGATCATAAAGGACAGTGCTTAATTGATCCAGAAAGGGGGCCAGTAATAAAGCAAATGTTTGAGAAAGTGGCTTATGAACAATGGTCAGGTAGAAAACTTTATAATTGGCTTAGGTTTGATTTGAACTTTAGGACAGCTTTAGGTAAAAAACATTTGAGTCTCGGTAATATTTATCGACTTCTAGATAATACTTTCTATTATGGCCCTTTTGAATATCCTAGAGGCAGTGGAAACTGGTATCAAGGCAAGCATGAGCCGATAATAACTAAAGAGTTATTTGACTTAGTCCAGGAGCAAATGAAGAACTCCCAACTAGCCAGAAGAGAGAATATTGAGTTTGCTTTTACTAAAATAATGAAGTGCGGACTTTGCGGATCTGGCATTTCGGCGACAGAAAAATTTAAGAAACTAAAAAATGGCGATTATAATCGCCATGTTTACTATGGATGTACCAAGGCCAAAGACAAGAATTGCAAATGCGGTTATATCAGCGAGGAGGATTTGATTAAACAATTGCAGAAGAAAATCGATAAATTGGATTTTAAGAAAATGCCTATTCAAGAAAAAATTCAAACCGAAATTAAGAGATTTAAAAAATTTCAAATGATGGTAACTGGCAAAAACGAAAACATCGACGTTAACGACGTCGATGTTAAGAATTACATAAAGTTTTTACTAAAGGAGGGGGATGATCAAGAGAAACGAGAATTGCTTACTTGTTTAGACTGTAAAATAAACTTAAAGAATAAAGAAGTGGTAATTACTTGATATTCAAAATCGACTCAGTGTCTTTATCATATGAATAATTAACGATTTCTCCCTTAATGATCAATTCAATTGCAGTGTCGATCACTGTAATGGGAGCAATAAACCACTCTTTCGGAAGATAATCTCTTCCGTTCTTGTCAGTGATTTCAATATCTAAGCATGACTTAATAAAGAAACGATGTATTAATCTTTCAAACCTTTGGGGGTTCATATTAAAACATCTATAAGTGGCAACAATAGTAACTGGAGCCATGAGATAAGTGGGATCTTCTTTTGCATTTTTTATACGGTCTTCCACGCTAGTTGTTGAGAAGCCAATTTTAAAAAGATTTTTGATGTTAGCAATTCTAGGATTATCACTCAGTGATTTAAGAACATAAATATATCCTGTTTCAGAATCTCCTTCTTCGATAGAGACCATATCCGAATTATCTTCTATGGCATACCCTGCGTCTGATAATCTTTTTCCTAATGAACGCAGCAAGATGTTTGACTCCGTTCCATTTTCGTATATACAACGAGTACGTCTATTGATTTTTTTACTATTTCCTCGATACGGATCATCAATCTTTTCGAGATAAATCAGGACGCCACTAAGTACAAAGAAATCTCCTTGTCTCATTTTACTCTCTACAAAAGTAGTAAGTTTTTTGGTGCCTTCCTTCAATTCTCTTTGAACTTGTGCAAATAAGTGTTCATATTTATCAAAATCAACACAAATATCTCTTTGTGCAACGAAGTCGGGGTCTGAGCGATCTCGCCTTATCTCTGGTATATTCTTTATATTGAAAACAGAGCTATCCTCGATTGAAAGAAGATCCAAGTCGTCATCTTCAAAAATATCATTCACTGTATTGAGATTTTTGTCCTCAACCCTTAACAAATTGTGAGTATCGTATTTACTTAGGAGAATCATCTGTTCTTTATTACTCCTGATATGTTTAAGCCTCGACGCAAGCTTATGTTCTTGAATATCGTTCCCCAATTTTGGTTCTGTGTTGTGCAGCGACACAAACTCATTTATTTCCATGAATGATTCTACCAACCGATTTTCCGGCGTAACTGAAACAGACTTCTTCTCTGTATCAAGAAGTCCCAAATCATCGTCATTTATTAAATCTAGTAAATCCTTTTTTTCCATATTAATTCTGAATTTGTTCTGCTTTTAGTTTCTTCAAATACAGTACTGCTTCAGCTAATCTCTTTTCGAGCGGATCGGATGAAGAAATATCGGGTTTTCGACCCGTCCGTATCGTAAATTCTTTCGCCTTAGGCCATAGAATCTTAACTTCCTCTGGCGTCATATCAATCCTCGCGGCATCAATAGTATCTTGAATTACTTTAAGCACACTTGATGTTACTGACTTTGACAGTATTTCAAAGGCTTCTTGGAACGGATTAATTTTATCTATAAGATCGATACTAAGATTATCTATATTTACGAACTGACCTGCCATACGAACAAATTTCATATCTCCAGCCTCCTTAATTTCCCCATTCTTTATTACGGAATCAACAACTACGTGCTGTCGGACTTGTTCTATTTCAAGATCAGTAAGATCGGGATATTTCATTTGAATGATTTTTGGAATCATCACCTTGTTTATTACTTCTGGGTCAACATTACCAGGCAACGCTTTGATCATTTGATCGTCTTGAAGAATGGAGGCTTTGAGGTCGTTGATATCAGATTCTATAATTTCTCGCACTCGGTCTGTACTAGGTGCCTTGAAACCATTTACCTTAATTTCTCCTGGTATAAAGGCTGTATCTTCATTTGGGAATCTTGGTTTGAAGTTATAGTGAGGAGCCATGACTTGTTCCATGAGCAAAGAACATGTAATCGCTTTCAGCATGTTATTTACTGATACTTTAACCTCGCCATCTTTTGCATCTGGCTGTGCTATAAGGTTTGTAAATTGTGCATGAGTTTTGTTCGCACTGTCACGAGTGCAGCGACCAATAATCTGAATGATTTCGGTAAGAGAGCTACGATAGCCAACGGTCAAAGCATGTTCACAGTATGGCCAGTCAAAACCTTCTTTTGCCATGCCTAGGGCAATAATGATATCCATATCATCTTCATCTTTCATAGTGCGAAGATAGTTTGATATTTTGTCTCGATCAACAGAATCATCCACAAGATTTGCCACTTTGAGTATTTTCCCATCAATGTCACGCTTCATATAGATTACCCCTGTCTCTTGGTCTTGATGATCCACCTCTCCGATGATATCCAAAATCAGATCAACCTCATCGAGTTTTTTCTTTGTGGATTCTCCTGAATTTACGTTTGGAATATGCAAAATCGTTTTCTTGTTCGTGTCTAAAACTTCAGCAATCGCTGATATATATTTATTTTGATAAAAATGGTATCCGATACCCAAGGTCTTTAAATATGTGTAACCATTTAATTGCTGATAGTAGTTGTAGGTCACTTTAGTAAATTTTACCTCATCTTGTGGCAACAAAACAGCAACTCCATCTCCTCGAAAATATGACCCTGTCATTGCAATAATATGTGCGTTTGAGTTTGTCATTATTCCATGCAGCACGCGTCCCAAGATGTTGCTCTCTTTATCGGCAGATACATGATGAAATTCATCTATAGCGACAAGTGTATCATTGAATTTTGCATCTTCAATTTGTTCACATGCAAAACGAAACGTTGCATGAGTACAAATGAGGATTTTCTCATCGTTATCCATGAAATTCTTAAACGCCTCCACTTTCCCTTTCGCATTATCAAGGCCCGGAGTACAGAGGTTATAATCCTCGTTTGGCGACCAGTCTGCGAAAAATCCATTGCTTGTCAGATTTGTTTTACTGAAAGATCCGCCGATAGATTTTTCTGGAACTGCAACGATAACTTTCTTGATTCCTTGATTAGCGAGCTTATCCAAAGCAAGGAACATTAATGCTCTAGATTTTCCAGATGCTGGTGGAGCTTTCAATAGCAGGTATTGAGAATTCCTCTTTTCAAATGCATTTATTTGCATTTCACGCATACCAAACTCATTGAGCTTAGTGCTTTGTCCTGTTTGTGCGTATGTCGCTTCAGCAACTTGAATGGTTTTCATAAAATTATTTGTTATTTTTTCTAGCAATCATCTCTTCATAAAGTTTGAACAAATGAGCCAGCCGATCCTCATCACTTTCAAACGGTTTGTTTCGGTATATTTGATCTATGGCAAGATCTAAATATTTGTGAGCTTCTCGTAATCCATCTGGCATTTTGTCCGGATCGTATAGATCGGCCATAGTTCTGTCTGGGTACTTCTCCCGTTCTTCTAAAATATTGTACACATGAGTAGTAAGTGACTCTTTTTGTTTGAGTGTTATTCCGGGGAAGGGAAATGTATTGTAACATAATGCTGAAGAATATCTTAAGTCTGTTTTTAATCTACCTCCGACCGCACGTACCCAGGTCATATGCATTCTAGAATTTAAAATAGCAAAAATGTATGGCTCTGCATTATAAATTACTTGGGCAGCATCAGAAATAATCGTTTTCTTATCTAGGAAACCCATGGGTATATAGTCTCTATTTTCTGAAGACGTTCTTGGTATGATAATAGAATCCGTTTCCTTATGAGCCAAAAAATAATATCTATGAGAGAAATCGGCCATTGCCCGAGTGCTTTTTTCTGAACTGGCACTTCTTAGTGCTTTAATTTTATTTAAACGGTTATTAATTTCTGGGATGGATTTAGCTAAGGCAATTTGGTCGTCTGGAATAAATAAGCACCATCTTTGTTGTCCTCGAATAAATTCTTGTGAACCAATATAATTTTTAATCAATATCTTTGACTCGGGATACTTTTTAATAAGACTGTCTTTCTCTTCCTTCGTTAAAATAAAATTTCCACCATCATTTAACAAATTCCCATACGTCATTTGTGGAAGATCTTTTGACAAGGGACTTGAGCATCTTGTTATAAAACTAGAATTTCCTTCTGTGAGATACGGATTAATGTTCTTAACGTTTCTATATTGTTCCCCTGTGTAAAGTCTTTTTATCTTAGTGCTTTGATTGGCAAGGCCAATAATTACACAAGTCACCCCGGCGTTTCCTTTTGCCAAGTTTTTCCATTTAAAAGACTGATGCGCAAAGCATATTTCTAAATTTTCTTTTAAAATTAGAGGCCACAAAAGTGCTACTTGTTCTCCTTGAGAAATCGAGTTCGTAGATACAAAAGCTAGTTTAATATTTCCGTAACCCGAAATATATTTTGCACCCTTATAGAACCATGCTGATATATAATCTAGACTTTTATAGCCATTTACAAACAAGCTCTTCAAATCTTCTTTTTGTTCATCTTCTTGATTTCTCGATCCGAGATAAGGAGGATTGCCTACAACGTATATTTCATGTTCTTTGATTGCAGTCTTTTTGTCCATCCCATACTCGACTCTCGGACATACATTATTCCAATCGACTCTGGTCGCATTTGCACATTCAATATTACCACTTTCTTGCAAGGGAAGAATCGGTTTTAGTTTACCAAATTCTTTTTCAAATTTTAGGTTTATTTGATGTTGAGCAAGGTAGAGTGATAATTTGGCTATTTGAGAAGCAAAGTCATCTATTTCAATTCCAAAAAAATTATTTAGAGTTACTGAAGATTGAGTGGTCATAGCAAATCCATCTTCTCCTGATAGTGTCGAGGACCAATTATTGCTATTTAGAATCTGCAATATTTTTATTTCTAACTCGCATAATTCTTTATAAGAGATGATAAGAAAGTTTCCCGATCCACAAGCTGGATCGAAAATCTTAATCTTTGAAATTCGCTCACGAAGTTTTGTAAGCTTCTTGATATCATTCTTTGAATTTTCTAATTCATCATAGAGATCATTTAAAAAAAGAGGTTCAATGACTTTCATTATATTTGGGACTGAGGTGTAGTGCATTCCAAGATTCTCTCGTTGTCCGGGATGTACAATTGCCTGAATCATAGATCCAAAAATATCTGGGTTTATCGACTCCCAGTTCAATTTGCCACATTCAATAATTAACTTTCGCGAGTTAGTGGTGAATGCTGGTAGTTTGATTTTTTTTTCAAAAAGACCTCCGTTTACGTATGGGAATTCCAAAAAATTCGATGCAAACTTTGATCGTTCGGAATCTTTAGTGTTCAAGGCATCAAAAAGTATAGAGAAGTAGTTATCCATCTCCTCGCCGTTTTCATGCGTATGAGAATTTATAGAATTGGTAAATATTCCTGTTTTAAGAAAGATGCCAGTATCTTCGGCAAAAAAACAGAACAAAAGGCGTGAGAAAAAAATATTTAAATCATGACTGTTATTTCTATAATATTCAGGATTATCAGCAATAATTGTCTGGTAGAGCTTATCCATCTTATAAGCGGCACGAATATCAGCCGGATTTTCATTTATATGCTGAGATTTTTCCATACCACACCATGGCAGGAAAAATGCGTAATGCTTGCCAATATCCTCAATTTGAATATCGAGAGTTTCTTTTGTTTTTGTGTCTATCGCCAAAAAGGTTACAAAATCAGTAACAATGATAAATCGAGGATTGAATTTATATGAGTTCTTATCTTTTTGTATCGTATCAATAGCAATATGTTCATCTTCTGCAATAGTAGTTTTGTGAAAAAGTACCTTGTTTTTCAAAATGACCTGATTTTCTTTGCCTGATAGTTTTGATGGATTTTTAGAGAGGAGAGAAATGGTACTTTTAGGTAGTTCGTACAAAGAAAGTAAATCAAAAATGAAAGTTTCTTTTGAAAGATTTTGACCGAGATTTTCAAGATTATCTTGTAGGGTTACTAAATTGATCATAAAATTATTTAAATAACTCATCAATCGGGATATTTAGAGCTTTCGCTAAACTAGTAATTGTTGAAAGCGTTGGATTATTCTTTCCATTCTCAATATTACTAACGAAAGATCGGTCAACGCCAAGAATGTTAGCAATTTCGACTTGGGTAATATTCTTATTAATTCTAATTCTTCTTAAATTTTCTCCGAATTTTTTTGAATCTTCATTAATCATAATAAACAATATAATATCAATGTTATCTTGTTGTATTATAATACAACAATAAAACACTATATGCAATAGTGTTTTATTCTGATTCTAGATTCTTTGATAAGCTCCTCGTGCTAGCACGATGATGCGGAGAGGGCGAGATTCGAACTCGCGAGGGGTTTTATTCCCTGCCACGTTAGCAGTGTGGTGCTTTCAGCCGCTCAGCCACCTCTCCAAAATAACCAATAACTTATAACGGATAACTCATAATCCGTTTCCAAAGTACGCAATCAGTATAAGCGTTTTTTTTCAGTCTGGCAAGACTTCGACATTCGAGCGTTTAGTAATAGCGGCTAAGCTTGTATCCCACCCAAACTCCGGCAAGTCCTCCGATCGTGCTGAATATGATGGAGGAAAACGAAAACATACCGGCGCCCCACAACGAAGGCAGGTAACCTCCTATAAACGAACCTATGGAAAGGAACAGCCAGATTATCAAAGAGTCTGAACTCATAGGAGTAAATGTTAAAAATAAATATGCCTACTGTGCGAGGTTCTTCGCAAATAACATCAAGCGTGGAATTCCCTAACATTATACTCCGCAATCCGAGAAACGGAAAATGCAGAGTTTGAAAACTCGGACCATACCGGAAATGATATGGAATGCAGGATAGAACGTTTTTGCGTAGCATTCACACCATTTCTGGTGTGGTCCGGACACAAAAGGTCTTTTGGATCACATTAGAAATGATGTGGAATGTGGGAGAAAAAGTCCTTGCGTAGCATTCACGCCATATTCGGCGCGATCCGCTTTTTGTTGTGTGCGACCCGAAATCGTCTTGCCAAACGGAAAATATAATGCTATTTTGGTTAAGTGGTTTTGTTGTTGCCGTTCCCCGCATTCGGGCGGACAAATACAGCGTGATGGCGGAATTATTTTTATGGATATGATATTATGATTCTTATAAATTTCCCAGATCCCTCGGTTGAGTACATCTTTCGGGATGACAAAGAGAGAGGAGAGGGCATAAGAATAATGTTATAAGTTGTTAGTTATTCCGGAGAGGTGACAGAGCGGTTTAATGTACCGGTCTTGAAAACCGGAGGACCTTCACGGGTCCCGCGAGTTCGAATCTCGCCCTCTCCGCCAAGACAATTTAGTATCGGAGTCAACCCATATGCCTATAGCGAATATGCGACCCGACTATATAAAAGGTTAAACAAAAATACACGAGTTGATCGTGTATTTTTGTTATTCCTCAATCATCGTAAGCTGTTTGTCTTTATATACTATTCTTGATCTCAAGTTTGCCAGCAACTCTCTTTTTTCGCCAACCGTGCCTTCTTTCAGAATATACTTTGCGAAGTTCCTTATGTCGGTGTCTTTGTTGTTTTTAATCTTTTCCGTCGCACCAAGCACTGATCTTTGAAAGATGTTAAATCTTGCAATTTCATCTTCAAGTTTTTGTCGCATACCTAGCTCATTAATATTCACTTTATCCAATATCTTGAGTAATTCAGTTATTAAATCTTCTTCTCGGATGTAGTGGTTTTTACAGTTTCTATCTTTCGCTCTACTACATGAATAGTAGATATATTTTGCATGCGTTCCATCTTTAAGTTGTTTCCATTTTTCTTCGGCAGATATTCCACTACCACAGTAGCCGCAAGTGAATAGTTTGGTAAAGGCGAACTCTTTATTTTCTCTTTGTATGTTATCTCTCTTTAACTGAGCTTGAGCTTTTTCAAATAATTCTTGTGTAATTAATGGTTCATGTTTACCTTGATACCAGTTTCCACTGCCTTCGGGCGATTCAAATGTTCCATAGTAGAAGTGATTGTCTAAGATTCTATATATTCCACTTAGTGTTAATGGCTTATTGCCTCGGGTATAGAAGTTTAGTTCATGGCGGAGCCAGTTATATAACTTTCTGCCTGAGTAATGCTCGTATGCAACTTTTTCAAACATTTTCTTGATCGCTGGTGCGCGCTGTGGGTCAATAATTACTTGGCACTTCTTGTCCATCAAATTTTGATTGAGGTATCCAAGTGGTGCCACTCCTGGCCACAACCCCATCTCAACTCTTGTTCTTAGTCCACGCTTTACGTTTACACCCCTGTTGTCATTCTCAAGCTTGGCTTGCGATCCAAGGATCATCAATAAGAACTTCTCATTTGGATTGTTTGAGAACTTTTGACCAAATGTTCTGATTTCTTGGAGAAGTCCTGCGTCCATCAGATCCACGATCTTTCCAAGATCACCAGCATTTCTTGAAATACGATCAGGTGCCCAGGTTAGGATAGCATTATAGTTCTTGGCTTGTATTTCCTCTACAATTTCGTTAAACACGGGTCTCTGTCCAGTTTCTTTGGCTGAATGACTTTCTCGCTTCATGCAAACCACCTCCAGACTTTCTCTTTCGGCGAGCTGAAGCATCTCTTTTATTTGGGAATCAATGGAAAGCACCTGTCTTTCCTCAGATTCCGTTGATTTACGGGCATATAGACAATACCTGACTTTGATTGCTTGAGGCTGTGTTTGGGCCACCTCATAGCCCTTTGGGGCTGTTATTTTCATATACCTAATGAATGACGCCGATTCCCAAATGAGTCCAGAACGTCCCGAGTAGATAACTTTTAACCCCAAATTCCTTGACTTACTTAATTACATGATATATCATTCCCAATATGGGAACATATTACAGTGTAATTATTAATAAACATGCGATTACTAGGGAAAACAATACTAAGCGACTTTAAGGGTAAACATGCTGATGCTAAGCCTAGTATAGAGTCGTGGGAAGTTGAAGTTGAAGACGCACAATGGGATACTCCCCACCATTTGAAATCGAGATATCCCAAGGCAAGTTTTGTTGGTAATCAACAAGTAGTTTTCGATTTTTGTTGGAACAAATATAGAATGCTTACCACAATAAATTATAAAAACAAAATAGTCTTGGTCGATAAAATTGGCACTCATAAAGAATACGATAAATGGAATTTAAATTAAAAAATATGAGTAAAATTAAATTCATAAAAACTGAATCTGACTACAAAGAAGCTCTTGAATTAATAAAAGTGTTATTAAGTCATGATCCGGATCCCAGTTCTGATGAAGGTGAACAACTTTCTTTACTTAGCGCATTGATCCAAGACTATGAAAGTCGTTCTGTTCCAGAATCATTACCAAGTCCAATCGACGCTATCAAATTTAGAATGGAACAAATGGATCTTAAACCAGCTGATCTAGTACCTTACATAGGTAGCAGAAGTAGAGTCTCAGAAATACTTTCAGGAAAACGATCTCTGACTCTAGATATGGTTAGATCCCTTGAAGCCGGCCTTGGCATTCCTGCTAAGATTTTAATTAGAAAGCCCGAGATGGAAGATAATTCCGAATATCAAGGATGGGATAATAGTCTAGTCGCTGAAATGGAATCTCGAGGTTATTTTGGTGATAAATCAACGAACGAATATAGCAAATTAGATCTATTAAAAGATTTTTTTTCTTCTATTAATGCCCAGCCACAGTTGGCGATGATGCTACGTAAATCTAGTTATAGATCTTCTCCGCTTACAGATAAAAGAGCGTTAGTAGCTTGGTCTAATCGAGTAATGCAAAAAGCGAAACAGGTGAAAATTACAAAAAAATATAAAGAAGGAACTATTGATCTTAATTTCATGCAGGAGTTCATAAAATTAAGTTCCAAAGAAGATGGCGTGCTTTTAGCTCAAAAGCATTTAAAAGATGTCGGCATTATATTAGTGGTTGAACCTCATTTCCAAAAAACATATTTAGACGGAGCCGCAATTCTTGTTAATAAAGTTAATCCTATCATAGGATTAACTTTAAGATATGATCGCCTAGATAACTTCTGGTTTACATTAATGCACGAACTTTCTCATATATCATTACATTACAATCAAGATGTTAGTTTATATTACGATGAATTAGACAATAATCAGGTCGGTATTGATGAGAAAGAAAAAGAAGCAGATGCTTTAGCAGAAGAGTCTATCCTACCGAAAGCTAAATGGGAAGTCAGCCCTGCAAGACTAATACCATCTTCAATGGCCGCAAATAGTTTAGCCAAAGAATTAGATGTTCATGTTGCCGTTATTGCTGGGCAGATAAGACATAAAGGTAACAAATATATTTATCTTAATAAGGTTATTAACGGTGCAAAAGTGAGAGATAATTTTACTAATGAAAAATGGAATAAATAATATGTTTAACTCAAATCATTATATCCCAATATTGAAGTGGAAAAGAGCCGAACAAAGCGCCTTGGCTAATTTAACGAATGAAAAAAAAGTATATATTACACCTTTAATTCAGTTTGTCATGCCCAAACAAAAACCAAACGATAACCTAGAAGATGTTATAGAAAAGTTTAAAAAACAATCCAATTCTATACCAGACAAGATAGTTGAGGCGTGGGGTAAAGATCCAATCTTCGTAGATTTTAGTTTACTATATACCACTGAACTTAAAATTGACAGTATAAAGTCTATTTTAGAAAATGGTATGCAGAAACAAGCGATACTGATTCCGGTTATTCATTTGGACGATGATGACAAAATAAAACAAGTAGTCTGCTCACTAGCTAGAAAGGCGAACGGTTTATGCTTAAGGTTGGTATGCCCAGATTTTTTGGATTCCCAAAGGTTAAATGATTCAATTCAAGAATTCATACAAAAATATGGAATTGATGAAAGTAAAATTGACCTGTTGGTGGATGTAAAAGAATTAGGGGGCGATGCTAATAAATATAAAAAATATTTCGACTTAAGCCAAAATATTATAAATCTTCCAAAATGGAGAACTTTTATTTTTTCTGGTGGCACTTTTCCGAAAAATTTATCACTATGTAAAAAGGATGAAGAAAATTTAATTCCCCGTGTTGAATGGAAAGAATGGAATAACTGTATTTCAAACTCTAGCGTCTTAAGAAAACCATCTTTTTCTGATTACACAATCCAGTATCCTATCTATGAAGAATCGTCTCAATTTTTTCATCCAACATCAAGTATAAAATATACGCTAGATGAAGATTGGCTTATCATGAAAGGCCAAAGACGAAAACCGGAACTATATTTAGCCAACGCGGCATTGCTGATACAAGATGTCAAATATAGTGGAGAAAATTTTAGTTTTGGCGATAAATATATAATAGAAAAAGCCAATTATTTTCCTAAATATATGGAGGCAAAAAATAAAGGTACCGACTTAAAAGGTACCGGAAGTACTGAAACATGGTTAATCAGCGGGATTAATCACCATATGACATTAGTGGCGACTCAGATCTCCAGTCAGCCCTAAAGAAGATGGTTTCTCGTACTTTTTTATTCAAAGTCTTTTGATCTAGAACGGTAGATAATTTTGAATAAATCAAATCTCGTGATTTAGAACGAAAACCTTTTGCTTCATCGATTTCTTCTAGGATTCTCAGAGCTTCCTCTCTCCAAAGGAGCTTAGCTACTGAAAGCTGATTTTGTTCCTTATTAGTTTCTTCTTTTCTGATGGTATTAAAAACAACCTTACCTTTACTATCTGCCTTTACCAGTATAACCCCCCACCAGTCAGGAATCATTTTTACAGCTTCGTATAAATGTTTCTTTCCCACTACCAATGTCATTTTGTCAAAAACAGAATTATAAATATCGATTTGCTCTGGTAATCTTAGTAAGGTATCTTGATCACTTTTTATCTCATACCCATGTATAATACCGTTGATAACAGCAATATCAACTCTGGCATCTCCATGATGCAACCCCAATTCATCTATTATTCTTAATTTTTTGTTTTTTGCGTGTCTTTTTTCTAGTCGTTTCCTTAAAACAGGCCTTATCATTAAGTCGTCAGTAGGTATAATTTTATATGTCATTTTTAATTCCATATTATTTATCATCTGCATTCATTTTATCACGAAATCTAAAATAATAACATATTGCTTGTTTGCATATATTTTTTCAAATAAATATTTTTCTTTGTTTGAATTTAATGTAAACTAATGTTAAGTTATTAATATTGACTATAGCTATAAAAAGATGAAAACTGACTTTAAATAAAGTATGCAAAAGCTCCTTGATTGTCTCCTGATGCTCTAGGGCAATGGACAGCAAAGGGTTTTTAAAGACGATTAGTTTTGGAATTAGGGACAATTGTTATTATCGAAAAGATATTAAGGATGACGCAAAATAACTATGATTAAAAAAATTATGGAGAGCACAGTAACTTTATCCATTCCTATTATAAAACATTATGAATGGTTTAATGATACAGGAATTGAGTTAGCTACTACGACTGGACAAGCAGTTAAAATTATTGATTTCAATTATCAGGAAGATAACGCAATACTTGATGCTTGGGCTAAGCATTTTCGCAATCAATACATACAAGACGAAAAAATTGATGAGGCTTGTATCCCGATGGGACTATCACGAAGTGATTATTTAAAGAACATTAAATTTCCAAATATAGAAAGACCTGGCGCTAGTGTCCGTGCCGGAGATTTCTCTGAGATTTTAGTTGCTGATTATATTCAATTTATTTTGGGTTATCTTGTGCCAAGAACACGTTATGATGCTAAGCTTAATAGAAATACTAGCCCAAATGGAGTTGATGTAATTGGCTTCAGGCTTATGAACGAAGAGGAAAACAGGAATGATGAAATGATTACTTTTGAAGTCAAAGCATCTCTCTCAAGGAAAAATGTACATACTTTTCAAAATGCAATTGATCACTCGAAAAAAGATTTTAACACCCGTACTCCAGAAGCTTTGAACGCAATGCGTCAAAGATTAAAAGAAAGGGGTGATTTAATAAAGGTTAAATTAGTTGAGAGATTTCAAAATAAGACAGACCACCCATTTAAAGAGATAACAGGCGCAGCATTAGTATGTTCAACGCATTGTTGGGAAGATAATCTTATTACGTCTGCAAATTCAGACCACCCAAACAACAATCTCTTTCTTATTGCTATAAGAGGAGAGCAACTAATGGAACTCACTAATAAGTTATATAAACTCTCACATGATTCAGCCTGAACGACAGTCTAAAAATCTTCTAGCTATCACACGAGCAAAAGCAAAGATGTATGAATATGATGTTCCTCCTGAATATCATATTGATGTCGCTTCTCCCCTGACAGACTTGATTGATATTACCGTTGCTATGCTTGGTGATGTAGCAGCCAGCCCAGATGGAACTTATTTCGACGAAGAAAAATATAAACTTGTTTTTTCCGCACGATATTTAGATGCTCTTATTGGGTCGGAGACCGTTTCAACTGAACTCAATTATCTCCGTTTGTTGGCTGCATCGGCCTACTATCTATCAAGTTATCCAGGCAGTTCAATGGTTGTTCTAAAGCAAATAGCAAACGATATACCAGAGTTTTGCTTATTGCAAAAAATACTTTTGTCTGTACTGAGACGCGAAGAAATAACTATTGAACCAGTAGCCGTTCATGATGCAATCGAAACTATTCAAGCTTTTCGAGATGCATGGAATAGTTTCCTCCAAAATGGAACGCAGACTGAAGTTATCAGAGACCTTCTCGCTAAGCTTAGACAGCAAATCTACGCTGATGGCAGTGACCGCGACGTTTTTATTGTAGACATTTTGCGTGCAGTTGCAATAAAAATTATTGCCTCGTCTGCATGGTCCTTATTGCCAGAAAATAGTAGTGTCACTTTGGAACAATGGACTCCGTATCTTTCCAGACGTTCGGCGGTTAAAGAATTATGGCCTTCACAGATAATTCTTGCTAAGAATGGTGTTTTTAATGGAACATCTGCAGTCATTCAGATGCCAACAAGTGCGGGAAAGACAAAAGCGGCCGAGTTAATAATTCGAAGCTCATTCTTGTCCAATCGATCAAGTTTGGCAGTTATTGTTGCTCCCTTCAGGGCACTATGTCAGGAAATATTTAACGATCTCTCCGCACAATTTGCTAGTGATAGAGATGTCAGTATAAACATAGTCTCAGATGTACTTCAAAATGATCTAGAAGATGTTGAGGTTAATCACTACGAAGTGCTTGTGCTTACTCCGGAAAAACTAGATTATTTGCTTCGGCACAATAATGATATTTCTCCTAGAATCGGTTTAATAATTTATGATGAAGGACATCTGTTTGATGACACAACGCGCGGTGCAAAATATGAACTTTTGTTGGCCTCTTTAAAAAAACAACTTCCTAATACCGCTCAAACTATATTGATTTCTGCGGTCATTTCTAATGCACAGCAAATAAAGGATTGGCTTATAGGTAACACCGGAGTTGTCATCGAAGGAAAAAATCTCAATCCCACTAATCGGAGTATCGCTTTTGCAAGTTGGATAGATCAAAGAGGAAGGCTTGAATTTATGAACGAAGAAGATATTGACCAGGCATTGTTTTTTGTTCCAAGGGTTATGGAAAGTCAGGAACTATCCCTCCGTGGAAGGGAGCGGGTTAGAAAGTTTTTTCCCGCAAAAGATACTGATGGTATATATAAATCTAATCATGTTGCAGTCTTCCTTGGATGCAAGCTTTCTTCGCAAGGCCTGTCCGCAATTTTTACAGGTCGCAAAGACTCCGCTCTTAATATTGCGAAAGACTTAGTATATGCGTACGAACACGAGTGGCAAATGACAAAACCTATTGAGTATGTGAATCAGCAAGCCGAAACAAATAAATTGATTAATTACATTGAACGAGTTTTAGGAGCAGATAGTATTCAAGCAAAAGCTGCTAAGCTAGGAGTATTAATACATCATGGTAGTACACCCCATGGCCTAAGATTGTCTATAGAACTTGCACTTCAACGCATGCGTTTTAGATCTGTGGTATGCACTTCCACTTTAGCACAGGGCGTAAATCTTCCTATTAGGTATTTGATAATTGCGACCGATAGACAAGGTCGCGACAGAATAAAAGTTCGAGATTTTCATAATTTAATGGGCAGAGCAGGCCGTTCAGGTTTTTATACGGAAGGTACTGTCATATTTGCAAATCCTAGAATATATGATAGGAGATATCGAGAAAGATGGAACTGGGATAATGTAAAACAGTTAATCAATGTAAGTAACTCAGAATCGTGCAAAAGTAGGCTGCTGGATACTTTTGAGCCTGAGCCAGCGGATGATTTTAAAAAGGCAATTTGGAATGAAAATAAGGATAGAGCTAGGAATGAGATAAATTCCTACCTATTAAACGCACTTTCTGATATCACCGATATTCACGATTTTGAACATGCAATAACTGATCTAGTACAAAATACACTAGCCTATTTTCAGTCGGATGATCAGCAAAAAGCTAGTCTTGTAGATATTTTTCTTGAAATTGGAAGAGACATAACCATCAAGGAACCAGTACCTGAGAAAAGAAAAATATTTGCGAAATCGGTATTGAATCTCGAAAAATCACAGGAATTGCTCATATCACTAACAGATTTATTAGGCAATCTTGGGGAGGTTGTCGAACTGGGAGATATTCTATCAGCTCTCTGGTCTATTTTGTATGAACATTCGCGATATAAAACTCTAAGGATGTTTTCTAAAGAAGACAGTCTCACTCTATGCCAAAGCTGGATATCGGGAGAATCTTTCCCACATATACTTGAGCGATGCCAAGGAATGACATATTCAGGTAGGAAATTAACACTTGATCATGTTGTTGATTTATGCGAAGGTGCTTTTAGCTTCGATTTGTCTCTTGTAGTTGGTTCAATTTCTGAATTAAGCAGTTTAATCTTACAAGAAGAGAATCAAAATCAAGGGATAAAAAGTAAGCTATATTTTCTCCAAAAGGTATTGAAATACGGTCTCCCAAACAAGTCCTCAATTTCTCTCTATGAGGTAGGATTTTCAGACAGACAATTAAGTATGTATATATCCGATAATATAGCAGATAACGTGAATGATGTTCTTTTTGCTCAAAACATAAGAGATAGATTAATAATCCATCAAGAAATTCAAACTTATATTAGAGATAATTATCCAGAATACTTTACCGAAAGATTGGATAAATTGTTAGAATAAGAGTTATATATATTGGATGTTTATATGATGAATCAGATAATAGCAAAAGACGATATCTCCAAAACCACACCTTTAATAAAAATGCCCTTCCGTCTGTATGAGAGGGTGTTTTTTTAAGTAACAATTCGTTGCTAGTCATTTTTATTAATGTTGTATAGAATAGTATATTCATGCAATAACTAACGAAAATTTATGAATGGTAAATCATATACTTATTTAAAAGACTATACTTATTACAGTGAACTTTACGATAAGTTTACTATCGAAAAATGCCAATGGTGGGAGAAGCGCCAATATTCTAGAGACATTTCTAAACTAGAAGGCAAAGAAAAAGAAATCGAAGAAGCTAAGGAAAGATGTTTTTATACAGCAGTCATACCTATCGCCCTATATTTCATCAAGGCAGAGCGTGCTTCTAAGAAATCTGAAACAATCCAAGAATGGATGAAACGAGACAAAGAGAAAGACGAGAAAGTTATTAATGCTAAAGAACCGCAAGGCGTTCGATGTTTAGGCTGTAGCTCACCTTTGGAAAACTGTATATCACGTGATCTTATGAATAATCATGAGGGAAAAGAAGAAGTGCTATTTATGTTTGAATGTTCTAAATGCGGAAAACGTCGGGTTTATTGGGAAGATGGGACAGAATGGGAACATAAGTCAACTTGTATAAAATGTAATTTTGAAGTGCAGACAGAAAGCAAAAGAGAGAAAGATATTATTACTCACACATACTCTTGTTCACATTGCGGTCATGTGGAAACTAACATATGGGATTTAAATGAAAGAAAAGAAGAAAAGATAGATCCCAATTTTGAAGCCAACCGAAAGAAATATTGCATTTCCGAACAAGAAGGATATGAAATTATAAGCCAAGCAGAACAGATGGGAAAGCTCGTCGAGAAATATAAAGACAAAAAGGAGAACAAAGATGTTTATGACGCTGTTAGCAAAATAAAGAAACTTAATATTGTAGAACTGCAAAATCTTCTCAATTCTGTAATTGAAAATAACGGCTATGCTAAACTTGAATTTGAAAAACCTGAATTTCAAAAAGATATTATTTTAGGTTTTTCTTTACAAGATAATAAACCCGGGCGAGAAAAATATGATAGCGTTTATAATCTCCAAAAACTTATGAAAGAAACTCTAGCACCTACGAATTGGAGGTTAATGAGTAGCGGAGTTGATTATCACCTTGGATTTCTTCAGGGAAGGCTAAGGGGTATTGAAGGCGAAGAAAATCTCTTGAAACTTGTTGAAAGTGACCTTAAGAAAAAGACTAAACGTAAGTAGATAAACTGTTGGTAACTAAGGCTTCGCAAAAATCAATATTCGAGCTATTATTTGCTGGACATCTAGATGTTTTTAGTCTAAAATGATAATTGACAATTGATGGCTGAAAGGCCGAGTTACCTAAACTCAGAGTAACCTCTGGGCATGGTGCTTTAAAACCCAACGAAGACACTGACCTCCACGTTCAGCGACTCTTCGTTGGGTCATGCCTGGAAACGGGCATGGGGCCGCAAGGCCTAGCTGGCGTGGAGGCTTTTGTATCTCTACGACCAGCTTTCCAGCTGGTTTTTATTTATTAATTATAAACATTAAAAACATGAACGAGGAAACGAAAAAGTGTCCTAAGTGCAAAGAAGAAGTTTTAAAAGATGCGAAAAAGTGCAAGCATTGCGGTGCGGATTTAAGAAACTGGTTTATGCGACACAAGGTTATCTCTGTATTTCTGATTCTTATGTTTATCGGTATCATAGGTAGCGGAAGCAATCCAAATAATACCAATAATGGGCAAACTTCAAATGGTATCCAAAATGATACTAAAGCAGAAGAAAAAACTGGCAAAATAAATGAAACTATTTCAGTAGGAAATTTCAGCTACAGGGTGCAGAAAGCAGAACAGGCCCAGTCGGTCGGCAATCAATATATTAATCATGATGCTTCCGGAGTTTATGAAATCATATTCTTAACGCTTAAAAATAACGATAAAGAATCACGCTACGCCGACAGCAATATGTTTAAGCTCATTGACGATCAAGGCAGATCGTTCGTCGTTTCCACTGAAGCTAATAGCGCTTATTCTATCGCAAATAACAACCAATACGACCTTTTCTTAAAACAGGCCAATCCCGGTCTTGAAATAAACGGAGTACTTGTCTTTGATATCCCCAAAGATGCCAAAGGATTGAAGCTTGAGGTAAGCGGAGGATTTGGTAGCCCAGAAAAAGCATACATTGAACTTGGTTAAGTCATATTTGAACAATTTAAAAATACCCTCTGATTTTTTAGGTCAGAGGGTATTTTATTATTAAACGCTTTTAGCATCTAATTGAATATTTTTCTTTTTAGCGCTTATGTTTCTAGGATGATTTTTCTTTCCTCTACCATCAACTGTACTAATTATTATCTCAAATTGATTAGACTTATCAAACTGCTTCAGTTTAATCGTATCTCTAATATACGCAGAGTGTTTATTGCTTAGAAAATATTTGATAGCAGCAAGGTTCCCTTCTTGTACTTTTTTGAATAGTTGGTATTCTGCAACGTCGCACATGCTATCGTTACCTTTCTTTAGAGCCTCGTCCAGCTGAGCCTTGAAATCTGGATCTTCTTTTTTCCAGCGATAAATATTGGCTTTAGAAATATTGGTTTTTGTGCACACAGCAGAAATAACTGGCATTTCTTCCAGCTTCTTAAGAAAGAGTTCTTTTTATAGTTTTGCCTTATCTCTTTCTCCGGTCATATTATCAGTTTAACTTTATGGCTTTAATCCCAGTCAGTTTCTCATATCTGTCTACAATCGTCTGGCAATACTCAATATCCAATTCTATCATTAAACATTTTCTTTTAGTTTGTTCGCAGGCAATCAAAGTACTCCCTGAACCACCAAAAGGATCGTAGACAATATCTCTGACCTTTGTGCTGTTTAGGATGATTTTTCGAAGTAGAGGTATCGGTTTCATAGTGGGATGGAGCTTGCTCCTGTTGGGCTTGGGAACAAAGAATATGCTTTTATCCTTAGCCTTATGAAAAATATGTCCGCCTAGCCAGCCGTAGGCAATCAGCTCGTGCTGGGGAAGATAATCCTTTCTTCCCAAAACCGCATTGTTTTTAATCCAAACCAGAAGCTGAGAAAAATATATTCCAATGTCTTCCATTCCTTGCTTTAAAGCAAGGATCATTTTGTCACAATTAAAGATATATATCGAGTTTTTCTTATCAAGTTGAGACGATACAGCGCTCAGCCATTCCTTGGTAAATTTACTGTAGTCCTCTTCACTTTGGAATTGATCATTTTCTATGGTCTTAGCCTTGGCAATTTTTTGTTTAAAGTCGGCCTTACTGTTTACATAATCAATGGCATAAGGCGGATCTGTAAGAATTAGTTGTATTTTATCTCCATTAATTAACTTTTCTACATTGTTTTTGTCCTTAGCGTCTCCGCATAACAATCGGTGATCGCCTAGCTGGAATATATCTCCAGTCTTAACTGAGCTTATTTGCTTTTTTATCTGCATATTTTTCAAATCTATTAATTATTAATTGGCAGAAGATTGGATTCTGCTCCATGATAAAACATCTGCGTTTTAGCTGTTCGCAGGCAATGAGAGTTGAGCCTGAACCACCAAATAGGTCTAGCACCGTATCATTAATCTTTGTACATCGCCTCAAAGCTTTTTCATGAAGTGTAGGCGGTTTTTGCGTTGGATGTTCGTATTCTTGTCCGGATATTCGTTTAACAAGCCAGATATCAAACATGTCCAGTATGTCGTCTATAGTTCGGTTACCAGTCTCAATCTCTTTATTTAAAAGCTCATTTAAATTTTTGATATTGGAAAGATATGGTTTTCCGCGAGTGCCATAAACACAAGGCTCATAGCACTTGTTGAAGGCGATTTGCGGAGTGACATTAAAACCATTTTTGATCCACATACACACTCGCTTGTTACTGATTCCAAGTTCTTCGTATATTACCTGCAGCAGTCCTATATATTGCTGATCGCAATAATAGAAAATATGCATGTCCTTTTCTGATACGCTTAGAGCATTGGAAATAGTTTTACTTAAAAACTTTCTATATTCGTCATCGCTCTTATTGTCATTAACATCTCCGCCATATTTTTTCTTTCCGCCGATGCCTTTGTTGTAATCAAGTCCGATATTGTATGGCGGATCACAATAAACCATGTCTATTTTTTCCTTGCCTACTAATTTTTTCACAGTTTCCAAATCAGTAGCGTCTCCGCAGAGAAGAGTATGACTTCCAAGGGAGAACATATCGCCGGATTTAATATCGGTCTTTTTGATTTTTTCCAGCTCCTTCTCTTGATCAAACTCGTCATTCTCTGTTTCTAAGGACTCGTCCCAGATATTTGAAAGATCGTTGTCATTAAAGCCGATATCGAGAAGCAAATTCATATCAAACTCTTTTAGAAGTTCCCAGTCCCATTCTCCGGTGTTTCGATTGAGCCTTAAATTAAATTCTTTTTCTTGTGCAGGAGTTAAATGTACATACACAACAGGCACTTCTTTGTATCCCAGCTTTTTTGCAATCTTAAATCTTTGGTGGCCTCCGATTATTATATTCTTTCTGGTTTTATGTCCATTGACTATCAATGGATCGGCCAGACCGAATTTTTTGATTGATTCGGTTAAATCTTGCTCTTGCTGGGATGTCATTTTTCGGGGATTGTAGGTAGCTTCTTTAAGTAACGAGACAGGAACAGTTTCAATCTGGAGATTTCTTTCTTCCATTTTTTTATTGTTAACTTCTTATAACATCCATTTTATATTATAGGAATAACCATTGAAGATAGAGTCTTTGTAAAATAACATCAAAAAAACAGCTCAACTTAGCTGTTTTTAAAAAGTTATTAGCTCTACAATGACTCTATTAGATGATAAAGTAATTCTGGTTGATCCTATATCCGCTTTCCGCACGGCCTTCTATCAAATTGTCTTTGATTTTCAAACGATATTTGGCTTTGCCATTAATCTCCTTTATGGCATCCCTCAAAGATTCATCTGTTTTATAACCAGTCTTTTCTCTCAGCGTTTTGGTCTTTATATAATCCTTAGCTTCTAGCAAATTGTAAATGATTCTAATTCTCTTTCCTTCAGTCCTAAATTCATACTTATTACTTCCAAGACACAAATCACTTTCATCAGTCAAAGTTAATATCTTCTGCCAAGGTTTTTTATTGTAATTTATCTTTTTATCCTGTATTTCTGTTATAACATCCTTAATCGCATCTCTTATTACTGCTTCTAAGTTCTGTCGTTCCATTATCGTCTCAAATCCTATAAAGTTATCAGGTTCAATATCATCAGTCGTATTAAATATACCTATCTTTTTATCCCGACTATCATTTAAAAATTTTCTAAAACCAATATAATCAGAAGCATCATAAAATTCGGCTATTCTCCCAATGGAAGCAAGCTTCTCTCCTAAAGCTGAAATATCCGCGAGACTAGCTAATTTCGATCCAAGTAGTTTTAATTTTAAATCATCGTTCTTGTCGGTATCTGGTTTTGATATTTCAAAATTTATTTTTGCTTTTTTGTCTGCCATTATAATATTTTATCTCATCTTCTTTTTTGATTTTCTTGCAATCCTTTAATCTAAATTAATCATGTGTATCTTGCGCTTATTTTTTCTTCTTTTTGTAGAAAGTCGCTTATTGAATTCTTTTATTGCTTCTTTTGTCCGTGTTTCAATATAATTTTCATAAAATTTTTCTCTATATGTTCTATATCTTTCTCGTTTGCTCAAACTTTTTAGTCTCAAGACTAATCTAAATTTCCAACGTTGCTCAACTAAAGTCATTATATCAATTGTAACATAAGCAGTAAAAAGAGACTTGAGAAATTGAGGTATTCCTTGACCAATAAAAACCTTCTTCATGTCATCTCTATATTCTTCAATCTCAAATATAAGCTCAGTGCATTGTCCTCTAGGAGGATTCAAGTGATTTATAACTACCAATTTATTATCATCTATAATACTTTTAAGTTCATTTCTATAATCGTCAACCATCATTACAAAATCTCTTGATGACATTAATGCCGTTGCAATTTTATCTTCTAGATATAAATTATCGATATTTATTTTAGCGATATCTTCATTGATGGTGTGTATGTAGAACTGGGGCAGCGATATAGTATGAGCCGCATAAGATTTAACATCGTAACATTCTCTTACATGCATTATGAATTCTTCCAATACATTATCAGTGAAATTAGTTGCATTCATATAAGCACTCTCTACCGTGCTAATGCTCGTAGCAATAACTCTTTTAAGATAATCCAAATCCTCAAATCGCTTTTTTCTTTTGTTGTGAAACTCCATATAAAACCAAAAGAAAATAGGCGCAGCAGCTCCTAAAAAAGCACCTATTAGATTTTGCCAATCATAGATAAGTTTTGCAATATTAGCCACAAATTTTATAATTAATGAGTTAAGCTAAATATAATATTTTTGTCAAATAAAGTCAAAACAAGTCATTAAATGATCTTTTATATTTGTCTCATTTGTCTCATTTCGCTATTCGGACCCCGACCCGAGTACCTCAAAATCGCTTCTAGCCAAACTGCCCGAAAAGCCTTATACTGATTGTAAGTTACGGGTACTTAACCCGATTACACCGCCAAAGAAAATATTGTATGTGCGATTTTATATATTCATCCAGTGTGATAAATGAATAATCACGCGAGATGAGAAGTTTATACCCGGAAGGTAAATCTCGCCCTCTCCGCCAAGACAATCCTGTGTCGGATAGGCCTAATCGTTTTCGAGAACGTAAAAAATATGAATAATTACAAAGGGGACATTATCGAAGAATCTTTGAAGGATAAGAAAATTCTCAAAAAGGTAAAGATAATTTCAACGAAAGTTGAAAAAGTTACGGATAAACATCAAACTCCGTGGCTTTCGCAGTGGACTTTAGATACTATCGAAATCAATGAAAATGAAGTTGACGATTTAGCCCAAAAATTGAGTAAGGCAATCGACTCGGAACATGGTTGGTGTATTGATTACCATAATGACAGATATCATTACGTAATCTTCAAAGATAAAGTTTTCAAGATAGACCGCGATAAAAAATCTGATTATGATGAGATGATAAAATACGGTTTATCTATCGGAACGCCGGATTACCAATTGCCCAATTTTGCCGATTTGCCCATTGATTCTTTGGAAGCTTTTTTGAAAGAAGCGAATGTGAACACCTATGCCAATGAAAACTCCGGAAAAGCTGCTCCGCTTCGTCCCGGCTCCAGCGATTATCATTTTGAAAAAGGCGATCTTGCCTATCACGATACTTATTTTGGTGCCACTAAGTTTATTGGCGAAGAAATAGTCTATAAAAACAACAAGCCTGTTTGGGGTATGAATTATTATGGTTTCACAATCAGCAATGAAATAAGTGAAAGCTTGTTTGATGCCATCTTGCGCCCGGCATTGATGTCGGGTTCCGGCGATAACATACCTGTTCGCGGACCGAAAGAGTTTGTAAATGGCGAATGGAAATATACTTTTAACGCTAACGGTGATTTGGCAAACTTTACCGGTTTGGAAGAAATATCTAAAAATGGTGAAGTGGTTTGCCGGCTATACTGTCACGGTGGATTTATTGAAAAAGCGGAAAAGCAAAAAGCGTAGATGCCGTTGCGTCTTTATGAAATTCGATAAAAACAGAAAGTCCGCCTCTTATGTGGATTTTTGTTTGTCCGTATGGTAAAATGGTGGGACGAGGGGCTTATGTCCAATAGAGGAGCGTAGGGTTTCATCAAAAATTTCCATATTACTTCGTAGATTGATATGCTCGAATTTCTAAGCTACATTTTTTATTTTATTGCCGCCAGCGCTTCTCCGCTGCAAAGGAGATGGTTGGCGACAACGAAAAATTTTGATAATAAAGGGCAAGTTCATTTTGCCTTTCAGGTGACACTGGTTACCGTCATCTTGAGTTTGCTTCTGCCGGTTTTTAAGCCTTTCTATTTGGCGGGGAATCTTTTTCATCTGATCGGTTTGTCCTTGGTCTGTGGAATATTCGGAGCGGGCTATTATATAAGTTCCTATACCGCTCAAAAACATGTCGAAGCCGGCATCACCACGCTCGTCAGTAATATCTACACGCCCGTGACGATAGTTTTGGCGACGATTTTTCTGGACGAGAAATTAACTGCAATACAGATATTGGGCACGATTTTATTGCTTGTTGGAATGTTGATTGTTTCCAAAAAACATAGAACGGGAAAATTCAGATTCGATAAGTATTTTTTGCTTATGGTACTGAGCGGTGTTGTACTCGGAATTTCTTTGACGGCAGAACGGGCGCTTCAGAAAATGACGGGGTTTACCGCGGGGACGATGTTCAGTTGGTGGATGCAGTGCGCGTTTTTGGGGTTGGCGACGCTTATGACGGAAAGCAGAAGCGAGTATTCGAAAAAAGACATTGCAATCACGGGAGGGCTGAGGTTTTTTCAGTCGTTGTCGTGGGTCATTCTGATATTTGTGGTTGGAAATCTGAGCCTGGTATCCGCAATAACCACATTTAAGGTCGTCATTATTTTCGTTGCTGCCGCGATATTTTTGAAAGAGCGGGAAGATTTGCCGAGAAAAATTTTTGGAAGTGTGGTTGCGCTGGCAGGTTTGCTTTTGATGAAATGATTTTCGATTTCAGTTATAATATCAAATTAGCTAAATCCATTTCATGATGGTATTTACATTTATCCTTTCTCGTCTTTCTCCCTCACCTTGAGGAGAGGGTCGGGGTGAGCGGAAATTAAAGGATTAATCCTCTCCCGATAAGGCGAGGGAGGAAATCCAAATGCTTTATAAGCGGGTTGTGACACGGATTTAGCTGATTTGGCGTAACCTCTAAAATTATTTTTATCATCTAAATAATCATCAATTAATATATGAAAAAGTCCCTTAAAGCCAAAAAGCTTGTAATCGTATTGGCGGGCATTTTAGTACTTGGGGTGTTGACATTTTCAGCTTTGTATGCGGTGCGGAGGGGCTTTTGGGGAAGAGTCCCGGACAATCCGGGCTTTTCCGTTCCGTTACAATCAAAGCTTGAAGAAGTTGTTCCTAGGGATTTGGGTGGAAGCGATTATGTTGAGCTTGCATACGATAAGTCTTTGGACGGGCAGAAATGGATGGTCCCTTGTTTCAGCGGAATCGGCACCGATGATGCGGCAGACGTGTGCAGAGGTTTTGCCAGGGGATATTTGAGAAAATATTCTACTTATAGGCTTTCGGATGGGAATGTCATTGGAGGGAAGTTCCAAATCAGTCAGGATACATCGTATGTCGCAGACGGTAAGACTGTTACGATCGTATATGAAGATGAAAAGCTGCGTGGGGATTATTCTCTTCTTTTCAATGTTCTTGAGTATGACGGTCCGAACGAAGCCAAATCCGCTTGCTTATTTTTGATAAGGGATTCAAGCTACGAAACAATTCAAATGGACGGCGTAAATATTTTGTCTAAGGAGTGGGAAGAAGGCGACTGGGCTCATTATGTTCTTCCGACCGAAAAGACCGTGATCAGCATTCAGGGAAACCGCACGGCGGCAAAAGGGGCAATGAGCGCGATGGTTGAGAAATACAAGGAGGGGGCGGTGGCTGATAAGATAATTTCGTCGGGCGTGACAATCTCAATCGATAAGACGGAATACGATAAAGGTGAAAATGTAAAAATTGCCGTGGACAATAAATCGGATGCGCCTGTTTTATATTCCGGTAGCGGTGATAGATTCTGGGGCGTCGAATATTTTAAAGACAATAAATGGACGGACTTCAACAGCGGAGAAGATGGAGGTTTCCAACTGACGGAGAAAAATATAGGAGATGCGTGTTTTGTGGTTCTATATGAAAGAACGTCGCCGGTTGAACTAAAATCGGAGCTTGGTCTTTCCGGCGAATGGAATCAAAAAATTTGCCCTTTCGGGTCGACAAGTCCGGACGAACCAAGGACTGTTAAAAATGTCGAGAGTGGCCAATACAGGCTCACTTTCAGCTACGGTTCCGGAATACCGGCCGATGATGCTTACGGACTTTTAGGTATCAAGACTGTTTATTCGGATAGTTTTGTGATAAAATAGGCGGTTGGAAAAATTCATTAATACCGAATTGACTTAATCTGTTACATAATGATTTTACATTTATTCCCCCTCACCCCGACCCTCTCCCGATAGGAGGGGGAGGAAAGCCAAATACTTTATAAGCGGATTGTGGTATGGATTAAGTTAATTTGGTATTATTCTTAAAGAAACAAACGGTTTAAGGGGTCCTTACGAGGATGACAAAATGCGGGTTCTTTTGCAGGAGAAAAAGTTTTGTATATTTGAATCGTTTTTAACTATGGAATATTTTGAAGCATAGTAATCTTTTTGCATAGTCGCGGGATTCCGGATCTTTCGGAGTGCCGAAATTCCGGAACGACAAAATATGTTTGGTTGATTTTTATTATTTGATTTGGTTAGAGCAAGAGGCTTAGAGCGCAGGTGAGGTGGTGTGCCGTTATGGCGAAATTAAAACATATGAATCGAATGGCAAAAAATTCATTCCTTATCTTGGCGGGGGTCGTGCTAGCGGCCTTGCTTTGTTTTTATTTTTTGCCGGGGAATTCTTTTGTGATAGAAGGCGGTACAAATCAAAATGGAAACGGAGCGGCGGGCGGCGGAAACGGCGTTGCGAAAAATATGGAGGAGGACGGTATCGTTGCGGAGGGCGATAGCGGCAAGGTGGTTCTTGCGGCGGTGGGAGACATTATGCTTGCGCGGTCCGTTGAGCGGCAAATGATTGCGAAGGGCGACTGGAAATATCCCTTTCTGTCCACGGCGGACATCACTAGCGGGGCGGATATCGCTTTCGGTAATCTGGAAACAACGATATTGCCGGGAAAAACAAGCGCGGATAATTCTTTCTTTTTTCGCACCGACCCCAAGGCGCTCGAAGGGTTGAAGTTTGCGGGGTTTGACGTGTTGTCGCTCGCCAATAATCATATGATGAATTTCGGGCTGGAGGGTCTTCAAAGTACGCTTCGGAATCTTGACGGCGCGGGCATCGGACATATCGGCGCGGGAATTTCGGAGAAAGAGATTTATGCTCCGGTTATAAAAGAGGTTGGAGGCGTGAAGTTCGGATTTTTGGCTTATACGTATGCCGAAGAGCGGTTTTCTGAAAACGGGGACGCTTACGGCACGGTGTACGCGGATGTTGACAAGATGAAAAAGCAGGTGGCGGAGTTGGCGAAGAGCGTCGACGTGGCGGTGGTCTCGATGCATATGGGCGAGGAATATCAGACGCAGCCTAATGCGGCGCAGAAGAATTTTGCCCGCGCTGCGGTGGATGCGGGCGCGGATTTGGTCGTAGGGCATCATCCGCACGTGGTGGAAACTTTTGAAAAATATAACGGCGGTTATATAATTTACAGTTTGGGCAATTTTGTCTTTGACCAGATGTGGTCGGAGGAAACGCGCTTGGGGGCGATTGTCAAAGTGACCGTTGAAAACAAGAAAATTTCGGATATGGAATTTGTGCCGATCAAAATTTTTAACTACGCGCAGCCGCAGATTTTGGAGGGCGAAGAAAAGGATATGATTTTGAAGAGATTGCAAGGCGAAGGATAATGCGGATTTTTGCAAGAGTTGTGTTATTTGTGCTTGTTGGAGCTGCATTTGGATCACGCCAAAGATGGCGTGAACCATGCGGGATAAAACGTTTTTGCGTAGCATTCACACCATCTCTGGTGTGGTCCGTTTTTTTCGGTGGTTTCAGTTATATTTTCTGCCGGATTTGTTATATCGGTTTTAAAATGCTAAAATGAAATCATTAAAGCTTGTACGAAATTAATATTTTTTTATGGCGAGAGAAACAAAAACAAAAACAAAGAAGGGGACACCTGAGGCGATTGAAAGGCCAGCGGGCAAAAAGCGCGAGATTGGTCGGCGCGCGCCGATTGCGGTGGTGGAAGGGACGACTGAACAAAAATCGAAAGGAACGATAAAGAAAGAATCAAAAAAGGCGGAGTTGAAAAAAGCCGGAGAAGAAGTTGAAACGAGAAATAAAAAAGAAATCAGGAGAGATTCCAAAAAAGCATCCAGGGTGGAGATTGGGAAAGGTACGGTTGCTTCCAAAAAGAACAAAGGCATCGCTTCGCGAACAAAGGGATTAAGAAATAAAAAGAATCTTATGCAAGGTGAGAACGAGGAAATTAAAAATGAAGAGGAGATGAAAGAGAAAATCGAGCATGAAGAGGAAGAGATAACAAACGGGGAAGAGAAGTCTTTCATTAAGTGGAAGGGGAAAAGCTTTTTGCGTCGGGAAGGGGAAAAGTTTTTTTATCAGGTGAGTCTGGTTGCTTCCATTATGGTCTTTTTGTGGTCCGTTGCCGACGGCAGCCGGCTCTCGGCGATCACTTTTTTTATGCTTGCCGTCATAATCATCCTTGAGCTCAAGGACGTGCCGCGGGATGTCGACTACGAGATAAACATTGACGGAATCCTAATAGATGGTAAATTATATAGGTTCGATGAAATACAGTCTTTTGAGATTGCCAAGAAGGGAGAATTCGATATTGTGAAATTGCAGTTGCGCAGCACGCTCTTTCCGACCAGGGAGATTCACCTTGCCGAGGGGCAGGACCTTGTTTATATCGAGACGCTTTTGGAGTATTTTCTGCCGAAAGAGGCGCGGGAGGACACGCTTCTCAATCTTCGCAAGCGAGAACGAAGCAAGGAAGATCTTACTGAAGACGAATTTATCGATCAGAAAGTTGACGAGTATTTGAATGGAAAACGCTGATGACGACAAAGAATAGGGCGAAAAAGTCTTTTTCTTCAAGCTTGCCTCTTACGGCGAATTCAGCGACGGGATTAAAGTCCTCGTAGTTCAATGGATAGAACGCGGGTTTGCGGAACCCGTGATATAGGTTCGATTCCTATCGAGGGCACATTAAAAGTTTGGAAAGCAGAGCGAGGCGGTTTGTTCTTCGGTTTCAAAAATGGTTTGTTTGCAAATTACATTTTTATGGTATAATAATCGCAATGGGCAGTTATTAATTTAATCTAATCAATACGCCAATATGGAACAAGATAACAATCAGAGCGAACTTGTGGATTTGAGCCAGGTACTGAACGAAACCGGACCAACGCCCACGAAGGGGCGAGAGGATAAGGGCGGACGAAAAATCCCGAGTGTTTATCGTTTGATAATGAAGCTCTCGGGCGGAGTGATAAAAACAGAAAAGCAGGCTACGCTCGCAGCCGTTTTTCTTATTATTCTTCTAAATATCATCACCTTTTCTTTGCTTTTCGGGGGAAAAGATAAGACGCAATCGATTAATCAGGCGCAAATGGCGGCACCGATGGCAGCACAAAAGAAATAGCGGGTTCGCAGGTACAAAATATAATTGCCAATCGCATATCTGACACAGTAGACAATTCCTGACATGTTCGATGCATTTTGGATTTATGAATGGTTTACACCGGAAATGGTGTGAACAATGCAGGATAGAAAGTTTTTGCGTAGCATTTCACACCATTTCTGGTGTGATCCGGATGCGAAAAGCATTTCGGATTTTAGATTTTTTGGATTGTGGACCACATCAGAAATGATGTGAACCACACAGGAGAAAACGCTTTCGCATAGCATTTTACACCATTTCTGGTGTGATCCGTAAGCAGGCATTGTAAAAGACCGACAGATGATATTCTGTTTATAATAAGGGGATACAATGAAATTATATATATTTAAATATTAATCATGGATTTTATGTCCGGAAGGCAAAAAGGCTTCACCCTTATCGAGCTTCTGGTGGTGATTTCTATTATCGGTGTTTTGTCGACTATTGCCATGACGTCACTCAACGGTGCGAGAGCAAAGGCGCGGGATGTCAAGCGGCTATCGGACGTCCAGGAGGTACGGAAAGCTTTAACACTTTATTATAGTGATTATGGTTCCTATCCCGGGACCAGCAACTGGGTTAGTGATTGTTCGGGTGACACCAGTTGGAAGTCGGTGATTGGAGGCGCTCTCGCTCCTTACATGGCAGTGCCGGACGATCCTGTTTTCCCCAACAATGTCTGGCCGCTCTGCTACTATTATAAGCTAGAAGACTACGGCAATTGCTCTGGCAGCGGCTATGCCTATACCCTACTTTTCGCCACTGAGGCTAGCAAATTCAATCTGCAGAAATACAGTGTGCAGGGTGAAGGGGGTACAGCGGCGAGGTTCTGTCTGCACGAAGAATAATAAACTTTCATTATCGCAAGCATGAAAAGACGTAAGTATCAAAAAGGCTTCACCCTTATCGAGCTTCTGGTGGTGATTTCTATTATCGGTGTTTTGTCGACTATTGCCATGACGTCACTCAACGGTGCGAGAGCAAAGGCGCGGGATGCGGCACGGCTCTCGCAAATAAATCAATTAAGGAATGTTTTGGAAATTTATTATACCCAATATGGCACATATCCTGACAACACCGATACCACGCTAGATGTTGGTTGTTGGTGGGCTTGGGATGCCGGAAATATTCTTAATAGTGGGGATACTTTTTTAAGTCAACTTGTAAGTTCCGGCATCGTCGATTCTGTACCTATAGAAAAACATCCCATTTCAGGCGGAGAATGCAGTTATCGTTATGTAAAAACTGGACCTCCTTGTGCTTCATGCACGCAGTCATACGCTGTTTTATATACATCCCTGGAAACGGCTTCAGATCCGGTCGATGAAAGGCCTGATTGTTTAAAGGGTTGCTGGGGAGAGGGAGGGTCCCCTTACGATTATGCGATATTTCTCTCTTTCTGATTTCTATTCTTCCAATTCTTCCTGTCGAATTATTATATGCTATTTTCGGTGTGTCATCGGATTCTATCTTAAAACTTAAAGTGTAAATCCATGCGTTCTAATCAAAAAGGTTTTACTCTTATCGAGCTTCTGGTGGTGATTTCTATCATTGGCGTTTTGTCGACTATTGCTATGACGTCACTCAATGGTGCGAAGGTGAAAGCTCGGAACGCCAGAAAGCAGGTAGATTTTAATAATATATACAATGCTTTAAATGTTTTTTATGCGACCAATAACAGAATGCCAAACAATTATCATCCTTGTTGCGGGGCTTGTGAAGGGGATGGATATTACGAAAGGAGCATGCAGGAGTTGGTTGATGCCGGGGTGTTGTCGGCGATACCGAAAAGCCCTGACGATAGTAAATATTGTTATTATAATTATGGACCCGACAATGCTGCCGGGGCAATTATGGTAACCTCTTTAATCGGTCAGCCTAATACCACCACAGGACCATTCGGTTCTTGTCGACCTTTTAGTGACAATTGGTGTGGCACTGATTATGCCAGTAACTATTATTGTATTTGCACGACCTATTAAAAAGTGTCTTCTCTATGTTGCTAATTAGATTAATTCCTTCCCGGTGTGTCATCGGATTCTATCTCGAAACTTAAAGTGTAAATCATGCGTTCTAATCAAAAAGGCTTCACTCTCATCGAGCTTCTGGTGGTGATTTCTATCATCGGCGTTTTGTCGACTATTGCTATGACGTCACTCAATGGTGCGAAAGCAAAGGCGCGGGATGCGAAGCGATTGTCGGACATCACTCAAATCAAGACCGCTCTGGATATTTATTATGCCGATCATGGGCATTATCCCAGTACTGGCAGTATCTATACTACTTTATGCGATCCGGGTTGTGCGGGGGTGAATGGAAATGCCACTTCAACGGCAAATTGGGTTCCGGATCTAGTAGCGGAGGGTTATTTTAGCCAATTGCCAAGGGATCCAGCCCCCAAAGACCGCGCTCGGGGATATGGACCCCCTGGAAGTTGTTATATGTATTCCAGTGATGGGACTCAGTTTATTTTAAGTGCTTGGGCGACAGTAGAGACGGGTCCGATTAGTACCAGTAGCACACTGTATAGTCGGGCGGGCTTCCGAGAAGTTTCTATCCCAAATCAATACTATATGTGCGATCATCCCAATATCGGTAATGCAAGTTGGGGAGATTATTATAGATACTCTTATACGATTACGAACGTAGGTTGTGCTTGGTAGCTAAAATGAGGCTATCTTCTCAAGTCTGTCTTTTTGAACAAAGATCTTATTAGTAAAGACTTGTTTTTATTTTGCAAAGAAATACTTTTTCTTGAAATTGAACTGTTACGAAATCGGTCTGGAGTTTGGTTTTGTGGTATTTGGACCACACCAGAGATGGTGTGAACCACGCAAGATGAAACGTTTTTGCGTAATATTCACACCATTTCCGGTGTGATCCGTTTTTTTAGCGCACCTCTTTTTTTAAATGAGAGGAGCGGTAGTATTGCACAATTTTGGTATTACGGCGCCTTTGCTTTTGCGTCCGTTTTTCTTTGTGCCGATTTTCTGCTAAAATAAAATTTAGGACTTACGGGTTTAGCTTGTCGTTGCGAGAAAGCATTCCCGTTAAAAGAAACAATGGGATAATGGTAAATATGTAATGCTGAAAACTGCATTTTGTGCGATACTGTAGCCATAATTGGTAGATAAATTACAGTATGGTTATAAAAAAACACCAGGTATTGTCCAAAATGCAGTTCTCA
>JBAXYM010000009.1:0-41424 GCA_041670805.1 Patescibacteria group bacterium
TACCGGTAAAAACCTTGGAAGCGCCGGCATTGAACTTTAAGTTGTTGCCGGTCAAACATCCCCCCGCAACACAATCCACATTGCCATACCCCACATGAAAACTTGGCGTGGGATATTGAGCGGGGACGTTAAAATCTCTCCATGGCGACGCAGCGGTCCATTCACATCCTTGCCCTGCAACTTTTGTCTGGATCTGTACTTGATATGCGGTATCATACGCAAGCCAAGAACTCGGCACTTTAAAAGAGGTACTGTCGGAATTAGCCTCAGAGGTTCCAACTGTGGTCATCGTATCTTTCTTACGAACAGAAACCTTGTAATATGTCTGAGTGGTGCGACTGAGAATGTCGGTATAATTCCACTTAACCATGTAATAGTTATTATCATTCAGTTTGTTACAAAAATTACTCGGCGCAATTATCTGAGCAGTTACAGACGGTGTGTAATTTTTACAATCATGTCCGCACCCGGGACCGCAGATTACCAGCGAATAATACTTATCCAAAGTACCAGAGTTTGTACCGCTTTCTCCCGTATACCATGGAGAAGGATATTGGGGATCATATCCGGTAGTAACGGTATCTCCGGTGCTGCTGGAAACAGAGATCCTGAAAGAAAACTGTCTCTGTGACCCGTTTTCTTTGATCCCAAGATACGCATGAGGAATAACAGGATAATCACAATCACCTCCTTCGACACAAAAAGTGCAGTTTCCGGAATAGCAAGTTGCATTTCCTTTGCCACTGCTCTCAGAAGTCCACTCAGCGCCCTGATATTGAGCAACTCTATCCAATTCGCCCATCCATTCTATTTTTATCGCAGTTATACTCCCCGAACTGGCTGACGCAGAAGCTTTTATGGAAAAATTCTGCGAAATTGGATAAATTTCCCGTTCATCTTTCGTAGATGCCATGAGATAATCGTTGTGCTTGCCATCGGCGTTACACACGCCATTATTGTAGTATTTGTTGCTGTCAGTAGATTCCTTGTTATCGCAAATAACAGATGTGAGAAAACTCGAAGAAATATTGGAAAGGTTATACCAACTGCTTCTATCGGTAGTACGAACCACGACAGAGACGGAATCCTTATTAACCGTCGCGCCGCAAACGGACGGATAAGAAAATGAGGCAAGCATCGCTACAAACAGGCACACAAACAATTGCTTACAATTACTCGGAAAATGAAAAGTCATATGCATATATTATTTAAGTTAAGCCCCAACCCACTCCATATCGAGACCGATTCCGCTTTTCGCGGCAGGAATAATTTTAGTCATATGCCCGCAAATATCGGAAACAATCGAATATGTATTATCGCCAAGAGAAGTAAATTCATTTCCCACAGTACCGACGCCCTCGAAAATAGTTGCAAAACTTTCAATCTCGCAAGCTCCTTTTGTATTCAGCTTGACTTTCATTTGAGTCTTCTCATCAATGCACTCACTGCTCACAATTTGTATCGTTCCGCTGCAATTGTCTCTAATCGCCATTGTCGCGTTCTCGTCCGGTTTAGCTCTGTTTTTATAATCAATGTTGCCCAAAACATCCTCGGTAAAGATCCCGTAGCTTCCATTGCAATCATAAATCCGGCAATCGGCATAGTTCCCATCTCCACAATAAACATTCAGTCCGCACTCTGTCACATCCAAGCAATTCTCCGCCAAAACTTTGCAATCTTTGAAATGCGCATCCGCACTCTTGGCAGCATCCGGAAATAAATAGCTTTTAAAATAAAATCCGCCCAACACCAAAAACAGGACCAAGACAAAAACTGCTAGAATGGTTTTGCGCTTGCCTGCTATCGCACTGCTTATTTTATTTTTCATTTTAAAAAATTAATTTGATAATGACGAAACAAATAAGAATACCATTTTTACCGAAAGAACTATTTTTATACTTTATTCATATTATACACAAGATTGTTTTATTGGACAAGAGGAAATTTCGCATCCACTCACACCTTCAAATATTCCTCTTTATTATATTCCGGATCACACCGAAAATGACGTGAACAATGCGGGACAGAATGTTCTTACGTGGCATCCACGCTATTTCCAATGCGGTCCGAACACCAAAACGGATTCCTGATTTTGGATCAATTTTATCATAGTTTCCTTTTCTCATTTTTCCATGTAGTTGTCCGTATTTATATTCCCGAACAACAAAAAGCGAATCGTATTTTACTACGATCCGCTTTTTAAGCGATACCTATTCTATTGAAAACTCGACAACATATTTTTTGCGAACTTTATGAATCCGTCCTATGGAGTTTTTGTTTGAAGCAGTGTTCTCAAACTGCTTATGAAAGACTATCAGATAGTCTTGTGACCTCGGGTCGTTTCGAATCTTACGATTCGTAATCATCCCTAGAAAGGAGGTGATCCATCCACAGCTTCCGCTACGGATGCCTTGTTACGACTTCATCCTTATTGCCGATCCTACCGTGGTTCCCCCTATTAAGCGGAGGAGCTTCGGGTATTACCGACTCTCTTGATGTGACGGGCGGTGAGTACAAGACCTGAGAACGTATTCACCGTGACATAGCTGATTCACGATTACTAGCGATTCCGGCTTCATGAGGGCGAGTTTCAGCCCTCAATCCGAACTGAGGTAACTTTTGATGGGATTCGCTCCACCTTTCGGTTTGGCAGCCCATTGTAATTACCATTGTAACATGTGTGTAGCCCCAGGCGTCTAGGGCCATGCTGATTTGACATCATCCCCACCTTCCTCCCAATTAACTCGGGCAGTATCGAATGAGAAATACAACATTCGACAGGGGTTGCGCTCGTTGCTGGACTTAACCGAACACCTCACGGCACGAGCTGACGGCAACCATGCAGCACCTGTCCACTGGCTCCTTGCGGCACCCCCAACTTTCATCAGGGTTCCAGTGGCTTCTAGCCTGGGTAAGGTTCCTCGTTTATCGTCGAATTAAACCACATGTTCCACCGCTTGTGCAGGTCCCCGTCTATTCCTTTGAGTTTTAGCCTTGCGGCCGTACTTCCCAGGCGGGATATTTAACGCGTTAGCTTCGGCACTAAAAGGGTCGACACTCCTAATGCCTAATATCCATCGTTTACAGCGTGGACTACTGGGGTATCTAATCCCATTCGCTACCCACGCTTTCGTCTCTCAGTGTCAGGAATAGTCCAGCAAGATGCCTTCGCTTTTGGTATTCCTTATAATATCAACGCATTTTACTGCTACACTATAAGTTCTACTTGCCCCTACCATCCTCTAGAATAAACGTTTCAAATGCAGGTCTAAGGTTAAGCCCTAGAATTTAACATCTGACTATTTATCCAACCTACAGACGCTTTACGCCCAATAATTCCGGATAACGCTTGAGGTCTCTGTATTACCGCTGCTGCTGGCACAGAGTTAGCAACCTCTTATTCACTAGGTACAATCAAAGTTTTTCCCTAATAAAAGAGCTTTACACCCCGAAGGGCTTCATCGCTCACGCGGCGTCGCTCGTTCACACTTTCGTGCATTGACGAAGATTCTCGACTGCAGCCTCCCGTAGGAGTTTGGCCAGTGTCTCAGTGCCAATGTGGGAGAATACCCTCTCGAGCCTCCTAACCGTCATAGCCTTGGTGAGCCATTACCTCACCAACAAGCTGATAGTGCGTCGACCCT
Organism: Patescibacteria group bacterium; assembly: GCA_041670805.1. Classification (GTDB taxonomy): domain Bacteria; phylum Patescibacteriota; class Minisyncoccia; order JAHIHE01; family JAGLIN01; genus STD2-77. Next base: position 3,645 of record JBAXYM010000009.1, read on the forward strand.
TCTTGAAGCGATAAATCTTTACCCTTGCGGGACCATTTGGTATTAGCTCCGTTTTCACGAAGTTATCCCAAACTTCAAGGTAGGTAATCAACGTATTACTCACCCGTTTGCCACTCCCCGGTAAACCGGAGCGTTCGACTTGCATGCCTTATCCACGCCGCTAGCGTTCATCCTGAGCCAGGATCAAACTCTCAATAAAATTATATGCTCTTCCAAAGATCCAGTACTCAAACGGACCTGAGGAAATATGAACTATAATAAAGACTACGTGAGTCTTGTGAAAGTTTTTCAGACACAGGACGGATTCATGAAATTCACAATTTACGTGGAATAATAATTCTATATAAAATATACAAAATCTTACTCAATATGTTGCCAAGTTTTCAACGAGCTTTCTTTTTCAATCACTTCTACATCATAGAGCAAATAAAACATCTGTCAAGCCCTGTTCGGACCAGACTTTTTGTTATGAAATGCGTAAATTGTGAAAAAGTAAATTGAACTTTTTTATTAGCTGTTTAGACTAACAAGATTCATTCTAGAGGATTTAAAAAATTTGTCAAATAGGTGTTTGCGACAGGTATTTTTTGGTCAGCTTTTACGGAATAAACAATGAAAAAGCAGCATTTATCATATCAGACATTATAACACTTTCAGCATGAAGTCTTTGCCTGACGGGCCCTTCTTAAGACCCATTTTTGATGACAAGAATAACATAGTGTAAGCAGATTATTCAAATTATTATCACCTTTTTCTATATGCTCAACATAAAGACTCTTCTCATATTTTTTTAAACTATTCTCTTGCGTAATATTACACCCCGTACATCTAAAATGATCTCTTTCCAGAGCGAGAAGCCTATTACCTCCATATTTTATTTCATCATATTTTTTTTGTTTTCTTTCTTTAACTTCCGGCCTTTTATTATAATTCACTAAATATTCTTTCAATTTCTCTTTTCTCTTGTTAAGATGTCTTAAATAAGATTCCTTGTTCAAAAGTTTAAAATAGTCTGACTTATAATAGCACTGTTCACAATAGCCTTTACTTTTATGAGGAATTAATACCGTGCCGCATGCCTTGCATTTCTCATATTTTATGCTCCATCTATTCTTATTTCTGTTATCAATAATATTAATAATTTCTGGAAAATATTTTTTTAACTCAAGAAAACTAACACCCGATGCCTTTGCATAGCCGCTAACTGTAAAAAAATTTTCTATATTTTGCAAATCATAACTATCTTTCATTTTTTCGAGAAGCTTATTTCGTTCATTCTGAAACTCATTTTCCTTTCTTCGTTTAGATATCTCTCTGATTTCTTCATGAACTGCTAGCTTAAGCAATTTCCTCTCATCCCTCGACAGAAGTTCTCTCTTAATATTTAAACGTAGTATTATTTCCTTTTCTAATTCCCTAGCCATGATTTGTTGAATTCGGGACCTAGTGACACTTAAAAAGCTAGCCAGCTGCTCTAAGGTCTGACCTTTTTTATATTGTTCTAGTATTTCTCGATTCCTGTTTTCCGTCATAACGCTTTCATCTCACAATCTTATCGACAATCGCATACTTCTTCGCCTTCTCCGCGTTCATATAGAAGTCGCGATCGGAGTCTTGTTTAATCTTAAAGAGCATCCAGTCGGTGTTCTTGGCAAGGATCTTGTTGAGGCTCGCCTTGATTTTCAATATCTGCCGTGCACTAATCTCAAGGTCGCTCGCCTGTCCTTCGGCGCCGCCCATAAACCGGTGAATAATAATCTCCGCGTTAAGTTTCACAGAAATGAGAGTTATACGCAATATATGATTCCGATCCATTTGAACAGTAGAAGGATCTGACATATACCCGATATATTTTGAATTATGGATCCCACGCGGGAGAGAACGTTTTTGCGCAGCGTTCCACACCATTTCTGGTGTGGTCCGGATACAAAGACAGATATGGCACAAGGCAGGTATTATAAATCGATTTTCAGTTTGGAATACTTGTCGACCTTAACCGCCAAGACTAAAGACGTGATGCCAACGATAATGATCAGGGTACCGACGAGCATTCCCAGAAGTTTGGGGAAAATAAAGATTAAGATACCGACGACGATTGCCAAAATTCCCTCTGCGACAAGCGCCCAAACAATATTCTTCATAAACCGGGAAACGATTTCGATTTGTTGCATACAAGAAAATTATTTTATTATATTTTTATTATAGCATTATATGACAAAAAAGTGAAGTTGAAACGCAGCAAGCCGACGAAAAATTCCCTTAATCAAATCTCGACTGAATCCCCTATCTTCAAATCCAATTCCGCAGCGGCATCGCCACCTTGACGGATGATTTCCAAAAATCTTTTATCGCCGATTCCCGAACTTCCTTCCACAATACCAATTTCTTTATCGGGCAGGTCTTTAAGCCTTTCATAGAATGCGAGGGTGCGCATTTCGCCTTTGATCAAGACCGGCACCTCGTCGCCATTTTTGAAATTGAAATTTTCTCCCAAAAGCGTCGTCTTCACATTGCCGAAATTATCGATAAACCATACCGCCCTCGGCGCTTCCTCAATCTGTGCCAGGTCCATTTTTTCTTTGGGCAGATCGTAATTTCGCCAGACCCAATCCGCGGCGCGCGGCAAAAAATTGAAGCTGCGAAATTGCGTGTTGATAATGCGCCGCTTATTTTCCGCGGATAGTTCCGCATCACTGATGAAATTCATCACACCCTCGATATCCAGCAAGAAAAATTCCGAGACAAGGTCAAGCTTCTTGCACAACGATAAAGTCAGTCCGTCGACCGAAGAAACCACCAACGTTCCGCCATAACGAAAATAGCCGAAGGGCGTTCCGTTTTTCCACTTTTTTGCTTTGCCGTTGCGCGGCGCAATATTGGCCAAAACCACCCCCTCGCGACCGTCAAATCCATCCAGCGCATCCACCAAAAATCCCGCCGCCTCAAGCTCCGAATTCACCGCGAAACAGTCCACTCCCGCATTCGAAAAAAGCGAACCGGCGCGGGAGATTTGCCTCAACCGGGCATTCTCGTCAAAGCAATCGTTTATGATTGTAATTTGCATTTTTGTGTGTAGTTAATTTCATAAATATAAAAAAATCGGTCAAGGGGACCGTTATTTTCCAAAAACAAAACTCCGGATCCCGGCTTAGACGGCAAACATCATCATGTCCATTATTATTTTTTCGGAGTATTTTTTCATACGGGATCGAGCTGATAACTCTATGACTTTATAATATAAAATATGAAAGACCGTGTCAAGAAATATGCCCAGGGAGAAAAAACGGGGCATGTAAAGACCGAGATAAAAAATCCAGTCCGTTGTATTTTGAATTACGGATTTTTGATTTCGGATCACACCAGAAATGGTGTGAACAATGCAGGATAAAACGTTTTTGCGTAACATTCACACCATTTCTGGTGTGGTCCGAATGCAAAAAAAACAATTTGCCAAACGGAGTAGCATGGCTTTAGCCTGCACAGATGTCCCAAGCGAATAGAACGATTGTATACGTTCGTTTTTCCCGCATTGGACAGCGGCGCAGGCTAAAGCCAGCTACTCCGCATAAAAAATATAAATCGATTGGCTTTTTAGACCCCCCCTCGCATTGTCACTTCACCTTTTCTAATTCCTCCATCACAAAATCCGCCATTTCCTGCAAATATTCTTTCGAAAAATCGAATTTGATTCCCGCCGCGGCGTAAATCTCCGGCACGGATTTGGAATATCCGAGCTTCAAAAATTTCTTGTAATTCTCAATCGCCTGCTTGGGGTTTTCCTTATACTGTTTGTAAAGCGCAATCGCGCCCAATTGCGAAATTGCATATTCGATGTAATAGAAAGGCACCTCGAAAAAATGATGAACGCGCAGCCAGCCGATTTCTTTTTCTTTTTCCAGCCCCGACCAATCCACCTCTGCACTGAATTCGCCTTTCAGCCTCGCAAACTCCCGATCTCTTTCTTCAGGCAAACATTCAGGATTCAAATAAACCCAGTGCTGAAAAGCATCCCCCACCGCCACGCCGGAGAAGATCGACAAACAATCTTCCAACTGTTCGCGCTTGGCTTTTTTGATATCTTCGCTGTCCTTATAAAATTCATCCAGATAATCCAGCGTAAAAAGTTCCATCGACATTGAAGATATTTCAGCCACCTCCATGGGCCAGTCTTTATAAACCAAGATCTTTTCATTTTTTACATAAAAGTCGTGCAGCGAATGTCCCGACTCGTGCAAAAGCGTACGCACATTATCCTGAGTTCCTATGGCGTTCATAAAGATAAAAGCGGCACCGGTTTCAGGCAGTGGACAACAATATCCGCCTTGCGCCTTGCCTTTTCGATTGGGTAAATCCAGCAGGCTGTTTTCGCTCAGCACCGCGAGAACATCGCCGAATTCCGGATCAATCTTATTTAAAATATTCATCGAACCGGCCAGCAAATCCTTTACATCGGAAAATGGTCGCAAAACTTTTCCGTCCAATTCCGCCGACATATCCCATGGCCGCAAAACTTCAACATTGAGGATTTCCCGCCGTCGTCGGTTGAGTTTTTGCAGTTGAGGCAGTACGGCTTCCCGAACGGATTTATGAAACTGTAATAAATCTTCCGGAGAATAATCGAATCTCTCCAGTGACTGATGTTTGTAATCGCGATAGTTTGCAAAACCCGCATTCTTGGAAATTTCCACGCGCAACTTTTTCATCTCGTCAAACAATTTTTCGAATTCATCCCGTTTTTCCAAAAATTTTTGATAAACCAGCCGCCAAGCCTTTTCCCGCCGATCACGATCCTTGTCCTTCAAAATCAAATCCATCTGATCAATGGTTTTTTCTTCGCCTTCGAATTGCACTGTAAGCTGCGAGTATATTTCGTTGTATTTCCCGGCCAACTCGTTTTCTTTTACGAAAAGCGGAATATTTTCTTCGCGATAAAGTTCGATTTCATTCCCGACAATTTTGCCCATCTGACCGTAGCGTTCCCGCGGCAATTCCGCAAAAAATTCGCTTTCATAAATCTTCCGATCAAGCTGCACAAAAAGCGGCTGATTGGACGCAATCACAAACTCATAAAAATCCGCCTGCATCTTGGCATACGACTGATCGTCGGCAAACTGCGTCATTCGAATCTCTTTCCATGCCCCGACCTCTTCAAGAATATCATTCATCTCGCCGAATTTTTCAATCAGCGCGATAAGATCTTCGGAGGAAGAAATTTCCGTATCTAACATTTCTTTCAGGAAAGTTCCCACTTCCTCGCCATCCTCCCCGCTGAAATTTTCAGGAAAATATTTTCTTCTCTTTTTTTCGATTATTACCGACATAAATTATAATTAGGATTTAACGGTTTAGCTTGTCGCCATCTCCGGCATTCCGGAATTTCGGTGCTCCAAAATATTCGGGATAACGCAGCCTGTACAATCAGAGACCTGTCATTTCGAAATGAGGTACTCCGATTGAGAAATCTGGGAACAATACTATGCAAATATAATCTTACTGTAAAAATAATGCAAGTGAAGTCTCGTACATTTTTTTAGATCTTTTATACCGAATTAACTTAATCCGTCACATAATGATTTTACATTTATTCCCCCTCACCCCGACCCTCTCCCGATAGGAGAGGGAGAAAATCCGAATACTTTATGAGAGGATTGTGGTACGGATTTAAGTTAATTTGGTATTAGTCGAGCACTCCTTCAAGATAACGGATAACGCGCCCGGCAAGCCCAACGGAGCAGCACACAAAATCAATCTTATTTTTTCAACGAACCTTTTTGCAAAGATTCATCCTCCTTGTTTTCCCACCAGATCTTAAGCGCCTCCTGTTGTCTTTCCGGACCGTACGAACGAAAAAATTTAAATTTATCGGAAAAATTTTTGTGATATGCCTTGAGATTTTCTTCGCTCCTGAGCGCCCAGAAATCGAATTTGAGCGCGTTCTTTTCTTTTTGCAAAAGATAGTCCTCATCCAGATAACGGTTTTCTGAAATGGAAAAATCCATGTTGAAGACTTCAACTTTGTATTCGGAGTCGAAAATAGATTTGGCAAGTTTGGTTATGCGATTTTTTCTGGTAAACTCGCAAAAGATTCCGATACGCGCGCTTTTGATATTTCTTTTTTCGATTATTCTTTTGGAGTTCAAAATATTTTCCATCGTCGAGAGCGAGGCCGTGTCGGTAAGCAACTCCCAATTTTTGGTTTGTTTTCCGACAAATTTTCTCTTCGCCAAAAAATCGAAATACTTTTTCATTTCTCCCGCTTCGCTCCTTTTGTAAGGCGCTATCATATCCGTCTTTCCGCCGGAAAAGATAACAATGATTTTTTCCTCCTTATGCCCGCGGGCGTATTCAAAAATATTATTGAAAGCGGCCGCGAGATACGAACGATATTCCAAATCCTCAAAAATATCTTTGGGAATTCCATAGCCCAAGATAAGAAAAATTCTGTCCATAATTTCCGTTTATTATTTCTTTTACCTGCCACAACCAAAAAAACAACAACACCGCAAAATGCAATAGGCTTTATTCCTTCTCCGTTTTCCCGATTGCCCCTAAAACAACATAAGCCAGAACTCCTCCCGAGAGGGCGGTCAAAAGTTGCGGATAGCTCATCATCACCGCGAGTTTGGAAGCGACTTTTTCAGAAACGAAATATCCGATCACAAAAGAACTCACCATCGACAAAAATGCGAACTTCACAAAGCTGGCGGCGACAATACCCTTCCAATATGATTTCTTGCGCAGCGCGGAAAAAATCAGGATTAAGATCGCGTTGGAAAAAATGATAAACGGAACCATCGGCAAGATTGCCGCAGACAGAAGCCCCGTTGCGGAGGAAACGGCACTTGGGATAATTCCGATTAAAATCGCAGCGGGCATTCCCAACAGAACGGCGGAGACAAAAAGCGTGGCGTTAACCAGTGTTCCGGTAACCGCCTGAATGTTTATCACCGGAGCAAAGATAGCCACGGACAGCAGCGCGATGAATTGAACAATGGAGACGACTTTACTTTTTGAATCCGCAAGAAGACCGTCTTGCTCTAAAACTTTCTCGGAAACCGTTGATTTGTTTTTAATTTCTTCCATATTTTTTGGTTTATAAATTAATAATATTAGGACTTACGCGATTGAACTGTTTGTCATTGCGAGAAGCCGGTATTCCAGGCGACGTGGCACAATCCTGATACTGGAGCTTGACTGATTTTATTTGTCATCTCGAAAGAGTACTCGACTGAGAGATCTGGGAAATGCACGAAAACTTTGTTGGTACTATTTTTTACAGTAAGATTATATTTGCATGGTATTATTCCCGGATTTCTCAATCGGAGTATCTCATTTCGGAATGACAGATATTGATTGTTTCTTTTAACGGAAGTACCTTACTGTATGAACCGCTGCACAAGAACGTTCTGCCCTGCATTGTTCACGCCATTTCCGGCGCGATCCATAATGCAAAACATGATTCAACTTTTACGCTTATTATTCCTCAATCTCCACTTCTCTCTTTTTCTTAAAATATTTCGTATGGCAAATCTCGTGCGCTTTTTCCCTGTCGTTTAAAAATTCTTCATAAATCTTTTTCACGACCGGACTCTGATGCGCAAGACGAATCTTGTGCTCTTTGTCTATGCTGTAAAGTCCCGCGGCTCGCTTTTTGCGAATTTCTTCATCCGTCGGCAATGGCTGTCCCCCGCCGCCAATGCAGCCGCCGGGGCACGCCATCACTTCCACATAATCATAGAGGTGAGGATCGTCGCGAAGTTCGCGCAGAATTTTTTGCGCGTTGGCAATGCCGTTCACTACCGCCACTCGGATATTTTGTCCGGCGATAAGCACCTCCGCTTTCTTCATTCCTTCCATTCCTCGCACGCTCTCAAATTCGATATCGGCAAGCTCCTCTCCCGTAATTTCTCTATAAGCCGTCCGCAACGCCGACTCCATCACGCCTCCCGACGCGCCATAAATCACCCCGGCTCCGGTTGCCAGCCCAAACGGATCATCGATTTCCTCCGGCTCTATATTATTGAGATCTATCTTGTGATTATGAAAAAGCCTCGCCAATTCTCTGGTCGTAAGCACATAGTCCACCGGCTTCACGCCGTCTATCCAAAGCTCCTCGCGCGTAATTTCATATTTTTTGGAGACGCAAGGCATTATCGAAACCACTACAATATCTTCAATTTTAATATTCTCCTTCTCGGCAAAATATTTTTTGATAAGCCCGCCCAGAATAATATGCGGCGACCTCACCGTGGTCAGATTGGGAAGATAATCCGGCTCGTAAAATTCCAAATATTTCACCCAAGCCGGACAGCAGGAAGTAAACATCGGCAGCACGCCTTTATTTTTAATCCTCTCCGCCAATTCCCGCGCCTCTTCGACAGTCGTCACATCCGCCGCCACCGAAGTATCAAAAACTTTGTAGGCTCCGAGTTGGCGAATGCCGGCCGTCATTTGTCCCAGCATATTCACTCCCGGCTCCATACCGAATTCCTCGCCGATACTGGTACGAATCGCGGGAGCAAATTGGAAGATGACTTTCTTGTTCTTGTCCCTGAGAGGATCTTCGACATTCTCAAATTCTCCCACCGCCTCGAAAGCTCCCACCGGGCAATGCACAATGCACTGACCGCAATAAATACAATCCGCGTTCTCCTCACAGCGCGGTTTGACTTGCCAAAAAGTATCCCGCTGCCTTTCTTCCAAAAAACCGATGCCCTGCTTGCGGCACATCTCAATGCAATTTCCGCAATCGATGCACTTGCTGCTGTCGAAAATCAGCGACGGACCGAACTGATACACCGGATAATCTTTCTTGCGGTCTTCCAGGCGATTTATTTTTACTTTATATTTTTTGGCATATTCCAAAAGCCGGCAATTGCGGCTCGTAACGCAGTCGCCGCACTCTTCTTTGTGCTGGACAAAAAGAAGCTCCAAATTGGTCTGGCGCGCCCGCAAAATCTCCGGCGAATCGGTCAGGACTTTCATTCCGTTTTCCGCTTTTGTGGAACAGGCGGTAAAAAGCCCTTTCTTGCCCTCAATGGAAACAAGACACATCCGACAGCCGGACTTGTCTTGCAAGTCGGAATGATGGCAGAGGGTCGGAATAAAAATTTTATTCCGCTTGGCAACGTCCAAGACCGTTTCGGAAGCGAAGGCCTCGACGTCTTTTCCGTCTATATTTAAAATGATTTTGTTTTGATTTTCCATCAAAGTATCTTATTGATTAAACTGCGAAAAGGAACCGGAACGCTGCGCCCCAACGCGCAAAGGCTGGTATTGTCCAAAGTGAAAAACAAATCGTCCAAAAATTCGCGATCCAACTTTCTCTCCTTGACCATTTCAAAAATCCGATAAACACCCTCGCGGCAAGGCACGCACTTGTCGCAATTTTCCTCCATAAAAAATTTCGCCCACTTCTCCATCAGTTCGTAAGGATCGGTTTTCTCCTTGTTGAAAATAATGATCGACGACGCGCCCCGAACCGGCTGATCAAGCTCCGACGAAAGTAGAATTTCTCCCGTCACCCCGCCGCCGACTTGAACAAAAAATTCAAACTCAGGCAAATTCCCCGTCTTCTCCAAAATCTCACGCACCGCAGTCTCCGCCGGAAATTCCCACACGCCTTTTTCTCTCACGTCCCCGCTCACGCAGAAAAACTTGGTATTCTTATATTGCCCCTGCATAATCTTGGCGACATGATAGAAGGTCTCGACATTATTGATAAGCGTCGGAAATCCCCATAGCCCCGCCTCGCCCGGAAAAGGAGGTTTCTTGCGGACGACCGGACGCCGCCCCTCGATCACTTCGCACGCCGCCGTTTCTTCTCCGCCCAAGTATCCCCACTTCTTTTCGAAGACTGTGACAGGTAAATCTTTGCAGAGATTCTCCAGCTCATTTTTGAATTTCTTGTAATACTCGCGATTGATATAGATATACGCCGAGCCGTGATCGATGGTCTCAAGCGCAATTTTAATCCCCTCCACGACCTCCCCCATGTGATTCTCCCAAAGATAGAGATCTTTGAAAACTCCCGGCTCGCCCTCCGAACTGTTGCAAATAATATATTTCTTATCCGCAGCCCGGTTTTTTACCATCTCCCATTTGACGCCTGTCGGAAACCCGGCCCCGCCTCGCCCGGTCAGCCCCGAATCCTTGATCTTGGCAATCACATCTTCATTTTTGTCCATAAGAATATTTTAATTTTGGTTACGTACTTTAGTGATTTTATTATACACCGAATTTAAGAATATTTAAATAAAAAATCAGGAAAGTACAAGCTGACCCGCCTGCACTTCCTGATGCTTATCTATTGCTTTCTAAACACTGTCCAGTCTTTGTATTCGGATCACACCAGAAATGGTGTGAAATATTACGCAAAAACGTTCTGTCCCGCGTGGTTCACACCATTTCTGGTGTGGTCCATAATACAAAATTCATAATATTTCAGAATACCGAAATTCCGGAATGACAAATAAAAATTAATTCTTTGCCTTTTGCTTTGGCTAAAACAAGCGATTCGAAGTGCAGGTGGATCAAATAAGACAAGGCACCTAAGCCTTGTCTTTTAACTATACCCCTTATTGACTCTCCCCCAGCGTTACCGACACCTCCTTTTCCTCGCCTCGATGGTAAATCTTCAACTTCACCGTATCTCCGGATTTGTGTTTCGCAATCAGTTTGGATAAAGCGTTGTTGCCGCTGTCGATTTTCACGCCGTCGACTTCCAAAATGATGTCGTTCTCCACGATGCCCGCCTTGTCGGCAGGTGAGCCGGGAACGATAGCCAAGTCCGTAGCCTTTTCGCCGCGGCCGACAATCACTCCGTAGTCGTAAGGCAGATTGTTCGACTGCTGCACACTGCTGTCAATATTGATGTAACGCACGCCTAGAAAAGTTTTGGCTTCTTTTTTGATGGTTCCCGAAGATTTCGCCTCTTCGTAAGCCGGCTTAATTTCGTTGATGGGAATCGCAAACCCGATACTCTGCGCGTCCGCCATCGCCACATTAACCCCGATTACATTTCCCTGGATATCAAGCAACGGTCCGCCGGAATTCCCGGGATTGACCGCGGCGTCGGTCTGGATCAAGTTCTCCAAGCTTTCCGCGCCGTTTGTCATGCCGCCCGCTGAGATGGACCGGGAGAGTCCGGAAATGATCCCCTTGCTCACGGTGTTGTCAAACTGCCCCAAAGCGTAACCGATAGCCACCGTAGTCTGTCCGACATTAAGACTGCCGGAGTCTCCCAAATTCAGAGACGACAGCCCCGTCTTATCTATTTTCAAAATCGCGATGTCGTTGTTGGGATCACGGGCAATCACCTTTGCTTCGATTTTTTCATCCATATGCTGGCTGTCTTTCAAAATCACGGTGTATTTTGCGTCCTCCTGCTCCACTACATGCTTGTTGGTAATAATATAGCCGTCGCTGGAGACGATAAATCCGCTCCCCGCTCCGATTTGCTGCTCCTCGGTACCGTTCTGCACCTGCGAAGGAATTTGGAAATTGAAAAAGTCGCGATAAGTCGTTTCATATTTCGGCACCTCGGCAGTGGCGATAATGCTGACCACGGACGCCGAAGCATTCTTGGCAACATCAATAATCTGCGACTGCTCGTCCACGACTTTGACCGATTGGACATTTTTGACAGTCCCATTTTGATATTTGTTTTGCAAAAGATAATCAACCGCCCCCACCACAAAAACGCCGTTTAAAACGAGCAGGAGCAGAATGAAAATCAAAGCCGGGAACGGTCCCCTCTTTTTATCTTTTTGGGATTTTTCTGAGGACGGTTTTACCGCTTCCGGCAATTCGATGTCTTCAACAGATTTATCCCCCATCGCACTCTCCTTTTCCGAGACTTTGGCTTCGATTTTCTCCGTATTCAAAGATTTATCTTGACCGGAATCCGACTTTATCTCAAATGTTTCTTCCATATTTTCTCTCTTTTCTTCTTCATTTTCCATATTTTTATCTTAAAGATTAACACGTCCCATCCATATTAATACGGATATTTTTATATTTTTTTTCAAATATCCGTTCCGAAATACAGCAAAAATAACATTGGCAGAGTCTTGTACATTTCTCAGATCTCTCAGTCGAGTACTTCTTCGAGACGACAAATAGAAGGTGGCGCGTGTCATTCCGGAATTTCGGTACTCCGAAATATCCAGGGTCTCTTAGCTATGCAAGGTAAGCATTGTATGTCATTTTTACGGGCGTATTTTGCATTATGAATTTATATGGATCACATCAGAAATGATGTGAACCACGCGGGAGAAAACATTTTTGTGTAGCATTTCACACCATTTCTGGCGTGATCCGAATACAAAGCCGGGATACCTGTTAAAAAGTTACCTACATAACCGCATTATACAAAATTAACTTAACCCGCACCACAGTCCGCTTAGAAAGCATTTGGATTTTCTCCCTCTCCTATCGGGAGAGGGAGATGAGGGGGAATAAATGTAAAATTACTATGTAACGGATTAAGTTAATTCGATGTTACAGGCTCAACAACTAGACAAAAATTATTCCACAATATCCAAAAGATGAATCTCGTATGTCAAAGTGGCATTCGCGGGAACGCCATCCGAACCAAAGCTTCCATAGGCCAGCTCGGGGCTGATTGTGAGCTTTCTCTTTTCATTTTCCCTCATCCCTATCAATCCCTTGTCCCAACCCTTGATGGTTTCCCCTTTGCCGACATAAAAACCGGAAGGTTCTGCCTGCTCCAAATTGGACGCAAAAACGGTTCCATCTTGAAGTTTGCCTTCATAACGAATCAAAATGTAGTCCCCCGACTGAACCTTGCGATCCCCCGTACCATACTGCAACACTTCCACCCCCAGCCCCGATATATTTTCAGGAACATCGGTCACCGTCTCTCCGGATCCGGAGCCACGCAAACTTGGCGTTTTGAGATTTTTCACAGCGAGAATAGTAATCCCTATCAAAATCACCAATAAGACAATAATCAAAATCTTTTTACCTCTTACCATAATGATTTTTTGCTAATAAAATTACTTAAATGATTTTACCCCCTATTATTCCCCATGAGAACCTTCTAAACTGTCCATTGCTTGGTGAATTATGGATCACACCAGAGATGATGTGAGAACAATGCGGGACAGAACGTTCTTGCGTGATATCCACACCATTTCTGGCGTGGTCCAAATACAAAAAAGGCATTTAGAATTTCGGATCACACCAGAAATGGTGTGAACAACGCGGGATAAAACGTTTTTGCTTAGCATTTCACACCAGAAATGGTGTGATCCAAATACAAATAATCCCAGGCACAAAATATTACGTCTCCGTAAGTGCATGCTTACAAACAAATTTTACCACTTTTTACAAAAAAACAAAAATGCGCCGGAAGCGCACTTTTGTCTATAAAAGTTTGAATAGGTTTTTATAAGGTCAAATCTCCGACTACATCTTCGACATTTTTAGTTTGTCTAGGTTCAGGTCTGGTGGAACCTTCCGGCTCGACAATCTTGAAATTAACTCTTGCATTATTCTTGGCACCTATAACTCTTAGAAGATTTCTGATAGATTTGGCGGTAGATCCTTGCCTTCCGATTACTTGTCCCATATCCTCCGGGTTGATGCGAAGAGAGATCAAAACTCCCATCTCATCGACTGTCCGATCGATTTTAACATCTTCAGGACGATCTACTATCGATTTTACTACAAATTCTACAAATTCTTGGTCTGATACATTGCTCATATCTGTTTTCCTTCCCTGATAATTGATTAAAACTTTCAACCGTACATTGATTAAGTTGAAAGAGTTTTGGTAAACTAAAACCGTCGACCTTCTTTATATAGAAACCCTTAAAGGCGGATTGACCGCCACGCTCATAATTGCTACTGTCATTATACAACAACAACGCTCCTTGTCAAATAGGATCTCCATGAACTTATCCACAGCGACACGAAATCGTCCCTATATATTTTCCAGCCTCATTTGCTCTTATTTTTGGCTTATCTGGCTACTTTTTACCCGCTTCCACAGCTTCTTTTTTCTTCGGCGCCCAGGAAGTGACCTTCTCGCCCTTCAAAATCCCCGCATCAATGAGCAAGTTATGCACAGTCGCAGAAGGCTGCGCGCCCTTGGAGATCCAATGCTCAATTCTCTCTTGCTTGAAAACTTTTTCCTTGGTGTGCGGATTGTAATGCCCCAATATTTCAATAAATTTACCCGACGGAGCCCGATGTCCGTCAGCAACAGTGATACGAAATTGAGCATTATTCTTCTTTCCTCCGCGACTCAGTCTGATTCTTAACATTTTTTTATCCAAAATTATTATTTAATACTTTAGTATAATAGGGTATAAATGGGGTTGTGTCAATAAAAATAGGTAGAGCGTATTTTGGATTACGGATCACACCAGAAATGGTGTGAACCACGCAGGACAGAACGTTCTTGCATAATATTTCACACCATTTCTGGTGTGGTCCGGACACAAAAATGCATTTTGGATTAATACGGATTTTTGGTGTCTATTATAAAACTATGTATTGCGTGTAACGGACACTGCCAAAATATATAAGCCCTGATTTTATTCCCCAAACTCATCCAATTTCACCGACACGATCTTCGACACTCCATCGTCCTGCATTGTCACGCCATAAAGCACGTCTGCTTGATTCATCATTTCGCGGTTGTGTGTAATGACGATAAACTGGGTGCGGTCGGCGATTTCTTTGATGATGCGCGACAGGCGGAATGAGTTCGCCTCGTCCAGTGCCGCATCGATTTCATCCAGCACCGAAAAAGGCGGCGGATTGTGCGCGATGATAGCAAAGAGGATGGCAATGGAAGTAAGCGCCCGTTCTCCCCCCGAAAGCATATTAAGGCTTCCGATTTTCTTTCCCGGCGGGATAGCGCTGACCTCGATACCGGCGATTTTGGGTTTGCCTCCACTGACAGCCTCTTTCTCCTCGACAGATTCTTCGGCTTCATTGTCCGTTCCCTCCGCCTTGGTCTCCGCTTCGTATTTGATGGAAAGCCCCGCCTTGCCTCCTCCAAAAATAATCTTGAAATAGCGGTCGAACTCGTCATTGATGCTTTTGAAAGAAAGCTTGAACATCTTCTCCACTTTCTCGTCCAGCTCGGCAATCACTTTTTTGAGCGACTCCGACGCCTCCGCCAAATCCTTGGACTGATTGAACAGGAACTCAAATCGCTGCTGTGTCTCCTTGTACTCGTCCATAATAAGAGGATCAATGCCTCCGATTTGCTCCATCTGATTTTTGAGCCGGCGAATTTTCAGCTCCGCGCCTTCCCGATTGAAATATCCCTGAGCCTCTTGGATTTCAATATCCTCGTTGGCTTTTATTTTGCCCAGAAGCGGCGTATCTTCTCCCATCTCGCCTTTGACTTCATTTGCAAGATCCTCCTTGCGCACCTCAAATTTTGCCACCTCAATATTGATGCGATTGAGATTGTCCTTGGACCGGTTTATTTCGTCCTGACACGCCTGCAGCTGCCTCTCCAGATGAAAGAACGTCTGGCGCTTTTCCTGCTCGCTGCGGTTAAGCTCGGACACCTGCGCGCGCACCGCATCGTAGCTTTTCCGGACCTGCTCCGCCTTGGCCGCAACATCTTCCCTGGCTTTTTCGAAATTACGCAAATCCGTATCGTCAAAACTCTCCTCGCCTTTCAAGCACACCCTGCCTTCTTTGATTTCCGAAAAAAGCGCGTCTATTTCTTTCTTCACCTGCGAAGTTTCCCGCCTGACTTCTTCCAGCTCGCCGATTTCCTTGATCCGAGAAATTTTCTCGACAAAAGCGTCATAAGAACTGATAATTTTGGCAATCTTCTCCTTGACATACCCCAAATTGACAGGCTTGAATTCCGGACGCTTTGCCTTTTCCATCTTTTCCCGCTCGATTTCAATCCTTCCCTCCGCGATGGAAATCTCTCTTTGAAAATCATTCAGCTCCTGCTGAAACGCATTTGACTTTTTCTGCAATTCCTCAAAATCCTTGTTGTAAGATTCATTGTCCACGCTGTTTTCCGCAAGTTCCTTGTTGATACGCCCCATTTCTTTGCCGCCATTCTCGATTTGCAGTGTCAACGCCGCCTCGTCTTTTTTGTATCCGGCATTGCTGTGAATAAGTTCCTGCCACACGTGGTCGTAATAGCTTTTCTGCTCGCGCTTAAGTTCCCCCTCGACCTCTCCCCGCTTCTCCGCCTTGCTTGCCTGCCGCTTCAAAAGATTGAGATGCGGCTCGATTTCGATCAGAAGTTCCGTCACGCGGTCCAAATTTTTCTTGGTGCTCTCTAATTTCTTGATGGTCTGCTCTTTTTTGATCTGGAACTTCCGCACCCCTGTCGCCTCCTCGAATATCACCATTCTCTCCGCCGGACTTGCCACCAGAATGGAATCCGCCATCCCCTGATTGATGACGCAATAGCCGCGCTGGCTGATGCCGGAGCGCGCCAGAAGGTCGATAATGTCCGTGAGACGCACCTTGTCTTTGTTGATGAGATATTCGCTCTCGCCGTTGCGAAACAATTTGCGCGTCAGAGAAACTTCGTCCGTGTCCAGCGGCATCTTGCGATCGCGATTATCAAAAATAAGCGAAGCGGTCGCCGCGCTCATCTTCGTTTTTTTGTCGCTTCCATTGAAAATTATATCTTCGCTCTTCTTGCCTCGCAGACTTTTCATACTCTGCTCGCCCAACACCCACTTGATCGCATCCGCAACATTGGACTTACCCGAACCGTTCGGACCGACCACGGAAGTGACATTGTGCGGAAAATCAAGCACCGTCTTATTGGCAAAAGATTTAAACCCCGAAATTTCCAGCCTCTTTAGATACATTTGGTTAACTTATGATATTTTACGAGAGATTCACATCCGACGGAGCAAGAAGTGCAATAAGCAGAGCAATAAACGCCAGCCAAAGCACCTCGTACACGATTACCAGAATCCCCGCCTTCCAACCCCGGTTCGCTCCGAACCATACAGCGGGGGTAAGAGCTACCAGTCCGTAAGATAATAGTGTCGCAGCAAACACAAAGGGATATGTCCAACTATTAACACCCTGATCTAAAACTGCAAGAATTAACGGTACGATACAAGTCAAAACCGAACCTCCTATCACAGCAGCAAGAGCAATGACATATGATTTCGAAAGCATCCTTTTTAAAACAGGAACTTTCACTTCTGACACCGGCTCCGGCACTGACGTACTATCCATATTTTTGTGTTTATAATTAACGGTCGCTATTGGCTGAGCTCGTCATCGGAATATACGAATGCAAGATCAACTTTCTGATAAGAGAAAATTTCCTCGTCCTTGAAAAATCTTGCGACTTCCGCCTTGGCGTTCTCGATCGAATCGGAAGCGTGCACCACGTTGGTCTGAATGCTCATACTGAGATCTCCGCGAATGCTGCCCGCGTCAGCGGCTCGTCCCTTGGTCGGACCGACAATAATGCGAACCGCATCAACCGCGTCCACGCCTTCCAAAACCATACCCACAACCGGCGTGCTCTTCATAAATTCTTTTATCTTGGGGAAAAAAGGTTTGCCTACCAAATGAGAGTAATGCTCGTCCAGCACCACGTCTTCCAGCTGCATCATCTTCAGCCCGATAATCTTCAGTCCTTTTCTCTCAAATCTGCCGATAATTTCCCCCAACAGACTTCTCTGCACCGCATCCGGCTTGATAATGATAAACGTTCGCTCCATCATACTTTTTACTTTATTTTATTAGTTTTTAGACAAGTAAATTCTAGCAGAAAAATTTGGGAAAGTAAACAACCGTTTTTTGCCGTGTAATGGAGTAGGAGGCGGAGTGCATCACGGAGTAGCAGGCTTTAGCCTGCGCGGTTGTCCAATGCGGGAAATGCGAAAATGTGTGCGTCAGTTTTGCGCGGCGTGGGATAGCAGCGCAGGCTAAAGCCATGCTACTCCGCGTTATTTCACCTTACCCCGCGCATAAAATAGATTGGTTCATTCAAAACTTCACACTTCCTTTTTCATCCGTCCTCAAAATCTCCACGTTCATATTCTTGAGTCGAGTCAAAACTTCCTCTGTGGGATGTCCGTAGGAATTTTCCCCCACCGAAATTACAGCCTGCTCGGGGCTGACCGCCTGCAAAAATTCCGCCGAGGTCGCATTTTTGCTGCCATGATGCGAAACTTTAAGAACGTCCGCGTCCAGATCCAGATTGCTCGCGACCAAATCCCGTTCAGTATCATCCTCCGTGTCTCCCGTCAGAAGATATTTTCTGTCTTCCACAACCGCCTTGATGACCAGAGACGCCTCGTTGGTATTTTTGAATTCCTTACCGGAGATATCGGCAAAAGGATACAAAACCGTAAGCTCGACATCTTGTCCGAAATCAATCTCCTGCCCCAGTTTCGCATCCGAGACGGGAACATTATCCGCCGCGATAAGCTCTTCCCATTTCTTGCACAAGTCCTTGTCGCAAGCGATATCCGACTCAAGTATTTTCCCGATTTCGTAAGACGAAAGCACTTTGACCAGCCCGCCCATATGATCTTCGTCGGGATGAGTTGCCACTAACATATCTATTTTCCGATCCCCCAACGGCATAGACTCTCCCAGTCGATTCATAATATCCTGCCCGTTGCCGCCGTCGATCAAGATTTGCGTCCAGCCTTCTTGAATCAAAATCGCATCTCCCTGTCCCACGTCCAGAAAAATTATTTCCGCCTTCTGCTCTTTTTTCTCGCTGACGCCTTTCACTTTTCCCGCATAATCGTTGGCATAGTAAGAAAACGCAACGACGAGAAAGAACAAACCTGCAAGAAGAACGCCGCTGATTTTTTGTTTTTTAGTCATAATGATTTTTTGATTATTTTACAGGTCGGCTTTTTGCATCATGCAAAAATTGCATCCGTCGCCGCCCATTATTATTTCTATTATACCTCAAAATTTTATCATCCCCCAATCGGTGCGGGAGAGAAAATCGGCCACCGCTATGGCATAAGAAACTATGAAATAAAGCGGAAAAGCAATGACTTTTGCCAGAAAAAGATTCGCAAAGCTGACGCCGACCAGAACAAACCCTCCGACCATAATTATCGACGCCGTCGGCAAAATGAGAATATTGGCCAGAAATGACAGCAAAGAAAATTGTCCGAAGTTCGCAATCAAGACCGGAAAAACCGCGATTTGCGCCGCCAGCGTTATCAAAAGAATTTTTTTCACCCCGCCCCATTCCGGCCATTTGCGAAATTTATTCTCCAAAAAAGGCAGAATTGCGATTAGTCCGAAAGTGGCCAGAAAGGAAAGCTGGAAGCCGACGTCGCCTGTCAGAATATACGGGTTGAAAAAAATCATCGCCGTCGCCGAGAAGATAAGCGCGCGCAGAGCGTCGCCCCCTCGCCCGACTTTGACAGCCAGAAGAAAAACAAAAGCCATAATCCCCGCGCGGATTGCCGAGGCCGACGAACCGCTCAAAACGACAAAACAGAATATGCCGAGAGCCGCCAAATAAAAAGCCCTGCCCCGATTGACTCCGGCGCCGAGAAGAACGGCCATCAAGATAACAACCACGACTACCATGTGCGAACCGGACACGACAATGACATGGCTGGTGCCGGTCTGATTGAATTTTTCCATCACGTCTTTTATCTCCACCGAATTCATGCCCAGCGTCATCGCGCTGACGATATTTCCCGCCGGCGAAGGCAGAACTTTGATTATTTTTCCATCCGCCTTCTTGCGAAAAGAATAAATCGCGCCGTAAAAACCGCCCGCACTGTCGATTTTCTCCAGCTTTGGGCGATAAGAAATAAGATAAATATTTTTACCGCGCAAATAGCGGCGATAGTCGAAATCCTCAAAGCTCTCCGGAATTTTCAAAACCCCTTCGAAACTGACCGTGTCGCCATAGCTATAATCTTCATAGGCGCTCGCATATGCCAGTATTCTCCCGCTGAATTTTTCCTTGTCTTTTACTTCCAGAATAATCTGCTGCCCGCCATTCTTCATTTCCGGCATAGCCGCGATTCTGCATTCCAACTTTGTCTTCTGACCGTCAAGCGCCTGTAATTCCTCCTCGCTCGGCTTGCCTTTCTCAAAAATCGCAAATCGCGTAATTCCGATGACGAAAAAGAGCGCAACAAAAAACAGCATCCTGATTTTCCCGTTGGACAATAAAAAAACAAGCGCGACTGAAAGTCCCGCCGACAAAAACAAAATCCATAAGTCGATTTTCAAAAAAGGAAACGCCGCTATTCCCGCAATGAATGCAAATTCTCCCAAGAGAAATTTTTGATCCTTAGTCATCCACCTCGATTATTTTCTTATTGGAAGTTTCGCCCTTCACAATTTTTATCTTGCTTTTGGGTTTTCCCAGAGCCTCCGAGAGAAGACTAATGACCTCCTTGTTGGCTTTGCCATCCACCGGCACCGCTCTGGTGTAAACTTTAATTTCCGGCATATCTTTATCCTTGCGCACGAAATCAAAACCGAGCCGCGAGAGTTTTTCAATTCCCACAACTTCGTTCTTGGAAGAACGCGTTATGACCTTGCAAGAAAATTTCATATCTTATTTTTTTAATCCTTAAATTTTGTACTGTATTGCGAGGAGATACTCCGACGCGGCAATCCCGATACCGGAGCTTGACCAACTCTATTTCGAAGGAGTACTCGACTGAGAGATCTGGGAAATGCACGAAAACTTTGTTGATATTATTTTTATAATAGGATTATATTTGCATAGTATTATTCCTAGATTTCTCAATCGGAGTACCTCATTTCGAAATGACAAATATTGATTGTTTCTTTTAGCAGGAGTACCTTCTCGCAATGACAAGCTAAACGCGTAAGTCCTGAATATATAACATTTTTATCGGCATAGTTACGGGGTCCCGGATATTTGCTGCGCAAATTCCGGGATGACAGCCTTTAGAGAGTATCAAATAGGCATCGGGAAGTGCATGTGGAATCAGCGACAAATAAGTATTGACTAAGTCAATATATGGATTTATAATGAAGTTATCAAGATAAGAGGACTACCAAAGGCTTTTATGCCGAGGGAATGCCTCTTTTTTGGTGTTCAACTTTCTTGCGAAACAAATTAATATTCACTATAAACCGGCTAAACTTCCTTATCAATGAAGAATACTTTTGGCTCGGAACTATTATTTTGGCCAATTTGTTGTTCTTTTCTAAATATTCGATGAGGCAACGAAAATCTCCATCTCCGGAAACAATCACGGCTTTGTCATAATTATTATACTCAATCATTGCATTTAAAACCAATTCCGCATCAACATTGCCTTTGATTTTTACCGTGCCGTTGTCTTTTATAACACAGGTGGGTTTAAAAACGCAAATATATCCGGCTTTCTGTAATTGTGCATATAAAGATTGGTTCCGTGCAACATATCCTATAAATAAAAAGGCTTTCTCAACATCATATTTGTCATGTAATAATATCCGGAACCGAGCAAAATCAAGAGCCCATCCTTGTTGTTTTACTCCTAAATTCAAATTTTGGCTGTCTATAAAAGCATAATTCCTCAGTGCCAACATATAATCTATTATTTCATTATTTCAAAACATCAACTCTCTCGCAATAATTTCTCATCTTCTCCGCGATTTCTTCGAGAACTTCATCTTCATAAGGATTGATTTTCTCAAATTTGACATCCAAACATTTTTGTGGCCGAAATTCCTGCACAGAATAGCGGATGACATTTTTTAAAATCTCAGGATTCGTAGCATTTATTTCCCTCACGATCTTATCAAAATCCCCCACCTCGACAATTCCCGGAACCACCGTTGTTCGAAGTTCAAGAGGAATTTTATTTTCTGTTATAAAATTTACAGTTTTCAAAATTTTTTGAGACGCCAAGACAGGTGCATTCACCAGGTGATATTTGCTAAAAGCGGTTTTGATATCAATGGCGAAGTAGTCAATGAGTTTTCTCCCGACTAACTCTTCCACCGCCGCAAAATTCGCCCCGTTAGTGTCCAGTTTTACCAAAAAACCCAATGCCCTGACTTTTTCAACAAATTCGATTAAGTCTTTCTGCAACGTTGGCTCACCGCCGGTAATGCACACCCCGTCCAATTCGCCTTGCCGGGTTTTTAGAAAAGCCAACACCTCCTCCTCGTCAATCAAGTCAAAACTATCCGCCCCTCCGACTTCTACAATTTCGCCGTTGTGACAAAAAGGACAGCGAAAATTACAACCCACAGTAAAAACCGTCGCCGCAATCTTGCCGGGGTAATCAAGTGCTGTAAATTTTTGCAGTCCGCCGATAAGCATATTAATCCTCTTAATGATCTAATAATAGGATTAGGAGGTTTTATTGTCAATTTTTAGCAAGCGGAACATTAAGCGGAGTAGCATGGCTTTAGCCTGCGCCACCGTCCAATGCAGGGAGAACAAACGTATACGAGAGGTTTTTGCGGCTTGGGACAACCGCGCAGGCTGAAGCCATGCTACTCCGTTTAGCAAATTGTTTTTTTGTATCCGGATCACACCAGAAATGGTGTGAATGCTACGCAAAAACGTTTTGTCCTGCGTGGTTCACACCATTTCTGGCGTGGTCCACCTTTTTGGTTAATCCTCCAATTTATAGCTATCCCTATCCACCGCGTTTATCTCATAGACAGAATCGGCATCGTGGGTTACGGAAGTATCAAGAGGCTTTCTTTCGCCGGTATCGCCATTGGGAAATAATTGATAGATAACGGTGTCTGTGGTTTCTTTGACTAGATTAGAAGTCGCGAAGCCATCCATCTCTGCTTGCGAGATATTCTTGATATTCCCCCATTTCAGATGTTGATAAGAATTGAACACGAAAGGAGAAAGAATCAGCCTTTTGTATTGTTTGTTGTTTTTGTACTTGATGATATAGACATCGAGATTTTTTTGGGTTTTGACAATGTCGCCATCGGTAAGAGTTTGAGAAGAAACAGCGTCCGCGCTCCCCTTGTAAATGATTACGTCCGATACTCCACCGTCTTTGGTGCGGAATTTGACATAAAGAGTTTCTGTCGTGTTGCCGATGGTTTTGAATTGTTCGGCATCGAAAGCTTCCCAAGAAACATTTTTGAAATCAGGGGTTCTGGAGATGGCTATTTGATAAACATTTGCGGGGGCATTGCTTAATGTTACGTTTCCGCTCTCCGAGGAAGCGGAGGTTTGGGAAACATCGGGCTTGGCGGGAGCGATAAAGGCCGCGCCGCCTTCATAAAGTTCCAGAGTGAACGTTTGAGGAGTTGCGAGCTTGTCGTAAGAGAAAGATATTCGGTTGTTGGCATCGGAAACGGGAGAGGCGATGATTAAACTGTTCGCTTTGACATTATAGCGCGTATTGCCCTTGGGAACGCCCCAGATGACGTTAGCGGAAGTGCCGGAAAGAACATAACTTGTAATTTCTCCGTTTATGAGATTGTCCGTGGAAAAAGAAAGGTTTGCTTTTTCTCCCGAAGGACTGATCTGGAGGGCATTCGTATGCTTGGTTGTTTTGAGAGTGAAGCTGCCCGAAACGGGAATGGAAGTGACGGTCAGATTCTTGCCCAAAATATCCAAAGCATCGCATTGGGAACCGGAAACGGCGATAAGGTCTCCGCTTACCGTGCCTTCCATATTCAGAATGGTGTCGGCAGTAAATTGCATTTTGGCGGGATCGACAGCATAAGCGAAAAAAGAATAGCCGAGGACGCAGAGCAGGGAGAGGAAAATGGGAGAGAAGTTTTTGAGAAGAGTTTTGTTGGACATGGTTTGTTTTTGGTTGTTATTAAATCGCAATGTTGTTTAAGGACAGTCCTTTCGAGAACAAGCGAGGCAAACCGCTTGATATTTCCTAATGCAAGGCAGGAAGGACAGTCCTTTTGAATTCTGTAAGGACTGTCCTTTAAATTTGCCTAGTTTCCTTCTCCTACGGTTGCGCGCCAGTCGAAGGAGATGTCGGAAGCGGGATCGGCTGCGGCACTGAGATTGATGGTGAAGGTGGTTGCTGTCTTGTCGCTTACCCAATAATCCACGCCCGTAGCACTAGTGGGAGTAAGCTGGACGCGGGTAGGAGTAGCGGCCAGGCCGTGATTTACTGTGACGGAATCCCCTCCGGTAGCGACAGTGACAGTGCCAGAGTTTTCGGTGGTGTAACCAACATTATTTTTTATTATCGTACCCGTTCCACTATTAGAAATTGGAGTAGCGACTGAAGTAAATGTGTTATTTATAACTGAAGCATTTTGCACATATGAATCACTAAGAACTATGCCATTAGGTATATTATGCATGGAATTCCCCTGAATTATAGTCGAGAGGCTTGTTGAAGCGACAGTATTTTTAGTATGAATAAATATTGCCGAAGGCGTGCCTGAATAGTTCTCAATAATATTATTTGTAATCGTACAATAGTTAACGGAATCATATGACTCTATTCCATATAATGACGGACTCATTATATAATTTCCAGTTATTTGAACGCTAGATAAACTATCAATAAAAATTCCTGTGCTTACTGACACGATTACATTATTGCTTATCTGTGAATATGAAGGACCGTTATGAAAGGCTATTCCCCCTCCACTGACGCTACTAACCATATTATTATCATGAACATTCCAGAAGAAACTTCCGCCATCCCCCCAGATAGCCCATTTTTTTTGATTAGTAAAATAATTATATGATATATCTGCATATCTGCTAACGAAACCATCTGAACCGTGCCAAATAGCTATGTTGTAATCCGCGGAAACATTTCCACTATTATTGTTAAAATATATATTTCTGACCGAAAGATTATTTCCCATAAGGACTAGAGTAGTAACAAAGGTATTCGCTGCTCCATTGCCCACATTTATCCCATCCTTCAATTTTAATATTGTGCCACGACTTCCAACAAAATCTACGTTATTACCGTGAAGATTTAGAGAGTATCTTGAATTATTAACATAAAAAGCATTTGGAGCATCCAAAACAAAAGTCCCCTCGAGAAGAAGGATGCTTCCCCCGTTTGCCGGTAGTGCATCAATCGCCGCCTGGATTTCTACATTATCATCAGTGCCGTCACAAACATAATCCGCCTGCTGTTTGGATTTTGCAGCACTATCGGAAGCCGCAATCACGAAAGTGGCAGAGCGGGTAGCGGTCGACCAAGACGGATTTGCATCCGCGCCGCCCGAGGTCAAGACCTGTCCGGCATTTCCGGGATTGAGAGTGGACATAGTACCCGTGTCGGAAAAGAAAGGGATACTTCCTTTAATGGCAGTCAACCAATTTTGTCCCGTGCCTCCGTGGGCGATGTCGATTATGTCTCCCAACCAAGAGCCGGAAGTGATAGCGCCGGTAAGCGAGAGGCTGTTGGTGGAAATATTTTCTCCGATAGAAGTAACAACAGATCCCGGCGTGGCGTGGGTGAGAGAAGCGATGCCGAAAAGAATAATACAGACAGAACAAAAAACAGTCAGAAATCTTTCCTTGATCTTTTGACCGCGTGTCTTAGAAAATTTATTGTTGGATTTTATAGGCAATTCTATGGACGATTCCTCAAAGCCCCTGTTTGATCTGAAACGAACCGAATCGACCTCTTTTTGAAACATAATGTTTTTTATTAGATTTATTTTTGAACCTTGATTGCATTATACACTTTTTGAAATAGTGCCGCAAGCAACATGAAGGAAAAAAACACCACACGGAGTAGCATGGCTTTAGCCTGCGCGGTTGTCCAATGCGGGAAGAACAAACATATACAATCGGTTTTCTTTGCTTGGGACAACCGCGCAGGCTAAAGCCATGCTACTCCGTTTTGGTAAATTGTTTTTTTGTATCCGGATCACACCAGAGACGGTGTGAATGCTACGCAAAAATGTTTTGTTCTGCATGGTTCACACCATTTCTGGTGTGGTCCATAATGCAAAATACAACTTATACATAGAATAGAGAACGTGACAAATTTTTTGATAAGCTTGAAGAAGCGCGTCTTGACTATAAACAAAAGACGCGATAAATCGCGTCTCTACAAAAAAGATGAAAGGTCATTCTGCCGATATTGTATATGTTTGTTCTTTACGCGTGGGACAGCGGCGCAGGCTAAAGCCTGCTACTCCGCCGCTGCTCCGCCATGCTACTCCGCCTGCTAACTTTGTCGCGTATTATTCCCCTCTCCCTGCCGTGATGATATCCGGATATTTGGCGACGTCTTTGCGCGCCAAGCGATAGGAAGTGCCTTCGCCCGGAGTTGCTTCCAGATTGTAGAGGTTGCCGGTTTCCTCCTGGTACTTGACCATCGTATCTCGCATAAAATTCAAGACTTCTTCCGCGAATGCCTGTCCTTTTGGAGTGGCGATATTGGTCTTAGGTCCGAAGAAATTCAAAAGCGCTTCGTTCATACCGATGATGCCGATAGTTGAGAAATGATTGCCCCAATACTCGCCGCGCTGCATTTTGATATTTTCCAAAAAATGTTTGGAATACGGATAAAGTCCGCCGGCGGTGAAATTTTCCAAAGTCTTGCGCTTGATTTCCAAACTCACTTTCGCCAGATCCATCAAATCCTCCAGCTTTTTGAAAAACTCTTTTTTGTTTTTGGAAGTGTAACCGATGCGCGGCAGATTGATCGTCACCACCCCGATTGAACCGGTCATCGGATTGGCGCCGAAAAGTCCGCCGCCGCGTTTCAAAAGTTCGCGATTGTCGAGACGCAATCGACAGCACATTGAACGCGCATCTTCCGGGTTCATATCGCTGTTGATATAGTTGGAGAAATATGGAATGCCGTATTTGGCCGTCATCTCCCAGAGCGGCTCCAAATTGGGATCCTCCCAGTTGAAATCCTTGGTGATGTTGTAAGTCGGAATCGGAAAAGTAAAGACTCGTCCGCTTGCATCCCCTTCCGACATCACCTCGGCAAAAGCCTTATTGAATAAACTCACCTCGTCGGCAAAATCCTTGTACTGCTCCTTTTGCGGTTTGCCGCCGATAATAACCGCCTCGTCAGCCAGCGTCGAAGGGATAGTCAAATCCATCGTGACGTTGGTAAACGGCGTCTGAAAGCCCACCCGGGTGGGCACGTTCATATTGTAAAGAAAGACCTGCATCGACTGTTTCACGTCGTGGTAAGAGAGCTGGTCGTATCTGATAAAAGGCGCAAGCAGCGTGTCAAAATTGGAAATGGCCTGCGCTCCGGCCGCCTCCCCTTGCAGCGTAAAAAGAAAATTAACCAACTGTCCCAAAGCCGAGTGAAAATGTTTGGCGGGCGCGCTTTCGATTTTTCCCTTCACACCCCCAAGCCCGCGCACCAAAAGATCCTTCAAATCCCATCCGCAGCAGTAAACGGAAAGAAATCCCAAATCGTGAATATGAAAGTCCCCCTCCGCAAAAGCATCGCGCACTTCCGGCGGATAGATTTTCTCAAGCCAGTATTTCGAAGTAACCCCCTCGGCAATGTAATTATTAAGCCCCTGCAAAGAATAAGACATATTGCTGTTCTCTTTCACTTTCCAGTCCATTTCGCCCAAATAATCGTCCACCAGAGCCACGGAATTTTTCAAAATCTCCTGATTCTCCCTGAGCCGACGGTGCTGGTCGCGATAAATAATGAAAGACTTGGCGGTATCGACATAATTTTCACGAATGAGCATCCCCTCGACAATATCCTGAATTTCTTCCACGGTCGGGATTTCCGCTTTCATCTTGCCGCCGCCGTTGCGCACAGTAAATCTTTTGTTAATCTCGTGCTCCGCTTTGCGCGCCAAATCCTGAGCGTTGCGCAGACCGCCTTCGTCCGTCGCCCTGAAAGCTTTCATAACCACCTCCACAATCTTTTTCTTGTCGAATTTTACCACGCGTCCGTCCCTTTTTCTTACCTGTTTGACTTTTATCTTTTGGGGTTCCATTGATTTTCTTTTTTAACTTATTACTGTTATTGCCTTTAAAAATCGTATAAAAATCCTTTATGTCAAACAAAAAAACTGCCTCAGTTTGATAATATAGAGTAAAATCAAAAGCAGAACTTCCTGTAAAGGGCAGAATTTTTATTTTTATTTTTTGTTTCCTATGAAAAAACTTTAGTCTGATTCTCTTTTATTTTTATCCATCTTTTTTCGTAAAAAAGCCGGGATGTCGTATTCGTCGCTATATTTGATGTTGCTAATCTTCGATGAGAACGGTTTTTGCGCGCTGTCTTCTCTCCTGCCGACCGTGGGATTGGGGGCGGGGTTGGTAAAAACTTTCTGCTCCGACACTCGCGGCTGAAAACTGCGCGGCGCTTCCGGCTCCTTTTTTGCGAAAACCGGTTCCGTATTCTCCCTTTGCACATTGCCATTATTGGAAAAAAACTTTTCACCGCCAAAATCCTCTTTCTCCTTTTCATTCTCAATCTTTATTTCCTCCGCTTTCACCTCTGATTCCTTCTCCGCCTCCTTTTCTTTATCCTTTAACTCCTTGCGAAAAACGCCAGCGATCGAAGACGACAGATTCTTTTTGGAAAGATTTGAAACTTCAACCTTGGGAGCGACTATCGGCTCTTTGGGACGAAAAATATCCTCACGGTGATTCATCGCAGTCTCACGCACCTCGAAAGCCCCCAGATCTTCCACCTCGTCCAAATTTTTCTCAAATTCTTTCTCACGCAAAGAATCCGGCGCTTGGAACCCGGTTGCGATGACTGTGATTTTGATTTCGCCTTTTTTAAGATCTTCGTCGGTAATGGCACCGAAAATAACTCTCGCTTCCGGGTCAACCGATTCGGTTATAATTTGCGCCGCATCGTTCACTTCCATCATTGTCAAATCCGGACCGCCGCTGATATTGAAAAGTACGCCGCGCGCGCCGTGAATGGAAAGCTCCAGAAGCGGACTGTTGATCGCCTGCTTGGCGGCATCAGCCGCGCGATTTTCGCCGGAAGCCCGCCCGATTCCCATCAGAGCCGGACCGGTATTTTGCATAATCGCTTTTACGTCCGCAAAATCGACATTAACAATTCCGGGAATGGTTATCAAATCGGAAATGCCCTGCACTCCTTGGCGCAGCACGTCGTCCACTATTTTGAAAGAGTCCAGAAGAGGAGTTTTCTTGTCTATAACCTGAAGAATTTTATCGTTGGGAATCGTGATAATCGTATCCACATTCGCTCTCAGCGCAGCCAAGCCGGCCTCGGCGATTTTCTTCCTCTGCATTCCCTCAAAAGCGAAAGGTCGGGTCACCACCGCCACGGTCAAAGCCCCCGCCTCTTTTGCGGCTTGCGCGATAATCGGCGCCGCCCCGGTTCCGGTTCCTCCGCCCAGCCCGCAGGTCACAAAAACCATATCCGCATTTTTGAGAGCGTCTTGTATTTCGTCTTTGTTTTCCTCCGCCGCCTGGCGTCCGATATCCGGATTCATTCCCGCGCCCAGTCCTCGCGTCAGATTTTTCCCAATATGAATTTTCTCCGTCACCTTGCAATGGTGCAAATCCTGAGCGTCGGCGTTGACCGCAATAAAATCAATTCCTTTTAAGTTGGCTTCCACCATACGGCTGATGGCGTGGTTACCACTCCCTCCAACACCCACCACCTTTATTCTGGCGAATGTTTCCAGCTCTGGTTTTATTTCTTTCATATATTTTTCAACTATTTATACGCTTAATACTTCCATAATAACTTCTTTCCGCCAATTCTGCAAATCCTGCAAAAAACCGCTCAGTTTACGGCAAAATATTCTTGATAATGCCGCCGATTTTTTTGCCCAGACCTCCAAAATCTATCCGCGAACCCTTCTCGGGGGCAAAAACACCGTTGTCATCCGCCTCCCACAGCAGCAATCCCACCGAGGTTGCAAATTCCGGATCATCGATCTTGTCCACGATTCCGTTCATTTCCATGGGGTAACCGATTTGCGCCGGCAATCTCAAAATCTTTTTTGCCAAATTGACCGCGCCCGGAAGTTTCGCGCCGCCGCCGGTTATGACCACGCCCGCCGGTAGCATTCCGCTCTTGTCCAACTTCTTGAGTTCGTCATCCACCATGGAAAAAATTTCTTCCGCCCGAGCCTCGATAATTTCCGCGATATATTGGCGCTTGAAAACGCCCTCTTCGCCCGAATCAATTTCGCTGAGATCAATCTGCTCCGTCTTTGCCACGTCCGCCGCAATCGCGTTGCCGTACTCAAGCTTGATTCTCTCCGCCACGTCAATTGAGGTCCGAAGTCCGATGGCGATGTCGTTGGTAATATGTCCGGAACCGATCGGAATGACTTTGACTCCCAAGATATTCCCGTCTTCGTACACGCAAATGCCGGTGGTTTCCTTTCCCAAATCCACCACCACCACGCCCAGCTCTTTCTGCCGGCGTGAGACAACCGCCTTGGTTGCCGCCATCGGAGCGAAAATCAAATCATCAATATCGATCCCGCACCTCTGCTGGACGCACTTTTCCAAATTCTTGATAAAAGGCGCCGCCCCCTGAATCAGAAGCGCGTTCACTTCCAGCCTCACTCCGTTCATACCCACCGGATATTTTATCTGCTCTTGTCCGTCAATCGTGTAGCTGCAAGGAATGACGTTTATAATTTCCTTGTTAGTCGGAACGGAAATCGCCTGTGCCGCGCTTATCACCCGATTAACATCTTCCTCACTGATCTCTCCGTCCGCCCGGGAAACCGCCACCACTCCTTTGGAAAATTGGGAAACGATATGCTTGCCGTTGATGCTCACAAAGGCATGCTCAACCGGGACTCCCGCAATGCGTTCAGCCTCTTCTTTGGATTTGTTTATGGCGCTGATCGTCTCCTCGATGTCCACCACCACTCCGTTGTTTATTCCCGCCGACGGCGCAACTCCTACTCCCAGCACCAACGGCCGAGATTCATCTCCTTGTATCTGCGCAACAATTGTTCTGATCTGACTGGTTCCCAGATCAAGCCCGATTACGATATTTTCTTTTGACATGCTCCCTTTTGTTTAAAAATAATTCTTTTTTATTGTTATCCGAATCGCGGAAATGTTCCTCAAAAAAACATACGGCAAAAGTCTAAGACCATTATAGTATATTTTTTAAAAAACATAAAGTATCCCTAAAAAATATTAAACGCGGCGGACAAATACGGTCCAAAAATGATAAATCCGACAGCAACAGAACCGAAACACGCCAAAAGCACCGCACCCGCCATCATATCTTTTACTATCTTTACGTAAGGATGCGAACGGGGCACTATGATGTCCGTCATCCTCTCAAAAATCGTGTTGATAATCTCCAGAACCAGAACCAAAAGAATCACCGAAATGAGCGCCGCCCATTCCCACCTTTGAATGCGGAAAAACACGGCAAAAAGAATCGCGGTTACGGCCGCCGAAACCTCAATGATAAAGTTCGGCTCTTGAAAAGCGTGTTGCAGTCCGTTCAAAGCGTGCTTAAAACTTTTTGCCAGTCTTTTGATCTTGATCATAGCTTACTATACCGAATTGAATTAATCCATAACAATCCATATACCTCATCGACATTATAACATTTCGGATTCCGCATTTCGGATTCCGCATTTCGGATTCCGGACCACACCAGAAATGGTGTGGGATACGGGATAGAACGTTTTTGCGCGGTGTTCACACCATCTCTGGTGTGATCCGAAAAATAAATCAATTTACCCTGCTACCTATATATTTTCTTTAAAATTTTTTCTTCCTTCTTATGCATCACGGCATAGTCCTCATCCTTAATATGGTCATACCCCAGTAAATGGAAAAGCCCGTGCACGAGAAGTATATCTATCTCTTTCTCAATCGAATGTTTTTTCTCCCGCGCCTGCTTCTGTGCCCGCGAATGACAGATAAAAATCTCGCCCAGATAAGACACTCCATCCTCGGGCGAAACAAAACCGTCATTGTTCTCCCCCTCAAAAGACAAAACATCGGTAACGCGATCCACACCCCTATACAACCTGTTAAGACTCCGGATTCTCTTCTCTCCGGTAAAAACCAAACTGACCTCGACTTCGCCCTTTATTTTTTCTTCCGCCAGCACCGCCTGCGCAACCGTTTCCAATCTTTTGGCGCCAACCCTATTTTTTGTAAAATTCCTTATTAAAAGAGTCATTATGTAAAAATAAGATTAAGCCTGCCGAGAGATCATCTCTTTCGCCTTTTGCAAAAAAGTCAAATCCCTTTCCCTCATGAACTTTTCAAAAGACTCGGCAGGAGCGTCATTTTTCAGAACACTGATTGCCTCATCCATGCCCAGCCATTTGAGTTGAAATCCGTTTGTCACTTCCCTTTCCGTAAAAGCTGTTGCCGCCGGCGTACCAACAACATCGGACAAATAGCAATAAGAAATCTGCAAAAGCCCGTCTCCGTCTCTATATTCAATAGTCATGCCCACATCCCGTGTCCTTATCTCGACACTGCAACCGGTTTCCTCCATAATTTCCCTTGCAAGCGCAGGTTTAACATCTTCGCCGTCTTCAATTCCCCCGCCTGGAAGTTTGTGATAGTTCTTTTTGGAAACAAACAATATCGCAATCTTCCCCTCGCGATTAAAAACCAGCGCCCGCGCCGCCTTGCGCAGCTTATAACGAATGTCTTTCTTTTCTCCTAGGGGCGCGCCGATATCGCTTTCTGAAATTTCCCTCAAAAGTTCCATGGCCGTCAATTATCGAATTATCTTTTCAACAAAAAACCACAAAAAAACTTTAAACGGCCATTAACCGATTAAAGTCTCTTTGACGATTTTGCCGACAAGAACGCCGTCCGCTCTGCCTTCAACAGCCTTCATGGACTCTTTCATCACCAAGCCGAAATTATTCGCATCTTTCTCGTCCAGACTTTCTATCGCTTTTTTGACTGCGCTTCTGATCTCGTCCTCGCTCATTTGCTCCGGCTGATATTTTTCCAAAATGGCAAGTTCCTCTCTTTCTTTGTCCGCCAGATCTTCTCTGCCGCCATTTACAAATTGCTCAATGGAATCCTTGCGGCTTTTGATATTTTTGCGAACCACGCCGAGCACGTCCTTGTCTTCCAACTCTTTGCGGACTTTCATAGCCTCATTTTTGATGTCGGAGGTGAGCATTCTCAGCACGTCCCTCGTGACACTGTCCCCTTTTCTCATCGCCTCTTTAAGATCTTCTTTTATTTTACTCTCCAATTCCATAAGTCTTAATTATAGCGGATTAAAAAGTTTAAACGAAACACTATCTCTTGAACTTGAATTCCTCGTCGAGCTTGCCCAGTTTGCGATCCTTCTCCTTCTGAGCTACGATTTCGTTCCTGCGCAAAGCGCTTTTGCGTCTCTCCGTACGGCTTTTGGTTTTTTCTTGGAATCTCGAACTGCGAGCCTGCAAAAGCAGCCCGCTTTGCTGGACCTTCCTCGAAAAACGCCTAAGCAAACTGCCAACGCTTTCGTTGTCTTTCTTTTTGACTTCAATCATTTCTTATCACCTCCAATGTGATATTTAGGATATATTAAAACTTCTTTAAGTATAACAGGATATTTGCGATTGGCAATACTTAATTTTGTCTGACCCACCTGCACTTTAAATCGCTTCTTTCAGCCAAATTAAAAGAGAAAAATCAATCTTTATTTGTCGTCTTTATTTGTCATTCCGGAATTTCGCTACTCTGAAATATCCGAAATCCCGTAGTTATGCAAGACAAGCATTGTATGTCATTTTTACGGGACATATATAATTATATGGTTCCGACTATAAATATAGGACACTTACGCATTTCAAACTTTCTCAATCTTCAATACTTTCTTTTTCGCGATAGAACCAACCTTTTGTCATTCCGGTAAGAATCCCTTGATTACTTGTTTAACTGTATACAAGGGATCTTTACAAAGATGACAAAAAAGGAATATATCAATGCGGGAATTATAAAAAAGTGATTTTATATAGTTCGAATGTGTAAGTCCTGATATATTTAAACGGCAGACAGCCCTGATATACCTAGCGTATTTTGAATTTTGAATTATACGGATCACACCGGAAATGGCGTGAACCACGCAGGACAGAACGTTTTTGCGTAGCATTTCACACCATCTCTGGTGTGGTCCGGATACAAAGTCGGATTTATGATTGATATAGGCATCGGGAAATGCAAGTGGGTCGGTTACTTTTATGCATCTCAAGTATATCGAATTTTGTTTTTTCTTTCAAAAAAATAATGTCATAAAACTGTCACTAAATTAAATTCTGTCTTTGATAGATGTCACTAACGATTATTCCACCAAATCATGTAAAGAAAGTTAAATACCAGTGTGGTCACAAGAACAATTACAGTAACTATAGAAAAGAGAACCACTGCCAAAAAGGTTTTTCTTTTTTTTCTTACAACAAATGCCATTCCGATAAAAAGAATCACGGCGAATAAAATAGCGACAAATATCCACATAAACACTATATAAACACCCACCATCTCTTCAGAACCGGATGCTGCCATTTGCCTTGACACATATAGCGAATAAAGAGAGGTCGCTAATGTTAGAAAAAGTAGAGAATCAAAAAACTTTGATTTCAGGCAAAGTAAGATTATCTCCGTCGGCTTGACGCTTTTTGCCGATTTTTTTTCAGCGATATGCGAGTCTTTTATTATACTACCAAGAGTAATTAAGTAAAAAACCGCCACGGGAGCCAAAAGAATAAAAATATTTATAATCTGAAGGCGATTAAAAATTTCGAACAAAAGAGCTGCCACAGCAAAGAGCAATCCGCTACCCAGAAACCAGAACGTATGTGAACGATTGGTATAATTTATATTAACCACCAAAACGGACAGTAAAATGACCAAGATAAAAAGCGCAAAAAGACAAAGATATATCCAGAAAACGGAGAAGCTATATATATACCAGTCAATAAGCAAGACCGCCATAAGCACGATCAACAAAGCTAACTCGTCGAATTTAAAACCGAAACTCGAGAAACCATTCTTTCGTTCATTTGCCAATTTAGATGTCTTTTCTTCTCTTTCCATAAAATTATCTTAATTTAATTATCCCCTTATGAAGATAATAATCACAATCCGATATTGTTGATTCTTCTGTTATAGGATTCATTACTATCCTGCCCACTCTTCGGAAATCGAGAGAAGAACCTCTTTTACTTTTACGTTCCGAATGATGGGGTTAGATATGCAGGAGCTAGGAATATCGTAGGGAGATAAATTATACTCAAAGCTATTATTATCATTAGCGCGAATATAACCATCAGAAAAAAACTCTTATTGACATTTTTTGTCGAAAGAATCATCCCGCTAAGAATCAACGAAAAGGATATGATAGAGGTCGCTAGATATACAAAAAGGATCACCAGCCCACCGAAAGGAAGATCTCCGGAAAGTTCATCGGACATTATTAACATTTTTTGAAAGGCTACCGCGAAAAAGAAAAGCCAGAACGATAAGATAAGTTTGAGGACAAAGCTTTCTGACCTCAAACACAATCCGATTAATTCATCCATACCGGAGACTTCTTCCGTTCCCCTTTTTACGCTCTCGATAATAGAGTCTTTTTTGGCAAAAATGATAGGCAAAAAAGAAATCGTTGAAAATACAACAACCGAAAAGGTAACGCTGGAGAAACTCATATCCGGTTTCAGAAAAAAATCTCCCATAAAAACAACAAGACCGATAAAAAGCAGATTCACGATCAGCCGATCAGAGGACGTTTTCTTTTTTGCTGTTAGAGCCGACAGAAAGAGAAGCGCAATAAAAAGAACGATGCCGATAATCGTAGAAAAGAAATCAACGAAGCAAAAAAATATCATTAACAAAATCAAAAATTTTAATTCTTTGGATTTCGAATAAAAAACAAAAAAATCATTATCTTCTATTGTTTTTTTAATCCCAAGTTCATTCTCCATAAAATTGTCTTAATTATTTCATAATCACATTCCGAGAATCAAACACCTTCAATATTTTGTCAATTTCGCGCTTCGTCTTTTTCTCTCCTATAACGATGAATACGTTATTTATTGCGTTACCCTCTTGGGATTATATTGGTTGATGAATAGCCAAAAGAAGAATAAAAACAAACGAATAAGACAGATAAAATATGATCGTCGCTATTGCCAATTTGACTATCGGAAGAAAAGACTTTTTAATCTTTCTGGTGACAAACAATGCACCGATAAAAATGAAAATAGAAGAAAGAACTGACATGACCAGATATGTAAGAAATTCATACACGCCCATTAATTCTAACTTGGGAAGCAGATTAATTAATCTTGCCAGAACCGTGCCGATCATCAAAAGCCACAATAACAAAGATAGTAATAACCTAAAACTTTTTGATTGAAGGCAAAAACCAGTAAACTCTTTCAGGGTTCTAATTTTTATTTTTTCCGTCTCTACATTTTTCTTCTCCGTCAAGATTCCGATTAAGGCAACGCAAGAGAGAGCAAACATAAGAACCGTAATAGTAATTTCAAATACAAGTAGCTTTAAGATTAGCAGATCCATATCCGACTCATATACAAAATCACTTGCAAAAATACATGCAACTGTTCCAAAAAATAAGAAAACAGCCGACTTAACAAGATTATTAATATTTTTAGCGATAACGACAAAAGACAAGATAAAAATTACCGCAGAAGCTAGTAGGCTACAGTCCACTACCAAAAATAAGGTACTCATCCTAGCGCCACTTGCTATTGTAGCCAAGAATTGCCATCCACCTCCCAAATAGTAACCGCCGTCTACCGCGAAATAAACAGTCTCTCGAAATATATTACGAAATGTAAGAAGAAACAATGCACCTAAAATCAATAATTTAAAATCGTCAGACCTGAGAAAGGACCCATCGGAACTCTTATTCTTATCAGTCCTCGAAGTAGATATTTCTTTTTCCCCTCTTTCCATAAAATTATCTTAAATTAATTATCTCTTATCTCCAAATCTCAAACCTTCAGTAGCTTATCGATCCAACTCTTTATCAGTTTGAGGGTTTTGGAGGTACGGCTGCCGGCGTCATAGACCATTGCTTTTGCCAGGAAGGTGTCGGATTGGGACAGTTCGTTGACTATCCTATTAATTTTTCAGAAATTGAAAGGAGACTAAAAAAAATAGCTGAACATAAGGGCATAAATAACATAGTTAACAGCGCAAACGACAATATTGCAAGAATAGTTTTCTTATTTTTCCTAGTGACAAGTAGCATCCCACCAAAAATCAACAAAAAAGACGAGATAAAAACAGTTAAATAAACAAAAAGAACGAAAAGACCGTCCATTTCTTCGATAGCATTGTCAACCACGATTTTATTGGCAATCGCTCCCCACAGAAAGAGCCAGAGCGACAAAACAAAAAGCAGGCAAAAATCTTTTGATCCCATACAGAGATGAATCAGCTGTCTTGCATAGCTCACCTCCATACCCTCCGCTTGTATAGCATTAGACTCTTTAATTATTTTAATAAAAACCAAGATGGCGGCACATACAATAAACATAATAATAACAAGCGGATTAAAACCGAGTTCATTCGCATCAACTTTTAAAAAAAATATTCCCACAAAAAGCATTAGGCAGAAAGAGAAAGAAAAAACAGAAGATCTATTAACCGTGGTAATCTTTTTCACCATTAGCGCGGAGACAAAAAATATCGTTCCGGCCAAGAGAATGCTGCGATCATCACCCGGATTACTTGGAAACATAGCAAGAGCCGCTATCACTAAAGCTAACAAAAAGACATAACCAACAAAGTTTTTGTGTTTATTGATCTCAGAAAAAATTCCGCTTTTCTTTTCCATAAAATTATCTTAAATTAATTATCTCCTTATCTCCAAATCTCAAACCTTCAGTAGCTTATCAATCCAACTCTTTATCAGTTTAAGGGTTTTGGAGGTACGGCTGCCGGCGTCATAGA
>JBAXYM010000010.1:0-38797 GCA_041670805.1 Patescibacteria group bacterium
AGAGATGAATTGCGATTCTTCTGTTTTCATAGGTTAGTTAAATTTATAAATTATAAGATTTACGACGCATTTCAAATTTTCTCAATCTTCAATACTTTCTTTTTCGCGATAGAACCAACCTTTTGTCATTCTGGTAAGAATCCCTTGATTACTTGTTTGACTGTATACAAGTGATCTTTACAAAGATGACAAAAGGAATGTATCAATGCGGGAATTATAGAAAAGTGATTTTATATGGTTTAAACGCGTAAGGTCTGAAGTTATTATGAAGAAAAATAATCTATTTGTATTTTACAACAAAACATTAAAAACCGCAAACGCCATGCCTCTCCCGATATCGGATGCGAAAAAACGATACCCGATATCCGACTGCCTCTACAAAAAGTTAATTAAAAACATTGAAAATAAAAATCCCAAAACTCCGCCGACAGCCACCTCCGCAGGTAAATGCCCGACTCGTTCTTTGAGCTCCGGATATCCGCTAAGTTTGAGTTCATCCACTATCCGATTGATCGCGGCACCGTTGCGTCCGATATGAATACGGATATTCATCGCATCATAAATTACCACATACGCGAGGCATACGGCAATAGCAAATTCGATGGAATCAATGCCGCGATAATATCCCGTCACCGTCACCAGCGACACCGCGAAAGAGGTGTGCGAGGAAGGCATATGCCCGGGAGTAAAAAGATATTTGATTTCTATCTTCCGATGCCTGATAACGGATAACGTAAATTTTATGGCCTGCGTAAAAATTCCCGTCAGCAGTGGAATGATTATAAACGGATAATTGCTCATCGTATTGCCTGATTATTATTACAAGAATATTCTAACATCTTTTTACAAAAACGTCACTGTTATCCAAAAAACTGACCCACCTGCACTTTCCAATGCTTATCTATTACTTTCTAAAAAACTGTCATCCCGGAATTTGCGCAGCAAATATCCGGGATCCCGTTACTAACACTGAATTAACTTAATCCGTACCACAATCCGTCTATAAAGTATTTGGATTTTCTCCCTCTCCTATCGGGAGAGGGGCGGGGTGAGGGGGAATAAACGTAAAATCATTATGTAACGGATTTAGTTAATTTCGATATAAGCCGGTGAAAACGAAGTACAATGCTTGTCTTGCATAGTTACGGGATTCCGGATATTTCGGAGTACCGAAATTCCGGAATGACAAATAAAAATTGTTTTTTTACTTTTTGATTTGGCTAAAAGAAGCGATTCGAAGTGCAAGTGGGTCGGCATCTAAAAAACAATTGCGAGAAAGACTTTGTCGTATTTTGAATTCCGGATTTTGGATTTTCGGATTGTGGACCACGCCAGAGATGGCGTGAACCACGCGGGATAAAACGTTCTTGTGTAGCATTCACACCATTTCTGGTGTGATCCAAATGCAAACACAAATACAAAATAGACATACAAAAATCCCCGCAAATCAATACGGGGATTTTGATATCCGTTGTAGACCATAAACCGTGCATGAGCCGCTTTCTTACATCACCTGTTTCACCCTGATATATCCGTCCTGACTGTCGGGATAATTTTTTGCCATAATATTTTTGGTTTCCTCGTTCGCATCCTTCGCCACATCGTCACGAAACACGTTTATTTTCCCCGTCACCTGCGAGATCGGCTCCACTCCTTCCGTGTCCACTTCCCCCAACTGTTCCACATACCCCAAAACATCGGAAATTTCCTTGGCAAACCTATTGACCTCCTCGCCGCTTAGCTCAATCCGCGCCAGCTCGGCGATATGCCGCACCTCCTCCTCTGAAACTTTATTATTTTCCGCCATATTCAAAATTTACTTTTTAATCACACTGACAAAATAACACGGTTTTAGGTTTTTTACAATAAAACGCTAACTTCAACCATAATCAATGATTAAGATTCTAAAACCCCGATGAAGCGCCGGGAGACCACCACCCCCAGGCCCAAGTAGGTCTTACCGGATCAATAAGGCTGCTCGGCACTTGCATACTTTCGGGTTGGTGCGAAATCAATTTGTAATCTGTCCCGTTTGAATAATAGATATATTGCGCCTGATCATTCCAGCAAGAACCGTTGTTTCTCGGATCAATCGGCAAAGATCCGTTGGCAAGCCCGCCGGTTGTAAGCTCCGGTATCCAGTTTACACCTAAACCGGCACCCCATGCAGAACAATAGCCTTGCCACCCGTTACTCACAGGATAGGAACCATAGAGCGCATAATAGCCCAAAATCGCGTTATTCACGCTCTGCAATTGTGTCATGCTTTTTGACATTTTCGCCTTAACCCTCGCCCCATTGAGAGATGTCATGGCAATCGTCGACAAAACGCCAATGATGGAAATCACGACCAAGAGTTCGATGAGGGTGAAACCCTTTTGCCTTCCGAACATAAAGTTTATGATTAAGGATTTATATACCATGCCCGGACATATATCAGGGTTTAAGCAATTTATGATTTTATATTAACATAGGATTTAAAAAGTGAAAAGCAAAGCTGAAAGGTGAAAGAGCAGGTGGCAAATTGTTTTTTGTGTTTTGGATTCTCGGATCACACCAGAAATGGTGTGAATGCTACGCAAAAATGTTTTGTCCTGCATGGTTCACACCATTTCTGGTGTGATCCAAAATACGGAAATCCACAATCCGAAATGCCAAGTGAGATCCGGAATCCAAAACAAAAACACCACTCGTATTCCAATCATTACGCTTTCCTAAACCTCACATACATCTCATACAAAAATTTATTTACCGGCAAATCGTAAACCCCAACGTAACTTACCTCCCTGCCCCCAAAACCTTTCTTGAACCGGGTGATACCCGCCCACTTCGGATTTTCTCCCTCGACCGTAATCCCCCAAAAATCATAAGTCGCGGCAGCGGCACTTTTCGCATCCCGGATCTGCCGCCACTGCAAAAGATAGGGCGCCATCAGATTGCGAAAAGAATTCGACGATGCGCCATGAAGATAGACGGCATAGTCGCCGAACAGCAAAACAATGTTCGCGGCGATATACAGGTCTTCATATTTGGCGAAATACAATCGGCATTTCAAATCTCCCCGCTCGCCCAAAGTTTCCAGCATCTTGCGATAGTAATCCTTG
The DNA here is from genome assembly GCA_041670805.1 of Patescibacteria group bacterium. GTDB lineage: Bacteria > Patescibacteriota > Minisyncoccia > JAHIHE01 > JAGLIN01 > STD2-77. The sequence goes on from JBAXYM010000010.1 coordinate 3,105, forward strand.
TTATGAGAAACAATCCCGTCCCGCGCCGACGTTTCTCCGATAAGTTTCCAAAACTCTTCAAAATTGTTTTCGTCCAAGCCTTTCCAAAAAACTTCCACGCTTTTTTTCTCGGCGAGACGGATGTTATACCTCGTCTTCGGTTTCATCTCGCTCAGTAATTCTTCTTCGCTTTTTTCAAGATCCAAAACCAGCGTATCTTTGGGCTGCACGCTGCCTGCCACGTTTTTTAAATCAAGCTTGTCCCAAATTTCCCGCTCGCTTTTTTCAGCCGCCGGATCCATCCGCACAAAAATCGCCCCTTCCGCTTTCGCCTCGATCTTGAGATATTTTAGAAAAAAGTCCAAGACGGCGGATTGCTCCGCGCCCTCCGCACCGGCGATAATCGGACCGCGGGGCAGATACCAATATTTCAACCCCAGGGGAAGTTTATGCTCCACCGCGGAAGACACCGCCAATATTTTTCCGCGTTCAAGGACCGCATAGCGAAACACTTTCCGCCCGACAGCTTCCTGAAATTCCCCCCACTCAAAACTCTGCAAAAAACTTTACAGAGAATTTGCCAAAATAAATCCGTTCCAAATATCTTTTTTATCTTCCGCTATTTTCAAAAATTCCATAGTATGTTAAATTATACCAATTATGTTCTGCCAATCCCACGCCCGAGAATTCATTCTTCCGAGAAATCTCGACAACAGAAATGCCTTTTGCATCCGGATCACACCAGAAATGGTGTGAACTGCTACACAAAAACGTTCTATCCCGCGTGGTTCACGCCATCTCTGACGTGGTCCGAAAATCCGAAGTCCATAAATGCTTTTTGCATTTGTAATCCGGATCACACCAGAGATGGTGTGAACTGTTGCGCAAAAACTTTCTATCCCGCATGGTTCACATCATTTCTGATGTGGTCCAAAAATCCGAAATCCAAAATTCATAATTCATAATTCAAATCAACCTCAAATTCATATCGGCTTTCAAATGTTTGCAATCCGTAATCCCTTCGCCCTGCGAAATACGGTAATACCCAGCAATCGCTATCATAAGCGCATTGTCAGTCGTGAATTTGAAAGGAGGAAAATCGACATTGGCTTCCGGCAATTCTTTTGCGAATTTTTCCCGAAGCGTTTTGCGCAGCGCTTTGTTCGCCGATACGCCACCGCCCAAAAATATATTTCGCGCTCCATACTTTTTCGCCGCCTGCAAAGTTTTCACAGACAACACATCCAGCGCCGCTGCCTGAAAAGATGCCGCCACATCGGCGATATATTTTTTGTCATCAAGATTTTTCCCCTTCGCCTCATACAGCACCGCCGTCTTAAGCCCCGAAAAACTAAAGTTAAAGTCCTTGCTTCCCATCATCGGACGAGGAAAAGCAATCGCCCGCGCATCGCCCGCTTCCGCCAACTTTTCGACAATCGGCCCGCCCGGATAACCCAGTCCCAAAATCTTCGCCACCTTGTCAAAAGCTTCGCCCACCGCATCGTCCACCGTCTCGCCCACAATCCGAAATTTCATATCCGCCTTCATCAGCACCAGCTGCGTATGCCCGCCGGAAACAATAAGACACAGAACCGGAAACCGCATTTTCTTGAGACTGTATAAATCCGCCTTTTCTTTCTCAAGCCAGTTGGCGTAAATATGCCCCTCCAAATGATTGACTTCAACCAGCGGCTTATCAAGCGCAAACGAAAGCGCCTTGGCGGCATTCACCCCGATCATCAGCGCGGGAATAAGCCCCGGTCCTTTGGTGACGGCGATATAATCAATTTTCTTTTTGGATATGCCGGCCTTCTCAAAAGCCTTCTCCAACACCGGCACCATATTCCGCAAATGCGCCCGCGCCGCCAGCTGCGGCACCACCCCGCCATACGCGCTATGCATTTTAATCTGGGAGGAAACGACATCGGCAAGCACCTCCACCTTTCCCCTTTTTATCCTCACGATCGACACCGCCGTCTCATCGCAAGAACTCTCAATCGATAGAATTACCATAAAAGTCTTTACAAAAGTGTTATATATGCTACTATAACACAGTAATAATTTTAGGTTAAGAAAGATGCTCTATCTCGTGTTATCCTGAACGCGGCAGAGCGAAGTAAAGGACTTCGATACCAAGTCACCGGTAGTGTCATTCTGAGGTACCCCGAAGAATCCCGACGCTAAGCCGCTAACACAGATTTATTACCGCCAAATTCGGCCTCATCGTCTAATGGTTAGGACATCAGGTTTTCATCCTGACAATAGGGGTCCGATTCCCCTTGAGGCTACTACCGAGGAACTGGCACCCGCCAGTTCCTTTTTTGCTTGTAAGATTGGGCAAAGTTTAGGGGTTTGAAATGAACTATAATCATAAATAGGTTTTTCTGGAAAAATCAAACCCTGTAGTACAAGCTGTTGCTTGAGATCGGACCCTTTCCATGTTTCCGGGATATATTTAATGTAATCAAAAACAAACTCCACGGCTTCATCAATGTTAAACTCCTCCATTTTTGTCTCGGGCGATTCACCTTCTTTAGCTTCAATTTCTTTCTTAATTCGATCAAAGGCTTCTCGGAAGTCCTCATCGGACAGCAGATCCTTCTTCTTCATATCAATAAGCTTCATTTTATCTTCCTTTAGCGCCTCAATCTGCTTGTCTCTATCCTTTTTATCCTCATTGATTCTTTTGTATTGCTTTTCCCAAACATCTAGAACAACCGCCTTGAATCCATTAAGGAATTTGTCCTTCGGAGTTATCTCCTGCAAACAACCCCGAAAGTCATCCTCGATCTTTTTCTTAGCGATAGATTTCTTTGATGAACAATTCCTATTGTAGCATCGGTAATAGGGATACTTACCTCCCCATCTACCAGTCGAGATGTAAGCTGTTAGTGGCCTACCACAATACGCACAAACAGCGAAATGCCTCAATGGAAAATCCTCACTGGCCTGACTTTCCGAAACGTTATCTCCCCGGCTTTTCCCGTTTAATAGATTCTGACACTTAAAAAATGTTTGCCGGTCAACAAGCTTCTCGTGCGTTCCTTCAAATTCTTCGCCCCGGCTGGTCATTATGCCAATATAGAATTTATTGGTCATAATCTTATTCATTAACTGAGGAGATATCTCTTTGCCACTCCACGATCTCAACCCCATTTTATTGACCTTTACTCTTACATCCTCAACAGTGTAAAGTTCTGTAGCATATTCCCTAAAAATAAATTTGATCATCGGAGCTCTCTTTTTATCAACCGTAATGATTTTCTTGCTCAGTCCGTCCCGAGCATTCAAATAGCCATAAGGCGCTTTCCAGCACCAGATGCCCTGTTCGATTTTCTCTCGCATACACGCAGATACTCTTTGACTTCTTATGTCATTATCGAGCTGAGCATTGGCCGCCATTACATTGCCGATAAATTTACCAATAGGGGTGCTATCAATCGCTTCAGTCGTAGAAATTAGCTTTACTCCGAGTTTGCTGAGAAGCATCAAAATACTAGAGTAGTCATTCACATTTCTAGTAAGCCTATCAATCTTATATACAATCACCACCTCCACGCCGTTGCTTTTCTGTCCGCAAAACTTAAGCATCCCCTGTAAACTCGGCCGATCAACAGTTTTAGCCGATACCCCGTCGTCATGGAATATTTTAATAATTTCAATGTCATGCATGTCAGCATAGCTTTGACATTGCTTTCTTTGTTGTTCGAGACTAACGCCAAACTGGGCCTGGTCTTCTGTAGAAACCCGGTAATACATTATACCTTTTATTTTGTTCCTCCCCGCCATAATTTTAAATCAATAATTAGCCCCGCCCTTTGGCCCATATGCCCTAAATCTTTGCGGTTAGTTATGATATTAGCATACATAATCGCTATTCAAAAATATCTTTAATAAGCCCTTTTTCTTGCGCCCACTTATCAAAAGCCAGCCTAGCAAATTTATACTGAGCATCACGAATCTCCTCAATTTCCTCATCGGTTAGCCCTTCCGCTTCCTCTCCGAGTAATTCTTTAAATTTTACCAGGCTGATCATGTATTCTTCTATAAATCTTTAGATATTTTTCTTTTTGTCTTTTTCAATCTTTTCATATTTAGCCAAAAGCTTTCTGAAGAATTGATTCCAACTCAAATTTCCCGGCTTCATTACTTTAAGAGTTTCATAAATGTCTTCCGAAAATCTGAAGGAATGACTTTTATAGTGCATATTTCTCATATTGTTTTGCTATTGTATTACTAAGCGGCAACCCGACCGATTCGTTTCCTTGTTCTGGCAGTATTGCATGAATACTTGTACTACTTTATTTCTCTTTGTATCCTTGTGGTCTATTCCTTTTCTAGAATGAGTTCATTGTAGATGTGATTATAAAGAAGTTGTTCAAAATCACACTCCTGCCATGAACTGAGGTATCCGCTCGGTCGCAACTCATTTTTCTTGCAAATTATTTTATATCGCTTCAAGTAAGTGTGCGCAACTTTTTTGCCTACGATCTAAGCTATCGCTCCACAATAAAAAAATAGCTTATACAGCTATTTAACAGATTAAACTGAAAAAGGTCTAAGAAATAAGTGCCCTACACTTCTTTTCGCCTCTTCTTTTCTAAGGATATTATCTTACCTATATGTCCAAAATCTAATTCTTTATCAAATTTTTCACTGACCAATCTAAAAATTTTCTTTTCCGGTAGTCTCCTGTTCTCATATATAAAGTCATACATTTTTTTCTTGGAAGCGTCTCTGGCTCGTAACTTCCCTAGCGAAGACTCCTCCTTTCTGTACTTACGCAGAAGGTGATTAATCTTGAGCCAATTATTTTCTATATAATCAATCAGATCTCTTTGAGTAACATTAGGATGAATTCTTATAGCAATAGGAAAATCCTCATAAGATCTCCTGAGCAGCCCTAATACACCGATAAAATCAAAAGCGTTAAGATCTTCTATATCTTCGATAACATCTACTACTTCACAAAGATCGCTGCTTTGAATGCCCACCTCAAGCACTTCATATATTCTCTCATTATAGAAAAGATAGATTTTGAATATAAAAAGAAGGCTTGATGAATAAGGAAAATCGGCTTGAATTACTCTCTCTAAAGACTTGTTAATATCATTCAAAAATTTTATCTCATTCTTATTATCCTTAGACTCTTCAGCAATATACATTATATAGAAGAGATCTGTCAGTAAATTCTCTTTAAATATTTTTGTTCTCTTCCTCTTTGACAATTTAAATCCCTTCTTTGGTATGCAAAATTCTTTTCTTAAAATTTTTATGTTATTTTGAAACTCATCAGAGTCGATAAACCTGTCTAGATAATTTATTAACTTTCTCTTGGTTTTGCTGATCTTCTCCATATAGGTTGCAATATAATTAGAACTTTTCTATTTTATCTTCAATCTGCCTTTTAATGGCCACCCTTGATTCAATCGCATACTCTTTATTAAGAACTTCTTCTGTTATTTTTAATAATTCATTTAAATCATCCTTTGAACCAACTTTAATTGCGGTTTTCCATATACCAACCAACCCAAATACCTCAGACTTAGCCCTATTTTGAAATTCTTGAAACAACGGATCGCTTAGTTTCATATCCTTAGCCTGTTTTATTTCATTATCAACCACATCCGTAATGACATTGGTTAAAAATTTTATCCAGGCAACCTTGTCCTGAGATAAAGATCCGGTCTTCCAAAACATATCAATAAATACGACAAAGACACCAATAAAGCTCTCAACCGTTGAGCCTGGCAAAAATATCTGCCTCACCAAATGATATGATCTTGGAGTTATTTTACATTTGTCTTCGAGCACTATTTCGAACAAATCCTCTGCCCTATATGAAATAAATATATAATACCTCTCAGCCAAATCACCAAGACATCTTGAGTACATCCTGTCGTCAATAATTGACTGCTCTTTCCAACTATTCAAAATAGGAACGATGTTTATAGGTTTAATACTCTCTGATTTTGAAAACCTATATAAATTTAGATCGTCTGTAACCAAAACTATCTTTTTTGAGACTGCAATTTTTAAAGTCTCAATTAACCAAGGCTCAAATATTTCATCTAGTCTTTCTGATGTAAGCTGATAATCAACTGAGTCTCTGATAATTTTCACAGACTTACTTTTCCTAATAAAATCCCAAAGAGATCTAAGCTCTTCAATTTCCATATTCAACAACTCTTCCTGTATCTTGTTAAAAAGCAATTCGTGAATGTATAAGGGTCTTCCTAATTTTTCTAAGAAACCAAGCAGTCCCATTTTAGATAAATCCAATAAAGACAAGTAATCAAAAACAAATCCATCGGCTTGATTGAAGTTATTTTTTTCTTCATCCAGAAATAATTTATCAGTACCAGTAAATTGAATAGTAAAATCCGGATCATCTCTATGTGTCATTATTTCCGAAAAAGGACGGCTGAGCACCTTTTCTAAATGATAAATAGGAACAGGATTATCCTTGAAAGACTCTTTTATTTTTTCATATCTTTCTCTAGCAGAAAGAAGGATGTCTTTTATTTCCTGCGTAAGCTCGCCTTTTTCGTCTTGTGCAAGTATCGGAGTAATAATTTTTTCTTCTGGAAATTGTTTTTGAAATTCCCACATACCTTCGATAAGTCTGCTTGTTTCGCTGTTTTCACCATCATCCCGAGTACTGTAGTGATGCATAACAGCATTGTAATGAGAGTACGCTATTTTCTTTTTCTCATTTTCCTTTTCTTCTAATTCATCTGCCATATTTTTTACTTTTTTGGCAGATGTAATCGCATCTTGATGTTTATTAAGAAGGACATAGACCGCGCTCAAATCGAACCAATAACTAATATCTTTATTTTGCTCTGCTTCTATAGAAATCCGATCAAGAAGTTGATTGGCTTGTTCAGCTGCACCATTTAATAGAAAGACTCGCGATATTCTTCTCTTCTCTGTATAGGATAACTCATCATAATGCTCATCATTGACTAGTTTGTCGTAAGCCAACTCATAATCTTTGTTATACAAATCAAGAGCAAAAGCCATAACATTAACATGATGGATCATTTTCTCATGCAATCCAGAAATATCCAATGTCTTTAATTTATACTTGGCATCGTCATACCTACCTAACCACACAAAACAAGTGTATATACCATATTCAATCTCTGACAGTAAATAAGACTTATTTTCTTTCTCAGCAATTTCCTTAGCCTTCCCAAAAAGATCCAAGGCTTTGTTTACATCCTTAAAATCTGTTAGTCTCGGAACAATATCGAATTCTGAATCTATGCTATATTTTTCCTGAGCTCTAATTAATAATGCTTTAGCTTTCGTTACCAAATATTCTGGCTCATCTGGAGAAATTCCTATGGCTTTATTTGCAAATTTTAATGCATTCTCGAAATCTATTTTATCAAGATACAGAATAGCAAGAAGATTGTTCGCTACATCGCTAGTTTTTAGGATTTCTTTTGCCTCTTTATCTTTTTCGATAAACTCAAATACAGGATCAGCCTTTTTATTGTTTTGGTAAAGCCCCCATAATAATATCGCTAAGATATCTTCGTTTTTTTCCAGAGTCCAAAGTACAGTTATTCTATCTAACCCATCAACTACACCCTCCGCTTCTCCTTTATTAATTAAAGCGCTCGCGAGGTTCATTTTGGCTTTTGCCAAAGAGCCATCCTGAGCAATTGAATTATTAAAATATTCTATCGCCTTGTCATAATCTCCTATTGGCTTAGGCCTATTGTATATAACACCTAAATTGTTATAAATCCTTCCTAGCTCCTTAGAGAATTTGCTATTGTCATGTTTTATTTCACCTAAAATCGTCAGAAGATCATCCTTTGCCTTGTCCAACCTGCCGAGTTTCATAAGAGCTACAATTTCATCAATACGCGTATTAATCTCCTCGTTGCAAGTCCCTATGCCAGCCCCCTCCAATGCCGTATTAATAGCTTGTGGCAAAAATTTAGAGTCATTGCCTACATACTTTTTTAATTGTTCCGCTACTTCGTCTAATTTTCCATTAGTGTCGGGCTGAACTAAAATTATTTGATTTACACTGACATCCTTTATCTCTGCAATATTTACAGTATGCCTACGTTTATCTATTAAGAATTTATTCCCATTTAGAAAATTCCAATTTGAAAACCACCTCGACAAAAAAAGATTAAAATTTTCACACAAGGAAAACTTTAGATCTGTTAAGACCGAAACTATTTTATTAAACAAAGATAATAAGTTCATATTCCTAATCTAAACAATTACTAACAAACTGCTGATAATTCTCAACTTCTTTGTAATTAACCTTGATAACCTCAAAATGTTTCTTTGCAGATTCTATTTTGGCCTTCTCTGTCGGGCGTAAATTCTCTATATCTCCCTTTGTCTCTATTACAAAATAAATCTTTTCACTGCTTTCATTACCTTCAAGATCGCGTTTAACAGTAACAATTGCCCAGTCTGGATTATAATCACCCACCGGAGTGTTGACTTTAAACCATCCAGGTAGTTTTATAAATAGTTTTATTCTTTCATCAGCATCAATACTCAAGGCAAATCGCTTTTCAATACTAGAATCATAGACAATTGCGTCATAAATAGATCTATCTACATCAATAGCCGAGTCTTTGTAGCTTTCTATATTTTTAAAATCATCGAGTTTGTATGATTCCTCAAGAATCTCATAACTGATTTGATCTACATAATCACGTGCCAATTCTTGTTTAATAATGCGTGAGACCTCAATACAGAACTTTTCTGGATTATTTATAAATGCCTTTGTATTGCCGGACTTTAGCAAAATATCAGCTACTGTTGAACGTGTAAGTTTCGTTTCAGCCTTAATAAGCTCGATACAATCGACAAAACGACTTTGTTCAACCACTATGTGCCCTGTTTCGGCCCCTAAAACGATTCCTTTTACACCTTCCGCACTTATATCAATTCCCGCACGTTCTACGCGAATAAGGGGCTTTTTCAAGCGAAGTTCAGAAATGGATAGTGCCGCCTTTTCTACAAGTGAGTCCGTATCAATATGAACCACATAACGTGTCTTCTTTGAAATGTTTTTCCATAGCCCCATGAAATTCTCATCCTTTTGAAAATCTTTCTTGAGTTTAATAGTCCTTTTTCTCTTTGCATTACCCGGAACTGGTGGAGCTTTATAAATACCGTCCTCATTAAATTCACCCTGAAGGCCAGCAACATAATCAGCATAGCTAACATTAGCAACAACAGAAAGCAAGTTAATTCTTTTATCAAAAATACGTTCACCTTCTTGATTAACACAAAGACGCATGCCTCGACCGATCTCTTGGCGCTTCTTTACAGTTGAATGGGTTTCATTAAGAGTACAGATATTAAAGATATTTGGATTGTCCCAACCCTCTCGAAGTGCAGAATGAGAAAAAATAAATTCTACAGGTTCATCAAAAGAAAGAAGCCTTTCCTTGTCTTTCATAATAAGCTCATAAGCTTCATCGTTTCTTTCAATAGCAAAATCTTGCTCAATATAGCTACCGTCTTTCTTTTTTGCAAAATACCCATTATGTGTTTTCTCAACATTAAGTTGATCTAGGTTAAATTCTACTTTGAGGCGATTGAATTCCTCTGTAAAGATTTTACGGATTACACCATCATTCTCAACATAATTGGCTACCTTATCAATAAAAAAAAGTGAAAGGACTTTAATTCCGAGATTGCGATGTTTTTCTCTTTTTTCAAAATGCAGTTTAATAGTATTAGAAATCTGTTCGCGAAAAATGTCAGTTTTGTTTTGCTTAACCTGGTTATCGCGGGTTAAAACAAAACCATTCTCAAAATGCACCCTGGCCTCAGAACCAAAATCTGGTGCGTCAACTTCAATATTAGTAACTACATATCCGACATACGCTTGATTCTTTGTTTTATCTGCAACATCTTCCCCCTTCTTTATAATTAAGGGTTTTATTTTTCGCTTACCTTCACCATCAATAAAAGCCACTTCTAGTTTAGCTTTTATTCCAGAAACCGTCTGGGCCGGCCTTGCTTCAATTAAAGCCATATGAGGCAAGGAGAATCCCGAATCATCGTCAGTTACAGAAAAGACATCTATCTTTTTTACTAAACCTTTTTGATAAGCATCATAAGGCGTAAGTTGGTAGACAATGTTATAGGGATTCTTATGAGTAGCAGAATAACGCAAACGAAATAAAGAGTTAAAATTCTCCAGTGATTTTTTAGTTGCCTCTCCCTCCATATTTTGCGGTTCATCCAAGATTAGAATTGGGTTGGTTTTTTGAATGTAAGTAACCGGCTGCTCTCCTTGCATTTGATCGCGCTCTGCATAAAGCACATTAGCGTCTTTATTAAAAGCTCCTGTTGTCATCACCATTATATTAATTACATTACTATCAGCAAAGTGTTTCACCTGAGAAATGTTTTTAGACTTATATTCATAATAGGAATAGGGAGTATTATCATACAAATCAGCAAAATGCTCTTTGGTATTTTTTAGAGACTTCATAACCCCCTCGCGAATTGCGACAGAAGGCACAAGAATTATAAACTTTTTCCAACCGTAAGTTTTATTAAGCTCAAAAATAGTTCTAAGATAAACATAAGTTTTCCCCGTTCCTGTTTCCATTTCAATCGAAAAATCAAAATCATCAACAATGCCGTTCTCCTTAAGTATATTTCGCTCTTGAATTTTCTTTACATTATTCAAAACATCTTCTTTGGTTAAAGATAAAGTATTGGGATATATACCAAACAAATTTAACCCGGCAACATTCTCTGCACCGGTTCTGTTCTGCCCTTCAAAAATATCCACTATCGCCCTAATAGCTTCTAGCTGAAAGTCTTGATTTGGATCAAATTGAAATTTCATATAATTATTTTTCTGATGATATTTTTTCTTTTTTAACTGGCAAACACTTCACCCTACCTTTCTCATTTATGTATGATATCGAGTAATCAACTTCCGTTATATTTTGGACGAAATATAATAATTCTTGATCAGGGTTTTTACAAAACAATAAATCACTAAACTTTTGTTCCAAATTCCTTGTTTCACCGGGCCTTAAATATATGGTATTGCTTAAGGAGCCTTCCATCTCTGATAGTTGATATGCTGCAAGAAGTTCACTTGAAGTAACACTGCCTCCGAAAGAAACGAATGGCCTTGTTTTTTTAGAATAAGAGAAAACGAACTTGCGATTTTTTTTACGCGCTAATATAAATCCTATTTTTCCAATAATTCCTAAACTCCGCCATTCTTTCTTACTAGTCAAAACGAGCTTCGGTTTCTCGACAGTTCCAAAACTTGCTGATTGATTTATGAGTTTATAAGTAAGAGTAAAATGAATATTATACGACCGATTACTATCATTTTTTAAGCCATCTGTGATTTCCTTAAGTTGCTCTCCGTTTGGCCATCTTAATTCTAGCCTCTCAATTTCTAATTTTATTCTCGGTATTACTTGTCTATAAATAAGCCTATTTGCTCTATACGTCTGCCAAGCATAAAAAGCAGTGATCAGAACTAAAATGACAGTAGAAACTCCTTGTACGGCTCCACTGTTTGTATTTAAGTAAATTATCTGAGCTGTTATATCCATGAAAGCTAAAATATTGATTTAATAATTTTCTCAACCCCTTCTATCAAATCCTTAATTTCCTGTTTTGTTGGATCGGCATTTTTCTTATGATCGCATTTATTTCTTATATCACCCAAATGCTGGATAAAACGCCAATTTGAAACTTCGATTATATCGTTCTTTTTTAATAAATCGTTAAGATCACTTATCGCAGGATTACCTTTTGTAATTTTTATATTATGATTTTCACATACCTGCAAAAGATGAGCTTCGAGGACAACGCCTGCTACAGCTCCACCTCCGCGCATGAAACCTTTTTTATTTAGCTCTTTCGCTGCATCTAGCTCTGAGTCGAATAAATCGGCTCGAATCAATTGTTTTATATCAAAGAGTGAGCTTTCAAATCTTCTTTGTGCTGATTTTACTATATTCAATTGTTGCTGAAATTGATGCACAGCAGCTTCCGGACCAACCTTTCTTTTTCCGTCGGAAAAAGTCACGACTAGATCTTGTAACAAGTCTTCAATCACATAGTTACCATATTCTATAGATTTTCTACTTTTTGGCTTTTCATACAATTTAACAAAATCATTCAATCTGTCCGGTAATAAAAATTTTATAATCCCTAAAGATTCAGAATACCAACTCTGGTAATTATCCAGAAAGGAGATAAAGCTCTTTTTTAATTCTTCAATTTTAGCTTCATCTTTTATCGATTTTCTAATCTGCTGATCAAACATCTCAGGATAATACTCATAATAAATAGAATTAAATAAAAGATCACCAGATGAAATAAGCCGGTCTAAGTCATTTTTATATTTCTCAATATTTGAAATCATATCGTTTTCAGTTCTAAATTCAAAGCCAAATTAGTTTTTGACGAATCACTAAGAGAGCTATCAAGACAAATAAAAATTCTATTTTTATATTCTTGAGAAGTTAGAATCTTCACAGTACCATCGGAAATTTTCTTTTCAAGACATATCAAAAGACTTTGCCCTCTATCAGTCACGGAGTATACGTCACTATCACCTATTTTTTCTTTGCTTATTTGTGAATTAAGAGACAGACCTTCTTTTACAATATTTTCATAAATAACATTCAAATCAATAGTTTTCCCAAATAGACCTTGCTGTTTAGCTTTTTCCAGGTACTCTTTAAAAGCACTAGTATTTTCTTCTTCAGATCTCTCTACATCCAACTCAAAACTATTTTCGACATAGTTTGATTTGTCGAGTTTAAAAATTTTAAAACCAGTATCAATCGGCTCCGGATTATTCCCATAACCCATAATAACTCGACGAATTCTCTCCTTACAGACTTCCGCAATCGTTTTATAGCCAGCTTTGTAGGCCTCTAAATCTACGCTCAGCAACTCAGGTAATTGTACTAGCACAAATTTACGATTACCGCCATCTTCGACATTCTGTTGAATCACAGCATGCGCAGTAGAACCGGCACCCGCAAAGAAATCCAACACTATGTCTTGATCAGTAAGATTAGTTGCCAATTGCAACATTAATTTTATCAATCTAGTAGGTTTGGGAGTATCAAATACATCTATACCGTTAAAAATCTCTTTTAATTCACGAGTGGCCTCCTGGTTATGTCCCGCAATATCGCTCAACCAAAGAGTATCACCTTTTTTCCCTTGCTGAACCTCGGTTAAAAATCTCTTTTTTCTAGGAAATGCATTCCCATCTCTACCAAACCACACTCGATTTTCTTCAATCATTTTTTGAAGGTTGTCTTTCGCATAGACCCAATGTTTACCAGTCGGCACTCGAAATACCTTACCGTTTTTTGGATTAAATACTTCATAATCTCCGCCTGTCCTAATTTCATTAGCCACAAGATCGCCAGATTGCCATTTGCCTCGCGGGTCGTTATCGGGATTGCTATACCTTGCATCCATACCCTCTGTCCGTTGCAATAAATTTATGGTCAGTTTACTAATCTCCTTGCTATAGGCTAGTAAATATTCATGGTTTTCAGATAGGTACTTTGCATCATTTTTTGTACTGTGGATTTTTTGCCAGACTATTTGTGAAATAAAGTTTTCTTCTCCGAAAATTTCATCCATAATCATTCGCAAACGAGGAGCCTCATTATCATCAATACTCACAAAAATTATCCCGTCATCTTTCAACAGGTTCCATGCTAGTTTCAAACGAGGATACATCATAGAAAGCCAATCACTATGATAACGACCGCTAGTTTCGCGATTAGTAGACAAACTCATTCCTTCACCTTTTTGTCCAGTTTGTTCCAGATAACTATTGAGAGGCGAAACAAAGTTATCTCGATAGACAAAATCACCGCCCGTGTTGTATGGCGGATCTATATAAATCATTTTTACTTTTTCAAAATAAGCCTTCTGCAAGAGTTTCAAAGCTTCCAGATTATCACCTTCGATAAAAATATTTTCAGATTCATCCCATTTTATACTTTCGTCTTTAAGAGGTTTTAGTGTCAATTTGCTCGGTGTCAAAACATTTCTGATGGCATTGCTCTTACCTGCCCAAGTAAAATTAAACTTCTCCATTCTCTCATCGATCATTCCACCCAGAACAGCTTTGAGCTTGTTCCAATCAATTTTATTCTCAATAAAAACTTCTGGAAGTATGCGACGAAACTCTGCTTGTCTTTCGGCTGATAAATCCGATGAGGTTAGATTAACTTTCTGCGGCTTTTTCATATTTTATAAATAATAATTCTATCTAATTATATTTTATTAGGCCTATCTGTAAGTATAGTGATAAGTAGCTATTCCTTTTATGTCTGCAGTAAAATCACCCGAACATTCAAAGGCAAAAAACGGTCCATCTGGCTCAGAAAAAAGGAAGAACTCACTTTGTACTGCTTGGCAATAGGGGCAAGAATTATTCCAATATTTATGTCCGGTCGTTTTTGTAAAATTATTACCGATAGTTTTTGGCATAGGCTTCTCACGCGGAACCTTGTGAGGCCAGGCAAATACCAAAATTTCTTTCTCACACTTATAACAATGATGAAGGCCATATCTATAATATAATTCTGGGATTTCTATGCCCGTTTCTTTTGAAACTCTACTGATCTCTTGCATGAAATCATTATAATAAATCTCTTCTTTTTCTGCTAAACGTACTTTTTCTTCTTCGCTAATTTCCTCTTGTTTTTTTCTCATGTTATATAGATATCATTAAATAATTTTTTACCGAACGATTCTTAATCTCGGCCTAAGATCAGAAACTACACTCCATTCTATTTTTTTATCATGACATAATCTTCCAGCCACAATACTAGGGTGGATTTGTTGATTCCTAGCAAAGTCCATAATGACTGCCCTTGTTACATTACCTTCTAATAGTTTTTTGTAGTCTCTTTCTGGAATCAGTATATCAGTAGCAAATTTATCAGCTTCTATTTCTTTTTCCTGAGACACGCTTAACTCCTTGTTATCAAATTCAATAAATTTATCCTTCTTGCTATGCAAAATGAGGTGTGCTAGCTCATGATAAAGATTAAACCAAAAAATATCTGAATATGCACCAAGAACGCTAAGCTGAATGATAGGATTGTTACCAATCCATCTTACAGCGCCACTTACACCCGTTCCATGAAAATGAGCAACATAAACTAAGCCCACACCAACGTCGCTTAAAGCCTTTGTGATTCCTTCTGAAAAGTTTTCTGAATCAAGTGTAGAAAGACGTTTAATTATGGGCAAAGATTCTTTCAATTTTGACTCGGAATACTCCGGAAGATCAAATTTCTTTGATTCAATTTCACCACATCTGAGCCAGGCAGCTATTGCTTCACTCTTAACTTTTGTTGCAGATTTCATACGATAAGCTATGAACTCTGTATTTTGGACAAAACACAAAGAGTTGACTCCAAAAAACTTCCAGAGATTCTCTACTTTTTTGCATGCATCTCTCGTTTTTTCGACATATCCTCTTTTCGCGAGTTCGCTATAGGGAAATCCAGAAACTAAATCAGTTTCTTTTTCAATCAAAGAGATACGCTCAACACGAGCTTTGTTCTCCTGATATTTCTTCTCCAGATTAATCCAAAAAGAAGCTGTTCCACCTAGTGCATTCTCCAAAAGTAATGCGGTCTCAACTGTTATGGAGGCCTCGCCATTGATAATCTGACTTAAATGTTTCTCAGTAAGTCCCGTTCTTTCACTTAAGTTTTTTTGAGTCATTCCTTCTCGACTCAATATTTTGGCTACTGTGTAACCTGGATGTATTACTTTGTTTGGATTGTAAACCATGTTTGTAATATATTCTAATAATCTATGATGATTTGTGATCGTCTATAAAAATTTCTATAATAATTATTGCGCTTATACTTTTGAAAGTATCTATTCTAAAATCATGGCATTTATCCTTATCTGGTTTAAAAATTACTCTGTAGATATTGGTAACATCAACCGAGAAGCATCCTTTGTATCCCCCCTGCAAGGGATGAGGACGATAGGACCGAGGGACATCAAATAAAGTATCCGCTGCGTACAAAACACCGATTGTGTCTAGAATATCTGTTGCACAATCGATTCCTTTCTTATTATATTTTTTACACAAAGTCTCATAGTCATTTACTTGAGCCTCATGCTTAGGATTCTTAAATTCTATTTCCATACTATCATACAAGAAGAAGATAATCAAGTTTTTATTTACCATTCAGGTAAATAAATATTACAACATTTTAAAAGAAAAGACAAGGAAAAAATAAGAATAATATAAAAAGAAGCTTGGGCTTCTTTTTATATTTAGATATTTTTTATTCAAACACTGATTTTTCTTAGATTATTCAGTGATTTTATCGATTATACCCCCATCTCCGCTTTTGACAGTCTGACCATTTTCTTTAACTTCATATTCGAACTTATTCGTCCCGGCTTCCCCGTGAATACTTGGCGGACAAGTATTAGTATCAATATATACAATCTGGCTCATGCTCGGCTCGATAGGCTGTTTCGTTGTAAAAGTGTCAGTGCCTACAGTAGTAATCGGGTTTATTACTTTTATTGTAACGCTTCCAGAAAAAGCTGCTTGATCTTTATTCTCTACAGAGAAAAAATATCGGCACTTCCCATCCACCCTTTTGACAACCTGATTGATCACCAAAATCTCTTTAGAAACTGGCTTCTGCTCCTCAGGTTTCGAAGGCTCAACCGAAGTCTGCTGATTATTATCGGAAGTAGAAACATTGTTACTCTTCCCGCTATTTCCTCCTCCGCTTACAGCACTAATAAAAATAAGAATCAAAAAAGCTGATATGATTTTATGGCGCATAAACCAGCTTCTTAAATCAGATCCGCAATGCTTACACTTTTTCGCACTTTTTAAAACTTCTTCCTGGCACTTGGGACACTTTTTAGTCTGTTCTTCGTTCATGATTTTAATAATTAGGATTAGTTAATAAGAACATTTTTCGACTTTTAGGTGCCAGCCCAGAAAAACAAAAAGGGTCTTCCGAGCCGGCGACAACCCTTTCGGGCTGCCCTACCCCCTTTCGGAGATAGACCTCTACTACAAAGTGCCGGTCAGAAGACCGTTATTGTAGTAGAGGATTTAATATACCATGCCCCGACCGAGATCAGGGTTTAGGCAATTTGTAACTTTATGTTAGCATAAATTTAAGAAAAGGGAAGTTTTATCGGTATAAAATCAATGGATAATGTTAATTTGATTTTAGCTTTATGTTTTTAGTCAATTTTTCATTAACCTTACATGAGATAATGGCTCATATTAGCCAAAAACAACATTCAAACACACTTATTAGCATAAGTGATGAATGCTAAACAAAGCTAATTTTTGTAGGACATAAATTAACTTAAATCAATTGCAAATGCCGAAATTGCAAGATTAATTTTTGCATTTTGTTTTTAGACCATTTTAATCGAATTTTTTATTGATTTAATTCGAAATAATCGCTTTTATTAGCCAATGTTTACCTTTGCAAAAACCAGGCAGACTGTGATTTTGATAATTAACAAATGCAAAAATATGCAAATTTCCCCGGGGGTGCAAATTTGCATAAATCAATCGCTCGCCCCCCCCTTAAAGTAGATTTTGTTAAAAGAGATAAATGTTGATTTTGCTAAGTCTATTTCTACATTTCATTTTTTGTCTTATTTTGATTAAACCATTTCTGGAATAATCGCTTGCTTTAGCCAGAATCAGTCTTTGTGAAAACCGAACGAGTAACAATTTTAGTAAGAAGCAAATGTAGGATAGTGTAGATTTTCCAGAGTATTAGCCTACACAAATTGATCATTCTAACCGCCAAAGCCTCATACCAACGCTTAATATCCTGCACAATGGGGTTTAAATTATCGATACAATAAACTTACGTGCTAAAATAACCGCTTCAATAAGCGGTTATTTTTATACTCAATTCTTAGAATTACCCCCCCCCGGCAGGTAACCTATCTTAATAACTAAAAAATCTCTAAAACCTTTTTTATGCCCTTGATATATTGTTTAGTAAGTTTATCTTCCGAAAGACAAGAGCCGACTGGCATCTTTATTGCCATTTTGTAGAATTTTTCAGCCTTAGGAAAATCCCCCTCTCTATAAGAAAAATTACTTTCCTTGTTCTTATATATAGGAAATAATTCAGTTGGATCTTGAAAAAGAGCCAGTAAATTTAGAGGGGAGGTAGATTTTGGCAGATCTATACTATTCAAACCTTCGGCTTTTAGCGCTCCGACAATCTCAGCAGCCGAATGTTGTTTGGATTTGTAGAGAAACATCAGGGCATACCAAGACGGCTGAATATTCTCATCCGTCATTGCAGGAAGCAGTTTGATGGAGTCATTTTTTCTCAGATTATTTATGATAGATTTTGCAAACCTCTGCTTTATTTTTCTTGTTTGGTCAATATTCTTAAATAATTCATAGGCTATAGCAATGGCCAACGGATGAGCGCGATATTTAAGCCCCATCCCCGTTGTAGCATATTTGTGATAAATACTATTTTCATCTATTTCTTGAAAGCATCTTTTATTATAATGCCCTAAGAGCAGAGAACGTGAGTAAAAATCTTTATTGTCCATCACCAATATTCCTCCTTCTCCTCCGGTAATATTTTTCGGACCTTGTAAACTCCAAGCAGCCAAATCTCCAAAAGAACCTACGACCTTACCTTTATATCTGGCACCGTGTGCATGAGAACAATCTTCCAACAATAAGAGATTATTCTTTTTGCAGATATCCAGGATCTTATCCATCTGGCAAGGAATTCCCCACATATGGGTAATCACTACAGCTTTAGTTTTTGAAGTTATTTTCTTTTTTATCTCGTTGGGATCAATATTTCCGTTTTCATCACAATCACAGAGAACCGGTTTAGCGCCCGTAAAAAGAAGAGGTGTAACAGTTGCAAAGAAAGTATAAGCAGGACAAATGACCTCGTCTCCTGTTTTCAAGTCAGCAGCCACAAACATTGAGTGAATTGCAAGGGTACCAGAACTGCATAATAATGCATATTTCCTATCATGATATTTTGCAAAGGAATCCTCGAACTCCTCGAATATCCCGCTCCTATCGTATATAGATATTGTTTTATAAAGCTGGGAAACTACGGCTTGCTCAATTTTTTTATCTATCACAGGCCACACAAAATGAGGAAAATTATCTTCTATGGTTTTTGATCCTCCTTGAATGGCTAACTTACTTTTTCCTCGCATATGTTAATATTATAATTATTCTGTAATTGTTCCATTGCGCACTGTTGCTCTCCTATTTTATTTCCTGCATCTTTTACAAGTTCTATAATTCCAAGAATATCCCTTCTGACCACAGCTGATCTCAGATCTATAATCTGCCTGTCCGGGTTCTTTTGGCATGTAATGATCTGTCCTATGGAATTTATATTCAATTCTCCACCTTCCCTAAAATCACATTTTTTATCAATTTTGCCTTTATCCCCCTCCATCTTTCTAAGGAAAGTTGTAGGACAATGGGTTCTATAAGTGCATAATTGCAAATCCGCAAAGCCTTTTTCTCTTTTGATTAAGGCGAACTCTGTCATTTGATTGTTCAGATCCAAGACAGGATCAGCCCATTTTGATAAATGAAAATCTTTGAAGTATCCCATGTCTGCCATAACTTTAAAATATTTTTCGATATATGGACTTCCTAATGTGCTCTTCAGATCCAACTCGATAAATTTAATTCTATTCACTTTGTTTTTCAAAGCGAATTCTATAATCTCTCGGATATTGCCAAACGAGTCTGCAGTTTCTCTCTTGGAGTTAAAATCAATGGGAATTATTACGGAATTTATGTCTACATTATAACCCAAATCACATGCATTCCTTATTGCGGCAAGCGTTTTAGGGAGAGCCTTCACTGCTTCTTTTCTGGGCATAAGAGGAAGGTTGACGCTAGCGTGTTCTTCGGCGTTCAATGTGTCCAAAGAGAAAATAATCCTAGACAGTCTTCCAGATTTTCTTGCAATCAAATTCTTATCTGTTCCCGAAAACAGAGGCAAGCCTTTAGTCAATGCCGTTGTCCTTAATCCAAAATCATCTATACTGTCAATAAGTTCTCTAATGTCTGGTCTCGCAAAAGGATCTCCTCCACTGAAAGTGACATCTCGAACGCCAAAATAATATGCCAGAACAGCAACAAGAAATCTATAATCATCCAAGCTTAGATATAAGCTTTTATTTGTTAAATATCTTCCGATTGAGGCTCCTTCGTTGCCTCCAATATCTCTTTTTTCAAATTCATCTCTTGTAATTAATCCGAGATCCAACGCTTTTTGATAATGCACTCCGCAATATACACAACTATAAGGACACTGATCCGTAACTACTAGCCGCAAATCTTCGATTTTAAAAAATCCACCCGTAGCAATAGGCGGAATTTTTTTGACAAAGTCTAAAAGAAAATCTCTGCATATATCTTCTATCGGATCTGCCTCTCTCTCCCTCCTGCAACGACCTACTTCTGTCATAAGTTTATAAATTTTTACCTAAAATAATTTATTATAATTAAATTTCTCTAAAGTGCCTCTTATATCGGAAAAATCACTATGAGACAAGACTCCTCCCGCAAAACAATCCTCATTCGTAACATCCGCTAAACAAAAATCCGGCAACATGCATCTCTGCAGTTCCTCTTGGCTATTAAATTCTATATCTACCAGGACCAGACCTTCGAATCGATCCATAAAGACATCTATTTCAGCAGTGTGCTCTCCATAAGGATAATAATATCTGATCTTACGGATAGTATTTGCAGGAATTTGCGACAATGCTTCAAATTCTTCTTTCGTAATCTCAATATTCTGCTCAATCTGAGTAGAAGCATCGCCTTCATTAACTACTTTTTTCTTGGTTATAGTATACGAATCCCCGCTTTTCCTTATCCTAAGTTTGGCATGAGGAGAACTTTTGGGAATATATAAGTCTATTATTTCCTTACTTTTGCAAAGCGCCAATTCTGAGGGCAAAGATTTAGCTAAATAAGTCTTTTCTATTTCTATCTCGTTTTCCATAAAAATTTCTGATAACTTGTAAAAGATTAAAGAAGACCAGACATAACTAAAATACAAATTGCCTACATTTAACCAAAAATAGTTGGGCTTGTCAAACAATTTCGAAGCATCTCCGTTCTCTAGGCTAAAATATGGCTTATTTAAGCCTTTAATACAGCCAAAGCCTCATACCATTTCTTAATGTCTTGAACAATGGGGTTTAAATTCTCAATACAGTAGACTACTACTAAAATAACCGCTTAATAAGCAGTTATTTTTCGTATCCACGTATTAAAAACGAACCCCCAGCTCAAGAAAGAGAAACTTATAAAGTTTCTCCGTTCTAACTCCCGATTTGTGTATACCGGTTATTTATCATTAAAGATATCACTATAAAATTAAAATAAAAAAGATTGCAGCGCTTCTCTTACTTTATTATTCCCATTATCCTAAGTTTTAATTCCACGTTCTTTTTTTATTTATCTCTTCTTTATCTCGAAAAGCTTGTTCAAGATCGATTCCAAAACGGTTGGCAATAGAACAGACAGAAATCAATACATCCGCCAATTCTTCATCCACTGAATCGATTTTAGAATTTTGATCAACTCCCATTTTTTCCAATTTGCGAATTGCTTTAAATAGTTCACCAACTTCTTCTCCTAGTAGCAAAGATCTCTGCAAGACGGTCTGCTCGGTAAACCCTCTTTCCTTCTCAAGCTCAATAACATAATCCTGAAAATCCTTTAAAATTGGATTCTGTTTCAATTCTGGCATATTTTGTTAATATTAATTATTATATTTTTTACAAAATTTTTAATTTCATTATTATATCAAGAAATAGTAATCTAACGGCACGAATACGATTTTTAAATCGACATCAATCTTCAGCTCACCATTGCAAAAAATAATATTATAGTCAGAGTTAATCTTCTTATTGCTATTTATAATCTGTCGCTTATCTTTGCTGCCGATCCCCGCCTCAATAATAATCTGTTTGCTATTAAGTATCTGTAATATAAAATCAGCTCCGCCCTGAGCACTGTCATATCGAATTGCCCCTTGATGTCTCAAAACGAACTCTCTATAAAGATGGGCGCCTATCGAATCTTCAAATAACTTGCCCTGTCTGGTTAGATATGTGCTTTCCTGTCCGGTAAAATAGAAGAATGACATTCTAATTGCCGAGGTCATAAACAAGTATTTGTGCGGTTTCTTGGCAACGCTCATATTGGAACCATAAGCCGGGACATCAATAAGAAGTTCTGCTTTAACCAAAGCATTAAAAATATTTGAGATTGTCAAACGATTGATTTTAAACTTTTCTTCCAGCTCATTTAAGCTTGTTGTATCGTTCTCGGCAATAGCAAAAATTATTCTTTTTACATTACCTAAAGTATCCTGATCAAAACTTCCTAATGTGGGCAGATCAAGCTTGATAATCTTATCAATTAACAGTGAAATGGAATCATAAACTGCAGTTTCATTCGGCATCATCAAAGCAAATGGCAATGATCCATAGGACAAATACTCCCGAATATCCGATCTATTTACCTTCGACCAATATTGATTTACTGAAGATTGATTCTTTTTAAGACCTTCGTATACTTCTATTGCACTCTTGGAAAAATATATCGTTTGCCTAATATTATCTTTTAAACCATTCATGGGATAAATACCGTTTTTAACCATTTGATACTCCGTAAAACACATGGGTGGCATTCTTTCAAAAATAGCTCTTCTTGCTAAGTTTGTAGTTGTCTGCAAGATGACAGCAGAAGATCCGGTACAACAAAAGAATACATTCGAAGTCTTCTCAAACAGTGATTTTAGTGTAACAGCCCACTTGGGATCACTTTGAACTTCATCTAGAAAAATTATGATTGGTTTGTTTACGGCCTCTAAGCTCTCGCCTAATATATATTCGTAAGCAGACATTAACTCCGCGATCCCAACGGCGAAAAGATTATTCACATCTTCTACCGATAAAAATAAAACGTCATAGCCCCTATGTTTATATTCCGTACAAGCCTGAGCCATTAATGTAGTCTTGCCAACCCCTCTAAAGCCGGGAATAATGACCATTTTACTTTCCGAAGTTTTATCAACAAACCCATTGATATATTGTTTTATTTTAACAAACATAAAACGACTGGGATATTTTTTACCTTCTCGATCATGCGTAAAACGTTTTAGTCTTTCATTGTTGGTTCTAATTTGCTGTTGCAAATATTGTACCAATTCTTGGTTCATATATATTTTGTTATACTTTAAACCTATGTTTCTAGTATATTATACTATACTAGAGGCGTCAATAGATCATAATATCGCTATATAAAGCCAAAAATCATAGGTTTTTCTTGTTAATTATCGCCGAAGTCTTATACCAACTCTTGGTATCCATCGCAATGGGGTTTAAATTCCGGGTATAGTAAGACTACTGCCAAAATAATCTCTTGTTTGAGGGGTTGTTTTTTACGCCTGCACAATGATTGAAATAAATTGATTTCAAAGGAAGCAAAAAATATGTATACAAAAAACAATGCATAGAGCCTTTTCTCCAGAGGCATTGAAAATAAATTTAATTTTCGTCCATTTGTTTTTCTCTATCCATAAACTCTGATTCACAGCGCTATTTATTCTCCTTACCTTCGTCTTCCTCTGCTCTGGCATTCTCCCATTTTTTGCTATCGTCGGTCTCCGTAACATTGAACGCGAGCAGATCATTCACGTCCGCCTGCCATTGCTCCACGGAGTGATGAGCCACCCGTCCGATGAAAAGCGCGCGCAAGATTCGCAGGTTCGGAATTTTCTCCACCGCAATTTTGTATTTGAAATATTGCGGCTCAGAAAGCTTCTCGTCCGATAGGTATATCGGCTCGCGACGAAAATTGATATCGATCATTGCCTTGTTAATGATCTCTATCAGACCGTCAACCTCTTGGCGGAGAGTTGTGATATTCTTTACATCCCGGTATTTCCGACGCGGCAAGATTCGGAAAAAATATGTCGACTTGCCCGTGCCGGTGGCCGTGGTTGCTTCCATGGCGATAGCATTGCCCGGTTTTTTATTGTCCAGATCATAAATCGGAATCAGGAACCAGAAATAGTTGCCGGTAAGATCACCCATCAGCCCCTGTTTGGAACCGAGAGAGATCTTTTCTTTGTCCGCGATTGAGCTTAGATATCCGTACTCTTCTTTCATCCCAAAATCTTCTATCTTTTTTTCCAGCGCCGAAAACAGCTCTGAAGAAACAGAGATTAACGTCCCTCTCTCGACCGCCTGTCCGTCTTTCATCACTTGAGAAACTTTCCGCAGCAGCGAGGCATCAGCGCCAGGCACAAGTTCTTTGAAGAACTCCTGATTTTTCTCGGACAGATCATTAATACCTTCGGAAATTGTTTTCTTGAAAAGATCGAACTGCTCGCCCAGTTTGGTGAGAGTCAATGCGTTTCCTGATACGGTCTTTATCACGAGCCGGCAGTCCCCTTCCTCGATCCCGGAAATATTGCCAAAAGGAATCCTGATAAAATCGCCCGGGACGGGAATAACCAACAGCGCCGTTTCGTAAATGATAAGCTCGGCGTTCCCCTTCTGTAATCCTTGCCCGCTTCCATCAGCATAAAAAAATTCCGCTTCGATTCCGGAAATCTTGATGGGTTCATCCATTAACATATCTTTCGCGATCCGGCGGTTGTGGACTTTCATAAACGCCCGCAAAAAATCTTCATATTGATAGCCGAGTTCCGAGAGAACTATTTTTTCTTTCGGTCCGAGCTCGAGACTGATCCGGTAATCCGCTTCGGAGATATTGGTGATCTCCCGCAACGACACCCGCAGAGGCTCGCCCAACTCCGGGCAGAGATGCAATTCGTCATCAGTGATTTTTGCCAGCGCTTTTTTCTTTTCTTCCCGACCGTCGGCGTCGACATAAAAATACTCCAGTTGCACCTCCATGACCGGCTTGATCGCTTTTTCCTTTTTCATATGGTGATATTATTTTTCGTTATCGGTTATTTCAGTTTCTCGCCGCACTCTCCGCAAAATCCGGTGCCGGCCTGATTTTCCGCTCCGCACTTCTTGCACTTGGCAATAGCCAGAGGCTCGCCGCAATTGCCGCAGAATTTTCCCGTACCGGCCGGTTTTCCGCAGGCGGAACAGAGCGTTTTCGTCGCCTTAATTTCACCGGTAAATATTTGCGTATTAGCCGCTTTGTTTTGGATGTCGCTCGCTTTCTTTTTGGCGCGGGCAGCCGCCACTTCGATCGCTTCCCGCGGGGCGCAATTCACGCACAAATTCTCCTGCTCGTTCCAGCAGTTCTCGCACACCCACTCCACACATTTCGGACAACGAAAAAGATGCGCCTTCGCTTCAGCCTGAGCCTTCTCGAAAGCCGCGTCATATTCCTTGCGCCATCCCGCCGACTTTCCCTCATGCTTGTCAGTGATTACATCCGTCGCCCTTTCAATTCCGTATCCTATGTCGGACTTGCCGGCCATCTGCGCCGCGGCACCAAAGATGCCACCCATCGTCTTCAGCAGATTTCCACTCTTGGTGGATTTCGCCTCGATAAATTCCGTTTTGTATCCTTCGTGGCAGACGGCGCAATCGAAGGTAAATTGGAATCCGGCATCGGAAGAGTTATCGGCAAAATTATCGGTGAATGGTTTGACAGACATATGCTTGTTTAGGTTAGATGATTATAGTGATTTTTTATCTTTGAGCGGTTTGCCGCACTTGATACAATTGTCTCCGATTGGCGGCTGCTCTTGTTTGCAATTGGGGCAAGCGACCATCAGCCGGGTACCGCAATCTTCGCAGTGGTCCCCAAAGAACGTCACTTTGCCGCAAAAAGGACACACGATCCTGAGATTCTGGTTGCACTTCGCGCACGTCTTCCATTTCTCCTCGACAGGCTCATGGCATTTGGGGCAGCGACTCGGTCCCAGAGGATTGACTTTCTCGCAAAACGGGCAGTTGGCCGAATCCGGCGGAATAAGTTTGTCGCAATATTTGCACGCGTGCTTGTAACCTACTGTCGGCTTGTCCGCGTTCTTATTACCGGTCGGAGCATAAGGCTTGTCATTCGCCGGCGCATCATCTTTTTTTTTATAATCAAAGAACGCCAGATATCCCGGAACGGCGATGCCGACAAACGGAACGAGAAGCAGAATACCGATCCATTTTTCTTTGCCTCTCTTCTCGGCAATGTCCATCCACAGAATAATACCTGCAATAATATTGACGATCGGAACGAAGATCAAAACGATCCACCACAGCGGCCGCTTGGCGATATTGATCATCAGGACGATGTTGGCGATCGGAATCCAAGCCAACCAGCCATTTTCGGTATTGGTCTTTTTCGCCAGGGTCTGCAAGCAGAACGCGAAATATATATAGAACAAGAGGTAGAATAAGAGATACCAGCCGGAGAACCAGGACATAATTCCCATGCCCAGCCAAGGATTAGCGATTGGAGGAATCACTCCTCCCGGATTGATGCATACTCCATCCATACAGGTGGCACTCGCGACGGAGCAATCGGAGTTTTTGGTACACATGCTCGGTACCGTACCGATGCAGTTTCCATCTATACAGGCAGTGTATCCGGCGGCATAGCAATCGGCATCCCGGGTGCAGTTGAACGATCCCGAACCAAAACATTTTCCATTGGCACAGGTCGAATATCCCAAGGCGGTGCAATCGGCATCCTGAGTACACCCGGCCGGTTCCGCCACCACGGCGCATTTCCCGTCACAGTCCGCGGAGTGATAACAAGTTTGCGCGGTGGCCGCCTGGCACTCCTGCAAGGACGCATAGCCGGTAAGAATTCCGCAATAATTATCCTTGCAGCTATAAAATGTCGTCATCGCATCCGGAGATTCAATCGCTATTTTGTAATTGAAAATGCCGCTCTTGTAGCCGCAACCGATAGCCAAGTAAACGATCGTGTCCGCCTTGGGAACCAGAGTCAAAGAAACCAAAGCTCCCCCGTTGGAGGAAGATTTCTCATCCAACAGCGTCCGTGAAGCGCTATATAATTCCAGCGCGCCCTCGTCGCCCGTAGTCGGTGTCAGTTTGAATTCATAATTTTGCCCTTTCGAAACCGCGACTTTATAATAATCCTTGGCATCATCGCCGTAAGGAGTCTGCATCACGCTCACACCCGCCAAATACCCGGAGTAGCTCCCGACGCCGATTGGCAGCGCGCTTTCGAAAGTGTCACCGGCATCGGTCTGGCTGCCGGCATCAAAACGATTCTGAGAATTGATTTCAATCTTGTACGACAATGTATTGTCTTCACTATACGAATCATTTACTATTCTGAAATACATCCGCTGCTTGGATTTATTCAGCCACGGACCCATCGTTCCGCCGGCGCCGTATTCGGAAAAAAGTTCCTGCTGATTTCCATCATAGAGATACAGGTCGCCATCCGAGTAGGTGTCTTCGATAAAACCGCCAATGATATTTATTTCCTGACCGGCCACGACATCGAACCAATAATAAGCGTCCGTTCCCGCGGCCAACTGACCCTGGTAGCTCCCTCCGCTCACCGAAGTCGCCGTCTCAAAATTACTTCCTCCATTAGGCAGAGGAGTCGCGGCACTGACAGCACCCGCACCGCCCATAAACAAAAAAACAAAACCGACAACCGAGATTCTCCAAGACAAGGAAAAATTCTTCAGCATAGTTTTCATCTTTATGAATTATTTTTTTAAACTATTTAAAAACAATTTGATTTCTTTGCTTTCATTATAAACTATTAGAAAATCATTGCAATGCCTTGTCAAACAATCCGACTGTCTGACCCATCTGCACTTTGAATCGCTTATTTTAGCCAAATCAAAAGATAAAAAATAATCTTTATTTGTCATTCCGGAATTTCGGTACTCCGAAATATCCGGAATCCCGTAACTATGCAAGACAATTATTGTATTTCATTTTTATGAGTGCATTTTGCATTATGGATTATGGATTTCGGATCACACCAGAGATGGTGTGAAATGCAACGCAAAAACGTTTTGTCCCGTGTGGTTCACACCATTTCCGGTGTGGTCCGGATACAAAGCCGGGACAGCTTTTAGAAAGCAATGGATAAGCGTCAGGAAGTGCAGACGGATCAGCTTGCAGCGGCGTTGACAAATCAGTGAATCAGGTCTAACGTTCAGCTAGGAGGGACATAAATGCACTCTTTAAACAAAATAAATTCTTTGGCAGGATTACCGGTAATCGGTAAGTTCTTCTTAACAGGAATTGCAATTGTTGCATTTATTACTATGGCATTTGCCTATACCATAATAGCAATTGCCTATAAATTGGAAGGGGAACATGAGTTATTATAATTGGCAAACTTTTTCCTCGATAGCTGCTTTCGTAAAAATTTGCGAAAAAATGCAGCTTTTTTATTGCCTCGATGCCCCCGCTAAAATCTCATACTACCAATTGGGGTTAAATCCTCAATAATAGATTACCGTAGTAGAATAATCACAAAACTCTGCTAATGTTATTTTTGCAGTAAGATTATTTTTGCATAGCATTGTTCTTAAGACCCCTCGATCGAAGAACCTCGTTTCGAAATAACAAAATAGGGTCATACGCAATATATGTTTTTATAGCAGACATCGAAATCCGCATTAACTCAAAATCCGAAATTCATCTTTGCATTCGGACCACACCGGAAAATGGTGTGAAATG
This sequence comes from Patescibacteria group bacterium, assembly GCA_041670805.1. Classification (GTDB taxonomy): domain Bacteria; phylum Patescibacteriota; class Minisyncoccia; order JAHIHE01; family JAGLIN01; genus STD2-77. Next base: position 31,824 of record JBAXYM010000010.1, read on the forward strand.
CTACGCGAGAACGTTTTGTCCTGCGTGGTTCACACCATTTCTGGTGTGATCCGAAATCTATAATCCATAATTCAAGATACGCTGAGCAAGTTGCCGCTTGCCGTACGGATTGTCCGCGTCGATTGCGCACGCTAGGCTGTTTTGTCGCCGCCGATATTTTTGCGGGCGATTATCACTTTGATTTTTTCCACAATCTCACCGGCCGTAAAATGCGCCTTGATGATATAGTCTTCCGCACCCAGAGTAAAGCCTCTTTTTACTTCGCTTTCTTGTCCCATGTTGGTAAGCATTATTACGGGGATTCGCGCTCTAGATGGATCCTTTTTTATATTTTCCAATATCTCAAATCCGTCCATACCCGGCAAAACGACATCCAGCAAAATCAGATCAAAATTTTCCTTCCTTATGTTTTCAAGAGCGTCCGATCCGTCGGCGGAAATGGCTACGTTAAATCCTTCTTTTCTCAGTTTAAGCTCGCAAATTCCCCGTAAAAAGTCATCGTCTTCCACCAGCAAAATTTTTACTCCGCTATTGCCGGTTTCCGGTTCTTTCTGTCCGCCAAGGCTGGCGTTTTCGGCCTCTTGTTTTGCCTCTCCTTGCTCGCCGGTCACAGCTTGTGTGTTGGCAAAAAAAGTGTTCACCTTTTCCATGACTTCAGCGGGATCAAAATCCACTTTGACGATATAGTCTTTGATGCCCATCGCGAGAGCCTTGTCGATTTCCACCGGCTGGCCGGAATTGGAAATGACTATGATTGGAAAAGAACGGATGAGATCTTCCGCTTGCATTTTTTCCAAAACCGCAAATCCGTCCATCTTGGGCATCATCATATCAAGCAATATCAGATCCGGCGCATATTCATGCAAGATTTCCATCCCTTCCTCGCCATTGTCGACCGCCATAACATTATAACCGTCCTTTATCAGTTTATCTTTCAGAAGACCCTGAAGAATTTTCTCGTCTTCCATAATCAAAATTTTTTTAGGCATATATGCAAATTAGAATTTATTACCGTTTTATAATTCGCTCTCGCTTTCCCCTTTCTTTTTTAGAGGCAAGGCAAAAAAGAATGTAGTTCCTTTGTCCTTCTCGGACTCAAACCATATCCTGCCGCCATGAGCTTCGACGATGTTTTTATTGATGAACAGTCCCAATCCGGAACCGGCGGTTTCCGACTGCACGGCGTTTTTCGCGCGAAAAAATTTGGTGAAGATTCTTGCCTTCTGATCGTCGGCGATGCCGATGCCGCTGTCTCGCACTTGAAAAATGACCTCGTTTTTTTCTTTATCTTCTTTTAAGGCAACGACGACTTTACCCCCTCCCAGGCTGTAATTCGCGGCATTTTCAAGAAGATTTTGGACCACCAGATTTATTTTTTCCTTGTCCGCCAAAACCTGCGGAATATTCTCGGTCTTCTCGAAAGACAGTCCCAGCTTTTTCTTGTTTAATTTTATTTGCAAATTTTCAATATTTTTTTCAACCAATTCCTCCAAAGAAACATAGTCTTTGAACTGGATATAACGGCCCTCTTCAATGCGGGACAGATTCAGAAGATCGTCTACAAGGTTGATCATTCTCTCATTCGACGAGTTGGTCTTTTGCAGATACTCGCGCTGCTCGGCGCTCATTTCTCCAAAATCTCCGTCCAAAAGAGAAGTAAGAATCCATTTGATAGACGTGAGAGGAGTCCGCAGCTGATGCGCGGCTATGGAAACAAATTCGCTTTTCGATTTCTCCACTGTCTTTTCGCGGGTAACATCATGCAAAATAATAAATTTTCCACTTTGCTCCTGCTTGTAATTTGTGGATATAACGGAGACTTCCATAATGAAATTTTTTCCGATTTCAAATTCTTTGCGGGACATATCCCTCATGTCGGCGCCGATAATGGCAAAGAGAGAGACGAGTTCCGCGACCGAAGACAGCTGAGCTGCGTCTATGCCTTCCACGTCGACCGCTTTGACATTCAGATATTCTTCCGCCTTGGGATTTATGCCGATCAGCACATCATTGACGTCAAAAATCAGCAGACCGTCGGAAAAGTTCCTGATAATGGAAAGGGTCTTTTCTTTCTCTTCTTCCGCAAGATTTTTTTCTTTGCTGACATTTTTCAAAGCATCGCTCAGCGCCTTTTTGGAATCTTCAATATTTTGCGTTCTTTCTTTGACTTGGCGGTCGAGGTCGTTGATGTTCTCCGTCAGCTGCCTGGTCCGCGCCCGAAGCCTTATCTCCAAAATTTCATTCATTTCATGAAGGCGAATTTCATCCGCCTCCAATATCTTTATCTTTTCGTCCAACTCCTCATTAACTCTCCGAAGCTCCAAGTCGCGCCTCACCAAAAGTTTCGCTGTCCGATCCATCTCTTTCAAAAGACCGGCGTCGGAATTTTTCTTTTCTTCAGACATAGGCAAATAGATTACAGACTTGGAGCCTGCTTCGGCATTTCCCAAGATTGATTAAAACGGAGCGCTTAATCCCCGATTACGGCAACGACGGCGGTTTCGTTGTGAAATCTGGAAAAAGGTTTGTCCGCGCTCTCGTTGAAAGGAGCTATTTCTCCGTAGGTATAAAATCCGATTAAAGGCACGTCTTTACCCAGAACTTCCCGGATGGCCGCGATCTCATCACCGGCATCCCTGCCGAACAGTTTGCGTCTGGCGATACAGTTAAAGACGATGACGGCTCGAGGCGTTTTGCCGGCAAGTTGCGCCAAAGCTTTTTGCGCCGCATCTTTGGCCGCCGCAATAGCTTCTTCTTTGCTTCCTATCATAAGCCTCACTTCCGCCCCTTCCGGAATTTCCGCCGCGCAAGTAATGGCCCCCTCGGCATCGACCGTTATGGGATCCCGAATCAAAAGTTCATCACTGCCTTCCACGCTCATTCCCAAAGGATAAGTGATGGCCAATTTGGCAAGAGGTTCCTCGCGAAGTTCTTCGGCCTTCTTGCCGAAATAATCTTCATAGATGGAAACTGCCGGTTTGCCGTCCAATTCTTTCAGCACCGCATCTTTGGACTTGGTGGCTTTCATCGGCGCGCCAATCGAAACCCAGCCGTGGCGGACACCGACACCGATGCCGTAATCACCCGATAGCCCCACTCCCACGACGGAAGAAGAAGATATGTCGCCATTGTAATAATTGAAGGTCTGCTTGAATAGGAAGTCATCTCCGGCGGCACCTCCTATAATCAAGGTATCACTGCCCAAAACATCCTGAATGCCTCGAACCACCTCCGCCCCGTTACCATTCAAGACATCAGTCAGCATCAAAAGACAATTTGTTTTATCTTTGGCACTGCCTGTAATATTTTTGACCAGCTGCGCCCCCGCTTCCCTGACTCCTGATTTCAGGTCCCCGCCCTTGCCGATAGTAAAATCAATAACATCGGACGATATGGCCATTACCGCCACGCTCCCCTCCGCCGCTCCGGCAGAAGTAATTTCCCCGGCGGTACTGCAACCGATCAAAGGCACGCCTTTGCTGATTTCTCTCACCCCGCTGAGCATTTCTTTCTGATCAAGTTTGGACGAGGCAAAGACGATGACGAGCTCGGGGCTGCTTACTTTTTCAAACGCCTGCCTGCAAGCCTCCATGCCTGCTTCTTTCGAGTTGGAATCACTGCTGGCTCCTACTCCGACTACGGTTTCCATAATTTTTCCGTTAGCTTTTTAAGTCTTATCTTAAGGCTTATTGAAAACGGAAGCTTATATGCAAAGCCTTCGCTCCCTCCGGTTTTTATTTCGCAAAATATTTTTCTCAAGCCCGCCCCAAGGCTCCGAAAAATTTCAAATCAAAACTTTTATGAAAAATAATCGGGCAACCACATTTTATTTTCCATTCCTGATAAATTATAGCTTATTTTTATTGCATGAACAACCTGCAATTTTTCTTCTTCGACGACAATGACGCCGGACAAGTTCGCTTGTGGAATCCAAACTAAAAGGAGCAGGTTTAAACCTGCTCCCACAAAGATTCCCGCAAAGATACCGATCTGACAAGATATGCGCTTTCATCGGAACGACACGCATATTTTTGTCATTTCGAAATGAGATACTCCGATTGAGAAATTCGGGAATAATACTATGCGAATATAATTTTACAGTAAAAAATAATGTCAGCAGGGTTTCGTGCATTTCTCGGATCTCTCAGTCGAGTACTCCTTCGAGATGACAAATGGGATTAATTCAATATCGGACGATAGCCAAGTACAATAAATAAATCACCGCCAGATTCTGCACCAGCGCCAGCGGCACACCCAAAACGAAAATCATCTTTTTCGTCTTGTGGCGCGACACGTACATCCCCGCCCAAATTCCCAGCGCGCCAAAACAGATAGCGGCAAAAAGAAGAGCCCCCTCGGAAATCCGCATCTCGTCTTTTCTCGATTTCTTCTTGTCGGAGAGCATTAGAGAGAAAGAGAAGATGTTGATGATAATGTAAATGAAAAGCATTGATAAAAAGACTGTTTCGATGTTCATAAATGGTTTTTGAAAAAAATAAATCCTGCTTTAAAATTAAAAGTGGGCAGGATTCTAATTGTTATAAGATTGAGCAAATTCGATAAATTCTTTTTCTTCTACTAAAAAAATCACTGTTTCTGGTTTTTGCATAAGAACCTGTTTTAATTCGAATTCCCAGAAAGGACTTTCCGGCGATGACAGGAAGAACTTTCCAGCTTCCCGTATTATACTATTAAATTCTTCCGTTTCCTTATTTTCTTTAAAGACCAGTATTAGTTTTTTCCCTTGAAATTCTACCCAATACAAAAAGAGTTCTACGTTTTCAGTAAGCGTGTAGCAAAAACAATTGCTATCCAGGTCTTCAGTATATGTTACCTCATGGGAGCTAATCTTCTTCAAAAAACCGACAAGGTTCTCTGGATGAAAAGGCGTAAATCTACAACCATGCATATCTCCGCCCAAGCGTGACATTATGTTAATGCGGTGTCCCTCCTTGATTTTCTAATTATTTTTCTATTTTTCTAAACCTAATCTTAACAAAGTTATAGCACAGCAACAATGAGAAATCAATACCTAGTACCTTTCCAATCCGCCTGCACTTCCTGCCGATTTTTTTAGTCTAAATTTATCACGCTTTCATTTTTTATAAACCCTGTGTGTCATCCCGTTATTAAGCCGGTAAAAATAGGTCATACGCAGAATATGATTTTACAACAGACGCCAGAAATCCGGCTTTGTATTCGGATCACACCAGAAATGGTGTGAATGCTACGCAAGAACGTTTTCTCCCGCGTGGTTCACGCCATTTCTGGTGTGATCCGAAATCCATAATGCATAATGCAAAATACACAGGATGTATTAGAGATGCCTGTCATTTATATATATGGTCGGGAACCATATGGCGAGCCGGAATAATCTTTGTAAAATATTCTTTGCCAAGAAGCCTTTTTGAAAATATAATAAAAGCATAAGAGATTAACCTCGAAAATATGGAAAGAAAAATCGCATTAAATATCGCCGCCGTCTTGCTTTTTTGTTTCGCGCTATTTGCCGTTTTCTTTGTGCTGCAAAAAAGCAAAGACAATTCTTTTGAGATAAACCGTGACAACATACCCGCCGACACCGAAGTCGATACCGGTAAAGACACGGCTCCCGAGAAAGAAATTACGCCTCCCCAAGACGAAGAAGAAAAAACAACCGTAAAAAAAGATTTGGCTCCGCTGGTTGAAAAATATAAAGGCAAAGAAATTGTAAAAATAAACACCGACCAAAAAGCAGTGGCGCTGACTTTCGATGCCGGAGCCAATGCCGACGGAGTTGAGCCGATTTTGCGGATCTTGGCGGAGAACGATATCAAGGGGACTTTTTTCCTGACCGGAAAATTCATCGAAAAATATCCGGATAAAGTGCGGGCAATCGTAGCGACCGGAGGAGACGTCGGCAATCACACATACGACCACCCCTATCTCACCCGGCTCACAAACGAGCAGATCAAAGAGAACATCCAAGAAGCCGAGAATGCATTTGCCAAACTGGACGGAAAATTCCAGCCGTTCCTGAGATCGCCCTACGGAGACCGAAATGCGAGCACGCTCCTTGCTGTCAGTGAAAATAATTATTTGAATATCCGCTGGACAGTCGATTCTCTGGGATGGCAAGGAACGTCGGGAGGAATGAGCAAGGGGGCAGTCGAACAAAAAGTTTTGAAAGCCGCCGGACCGGGCGCAATCATTATGATGCACCTCGGCAGCAACCCCGACGACAAGACGCATCTGGACTCGGAAGCCCTGCCCGCCATTATCACCGAGCTCAAAAAGAACGGATATGAATTTATGACGCTTTCCGAGCTTTTTGAATTGGAAAAATAGAAACGGTTATATGTTTTTTGATTCAACATTTTGCGGAGTAATGCGTTACGGAGTAGCATGGCTTCAGCCTGCGCGGTTGTCCCAAGCGGATGGAACGAACGTATATGCGGGTTTTTACGGGCATTGGACAGCAGCGCAGGCTGAAGCCATGCTACTCCGCGAGCTACTTCGTTTAGCAAATTTGTTTTTTAAGCTTTGGATTCTCGGACCACACCAGAGATGGTGTGAAATGCTACGCAAGAACGTTTTATCCCGCGTGGTTCACGCCATCTCTGGCGTGATCCATAATTCAAAATATAACTTATACATAAAATAGAGAACGTGGCAAATTTTTTGATAAGCTTGAAGAAGCGCGTCTTGACTATAAACAAAAGACGCGATAAATCGCGTCTCTACTACATGTGTTTGTTCTGTCCGCGTGGGACAGCGGCGCAGGCTGAAGCCTGCTACTCCGCCATGGGCTACTCCGCGAGACATTCCGTACATAACCCTCTCGTTTGCATGAAATAGATTATTTTTTCTTCCCCAATTGTTTGAGCGCCAGCTTGATTCTTTCCTCAAGACTTTTTTCTCGCGGAATATTGCTGAGGACTTGACGCACTTCGTTCTGTCCGTAACCCAAACCGATCAACGCTTCGATAACATCC
>JBAXYM010000011.1:0-37598 GCA_041670805.1 Patescibacteria group bacterium
GATTTTGGTTTCAAAAAAAACACCCCGTCGCAAAGAAACGACGGGGCGCCACACAAAAGATAGCGCGATTACGGAACATTTGGCTATTGATTGGATTTGGTGCATATGGCTATTATATGACAATGACTATAGAGATATAATAAAATAAAAAATGTAGGATAGCAAGATGGTTGACTGGGGGCGGAGTAGCATGGCTTTAGCCTGCGCTGCTATCCCAAACCGATAAATCCAACGCACTCGTTCGCATTTTTCCGCGTTGGACAACCGCGCAGGCTAAAGCCGTGCTACTCCGTGATAAAGTCTCATCTTTCATCAGCCTTTGTTTTTCATAATTCCGATGTCTTCCCGCAGTCTCGCTCCGCCCAAAAGGTGCATATGAATATGCGGCACTTCCTGTCCTCCGTCTCTCCCGGTCCGAACCAAAAGCTTATAACCTTTTTCCGCAATTCCCAGCTCAAGCGCAATCTTTTTCGCCGCCAAAAACATATTGCCCATGATCTCAACATCGCCTTTTTCCAAATCATTAACGGACTCAATGTGCTTTTTGGGAATTATAAGAACATGCACCGGCGCAATCGGATGAATGTCATAAAAAGCAAACACAAAATCATCCTCGTAAATTTTCTTGGCGGGAATTTCACCGGCGATGATTTTGCAAAATATACAGTCCATGGTTTTGATTTAAAGATTTTTTCTTGAGTTAAAAAATCGATTATCCTGTTTGTCGTTGCGAGAAGGTACTCCGACGAAGCAATACCGTTGCCATAATTCACTATGCTTTTTACATCGTTTATATTTGCATAGAATAGAGATTGCCGCGTCGCCCGGAGTACCGACTTCTCGCAATGACAAATAAATATCAAGTTGCGCGAGCATAACTTGTATAATTGCCCTCTCTATTTCGCCAGCATCCGTCTCACGTCTTTAACAATATCATCCATAATGACCGTCTCCTGCATCCCGCTTTTCATGTCTCGCACGATCACCGTGTTGTCGAGCGCTTCTTTCTGCCCGATGATGAGCGCCAATTTCGCATGCGCCTTGTTTGCCATCCGCAGTTGAGATTTGATGCTGCCGCGTCCTACCGATTCCCCGACAGAAATATTGGTATCAATGATTTTGTCGAAAACTCTCATAACTTTTCTGCGCGCCAAATCTCCGAGCTGGACCAAAAAGACGTCTTTGTCGCCTTTCGGCTCCAGATCCAAATTAAGTTTCATCACTTTCTCCGCCACCCGTTCCACTCCGAAAGAAAATCCCACCGCCGGAGTTTCCTCTCCGCCCAAAAGCCCGACCAGACCGTCGTATCTTCCGCCTCCGCCCAAAGAAGTTTGGCGGGCATCCGCGTCGTCGCTGTCGGCCCAAATTTCAAACACCGTGCGCGTATAATAATCCAAGCCTCTCACCAGATTGGAATTGAGAACGTAAGAAATCTCCAGCTCGTCCAAAAATTCCAGCACGCTTTTGAAGTGATTGTGGCAATCAGGACACAAGTTATCGATAATTTGCGGCGCTCCTGCCGCCACCTGCATACATTTTTCCTCTTTGCAATCCAAAAGCCGCATCGGATTTTTTTCCAGACGGCGCTTGCAATCCGTGCAAAGCTTATTGATTTTCATATCGTAATAATCGGTCAAAAGTTTCTTGTACTTGGCGCGACAAGTGGCGCACCCGATGCTGTTGATTTGAATGGAAACGTCCTTGATGCCGATTTTCTGAAAAATCTTCCAAGCCAAATATATCACGTGCGCATCAATCGCCGGACTGTCTTCGCCCAAAACTTCCGCGCCGAACTGGTGAAACTCGCGATATCTGCCCTGCTGCGGCTTGTCATAACGGAACATCGAACCGTCGTAATAAAGCCGGACCGGCTGCGACCATCTGCTCATACCGTTTTCGATATAAGAGCGCACCACGCCCGCCGTCCCCTCCGGGCGAAGAGAAACCTTGTCCCCTCCCTGCGTCTCGAAAGAAAACATCTCCTTCTCCACTATGTCGGTCACCTGTCCGACGCCGCGCCGAAAAAGATCCGTATTTTCCACTATCGGCGTTTCAATCCTGCCAAACCCGAAATCCTGGCACATTTTGCGGGAAGTGTCCAAAATATGCTCCCAAATATACTGTTCGGGGGGCAAGATGTCCTTCATCCCTTTGACCGCCTGTATCGGCTTCGTTCTTTTTCTGGTCTTTTTTTCCGTCTGATCTTCTTTTTTAACTCGAGGCATAAGCTTTTATTTAAAATTAACTTAAAATATTTTTGGCAAAATCATCTATTTTCTGCACGCTTTCCGTATTGGTCTCGACATCCTGAGCTTTTTTACCTGAGAGATACAGATCCCCGATCATAGTCATTTTAAAGCTATCAACAACGGAAGTCATGGTCGCAATCGCCGCCTCCGCAGACTTCGCTTCCTCCGCCTCCCCCGCCATAATCGCAATCGCCTTTTTGCCGGACAACTTGTCATCCACCAGCACAGGGTGGAGACGATCGAAAAAATCCTTCATCAATCCCGACACATTACTGAAATAATTCGGACTTCCAAAAACAATCAAGTCATTCGCCTTCAACTTTTCGATAATCGCATTCATATCGTCCCTGATGCCGCAAACCCCGTCGTCATCGCAAGCAAGGCAACCGCCGCAGCGTTCTATCTTTTTCTCGCGCAACAAAACCAAATCCGTTTTATGTCCGAAATCTTCCGCCCCGATCAAAAACCTCTTAAGAATAAATTCCGTATTGCCCTTTCGGGGGCTTCCGCAAACAGCTACGATATTCATGCGCGTTAAGTGATAATTTTGATTAAATAATACGGCTCATACGCAATATATGGTTTTATATTATAGACACCAACAATATGTATTAATCTGAAATCAAAGATCCGACCTTGTTATTCGGATCACGCCAGAGATGGCGTGAACAACGCAGGACAGAACGTTTTTGTGTAATATTTCACACCATTTCTGGTGTGGTCCGGATACAGGTAAAGAACTTGTCAATATCTCCAACCTTAATATTACGGTCTTTTATGCGTTTAAATCTTACTTTTGATATTCGAATGATTCAAATACGGCAAAATCATTAAACGGCCAAGCCCGCACCCACGCTTCTCCCACGATATTGCGCTTGGGCACAAGCCCCCATCTTCTGGAATCGGAACTTGCCCCCCGGTTGTCTCCCAAAACAAAATATTCGTCACTTCCGAGCTTCTCCGACACCGACCCCGCAGTGGTCACCGTATCGGCAAGATATTCGCTCTCGTTGAGTTGGAATCCGTTTGGATTTTCCTTGTTGTAAATCTTGACCTTTCCGTCCTTGACTTCCACCGTTTCACCCGGCAGTCCGATTACCCTTTTGATAAAAAATTCGCTCTGGTCAAGCGGATAGCGGAAAACAATCACATCGCCCCGCTTCGGCGCTTCCAGCCTGTAGCCGATCTCGTTCACAATCAGATAATTGCCATCCTGAAAATTCGGCTCCATACTCGAGCCTTTCACGAAAAAAGGCTGGATCACGAAAGAACGGACTATGAAGATGATAATGAGGCTCACAATTACAACCCTAATTGTCTCGAAAGAAAAATCAAGGAAGTTTTTGACCGCCCCCATGGCCCCGCCGTCCTGATCGTCCATACCGATTTTTTTGTCCTTGAGCTCCATATTCGCCCCCGCGCCTCCCGGTTTTTGGTCTTTTAGGTTAACTATATTTGTTTTTTCTATTTCTTCCATATGTTGAATTGTTTTAGAATAAATGTTTTAAAGCTTTTGAGCTAATGATATAACTTTTAAGCAGCCGCGTCAAACAGGGCGGGACAACAAGACAGGACATGATGCGATACTTTAGCATACGCGGTTTGTCCAATACGGGAGATGCTACGCTAGAACGTTCTGTCCCGCGTGGTTCACATCATTTCTGATGTGATCCGAAAATCCGAAATCCAGAATCCAGAAATGTGTTGTTGCATCCGGATCACACCAGAGATGGTGTGAAATGCTATGCAAGAACGTTTTGTCCCGCGTGGTTCACGCCATTTCCGGCGTGATCCGAAATCCAGAATCCGAAATCCATAATGCAAACTCGTAAAAATGACATACAATGCTTGTCTTGCATAGTTACGGGATTCCGGATATTTCGGAGTACCGAAATTCCGGAACGACAAATAAAGATTGATTTTATCTTTTGATTTGGCTAAAGGAAGCGATTCAAAGTGCAGGCAGGTTAAAGCCATGCTACTCCGTGATACGAAGCATCACTTTACACATCACTTTTCGCATTAGACACATCCTCTTATATATTATAAAATAGAAATATCAAACAAATTCTTTTCATCCGCATGCAGAAGAAAAAAATCCTGAAAATTATGGCGCTGTGTTTTTCGGTCGCGGCTGTTTTTGCCGTTATCTTTTTTTATAAATTCCTGTCCGCCAGCGGAAAGATTTTCTCGGCAGACGAAGATGAGAAGACTTCCGTCGCGAGGCAATTGAGCGATTTGATTATCCATCCCAGCGGACAGCTGAAAGGCGAAGAAAACGGGCAAGTCAATATCCTGCTTTTGGGCATCGGCGGCGACGGGCACAGCGGAGGACAACTCACCGACACGATTATGATCGCAAGCATCAAGCCCCAGACCCACGAAGCGGCGCTCCTTTCCATTCCCCGCGACCTTTATGTCGAAGTCGAGGGTACGAACATCAAAAGCAAAATCAACGCCGTCAAGGCGACCGGAGACAGAACCGCGCAAAAGAACGGCATTGAACTGCTCGAAAAAACCGTAGAAGATGTGTCGGGGCTGCACATCGACTATTTTGTCCAGCTCGACTTCCAAGGCTTTGTAAGAATCATCGACTCGGTAGGCGGCATTGATATTTATTTGGAAAACGACATCAACGACCCCATGTATCCGAATTTCAGCCTCGGCTACGATCCTTTCTACATCGAAAAAGGCTGGCACCATTTGGACGGAGCGACCGCGCTCAAAGTCGCCCGCTCTCGGCACAGCGCGATGGGAGACTTCGACCGGATCAAGAGACAGCAGGAAGTCATCAAGGCTTTCCGGCAAAAAGCATACGAGAAATATTCTTCCGCCGACATTGGAGCTTTCAGCGAAATGTTTTCGTCTCTCTCGCAAAATCTAAGAACGGACATAGAACCAAAGGAAATTCCGCGATTTTATCAAATCGCCAAAGAAATAAAAAGCCACAATATCACCGCGCAAACCGTCGACACCGAAAAATATCTGCGGAGCATCAACGTCGGCTTGGGCTCCACCCTGGGCACCAAAACCGGAGACTACTCCGCTATCAACGAATTGGGGCAAAACATTTTCAATATGCAAATTCCCGAAAAGAAAAAGGCGGCAATCCAAGCGGAGAGCGCGCTTATCGCCATCGAAAACGGCACCGGCTCGCCGGACACCGCCAATACCATCGCGCGCGATTTGGAAAATATGGGATTTCGTATCATCAGTTCCGCCAACATAGCCGAGCCTGAGTTTGACGGCGTCAGCATCTACTATTCTTCAAGCGTCCAAAAGCCGGAGACCCTCGATTTTCTCACGGAAAAATTCTCCGCCAAAGCCGAGATCAAAGAAGCCGCAGCTTCGCGCGCCGATTTCACCATCGTGTTGGGCAAAGGGTTTTGATATTTGGTATAAAAATGTTATACTCGGAGTTAGAATAAAGCACGTGTCATTCTGAGGTACCCCGAAGAATCCCGAACTATCCCGCAAAGAACCGACCGTATAAGAACTCTTGCTTTAAAATAATAATGCCAAATTAATTTGATAGTAGACTAAATTCGGCATTAAGGCAAAATAGAATGATTGCAATCAAATTCTCTCGCTTCATTAAATCAGCTCACTCATCAACCTAAAATATGAAAGTAATCGTCGGACTTGGAAATATCGGAAAGGAATATGAGCGCACCAGGCACAATGTAGGTTTTATGGCGCTGGATAAAATTGCCGAAATTTACAATTTTGAATCTTTTCGTCCGGAAGAAAAATTCGAAACGGAAATTTCTCAGGGGGAAATCGGCGGCGAAAAAATAATCTTGGTCAAGCCGCAGACATTTATGAACGCTTCCGGCCGCGCCGTCCAAAAAATCTTGAACTTCTATAAATCGAACACGGAGAATCTCATCGTGATACACGACGATTTGGATATCGCGCTGGGAGATTACCGTGTCGCCTGCGCCAGAAATTCCGCCGGGCACAAGGGGGTGCAGTCCATTATCGACTCGCTAAGCTCGAAAAATTTCAAGAGAATTCGCATAGGAATAAAATTGGCAGACAGAAAAATTCCCACCGAAAAATATGTCCTGGGAAATTTCACCAAAGAAGAATCCTCAATGATTGAAAAAATCATCGATGTTTTGCCCGAGACAATAGAAAAAGAGCTTATTTGAATAAGCTCTTTTTCACTTTATTAACTATCGTACACTGTCCTGCTTATGAGCTCAAAGTATGAATCACGAGGAAGCTTACCTTGATTTGCAGTTACCGATAAAAGACCTAGGAGGGGTGGCTTTTATTTTCACGCTCATAAACAGGACAGTGGACGCTAATAACGCCGATTTTTGCGCGTTTTTGGTCAGATCGCGTGCACGAGATTTTCACAAGACCAACTAACATAAGAGCTTATCATACTTTTAAAATTATGTCAACCCCCGACACAAAGTATTACAACGCTTTCAATTTGATGCCCCAAATAGGACCGATGCGCTTTCGCAAGCTGCGGGCGTATTTTCCTTCAATGCAAAACGCCTGGGAATCGGACCGCGCGGGATTCAAGGCGGCGGGCATTGAAGAAAAAATCATCGAAAGAATAATCGAGGGCAGAAAAAATATTGATCCGGATACGGAGTTGGAAAAGCTGGAAAAAGAGAACATTCGCATCGTGGCGCAAAACGACGAAAATTTCCCCAAAGACCTGCTGGAAATATCTTCTCCGCCGGCGATGCTGTACGTCAAAGGAGAATTGTTGCCGGATGAATTTTGCCTCGGCATCGTGGGTTCGCGCAAGATTTCCGAGTACGGCAGGCGCGTCGCAGAAGATTTCGCCCGTGAACTTTCGACGAACGGAGTGACGCTTGTGAGCGGAATGGCTTTTGGCGTGGACACTATCACCCACTGGCAATGCGCAAAACTCAAGCGCCGAACCATCGCCGTCCTCGGCAGCGGCATCGACGAGAAAAGCATTTATCCTTCTTCCAATCGCCAGATCGCAAAAGAAATCGCAAATTGCGGGTGCGTCATCAGCGAGTACCCCATCGGTACTCCCCCGCTCAAACAAAATTTCCCCGCCCGCAACCGCATCATCAGCGGCATCTCAAAAGGCGTGCTGGTTATCGAAGCCTCGCAGACTTCCGGCTCGCTCATCACCGCCCGCTTCGCCCTTGAACAAAATCGCGAAGTTTTTGCCGTGCCAGGAAATATTTATTCCAAAAATTCCGAAGGCACTAACAGCCTTATCAAAATGGGCGCAAAATCCGCCTGCAAGATCGAGGATATTCTGGAAGAATTCAATTTCGCACTTAATCCCGCAATCAGAGAGGCAAAGAAAATTATTCCCGACAGCCCGGAAGAAGAGCTCGTGTTAAACGGTCTGTCTTTCGACGAAGCCGTCCACATCGACAAGCTCGCCCTCGCCACGCAAATAAAAACCGCCAGCCTCTCGTCAATTCTGACCCTGATGGAAATCAAAGGAATGATAAAAGACGTCGGCGGGATGAGATATGTGAAGAGATAGAATTAGCAAACAACATCCATCCTATAAACTTTCTCTCACGCAATAGAACCCTCCTTTTTGTCATCCTTGTAAGGATCCCTTAAATATTATATTTAGACAGAGTATTATCAACACGAAAATGCCAAGAAGAAAATATGATTTTTATGTTTATATCATGGCAAGTGAAAGCGGCACATTGTACGTAGGAGTAACCAATAATCCAGTGAGAAGAGTCGCAGAGCACAAGGGAGGCAAGATAAAGGGATTTTCTCAAAAATATTTCTGCAAAAAATTAGTCTACATCGAGCATCATCAATATATTTATAACGCCCTCGAAAGAGAAAAAGAGATAAAGAGTTGGATGAGATACAAAAAAGAAGAATTAATCAAATCAATAAGTTCAGATTGGAAAGATCTGAGTAATCAATTGTAAGAAATCTCCTTATCCGAATCACCATATTTTAATGATACTCAAAAAAATAAAACATTCTCTCCTGTAACAAAACCCACATTTTGTCATCCTCGTAAGGATCCCTTGAATAATAGGTTACAAGTTAAACAGTATCATGCGCAAATAATATCATTTAATACTGAATTAACTTAATCCATTACATAACGATTTTACATTTATCCCCCTCACCCCGAGACCCTCACCCGATGGGAGAGGAAGAAAATCCAAATACTTTATAAGCGGATTGTGGTACGGATTAGGTTGATTTGGTTGTATACTAAAACACTTTGAAACATAGAACTAACGTGCGATATCTCGTCCCCTCTCCGCGCTGGGAGAGGGCTAGGGTGAGGGGGACAAAAATGTATTCCTTATCAAGGGATCCTCAACAGGATGACAAAATGACGGTTTTATCGCGGGAGAGAAAGTTTATGGGATATGCCAAATTGAAAAGTGTTTTAGCATAAATTTGATATAAGGGATTCCTACTGGAATGACAAAAATGATGGTTCTTACGAAATATAAATAGTTATCGACTTAATAACATTCGAAATGATAATAATATAATCGCGAATATTAATATAATTATCATCCATACCCAATATATCCAACAATCCAACCACGGTTGACACTCCACTCTCAAAAAGGTAAAGTAAAAAATGTTATAAGAACTTCAGCAATTTATTTACAACATATGTCAAACAAACTTATCATTGTGGAGTCTCCGACCAAGGCCAAGACCATCTCCAAATTTTTGGACAAAACCTACACAGTAAAGTCCTCCTTCGGTCATCTGCGCGATTTACCGAAAAGCAAACTGGGTGTAGACACGGACAACGGCTTTGAACCGGAATACGTCATCAGCCCCAAGAGCAAAAAGACCGCCTCGGAACTGAAAAAAATCGCCAAAGAATGCGATGAAATCATACTGGCAAGCGATGAGGACCGCGAAGGAGAAGCGATCGCGTGGCACTTGGCGCAAATTCTGGGGTTGGATCTCACAGACAAAAGCAAAACCAAAAAAGGCTACAAGCGCATCGTCTTCCATGAAATCACCAAAGGCGCAATATTGTCCGCCTTGGAAACTCCCCGCAAAATCGATCTCAATTTGGTGGACGCGCAACAGGCGCGGCGCATTTTGGACCGGCTCGTCGGCTACAAGCTCTCGTCGCTGCTTTGGACGAAAATCCGCTACGGACTGTCCGCCGGAAGAGTGCAATCGGTCGCGGTACGACTCATCGTCGAGCGCGAACGTGAAATCCAAAATTTCAAAAAAGACGAGTATTGGGAAATAAATTCCGACCTTTCCAAAAAAGATCAGGGCGCGAATTTTCTGGCAAAGCTGGTAAAAATCGACAAGAAGGCTCTCAAAAAACTGGACATCCAAAACGAAGAGCAAGCGAACGAGATCAAAACCAAATTGGAAAAAGAAAAACATATTATCAGCAAGATAGAAAAGAAAGAGACAAAAAGGAATCCCCTGCCGCCTTTCACCACCAGTACCCTTCAACAAGCCGCCAACAACCGTTTGGGCTACAGCTCCAAACAAACCATGATGCTCGCCCAACAGCTCTATGAGGGCATCCAGCTGGGCAAAGGCGGCTCCGTGGGTCTTATCACTTATATGAGGACCGACTCCCTGAATCTCAGCAAAGATTCCTTGGAAATCGCCAAAAATTACATCATCGACCATTTTGGCAAAGAATATGCCGAGGAAAGGTTTTTCAAAACCAAAAGCAAGGGCGCACAGGAAGCGCACGAGGCCATCCGTCCCACCGACCCCTCGCGCACCCCGGAAACCATCAAGGAATTTTTGGATCCCAAGCAATACAAATTATACACGCTTATCTGGCAAAGAATGCTCGCCTCGCAAATGTCCGCCGCCGTGAGCGACTTGACCACTATTGAAATTGCGGCGGGCAAATACACGCTCCGTTCCAGCGGCTCGACCGTTAAATTTGAAGGATTCCTGAAAGTCTATCCAATTAAGAGCGAAGAAGTCACTTTTCCCGAGCTGAAAGAAAAAGAAGAATTGAAGCTTTTGAAAGTCCTCGCCGAGCAGCACTTCACGCAACCGCCGGCAAGATATAACGAGGCCAGCTTGGTCAAAGCGCTGGAAGAGTTCGGCATCGGACGACCTTCCACTTATGCGCCGATTATCAGCACCATCCAGGACCGCGGCTATGTCAAAAAAGAAGAAAAAAGATTCGCTCCGGAAGAGATCGGCTTTATTGTCAATGATTTTTTGGTCGAACATTTTCCCGATATTGTGGACATCGAATTTACGGCCAAAATGGAAGGAGACTTGGATAACGTGGCGGAGGGAAAACAGGACTGGCGAAAACTGCTGGGAGATTTTTACGACCCTTTCGCCAAAAACCTCAAAGCCAAGGAAAAAACCATAGACAAAAAAGCTCTCACTGAAGAAAAGACTGACGAGAAGTGCGAGAAGTGCGGCTCGCCGATGATTATCAAGCTGGGACGTTTCGGCAAATTTATGGCATGCACCAATTACCCGGAATGCAAAACGACCAAACCGCTGGGCGAAGAGAAAAAACTCATCGAGGAATTCTCCGGCGAAGTCTGCGAAAAATGCGGAAAACCGATGGTGGTCAAGCGCGGACGTTTCGGCGCCTTCCTTGGCTGCTCCGGCTACCCCGAATGCAAGACCATCAAATCCATCACCAAACCGACCGGAGCCAAATGCCCGGACTGCGGCAAAGGCGACATTGTCGAAAAAAAATCCAAAGCCGGACGAATTTTCTACGGCTGCAATAACTACCCCGAATGCAAATTCGCCATGTGGCAAAAACCGACCGGAGAAAAATGCCCCGATTGCGGCAGCCTGATGACTTACGCTGCCAAGGAGAAACAAATTTGCTCCAATAAAGAATGCAGGCACGAGAAAGAAGATTGATATCACACAAAAACCTGCGCGCTCGATTCCGTGTCATTGCAGATCTTGACTGACTCTATTATTTGTCATCTCGAAGGAGTACTTGACTGAGAGATCCGGGAAATGCACGAAAACTTTGTTGGTATTGTTTTTACAGTAAGATTATATTTGCATAGTATTGTTCCTAGATTTCTCAATCGGAGTACCTCATTTCGAAATGACAGATATTTTGCAAGGAAGTCCGACAAATAAAAATGGAAAAAATTATATCGAATCAAACTGAATTTGTCATCTCGAAGGAGTACTCGACTGAGAGATCTGAGAAATGCACGAAAACCTTGTTGGTATTGTTTTTACAATAAGATTATATTTGCATAGTATTATTCTTAAGATTTCTCAATCGGAGTACCTCATTTCGAAATGACAAATATTGATTGTTTCTTTTGACAGGTTTTTCCAGATTTTCGGACCACACCAGAAATGGTGTGAACCACGCAGGATAAAACGTTCTTGTGTAGCATTTCACACCATTTCCGGTGTGGTTCGTAACCCAAAATACATCGGGTATGTCAGGATGGTTAAAATTATATATTGCGAATACTCTCACCAAAGACAGGAAAAATTCTTGAAGAAACTTAACAAGATAAATAAAGAATTATGAAAGAAAAAATGATCGGCGTCTCGGGAGCGATTGGCAGCTTCTCGGAACAAGCCGCCAAAGAATATTGCCGCAAACATCAAATCGATGATTACAAGCTTGAATATCTCATCTCGGTAGAAAACGTGCTGAATGCGCTGGAAAATGAAAAAATCGATATGGGCATTTTCCCTATCGAAAATTCCAACGGTGGCATCGTTATCGAAAGCGTCTATGCAATGAGCAGATATATTTTTAATATTCAAGAACTTTTCGAAATCCCGGTAATCCACTGCCTCTTGGCAAAACCGGGAATCAAGAAAGAGAACATCACCGCCATCGCCTCCCACGACCAAGCACTCAAACAATGCAAAATGTATATCAGAAGAAATTGGACAAACGCCAACATTGAAGAACGGGACGACACCGCCAAAGCCGCCAAAGATCTCTCGGAAGACATCCTGCCCGCCAACACCGCCGTCCTCGCCCCCGAAAGCTGCGCGGATCTCTATGGGCTGGAGATTTTGGAAAAAGGCGTGCAAGATCTGAAATTCAATTTCACGAGTTTTCTGGCAGTGACGAAGTAGAGTTTTTAGACAAAAAAATAAACGTAATTTATAAGAATATTTTCTTTTATAAATTACGTTTTTTGTTCAAACGTTTTTGACATTTTTTATCCAATTCGACTTAAGCTACATTAAGCGATACACCCCGTTGTCCCTGTTTCTGTTTCTCTTATAATAAGTTGCTTAAAATCTATCCCCCCTTCCGAAAAGAATTCTACATTGAAGCCTTCCATCAGAGCTGCAACTTTAAAATTCTTCTCAATATCTTCCGTGTTGATTTTTTTGACGGAACCAAGAGAGAACATGAGATTTAATATAGGTTCGAAATGATTATTCCAGCCAAACTCCTCAATCCGCAGAAAAACGAAATCCTTGTCCCTGTAAAGCAATTTGGGAGTAAAATGTGTATTTAACGAATTGCCCAATTCCACTATATTTTTTTGTATCTCTAATTGTTTGTTTGCTTTTATAATAATAACATAAGCCTTTTTATTTTCTTTCATAAGCACACCTCTTTGTTTACTTTTTATTTTTATCCTTTTTTCAATGTTCGTTTTTCGCAGAACCCAAATTATGCAAATTCAATGAGTCTACTTGCAAACCTTCGTTTTATACAAAAACCAAAACTCGCAGCTAGGCACATAAAAAATCAGCCCTTGAGACAGGCTGATTTTTCTTGCTATAAACTACAACAAAAGCGACCTATCTCAAATGATGGCTGAAAAAATAAAAGAAAAATTTGTTGCTCGTGTTGGAATTCATAGCTTTTTTAACTTATGCTAATATTATACTCAAAAGAAAAATTGTGTCAAATTATTTCGGAGTAGCAGGTGGAGTAGCATGGCTTCAGCCTGCGCTGCTGTCCAACGCTCGTAAAAACCCGCGCATACGTTCCGTTCCATTCGCTTGGGACAACCGCGCAGGCTAAAGCCATGCTACTCCGCGATATATCCACGATCATTCCATATTTTCTGGAGATGCAAATCACAAAATTTTATTCATCTTATCCATTCCCTTCTCCAAATCCTCCATCGACGCGCCAAAAGAAATGCGGAAATAATTGTCAAAACTCTGACCGAAAAATATGCCCGGAGCTACCGCCACGCCGGCTTTATCCGCCAGAAATTCGGCAAACTCCTTAGACTTCATATGCAACTTTTCCGGAATCTTGGCAAAAACATAAAAAGCGCCTTGGGGTCGGGTGTGTTCCACTCCCATCTCCTGCAACCGTCCGCACAAAAAATCTCGCCGCCGCAAATATTCCCGCCGCGCATAACCGATAAAATCCTGAAAATCGCCGGCGCGATGCGCGATCACATCCTCCAGCACAACCTGAAAAAAAGAATTGGTATTGCCGTTGATGTTGCTCTTTACTTTTACCATAGCGTCAATCATCTCGCGCGAGGACGCGGCATAGCCCAGCCGAAAACCCGTCATGGAAAGAGTCTTGGAAAACCCGTCGATGACAACCGTCCGCGCTTTCATATCCGGCAATTTCGCCACGGAAAAATGTCCTCTCCCGTCAAAAATAGTGGCGCTGTAAACCTCGTCGGAGATAACCAACAGATCATTCGCAATTACCATTTGCGCCACTTCCTTCAGTTCCTCCTCGTCATAGATGACCCCGGTGGGATTGTTGGGACTGTTGATAATAATCGCCACGGTTCTGACATTCACGGCTCCCTTGATAGCCTCCAAATTCAAATGAAAGTCTGTATCTGTGTCCAACACAACCGGCACGCCTCCCAAAAATTTCACCGCCTCAATATAAGTCGGCCAGGCGGGCGCAATTATAATCACCTCGTCGCCAACATTTAGCACTGCCGCCAAAGCGAGAAAAATCGCTTCTTTGGCTCCGTTAGTGATGATGATCTCTTCTCTTTGGTACGCCAAGCCGGAAAGTTTTTCTTCCATACCGGCCACCGCAGATCGCAGACCGTCAGTCCCGCCGGTATGATTATAAAAATTGTTTTTATCTTTTTCCTTCGCCTCGACGATCGCCTCCTTGACAAACCCGGGCAGGGAAAAATCCGGCTGCCCCAGATTGAACTGCAAAAAGTCTTCCCCTTCCGCAACTCTGTGCTTGATATCCGAGTCCCATTTGTTAAGAAAAGACTCCTGCACGCCTAAAACTCTTTTGGAAAATATCATAAAATATTTCAGTTAATTATACCTCTCATAATACCAAGAGCGCTTTATAAGTCAACAAAATCAAACGGAACATCTCGCGGGGTAGCAGGTGGAGTAGCATGGCTTCAGCCTGCGCCGCTGTCCAATGCAGGAAAAACCCGCGCATACGTTCTTCCATTCGCTTGGGATAACCGTGCAGACTGAAGCCATGCTACTCCGCGCATAATTTCGCCTATAATTCCGTATTCTTGCATCTAACAAAAAAAAATACGCCTCATTCAATCTTGCAGATTGTATAAGGCGTGTTTTTTATTTTTCCTCCTCGATAAGTTCCAGTTGCAGAGGCTCGCTGGAGATGACTTCGTGTTCCGCTCCGCAAGTGGGGCAGATGATGATGTCTCCGATTTCCGGCATCTCGTCTTCCACCGGAATTGGAGAATCGCATTCTTGGCAAGATGGCATTGTTTTTAGATTATCGAATTACGTTTCTATTATATCCGTCTGAAAAAGAAAGTCAAAATTTTGAAAAATTTGAAAGTAACGAAAAAAAGCGTATAATGAAAATATCAATAAATATTTAAGAAAGGAGGTGCATTATGAAAAAGGGACTTTTGGAAAAAGTGATTCTTTCCGGTCTGGGACTTGCTTCCCTCACCCAAGAAAAAGCGCAAAAACTGGTGGATGAATTGGTAAAAGAAGGCGAAGTGTCGGAAAAAGACGGCGCGGTAATGGCAAAGAGGGCGATGGACAATCTTGAAAAAAGCAGAAAAGAAATGGAGAATAAAGTGGATAAGACTGTGAAGGAAATTGTGGCGAAAGCCAACATCCCGAGCAAGAAAGATATCGCGGCTCTGGAAAAAAAGATTGACGAACTCACCAAAAGGCTTGAAAATAAAAAGCCTGAGGAAAAAAAGTAGTCTGGAATTTTTATCGCTCGCTTTTTCAAAAAGCGAGTGACAAGCATTACAGCATGTACCGGGAGGCGGTCGGACGATTGGATTCCGAAATAGGAAAAGTACAGATAAAAAACGGTAAATTGTTACAGATTGGTTTAATCTTATCTTGACTAACTCTATTTTTTGTCATCTCGAAGGAGTACTCGACTGAGAGATCTGGGAAATGCACGAAGCTGTGCCGATGTTATTTTCACAGTAAGATTATATTTGCATAGTATTATTCACAGATTTCTCAATCGGAGTACCTCATTTCGAAATGACAGATGTTGATTGTTTCTTTATAATAGGAATTGTTTTCTAAAAAGCTGTCATCCCGGAATTTGCGCAGCAAATATCCGGGATCCCGTTGCTAAGCCGTTGGAAACGAAATATAATGCTTGTCTTGCATAGCTACGGGATTCCGGATATTTCGGAGTACCGAAATTCCGGAATGACAAACAAAGATTGTTTTTACCTTTCAAAATGACAGATATTGATTGTTTCTTTATAACAGAAGTACCTTCTCACAGCGACAAGCTAAACGCGTAAGTCCTAAATCTATTTAAAAAACAAAAATGGCAAAAATAAAAGAGACCTACCGAAATATAAAACGCAGCCGTGAAATTGTGAAAATTCTTATGAGACACGGACTGGGCTATGTTTTCGACCAGCCGCAGGTGGAAAAATATCTGGAAATCGGCAACAGATTCTTTATGCGAAAAAAGGAAGACGCGCAGCTGGAAAAATTTACTTTTGAAGAAAGAGTGCGGATGGCGCTGGAAGAGTTGGGACCGACTTTCATTAAACTGGGGCAGGTCTTGAGCACCCACCCCGATTTGGTCGGTCCCGAGATGATCGTGGAGCTTAGCAAATTGCAAGACAAAATAAAAACTATTCCTTCCGAAGTTGTCAGAAAGCAAATCGAGCGGGAATTCAAGAAACCGGTCGAGGAACTTTTTTTGTCTTTCAGCGACAACCCGATTGCAGCGGCCTCTTTGAGCCAAGTGCACAAGGCAAAACTGAAAAGCGGCGAGATGGTGGCGGTAAAAGTGCAGCGTCCGGGGATAGCCGTTACGGTGGAAAAAGATATTTCCATTCTTTATGAACTGGTAGATCTTCTGGAAAGCAAATGGTTCAGAGGAATCTCTTACAGCCCCAAAGAGTTTGTGGACGAATTCGCCCAGACGATACGCGAAGAGCTGGACTTTTCGCTGGAAGCCAAAAACGCCGAGAAGTTCGCCTCTAATTTCGAAGGGTCGGCTACCGTGAAAATTCCCAAAGTCTATCGCGAATTTACGAGAAATAAAATATTGGTCACGGAATTTATCGCAGGCATCAAAATAAGTTCGGTGTCGCGGTTCGAGAAGGAAGAAGGTTTTGACAGGCACGCCATCGCCGCCAACGGTATGGATATGACACTCAAGCAGATTTTCGACGACGGATTTTTTCATGGCGATCTTCATCCCGGCAACATTTTCGTTTTGGAAGGCAACGTCATTGCGCTTATCGATTTTGGCATGGTGGGAAGAATCGACCGGGAAACGATGAATGATTTGGCCGACGTTCTGATGGCGCTTACCAAATTCAAGGCGGATGGAATTATCAAAGGGCTGGAAAAAATGGACATCATCGGTCCCGATGCCGATACGAAAAAGATCAAGAAAGAAATCAATTTGCTGATAGATCGATATTACGGCTTGGAATTGCATGAATTGGAGGTGGGAAAAATTCTTACGGACGTGATGGAGGTCATCCGCAAAAACAATATCCGGATTCCCAGCGAGTTCGCTTTGCTTTTCAAAACGCTGATTACGGCCGAAGGAACGGCGCGCGGTTTGGACCCGGATTTCAATATGGTAGAGCACGTTCAGCCTTTTGTGCAGGAGCTGATTCGCAAAAAATATTCGCCGGACAGGATCCTCAAGGAAAGCGCCGGATTTATGGGAAATTCTCTGGACGTGATAAAAAGAATGCCGGACAATATCGATTGGCTTTTCAAAAATCTCAAGGCGGGCAAGCTCTTCATTGGACTGGAACATCGCGGTTTGGAAAAAATAGACGCCACTATCGACCGCGCCAGTAATCGCCTGTCTTTCAGCCTTATTATCTCCTCAATGATCATCGGCTCTTCTTTTGTTATGAGCATGGACAAAGGACCATTTCTCTTCGGCTATCCCGCGCTGGGAATTATGGGATTTCTTTTCGCCGCCGTGCTGGGCATCGGACTGGTAGTTTCGATTATAAGAGGAGGAAGGTTTTGATTTTTATGCGCAGCAATCCGTAGAGACGCGATTTATCGCGTCTATTTTATTGCATCAAAACGTTTTGTTCCGCAAAAAAAGACGGAGATAATCCATCTTGGCAATCACGGAGTAGCAGATGAAATATTAAACGGAGTAGCATGGCTTCAGCCTGCGCGGTTGTCCCAAGCGAATGGAACAAACGTATGCGCGGGTTTTACAGGCATTGGACAGCGGCGCAGGCTGAAGCCATGCTACTCCGTGAATTATTCCGTTTTGACTATAAACAAAAGACGCGATAAATCGCGTCTCTACGGAAATTCCGACGCTGTTCCGTAAGCCCGGCATTTCCGATTTTATTTCATTTCTTTTATCCATTCTTTCAAATCCTTTCCTGATTCTTCCACGAATTTGGAGTAGAAATGTGCGGCGGCGGGAGAGAAGAGAACGAAACTGCCGGATAATAAAACCGAGCCGGCGATATATTTTTTCAAAATCGCAATTGCCGAATGCATATCCTTTGCCTTGTCGACAATTACTTTCTCCGTATCGATTTCTTTTTCGATAAGCTCCGAAGCGGTGCCGGGAAAGACAATCACGGCTTTTACTTTTTCGTTGATTGCCTCGCCCAAGCTTTTATAATCTATCCCCTTGTCATCTCCGCCGAGAAGCAAAATCGGGCTTTCCGCGAAAGAATTTATAGCAGCGATGGTCGACTCGGGCGTAGTCGACTGCGTGTCGTCGAAGTAGCTGATATTGTCTATCACATAAATGAGTTTGAGGCGATGCTTGATGCCGGAATAAGCGGATATGCCCGCCTCAATCGTCTCGGCTCTCACGCCGAAAAGATACGCGGCGGCGGCGGCGGCAAGCGCATTTTGAAGATTGTGCTCGCCAAAAATCTTGAGATCCTGTCTATGAAACAAAACGTCTTCTCTTCCGTTAATTCGCACGATGGCATCGTCACCCTTCATAAAGCATCCTTTCTCCAGCTCTTTTTGCGAGCTGAAAAGAAAAGCGTTCTGCATATGTCTTTGCGCTATTTCCAAAGTCACCGCATTGTCGAAATTCAATATCGCAAAATCATCTTCCCTCTGATATATCACCAGACTTTCTTTGGCCTTGATGTAATTCTCAAAAGTCCCGTGATCGTCGATATGATTGGGAGTGACATTGGTAATAATACCGATATGCGGACTTATTTGCGAATTAAGAACGAGCTGCGTGCTGCTGGTTTCCAAAAGAAAAACGTCCCGCTTGGTCATTTCTTCCAGCTTGTCCAAAACTTGCACGTTCTGCCTGTCGTTGCCGGCGAAATAAAAACGTCCCGGCGCATCCTCTTTTTCCCATAAGACAAAAATGCTCTTAAGCAGATTGGAAGTGGTCGTCTTGCCGTTCGTGCCGGTCACGGAAATAATCGGACACGGCGCCAGCTCAAAATACAAGTTCGTTATGGTCTTAAATTCCACGCCGCGTTCATAAAGCGGCTTCAACGGGGCGTTGGCAGGATATTTGAACCACACCTGCGAAACAAAAATCATATCGGCATCCTCCACTCCTTTGAGGTAATTCTCCTGCAAATTAATTTCTATCGGCAGGCTGCGAAGATGTGCCAGCGCCGCGGCACGCTCTGCGGGTTTCAAGCTCAGATGGGTATTATTGAAATTTTTCTCAAACTCCGCCGCATCCGCGGAAAAATCGTGACCCGTGACATTGCTCAATCCTTTGGCGACCAAAAATTCCGCTATTGCGCTCCCCTCCGCCCCGGCAATACCGACTACGTGAATATTCTTGTCTTTGTATTGTTCCAGATTTATTTCCATTTTTATAGCTTATGATAATCGCGAGTATATCCGCATTATAGCATTTATTGTCCAAATGTGACAAATCATAATTGATTGAACAAAAATATTTGTCATTTCGAAATGAGGTACTCCGATTGAGAAATCTGAGAATAATGCTATGCAAATATAATTAGGACTTACGCATTCCAAACTTTCTCAATCTTCAATACTTTCTTTTTCGCGATAGAACCGACATTTTGTCATTCTAGTAAGAATCCCTTGATTGCTTGTTTAACCGTATACAAGGGATCTTTACAAAGATGACAAAAGGATTGTATTGATGCGGGAATTATAAAAAGTGATTTTATATGGTTTAATCGCGTAAGTACTGATAATCTTATTTGTTAAGAATAACACTGGCAAAGTCTCCGTGCATTTCTCAGATCTCTTAAGTCGAGTATTCCTTCGAGATGACAAATTCAGTTTGATTCAATTTTTCACCACCCTTCTCACTTCCGCCAAATTATATTTTTCAAAAACTTCGTCCGCGCTTTGCCGGACGACTTCTCCGCTTGCGGATGAGGCATGGATGATATTTTTTCCACCGTTGACGCTCTCAAATATCCCCACATGTTTGGTGCCCGTTTCCTTGCCGACCATAAAAACCAAATCGCCCGTTTGCGCTTTTTCCATCTCCACCGCGATTCCCATATTTTTCTGATCCCAAGAATGTTTGGGCAAAATCACACCGCAAGCATTTTTGTAGACCGTCTGTGTGAAACCCGAACAGTCAATTGAAGCGTCGGATTTCGCTCCCAAAATATATTTCACGCCCAAGAACTTTTCCGCCTCGCGAATAATTTTTTCTTCCGAAAATGCCGCCGCAACCGTTTTGCCCGCCCGCGCCGCAACTCCCGTCCGCCATTTTTCTTCCAAAGATTCTTTCCGCAAATCCACGTCCGCAAGATCAATCCAGCCCAAAGTCAAATCTCCCGATTGCGCCAGAATTTGATTGTCTTTTTGCAAAAGCACACGAAGAATTTCTCCTTTTTTAATTTGCGAAGCGCGAATCCTTTTTAAAATTTTCTCATTCATCACACCGGTCGGAACAAATCTGGACTTGAAGTCCGCAACATCCGCCCTTACCGCCGCCCAGCCGATTTCCCGGCTTGAAGGGTTGCCAAGTACGCGGATATCACCCTCGACTTTTTTCCCGCACGCTTCGCCGATAGACGCAAGCGTTTCCGCTTTTTGTTTTTCGGTAAGGACCTCGCCGCTTACAATAACTGCGTCTCCGCTTTCCTTCCAGTCCAAATCAAACACGGCAAAACCGTAGTTCCGCTCGTATTTTTTCTTTAAGTCTGAGATTATATCTTGTATACTGGGCATTTTTTTGATTTTATACCGGAATAACTTCTTGCGACCCGGCTTTATTTTTATCCCGAAAACCGCCCTCCCTATTTGGTAAGCACCGCGCCCGCCAATTCTCCCGTGTGCACACCTTCGTCCACAACCACCTTGCCGTTTACTATCACATGTGAAATTCCCTCCGCGCACCGGTAAGGATTTTCGAAGTTGGCCAAGTCAGCGATATTATTTTCATCAAAAACAACCACATCGGCGAAGTAATCTTTCTTCAATAGTCCCCTCTTCGAGATGCCGATTTTTTGAGCGGGCAGAGATGTCATTTTGAAAATCGCCTGCTCCAGAGTAAGTATTTGCTTTTCCCGCACATATTCCCCCAAAACGCGGGCAAAGGCGCCAAAGCATCGGGGATGCACCCTCTCCCCCGTTCGGACATATTCGACATTGTAGGCGGCATCGGCGGAAGATATTATGCAATGCTCGTTTTGCATTTCCCTCTCGATATTTTCCGGACTGATAACTCCCTTGTCAAACACGATAACGTGTCCGCCGGCGCTGATCAGAAGTTCGATGATCGCCTCCTCCGGTTCGATAGACTGGCTTTCGGCAATAGTTCCGATCGTTCTCCCCACCATCTCGCGCATCTTCGGACAGATGGAAATGGAGATGTCTTTGTAGTCGCGATTCATCTCTTTCATTTCCTCTATAATTCTCATCCGTAATTCCGCATCCTTGAGTCGCTCAATCATTTTTTTCCTTCCCCCTTCCGAAACCCAATCCGGAAGCAGGATATACAGCACCGATCCGGTGGTGTCGTAAGGATAAATGTCGAAATTGATGTGAACGCCTTCTTCATTGGCGAGATTGATCATCTGAATCGCCCTTTCCACATCGGGCCAATATTTTTTGCCAATCGCTTTGAAGTGAGAAATCTCGATAGAAACTCCGGTTTCCCTGCCGATCTGAATGGTTTCATTGACGCTGGGCAAGAGTTCCTCCGCCTCGCCGCGAATATGGCTGGCATAGCAGGCGCCGGCAGATTGCAAAATTCCCGCCAAATATTTTATCTCTTCAACACTCGCCATCTTGGAATGGGAAAAAACCAAGCCCGTGGACATACCGAAAGCGCCCTCGCTCAAAGAATCTTCCAACATCTTGCCTATCATCCTAACCTCGGCTTCTCCTATTTTGCGAACGTCATCGCCCATCAGCCCCCGGCGCAAAGTCTCGTGTCCCACCAAAGTTCCGAAATTGAGCCCGATATCCCTTCTGCGGACTTCCTGCAAAAATTCTTCCATCCTCGTCCAATTTACGCTGATATTTTCCATATTCACCCATTTGCGAAGCGCGCAGACCGAGTCGGGTCCCAGCACCGGCGCCAGCGACGACCCGCAATTTCCGCCGATAATCGTAGTGACTCCCTGCATCACTTTGCTATCCAGTCTCGGCACCGAAAAAAGCGTCCAAAAACTGTCCGAATGATCCAAAATATCCACGAACCCCGGACAGACTATTTTCCCTCTAACGTCAATAATTCTTTTTGACTGAAATTTCCCCGGCAGCTTTTCCATAGAGACAATTCTCCCATTGGAAATGGCGATGTCCGTCTCCATCCTCTTCGCGCCGGACCCGTCGATGACCGTGCCGTTTTTTATAACTAGATCAAACATAACATTTTTGTGATTTGATTAACCTGCATTGATTTTTATGATGCAAAAGGCTTGCGCGCTTGGATACTGTTTGCGAGGAACCGGTGCTCCGGGCGACGCAGCAATCCCGATATCGGAGTTTAACTAACCCTATTTTTTGTCATCTCGAAGGAGTACTCGACTGAGAGATCTGGGAAATGCACGAGACTTTGTTGGTACTATTTTTTACAGTAAGATTATATTTGCATAGTGTTATTCCCGGATTTCTCAATCGGAGTACCTCATTTCGAAATGACAAATATTGATCGTTTCTTTTAACAGGTATTGCTTTCTAAAAAAGCTGTCATTGCAAGAAACCGGCACTTTCCCTAAAAAGTATACGTCCCGCGCCCCAACAGTCCGATTACCAGCCCGACGGCGCACATAAAATAGGAGACGACCCAAAAGCGCATCACGATTTTGGACTCCGGCCAGCCTTTAGCTTCGAAATGGTGATGAATGGGCGCGCTCAAAAAAACTTTTTTATGCCGAAATTTTTTGGAAGTCAATTGAATGATAACCGAGAGCGACTCAATGACTAAAATAAATCCCACGAACGGTAAAATCAGAAAAGAGTCGGTAAGCATCGCCACCGTTCCCAGTGTCACCCCCAATGCCATCGATCCGGTGTCGCCCATAAAGAATCGCGCAGGAGGAATATTGAACCAGAGGAACGCCAGCAGCGCCCCGATAACGGCGGCGCAGAACATCGCCAGTTCCGTCTTGCCCTGCATAAAAGCGATAACGGCAAAAACGGCGATGGCCGGCAAAATCACCCCGCCTGCCAGACCGTCCAGTCCGTCCGTTTCGTTAAGCGAAAAAGAAGTCGCCACAATGATAAAGACAAAAAGCGGAATATACCAAATGCCGATAGCAAGATCGCCGAACGCCGGAATATGAATCGTATCCCAACCGAGGCGAAAATAAAACCAGTAAGCGCCGATCACCGCCACAAAAAGATAAAGCAGCATCCGGTCTTTCATGCCAAGTCCACCCCCCTTGGGTCCTATATGGAACACCCCCATCAAATCGTCGAGCATCCCCACGACCGCCGCGAGCGCCATCAGCCCGATAGGAAGAAAAGTCTCGCTCCGATTGAGAAAATTCAGAGACTCAAATACCGAAAAGTGAGTCAGCGACGCCAGCGCGGAAAAAAGAACCGCCAGAATCAGCACCACGCCCCAAATGATGATGCCTCCCATAGTCGGCGTGCCTCGCTTCTTTTCGTGGAGTGCGGTAAAAATCGGCGTGTCGCCCTCGGCGCGAATCTGTTTGCCTATCTTATATTTGTACAGAAAATGAGTAAGCAGCGGAGTCAAAGCCATAGCCACAGCGAAAGAAATAGCCGCGACAGAAAAAACCCGCACCAGTTCATAAATATTATAAGAGTTTTCCAAGAAGAACATAGGCAAAAAATTTAGTTATTTAACTTTTTTAATGCTAGCATCCAAGAACTTTTTGTCAATCAGAAATACCGACAAGAAAACACCCAGGCTGTCTATGGTCACGTCCACTCCGTTGCCGCTTCTGCCGGCAATAAAAGTCTGGTGATATTCATCACTGAGTGCGAAGGTGAGGGCAAAAAGCGCGGCATAAGCGATCGCCCGCCTCTTGCCGATATTCTGTGCCGCCGCGCGAAAAAAGAGAAAAGTGAGGACCGCATACTCCGAAATATGGGCGATTTTACGCAGAATCAGATCCCAATTATCGGGAAAATCGCTGCGCAAACCGGGGATGGAAGAAAGATAATAGATGCCGGCGCACCAAAAAAGAACGGGCAGCCAATAAAACATAATCAATCGTTTTTGTTTTTTGTTGAGTGCAATCATAGATTGTAAATTATTTCATAAATTATGCCCAAAAGATAAACTGCTATCATCAAAAAAGATATCTCGCGCGGAATATTTATTTCATACGCAGGCTTTTGGTCGCCTTTCACTTTTGCGTTATAAAAAATAATAATGACCAAGATGCCGAAGAGTCCGCCCGTAACGCTGCCGGCAAAAGTTATGACTTGAATAAAATCGCGAAACCCGACGACAAAAAACAGATAAGGAACGATGGAGGCCAAAAACCATGACATTTTTCCTTTCAGATGGTAGTCATAGCGAAGAATATCCCGTATTGCGTCGTTAATGACAAGATACGTGGTGGCGACGGCGAGAATACCCAGAAGGAAACCGGCGGTAACGACCCCATCGCCGATAGAAAGACTGAGCCCCGCGAAAGATTCCTCGGAGGTGGCGGCTCCGGTCACTCCCACAACAGCCGCGGCGAAAATGCCGTATGCCAAAGTGTAAAAAATCGTCCCCCAAGTGATTGCTTTCTCAATCCCATCCCGCCTCTTTTTGATAATGCTCACGACTTCGGGAATTGCCGAGCCGGCGCCTAAAGAAAAAAGGAGGACGCCGAAAAGAGGAAAAAATTGGGAAACGTCTCCGGTCGCATAATTGCGAACATCGATATAAAAAACGCTTTTAAAAGACACCGCGCCGATGACAATGACAAGGAACAGGACCAACCACGATTCGATTTCGCTGAAAAGCTTGGAGTCGAAATAAGTGACAAGCGAAACAAAAAGGAAAGCGAGCGTGCCGTAAATAAATTCGTCGCCTCCGAAAACCGGAAATAGCAGAGAGTTCAGAAACATTCCCGACAGAATGATGTAAACCAAATTGCTGGAATAGAGCATCAGGAAAGAAACCAGAGAGGCGAAGTGCTTACCGCTTTCCCCCATATATTTTTTTGCGCAACCCACTAGGCGGCTATGCCCTGCGGTACGGAGAATTATTTCCCCGAACATCAGATTGGAAATCAGCATCATCACTCCCAGAAAAAACATCATCGCCAGCGAAGGCAAAAGCCCCGCTTTGGACACCACATACGGCAGACCGAAAATCCCCGCGCCGATTGCAGTCCCAATCAAAGTAGCCGTTGCCATCAAAAACTCTTTGTCGATGTCGATAAATTTTTCCCCTTTCGCCATGATGACTTTTATTTTTAGAAAGAAAGACTGATATACACGGAGTAGCACGGCTTTAGCCTGCGCCGCTGTCCCACACGAACAGAACGAACGTATAATTGTGTCTCTTGGCTTGGGATAACCGCGCAGGCTGAAGCCATGCTACTCCGATATTTTTATCACGCTTAAGTCCGCCGCGAACCTCTAAGCTTCTACTCGACAACGCTCACCTTAACTATCTCGTCCCCCTGCTGGATACTCTGGACAACTTCCATTCCTTCCAAAACTTGCCCAAAGACCGTGTGTTTGCCGTTGAGATGCGGCTGATCCGTTTGCGTGACGATAAAAAACTGACTGCCATTGGTGCCGCCCCTTCCCGTATTGGCCATAGCCAGCGCGCCCACCGTCATTTTGTGCGAGGTTAAATTTTTGTTGTATTGATACCCCAGACTTTCGTAAGAGCTGATAGTCGCCTCATCAAGCCCCAAACTCCAAGGGTTGATCTCATCCTCAAAAGTATATCCGGGTCCGCCCATGCCGGCGATAGGCAAATTGTTGGGATTGTTATTTGCATCGTAAACAAAATCTTTACCGGCTTCCCCTTTGGAATTGGGATCTCCGCCTTGGATCATAAAATCGGAAATTACGCGATGGAATTTAAGTCCGTCATAAAAACCCTCTTTTGTAAGCTTGAGAAAATTCTCCACCGTTTTGGGAGCGTCCTTGGTATAAAGCTCCAAAGTAATATTGCCGCGCGTCGTCTCCATCACGATTTTTTGATTTTCAACTTGGCTCTCGGCAGTTTCCGCCGGCTGTTGCGCCTCGACATTCTCTTTATTTTCCTGTTGATTCTCGGTTGACTGTTGCATTTCGTTATTCTTTTTATTTTCCGATTGATTAGCCTTATTCTTGTTCACCGCGACGTAAGCTTCGTAAGCAACCAGCGCCAAAAGCAGGAGCAACACGATGAACACTTTCGTTTTCTTCTTTCCCTCCTTTTTGACAACTTCCATTTCTTTCTGCGCTTCTTTTCTTTGAAGCTTCAATTTCTCTTTTTTCCCCATGATTTGTGACATTAACTGTTTAATGGTTTATTTTAGGACTTATACCGAATTAACTTAATCCGTACCACAATCCGCTCATAAAGTATTTGGATTTTCTCCCTCTCCTATCGGGAGAGGGTCGGGGTGAGGGAGAATAAATGTAAAATCATTATGTAACAGATTAAGTTAATTTGGTATTGCGCGTTTAGCTTGTCGTTGCGAGAAGATGTTTCTGTTAAAATTAAAAGAAACAATCAATATCTGTCATTTCGAAATGAGGTACTCCGATTGAGAAATCTGTGAAAAATACTATGCAAATATAATCTTACTGTAAAAACAATATCAACAAAGTCTTCGTGCATTTCCCGGATCTCTCAGTCGAGTACTCCTTCGAGATGACAAATGGAGTTTGATTCAATATAACCTTTTCCATTTTATTTGTCGAACTTCCTCGCAAAGTATTTGTCATTTCGAAATGAGGTACTCCGATTGAGAAATCTAGGAACAAATGCTATGCAAATATAATCTCACTGTAAAAACAATACCAGCAAAGTTTTCGTGCATTTCCCAGATCTCTCAGTTGAATACTCCTTCGACAAATAGGGTCAGTCAAACTCCGGTATCGGGATTGTGCCGCAACTATGCAACACAAAAGATACATGAGGTATGGTGAATTTTGACAAATCACATCCCTCTTTCCGCCTTTTTCCTTTTCTCCTCTGCAATTTCCCGGCGCATCTTTTTGATAGCGACAAGCGTCAGCCAGATCGGCATAAAAAGCAGCAGATATTTTTCATAAGCCCCCTCAAGTTCTTTTTTTGCCATAATTTTTTATCAAATTTGTCTTAATTGTTCGACCTGCACGCTGAAAGTATCACCGCGCTTGATATTTCCTTTCAGAAATTCCACAGCGATGAGATTCTCCAGCTTTTCCTGCATGGTCCGCTGCAAGAACCTCGCCCCATACTCCGCATTATACCCGATTTCCACCAAATAAGAAACTGCCTCGTCACTGGGTTCGATTTTGATGCCCTGCGCCTCGTCCAACCTCGCCGCCAAGCCCTTGATTTGCAGTTTGGCAATCAGGAGCAGATCTTGCGGCGTAAGAGAACGAAAAACAATTCTATCCGTAAAACGATTCAGAAATTCCGGCGTAAAATATTGCAAGAGATAAGGCTCCAACATTTCCAAAAGTCTGCCGTTGTCGCTACTCTCATCAACGAACATTTTGCTCACCTCCCTGCTTCCGGCGTTGGAAGTGGCGATAATGATAGTATTGGTAAAATCCACCGTCCGCCCCATATTATCCGTCAGCCGGCCGTCATCGAAAACCTGCAAGAAAAGATTTAGGACATTTTTATCCGCCTTTTCCAATTCGTCCAACAGCAGCAAAGAAAAAGGATTGTGTTTGATCGCCTCCGTCAAGGTGCCGCCGCCGGCAGAATTTTCCCCGCTCCCGGGAGAAGAATAACCGATTAATTTTTCCACGCTTCCCAATGTCTGATACTCACTCATATCCAGACGAATCATCGCCTCCTCGCTGCCGTAATAAACCTCCGCCAGCGCTTTGGCTAGCTCCGTCTTCCCCACTCCGGTCGGACCTACAAAAAGGAAAGTTCCCACGGGACGGTTTTGCGACTTCATACCCACGCGCACCCGGCGAATGGCGGACGACACGGACTTGATCGCCTGCTCCTGCCCGATAACCCTTCGATGCAGCTTTTCTTCCAAACTCAAAAGTTTCTCCGCTTCGTTGGAGTCTATGCTCTCAAGCGGAATGCCCGTTTTCTCCGTAATGATTTTCATTATATCCTCGTCGCGCAGAGCCTGTCCCTCACCGCGGCGACGCACTTCCACCGCCGCTTCCGCAAGCAAATCAATCGCCTTGCCCGGCAGCAAGCGGTCGGGAAGATATCGTTTGGAAAGTTCCACCGCTTTCTTGACGGCGTTGTAAGTCATCGTCACCCCCTCGCGGCTTTCGATGTAGCCCGCTTGGACCGACAAGACCTTGAGAGAATCTTCTTCGCTAAGTTCCTCCACTTTTACAATATCGAAACCGGCGGCAAAATCGCTGCGCGGTTCGATGTAGCGGCGATAATTCCCGTAGTCGGTCGAACCTATGATCTGAAAAAGTCCCTGCGAAAGAATGGGAGAAAGAATTTTGGAAGCGTCAAATCCTTCTCCGTTTCCGACCGCCGCCAAATTGTGTATGTCCGGAATATACAAGATGATATTTCCGCCGCGCGCCATATCTTCCAAAACTTTTTGAATCCTCATTTCCAGCCCTCCGCCGGCGCGAACTCCCGCAATCAGCGCGTTGATATCCAAAACCACCAGCCTTTTGTCGCGCAGCGTCGGCAGAACTTCGTCATGAATCATCCGGTTGGCCAGCGCCTTGACAATCGTAGTGCGCCCACTGCCTTCTTCTCCGACCAGCAGTGCGTTATTTTGGCTGGTTCTTTCCAAAATTCTCATCAGCTCGTCGAGTTCTTTCTGGCGATTGACGACAAACCCGGTCAGTCCCGAACGGGCGCGATCGGTCATATCGTAGCTGAATTGATCAAGCTCGGGAGTCGTGCGTGCCGTCCACGCCTTGTTCATAATCGTGTGCGAAATCTTGCGCCGCCGCCAGCTTCCCGCTTTCACTTTGCCCCAGCTCTTTGTCCAAAGCACAGCGCTGCGGGCATCCGCCAAATCAAGTTTCAAATCGTGAAAATATTTTTCCAAATCGCTGTCGTAGAAAAGCGCAAGAAAAAGCGCTTCCGGCTCAATCATATCAAAACCCGCGACGACGCTTTCCTGAAGCGCAATAATCGCAAATTTCTTCATCTCCGGACTCATGACCGTGCCGTTTCTTTTTTGGTAAGAATCATCTCGCGGAATATTTTTTATGACCTCATCCAAGCACGCATCGAAGACTTTGACGTCCACTTCCAGCCTCTTCGCCAGCCTCTCAACATCTTCGTCCTCCAAAAGAACTTTCGCCAGATGAAAAACGCCCGGCGCCTGCGCGTGGTCATGCGACAAATCCAGCGCCTTTTTCAGCAGGGCAAAAGTCGAAGGAGAAGCGAAAGCGGAAACATCCACAGCTTTTTCAAGTTTAACGGGAGCGTCTTCGTAAAAAGGCTTGAATTCTTTGTCCGCCAAACTTATCTCTTTGCGAGAAAGATCGGCGGTCCTGGAAAAATAATAGCAGTACATCGCGCCCGCCAGCCCCAGCCAGAAAAGCAGCGACCCGAATCCCCTCTCTCTGAAAATCACGCCGAAAGCCTCAACGGTATTTATGGCGAAATAATAAAAAGCGGCAACGACGCTGCCAAAAAAATCATTTTGCGCCAGCTTGACCGACTTCACATCGCCCCTGAAGTTGGCAAGAAAATCTCCGTTTTGAGAAACGATAAAATAAAGTCCGTAAAGCAGAGAAGCAAACGCCAAAAAGAAAGAAAGAAGCCGCGCCGAAGCTTTGAGCGCATGCCCGAACGAACGGAAGAAAGAAAGATTTCCCGACAGTTCCTCTCCCCAAAAATAATCCGCCGCGCCGCGAATGCGCAAAAAGACTCCGCCGCCGCCGCACGCCGGACATTTTGATCCGTCATCCCGCCGTCCTTCCGCGTTGCAATCGGAGCAATAAATAATTTCCGAAGCAATTTCCTTGTCTTGCTTTGTTTGTTCTTCCGGCATTGCGAAAAAAGTTATTCGGCTAAAATATAAAACAAGTTCTTACAAATCATCACGAGCGCGACGGGAGGAAGCAGCAGCCAGAGCGCGTAGCAAACAACGATAAGACCCGACAGAAGAATCACAAAAAGACACCCCAAAAGCACCCTACCCAAGCGAAAAATCGGACCGATCAGCTTGCCGATCAGAGAATAGTCGCCGTAGATGGGCTGGAGTATCAGTTTCAAATTGATGAGAATGCCGATATCCCTCTCCACTCCTTTGACCATATTTATTTCCCTTCGCCAAAAATCTTTCGAGCCTTGAACATACCAAAAAAACAAAAAGCCGGCGATGCCTTTTAGAATTTGAAAGGGTGACAATGCAAATGAATCAGTCGCCATAAAGGTGGGTTAAATTTATATTTACGAGTTTTAACACTTTGCTTGTATTGAGGATAGATAACCTCCGTTGAATCATATACGATATATGATTCCAATCACACTGTATTTTGGATTTTTGATTTCGGATCACACCAGAGATGGTGTGAACAATGCAGGACAAAACGTTTTTGCGTAACATTTCACGCCATCTCTGGTGTGATCCGGATGCAAAATACAAAAATGCATTTCAGATTGTGGATTTCCGGATTTCGGATCACATCAGAAATGATGTGAACCACGCGGGATAAAACGTTCTTGCGCGGCATTCACACCATTTCTGGTGTGGTCCGGATGCAAAGCCGAATTTCTGATTTCGGATCAACCCGAAAGCAATAAAATAACGGGGAGGAACAGCCCCACAAAAAAGATTATCTCTAACCCTCTTAATCTGCTATAATTAACCAAAGGACAAATGTAAAAACGGGAGGTGATTTCAATTTCATTATACCACATATTATTATTTTATTTAAATAAATGATCAACGAATATATCATAACCGAAATAGCCAAGCGATGCGCCGCGGGCAAGAAAGATTTTTCCGAAAAAAAGATATCCAAAATAAAACGCGCGGCATCAAAAAAGTTCGGAGCGCCCTGCCCGACCAATATCGAACTCCTGTGCGAGTATCGCAAGATGGTGGGACAAAAGAAAATCGCGAGAAACGAAACCATCGAGAAAACGCTGGTTACCAAAGATATCCGCACCGAGTCCGGCGTGGCTGTCGTGGCGATTTTGACGAAGCCCTATCCCTGCCCGGGAAAATGCGCCTATTGTCCCGACGAAAAAGATATGCCCAAAAGCTATCTTTCCAACGAGCCGGCGGTAATGCGCGCCGTACTCACCAAATTCCATCCGTATGAACAGGTAAAAGCCCGCCTGGAGTCACTGGAGATCACCGGGCACAAGACCGGCAAAATAGAACTTATCATAATGGGAGGAACTTTTTCGTACTTGCCCAGACGCTATCAGTCTTGGTTCATCAAGGAATGTTTCCGTGCCGCAAATGAATTCGGCAAGACAAAAGGTGTTTACAAAAATCTGGACTTAAAGGCGCAACAGAGAAAAAACGAGAAGGCGAAAAAAAGACTCGTGGGGCTGACGCTGGAAACGCGACCGGACTATATTGATGAAAAAGAAATTGTAAATATGCGGCGATTGGGCGCCACGCGCGTCGAACTCGGAGTGCAGAGCGTCTACGATGACGTTTTGAAACTCAACCGCCGCGGACACGGCACGGCAGAAACCGTGCGCGCCACCCGACTGCTCAAAGAGGCGGGATTCAAAATCAATTATCACATGATGCCGGAACTCCCCGGCTCCAACGCGGAGAGAGACGTGAAAATGTTTGAAGAGCTTTTTGCAAAACCCGACTACCAGCCGGATATGATAAAAATTTATCCCTGCGTAGTCGTAAAAGGTACGCTCATTTATAAATGGCTTCGGGCGGGAAAATATCAGCCTTGTTCCGACTCGGAACGCCTCGAGATGCTCGCGCGCGTCAAAAGAAACTTGCCCTATTACGTCCGCGTAACCAGGCTGATCCGCGACATCCCATCAACCAGCATCATTGCGGGCAATAAAATCACGAACCTGCGGCAAGCGCTCGCAGAAAAAAGCAAAAAGGAAAATTGGAGCTGCAAATGCATCCGTTGCCGGGAAATTCGCAGCGGGGAGCGGGTGGAAGAAAAAGATTTGCAGCTTTTTCGTGAAGATTACGAGGCGTCAAGCGGCACGGAAATATTTCTTACTTTCGAAGATAAAAATCGCAAACATCTCTATTCGCTGTTGCGACTGCGGATAAATTCCGGCGAAACAAGCGACAGCCATTTCATCCCGGAACTGCGCGACGCCGCCCTCATCCGCGAGGTCCACACTTACGGCAAATTGGTACCGGTAAAAACCCGCGACGCAAAATCTTCACAGCATATCGGTTTGGGAAGAAGATTGTTGCAAGAAGCGGAAAGAATCGCGCGCGAAGAATTCGGCGCAAAAAAAACCGCCGTCATTAGCGGCATCGGTGTGCGTGATTACTATCGCAAAAACGGATATAAATTGGAAGGAAGCTATATGGTCAAGAGATTGAAAAAATAAGAAGTTACCGCCGCGTAGTAACGTAGCAGGCGGAGTAACAAGGTGGAGTAGCATGGCTTTAGCCTGCGCGGTTGTCCCAAGCGGATGGAACGAACGTATATGCAGGTTTTTACGGGCATTGGACAGCAGCGCAGGCTGAATCCATGCTCCGTTTGACAAATTGTTTTTGTATTCGGATCACACCAGAAATGGTGTGAATGCTACGCAAAAATGTTTTATCCCGCGTGGTTCACACCATTTCTGGTGTGGTCCATAATGCAAAATACAACTTATATATATAATATGGCAAATTTTTTGATAAACCAAAAGAGGCACGGAGTAGCAGGTGGAGTAGCATGGCTTTAGCCTGCGCGGTTATCCCAAGCCGAATGGAACGAACGTATACTGTTTGTTCCTTTTTGCATTGGACAGCGGCGCAGGCTGAAGCCATGCTACTCCGAGAATTACTCCGTTTTGATATAAACAAAAGACGCGATTAAATCGCGTCTCTACAAATAAGCCTTATGCCGCCCTCAATTCGCAACAGTGGCAAGCGCAGGTTTTTGCATCATTGACCGTTCGCCTCTTTCCTGAAAAGGAAAGCCCAACCCGTCCAAAATTTCTTTAGCCTCGGACATTTTGCCTTCCGATTGCAATATCTTCGCCTTGGCAAATTGTGCGAAATTGCCTGCGTTCACAATCTCCAAAACTTTGCCGCCGCCGCGCTCGTCCATCAGAGATTTCCAGCTCGTATAATCACCGCTCTCATAAGCCGCCATCAGAGCTTCTCGTTTGCTTTCATCCGCGCCATTCGCATCTTCCGGACCGCCGTGCATTTTCTTGTCGCCGAACATCAGCATAAACCCCGGAATGTTGGCATCGTCAAGCAAACCCATTGCCCCCGACCGATCTCCGCTTGCCTGCAATTTATAGGCACGCACGATGATGTTGAAATTCTCTTCCGTCAGATACTCATCAAGCTTATCGTTTTTGATTTTTTCCAGCACGGTTTTCCAAGCATCAAAATCGGCATTCTCCACAGCCAGCTCGAGAGCTTGCTCGTCATCCAAAGACAGTTCCAGCTCTTTTGCCATGCCTCCGCCCCGCTCCGGTTCCTTGATTCCCAACGCGTCCATAATCGCCTTCGAGCCGTCCATATCTCCGCTCTCGCGCAATCGGAACGCCTCCGCATACTTGGCGAAATTGCTCTCGTTTATATTTTCCAAAATTTTGAAATTGCCGCCATTCTCCACGGCGGTTTTCCAGCTCGCGTAATCGCCGCTCTTCAGCGCCACCGCCTCCGCTTGTATGTCCTCGGAAACAGCCACGGGATTGTGAAATTTTTCTTTCAAGCTGTCCGCATTGGCAGTGGCAATCGTAGTCCCCATAACCAGCGACATTGCCGTCAAACTTATGATTTTTTTATTTTTCATAGTTTTTTCTTAACAATTAAATAAGGCGCCTTGATATATAATAATACGCAGCGCCTCATTTTTTATTTCAGATAAATTTTCGTCACTCGATAAAATAAGAGATCTTCGTTTTCCCCTGACCGGATTTTATTTTCCTGACCGTCAGCTTGCCTATTTCCGCCGCGCTGTCAATGTGCGTTCCTCCGCAACCGCAAATCGGAAACCCCGCAAAACTTACGACTCTTGCCGATTTTCCTGCGGGCGAATGAATTCCTTTCTCTTGAGCCTCCTCGGAATTCATATTTCTGCTTTCGACTTTCAGATCCTGCAAAATCAGCTCGTCTATATTTCCTTGCAAAATTGCCATCGCCTCGGCGGGATTTTCAATCGCCCCTTCATATTCGACATAAGGTCCCTCGGGAAAATGAAATCCTTTTGTAGGATTAAAATTATCTATTCCCATTTTCAGAACCGCGCAGTCCAACAGATGTCCGGCGGAATGAAGCCGGGCATTCAGAATTCTCCTGTCCTTATCGATTTTCAGAGCGACCGTATTACCATTCGCAAAATCGCCTTTTTTGAATTCACCAAAATGCCAAACAATTCCATTCTCGTCCAATCTCACGTCCTCCACCGCAAAAACATTGTCTCCCGAAACGATTTCCCCTTTGTCAGCAGGCTGTCCGCCGCCTTGGGGATAAAATATCGTTTCATCCAAAATAACCGCCTTCCCTTTTTCGTTTTCTTTGATTTCAACAAATTTTGCTTCCGACTCAAACGCATATGTGTCGTTTAGATAATTGAGTTTTGTCATAAATTTTTGATAATTGAATATTTACGCATTTTGTATCCGGACCACACCAGAGATGGTGTGAAACGCTATGCAAGAACGTCCTCTCCTGCGTTGTTCACATCATTTCTGATGTGATCCGAATGGCCATAGCGGTTCGGTTTCAGGATAAAATATTGTTTTGCAAAACAAAAGATAAATCTCTCACGGCGTTTATAAAGATAGAATAATAAAATAAAGAACTGTTGATATTTCAAACCCTATGGATCGGGTCCGGAAACCGCGCTTTGGCAAGCACAAATGATTGTCCTATAAACCAAACCTATTCCTCCATCGCCGGAATCATCCGCGGGCCGTGCTCTTTCAGAAGCGGACGGATTTCTTGCGCTACGAAATAGTTGCCCTCGCCTTGCTTGCCGAACACTTTTATCAAAAATCCTTTTTGCAGAACAAAACCTTGGAAATATTCCGTATCGCTGATATCCACCGTCCATGTTATCTGGCGTGGATCGTCCAGCTCAAGCAATTCCTGATCCGCCTCAATTCTCATTATCTTGCCTATAATCACCCCTTGTTCCGGCCGCAGCCAGATGCCCTCCTGATCGTTCCGCAAGTCATTGTAAAAAGGCGCTCTTTTGGCAAATTCATTTTCCGCCTGCCTTCCCGCCCCCACGCTATACAGCACGCCGCCGCAAACCAAAGACAGTCCCAGATTCAAAACCACTACCTTGGCGAATTCCATGCGATAGCCTTCCCGCGTATGCTTGAGGTAAAAGTAAGCAACAAGAGCAAAAAGCAAAAAGCACACTATCCAAAAACGAGGTATTGTAAGCAACACGAACGTCAAAAAATTCTCGTTGACGCGATAATAGGCATCCCAATCGTTGATTTCCCAAAAGTGCAATATGATGGAAAACGCAAGCGCGCCAAGAACGATGCTCGCAGCAAAAACAA
This sequence comes from Patescibacteria group bacterium, assembly GCA_041670805.1. Taxonomy (GTDB): domain Bacteria; phylum Patescibacteriota; class Minisyncoccia; order JAHIHE01; family JAGLIN01; genus STD2-77. The sequence goes on from JBAXYM010000011.1 coordinate 35,749, forward strand.
ACCAAACCACGTGGTCCTTGAGTATAAAATGCCACTTGGACTTTGGCTTTATTTGTTCTTTCTTGATCTTCTCCAGAATTTCTTTGCTAAAATCTTTTTCCATATATGTTTACAATTTAATGTTTTGCTTTTCAATCTCTTTTCGGAAGCTCGACTTGGCGCGGCTCAGAAGCGTCGCCACCGTTCCCATCGGTTTTTTCAAAATATCCGAAATCTCGCCATAGTCCTTGTCTTCCCAAAACCTCAGTACCAGCACTTCCCGATATTTGGGCTCCATCACCTCCAGCACTTTCCTCACGTTGTCTTTGAGATATTGAATGTCGATATGTCCGTCCGTTTGCATGTCGGATGCCAGATTATTAAGGAACTCGTCGTCCAAGTCCATCGCGCATTGCGGCCGGGACTTTTTCTTGCGATAGTTGTTTATCGCCTCATTGTGAGTGATACGATAAGCCCAAGAAGAAAACTTCAGCTTGTCGTCGAAAGAATTGAGGTTGACATAAATCTTTATAAAAACCTCTTGCAGCACGTCTTCCGCGTCCTCCCGGGACAGACCCGAAATGCGGATGATATAGGAAAGCAGCTTTTTTTCATACCTCGTGACAATATACGCAAAATAATCCTGATCCTCCAGAGCCATAGCGACCAGCTCTTCGTCAGTTTTTGATACACACAAATCGGTTAGAGAGTCGTTTCTCATACTATTTAATACGCAGTTTTAAAATATTTTCTTTCGCTTCTTACTTCTTGAAGATAAGCTCGTCTACCGGAAAAAATACCAATGCTCCGATAAAATTGGCCAACACCGTCTTTTGCAAATCCGGCAAATCAACGCACGTCATCACCAAATAAAGAATAGGCGTGCTGAGCTGCCAGCGCAACAGATAGAAAGAAAGTTTCTTTGTCTTCTCCATCGCAAATATTATTTTTATCACAGGTCATACGACCATTGAGATTCTAACACGGAAACGATTTCTCAACAATCTCCATAAAAAATTCCGTAAAAAATTGCGGCAAGAAAATTTGACGTACAGACAAAAAAATTATAATATAAAATCATAAAGGTCGAGGGTTCTTTAAAAAATCTTAAGTCAAAATTATGCAAAAACTAAATATGGTGGATTGGTTGGCGCTGATCCTGGTTTTAGTTGGAGCGTTGAACTGGGGTTTGGTTGGAATACTCGAATTTGACTTGGTTGCAACTCTCTTCGGGGAGATGTCCTTGCTCACGAGGATCGTCTACTCTCTGGTAGGAGTCGCAGCCCTTTATGTAGCGATCATCTCGATGAGCTTAAACAAAGACTAGACGTAAAAAAACAGAAGATTATATCTTCTGTTTTTTAAATCAATACGCATTTAAACCATATAAAATCACTTTTTATAATTCTCGCATTAATACATTCCTTTTGTCATCTTTGTAAAGATCCCTTGTATACAGTTAAACGGTAATCAAGGGATTCTTACGAGAAATGTTGGTTCTATCGTAAAAAAGAAAGTATTGAAGATTGACCCCATTTGTCATCTCGAAGGAGTACTCGACTGAGAGATCTGGGAAATGCACGAAAACTTTGTTGGTATTATTTTTACAATAAGATTATATTTGCATAGTATTATTCCCAGATTTCTCAATCGGAGTACCTCATTTCGAAATGACAAATATTAATTATTTCTTTTTACAGGTATTGCTTTCTAAAAAGCTGTCCCGAAATTTGCGCAGCAAATATCCAGGATCCCGTCTTTGTATTCGGATCACACCAGAAATGGTGTGAATGCTACGCAAAAACGTTTTATCCTGCGTGGTTCACGCCATCTCTGGCGTGATCCGAAAATCCAAAATCCATAATGCAAGA